>WRLF01000016.1 GCA_009777735.1 Treponema sp.
GGAGCAAACGATCGCCTAACAAACGATTAACGCTACGCCGCCTGTTCGGCGGATCGGGGTTCAGTCGGCTAGGTCGGTCGCCCTACGGGCTCGCTCCCACGCCTCCTTCACACACATAACCAGCCCCCGCAAACCTACGGTTTACTTTATATGGGGGCTGGTTACGTCGCCAACCTAGAACGTTAATTGCAAGTTACAAAATATTCTTAATAGATACTTGACAGAGTAGTTTTTTTATTTTATTTTAATTATAAGCAATGGATTTATTTCCATAAAACTTTAGAAAAGGAGTAAAACTATGTTAAGCTTTAAGAAATCATTTGATGTTCTCTGTAATTTAAGAGAAGTCATATTTTTCGCTGTTTTTGTGGTTTTTTCGACTTACTCTTTACATTCTTCTTTTTTTTATTGGATAGGGTCTGAATCAAAAGCTTGTTATTGGACGGATAGTATACGTACTGATCTAGATATTCCCAATGGGACAATACATGCTAATGCCGCTGCAATTACTGTAGATAATGGCATAGTGTACACCTCAGGCTATTATTATATGGAATTTCTGAAAGCAACGCCTTCCTATTGGATAAATACTAGACGTACCGAACTGCCTATTCCTGTAGGGGCTACTTCTGGTTATGCCAATAATATTACCGTAGTAAACGGTACAGTATATACTGCAGGAACTTATACAATAGGTGATGGATTGGATTCTGATAGTTCACAAAAAGCCTGCTATTGGACCGATACAGCACGTACTGATCTACCTGTTCCCAATAATGCGAGAGGTATTTCTGTGTCTGGAATTACTGTGGAAAATGGCACGGTGTACACTGTAGGGTTTTATAATGTCGATAGTGGTGGTTCTAAGTATGTACCATGTTATTGGATAGGTACTGAACGTGTCGATCTGCTTATTCCAGATGAGGCTACTTCTGGTTATGCCAATAATATTACCGTAGTAAACGGTACGGTATATACTGTAGGAACTTATATAATAGGTGATGGATGGAGTTCTAATAGTTCACAAAAAGCCTGCTATTGGATCGGTACGACATGTACTGATCTACCCATTCCTGCTGGAGCAAAGACAGCCAATGCATCAGGGATTACTGTGGTAGACGGCACTGTGTACACTATAGGTAATTATGGTGATTTCCCAAACCATATTAGCAGATCCTGTTATTGGATAAACACTACACGTACCGACTTGCCTCTTCCCAATGGAATAATGGCAACTAACGCTACTGAAATTACTATTGTAAATGGTGCAGTGTACACCGCTGGCACTGATTTCTTTGGAAACCACTCTTGGACAGGCACTGTATTTGTTAATTTACCTATTCCCAGTGGTATGTATAGAGCTTTTACTTCTGGAACGACCTTAATAAATGGCACTGTATATACTTCAGGAGGTTATTTTACGCGAAGTGGCCAATAACGAAATTGTTTTCAACACAATTTGTCCTTCCATGTATAGATTGTATTTACCATTGGAATCAGAAATAGAATAGTCAATGTTCGGACTTGCGCCCTCTGCACGGTTTTGTTCTGCCGCAGTTTAGGCAGGAGTCAATGCTACGCATTGCCCCCTGCCTAAACCGTCAGTTACTTTGTTATGCGATGTGGTGGCGTACCCCATAAATTTATTTACATATTTTTATTTAACCATTTTCTTTAATGGTTTTATTGTTTTTAATCCCCAATCATAATGGCTGGATGTTGCAGAAATAAAATACGATCCCAATGATGTTGTTCCAGTCCATTGGTATTTCTTCTTTGTAAATAATTCATCATCATTATGTTTTTCAATTAAAGCCATAACGTCTTTATAACTTTTCTTGAACATTGTTATTGACTTCTTTAATTCAGTCCCTTTATATTTTTCCCATATTCGTTGATTTAATTTAGGTAATGTCTGAAATGTATAGCCTTCAGCAGGTATTGCCGGTTTTTTACCAGACATTCCAACCTTGTACCAAGTTTCCATCATCAAATGCCATTCATGTAAATGACAGATCACATCAGCGATTGTTTTATCCCGTTCATTTAATTCATTATTTTTGAAGGTTTTTGATTTAAATTCATCTGGTAATTCTCCAATAAATTCCAATAATTTATTAGAGTTGCTTTCTGCCAGTTCAAGCAAGCTCTTTTTATTCGTTGGTCTAGCCATATTATTCCTCTAAATATGAAATCCTCATTATAAAGTTATAGCATAAAATATATACTATGTAAAGTAAATAAGATGAACATTTTCGGACATTTTTTCAAATATTTTTAAACAATTTAGTCACCATTTCGCATAACTTATTATTAGTTGACTCTTTTTAGTAAGTTAGCGCATATGGTGGAAATCTGTAATTCCGGCTTTTTGGAAATAGGCCGTCAGAGAGCAGAAGGCAGGCCGTCCCGCCCATTGCCCTCGTGCCAGCTAGCCGCTCTCTGACAGTTTGTTATCAGGCAAATCGTATAGGTGACAATCACCAATTTTTACTGTACACTGCCGTATGGTTACGAAACGAGGCAGTGTATCGAAAACTATCAGGATTTTAGCGGCAGGTGGAGATTTTAAGGTCTCTATAATTCCTGTCACTGCCTATGATATCCTGTTCGCCAAATAGTTTTGCTGTTTCGGGTGACTAACACCCAGGCGTTACTTATTTATTATTCACACCATTAAATACCTGTAACATCCAAAAACAGATTGAACGTAATGGTAGTTTCAGAGCCAGTAATATTATATTTAGGCATCTTAGAATAGAAATCATCTTCAGTGACAATACCTAGTTGCTCTAATGTTTGACCATTTGTATATGCAAACATTTCATTTCCAATTTGTATGATAATATGGTATTGTCCACTTCCTGACCATGCACTACCACCAATTCCTTGTAAGGAAGCAGTAATAGAATTACCTGAAATTGATCCTTGCCAACCCGCAACTACTCCTTCAGCATTTTCACTAAAATAAGAATAAAGTAAAATTGCACCATTTCCGGATTTTCCATTAAGCCCAGTAATGGTAATTTTATGCGGATCTGAGCTTCCATTACCATCATTGCACCCAACAACCATCATACTGAATACCAGAACCATTACCAGTATTCCCATCCAAATTTTTTTGTTAGCCATTTTCATTTCCTCACTTTGGTAACAACCTATCCTATCAATACAGATAGTAATTTAAACCTCTGGTTCAACTCCAAACAGAGCCTTCCATTAGATTTACTTAATAGTGTATGAAATACCATACATTCGGTAATACCGACAATTAATGCTATCAAATGTTTGATAGTTTGTCAACCTAATGGATTAATTATTCGGTAAAAGGGTGTATACTACATGGAAGAACAAGAACTTAGGGGAATTTTAGGCAATAATATCAAACGATGTCGGTTAAAAATAAATCTGTCCCAAATGTCTTTAGCCGAAAAAGTAGATATTTCGACCAATTTTTTAAGTGATATAGAAAGGTGTAAGGCATGGATTTCTCCAAAAACACTAGTCAAATTGGCCGCAGTATTGAATATTGAACCCTATGAACTATTTAAAGCCGATGCACTTTTGTCAGATACTGATAAGAGTATATTGCAGCATTATGCAGATGAAAATATAAAAGCGGTTTTAAGTGTGATGAATCAAATCCGTGAAAATTAGATAAAATTCCTCGGCGTTTGCACTAGCCAGCCAGCCGCCCTCTGACGGTTTGTTACCAGGCAAATCGTATAGGTGACAATCACCAATTTTTACAGTACACTGCCGTATGGTTACGAAACGAAGCAGTGTATCAAAAACAATTGGGATTTTAACGGCAGGCGGAGATTGCCCGGGTCTGAATGCGGCAATACGTGGGGTGTGCAGGGCGGCGCATGACCGGTATGGCATGAAAATATACGGTTTTTCTGATGGATTCCGGGGCATGATTGAAGAAAATGTGCGTGTCCTTAATCCGGCCGATTTTTCGGGGATTTTAACACGGGGCGGAACCATTCTGGGAGCAAGCCGGGAAAAGCCGTTCAAGTCCGCCATTGGAGATGCTGATGAAATAATCGGTGATAAAGTTGCCGCAATTAAAAAGACTTATAGCAAACTGGGGCTGGACTGTCTGGTTCTGCTGGGCGGAAATGGCACCAACACCACCGGTTACCGTTTTGCAAGAGAGGGGCTAAACATTATCGGCCTGCCTAAAACCATTGATAACGACATTGTGGGCACCGACAGAACATTTGGTTTCCATTCGGCGCTGTCAATCGGCACGGAGGCAATTGACCGCCTGCACTCAACTGCGCAAAGCCATAGCCGGGTCATGGTGATTGAGCTGATGGGGCACAAGGCTGGCTGGCTGGCGTTATATGCCGGGGTTGCCGGCGGCGGTGATGTCATTCTCATACCGGAAATTCCCTACGATATACAGGCTATAGGCCGCCACATTGAAGAGAGGGCTCTTTCGGGGAAAATTTTTTCCATCGTGGTTGTTGCCGAAGGTGCTCTCTCAATCAAGGAAGCAAAAATGGACAAGCGTGATCGCAAGAAATACCGTGCCGCAAACGGCCCTTCCGTTGCGTACCGTGTTGCCCGTGAAATCCAGGACGAGACTGGCAGGGAGACCCGCGCCTCTGTCCTTGGTTATATGCAGCGCGGCGGTATTCCCAGTGCTTCCGACCGTGTTCTTGCCACAAGCCTTGCCACTGCAGCAGTTGACCTCCTTGCCAAAGGCGAATATGGCCGTATGGTGTGTTTAAGCGGCAATGAAATTAATTCCGTAGATCTGAGCGTACCGGAAGGAAAAGTAAAAACCGTACCGGAAGATCACTACATGATTGATACAGCAGCTGCCGTGGGGACTTGCATGGGGGTATAGAGAGTTAGGCGTTAGAAAATAATCCTTTTTAGCCGATAATAACAACAAGAGACACACTGGAGACACCAATTTTTTCAGGAAAGGAGCTGCCATGAGAAAATATTCTGCGTTTTTCCCCATAATTGCAGTTTTTGTATTATTTTTTACCAGCGCAATAACCGGTAGCACCAATGAATTGCAGCAAAGAGGCAGACAAGGAGATTTTGCGTGGGAAAGGCATGGGAACAGGATTACCATTACCCGGTATCACGGAACCGACAGGGCGGTAACGATACCTTCTGAGATAAACGGATTGCCTGTATCTATAATTGGGAATGACGCATTTACTGACAATAGACTGACCAGCGTTACCATACCTAACACCGTTACGTCCATTGGAAACAGGGCATTTTCCCGTAATGAGCTGACAAGTATTACCATCCCTAACAGTGTTATTTCTATTGGGAACAGGGCGTTTTCTGCAAATGAGCTGACTAGTGTTACCATACCGAACAGCGTTACTTCCATCGGGAATGGGGCATTTTTATTGAACCAACTGACCAGAGTTACTATTCCCAACAGTGTTACTTCAATTGGAGATTGGGCGTTTAGGGAAAACCGGCTGATAGGCATTACCATACCAAACAGTATCACTTCCATTGGAGAAGGCGTATTTTTCAAAAATCAACTTACCGGTGTAATCATACCCAACAGCGTTACTTCCATTGGAGATTGGGCGTTTAGGGAAAACCGGCTGACCAGTGTTACAATACCGAACAGCGTTACTTCCATTGGTATTTCGGCATTTAGGGAAAACCGGCTGTCCAATGTTACAATACCAAGCAGTGTTACTTCAATTGGGAATGGAGCATTGTTCAGCAATCAGCTTGTCAGTGTCACCATTGGTGCAAATGTAATGCTTGGGTTATTTGGTGACAATTTTGAGACTGCTTATACCAACAACAGCAGGAGGGCAGGCACATATACCCGGCCTGATACGAGCAGCAGAACCTGGACTTTACGGTTAAATACCTAATTACTGCCCCCCTTTTCCTTGAAAGAGGGACAGTTACTGCCGACAGCCTGGAATACCTCAACGGATGGCAAGAGACGGGATTTTATGGAAAAAATTTCACAGGAATAAGGCATCGCCGGATCCCAGCTTACCTTGAAATGAATGCACTTCAGGCAGTTGGGAGGGCGCGGTTTTTCATTTGGTTCGGTAGTACCCATTGCGGGCAGGGACGGAATCAATGATCCCTATATGTTGATGTTGAATACTGCTCCAAGAAGCGGAGCTGTCGTTGCATAGGGGTTATTCGTATTTGCTGCCTGTAAATCCCGTATTTGAGTATGGTACTGATTTATGAGGTTGTTTATATTGTAATCATTTTCCTGCCCCTGCAAGTCAAACAAAGGTTCGATATCCCTTTTCATTTTGGAAATCTGTTCAATAAGAGTATCAAGAATTTTCAGCCTGTTGATGCTCACCCCTTCCACGCCATCGGGGGCCGGCACGCCGGAAACATGCTTGAAATGCGAATAGATATAGGCTGATTGTGACACAGGCAGTGATGCCCTGCCTGTCTGGGATGCATTGATTGCATATCCTATACTGATACTGGGAACTGAATTAAACGATTCAATATTCATATCTTCACCCCTTGCTTACTATTACTTACTATAAATATCGGATATTAAGACTTTTTTTTTAGAGGAAATATTGGATGGTACCCGGCCTCAGGAACATTTGAGGGTATTTCATTGCCAAGCATCACTATTCACGATTTGTCTGCTGCTGTATAATAAGCCATGTTGTTGTCGGTTTACTTTCCTTCCTGGCTGAAACCGGAAATAATACCCGGCCTGCCATTCCGCTGGTACGGGTTGATGTACATATTTGCCTTTGCTGCGGCCTTTCTTCTGTACCGCCACCAGGTCAAAGAGCGGCGTTTCCCCATGACCGAGGATCAGTTGTATTCGCTGTTTACCTGGGGCATATTGGGATTGCTGCTGGGGGCAAGGATTTTTTCCACCCTAGTCTACGAGACGAGCGATATTTACGTCCGCCAGCCCTGGCTGATCTTCTGGCCATTCCGGAATGGGCAGTTTACCGGCCTTACGGGCATGAGTTACCATGGCGGCGCTGTTGGCGGCTTGATAGCCGTTATTCTGTGGGCAAAATTCAAAAAATTCAACTTTCGGGAAATCGGCGATATGTATGCGGCAAGTATTCCTCTGGGGTATACTTTCGGGCGTCTGGGTAATTTCATCAATGCCGAACTGTACGGCAGGGTAACCGACAGCCCGCTGGGAATGGTATTCCCCAATGCTGGCCTGGTGAACGGGGAAAACCTGCCCCGCCACCCTTCCCAGCTTTACGAAATGGTTTTTGAGGGAATTATCCTCTGGACGATCATCTGGTTTTTCCGTAACCGCAAACCTTTCAAAGGGTTCCTTCTCGGCCTGTATTTTCTGGGATACGGCCTGTTTCGTTTCTTTATCGAATATTTCCGCGAACCGGACGCAGGCCTGGGTTTCCCGCTCCTGAATTTTACCACCGGGCAGATACTATGTTTTTTGATGATCGTTTTTGGTATTACATGGATTGTTATATGTTCACGGCTGCCAAACCGGGAACCGGTACGGATATACGATGAAAGCGGGATACAGAAGGTACCTGGTAAAACTGCGGCAGAAAAAGCAAGCGAACGCAATCAGCGGCGAAAAATACGAAAAAGGTTACGGTAAAAGTATGCAAAAGAGAAAAACTAAAATTGTCTGTTCCCTTGGGCCGGCTTCATCAACAGATGAAGTTGTACGCAGCCTCATTCTCGCCGGCATGAATATCGCGCGTGTCAACTTCTCGCACGATGTTCATGAAGCACATCGTGTTACCATAGAACGTGTCAGGCGGGTATCTGCCGAGATGGGTGTTTCCGTCGCTATACTGCTTGATACAAAAGGACCGGAAATACGTACCGGCATGGTTGAAAACGACGGGAAAATAACCATACAGAATGGTGACAGTGTAACTGTTACGACCGATGACTGCTTCTCGGTACCTGCACAAAATAACGCTCCGGCCAGCATATCAATTTCGTGGAAAGATGCAGTAAATAAATTACAAAGCGGTCATCGCATTCTCATAGCCGACGGGCTGCTGGAACTTGAAGTATTAGATATTAAGAATGGTCATATTAATTGCCTGGCTAAAAATTCTGCCGTTATTGGAAGTAAAAAAAATGTTAACCTAATCGGTGTTCATGCAAAACTGCCTATTATGGGAGAACAGGATTTAAAAGACATTGCTTTTGGCGTGAAAATGGATGTTGATTTTGTTGCAGCCAGCTTCCTGAGTTTCCCGTACGAAGTTACCGAAATCAGAACATATTTAAAGAGCCTTAATTCATCGATAAAAATAATTGCAAAAATCGAAAACGGTGAAGGGCTTGAAAACATCAGGGAAATCGCGAAGTTGGCGGACGGAGTGATGATTGCACGCGGAGATCTGGGTGTACAGCTTCCCACCGAGCAAATTCCGCTGGCGCAAAAACACATAATTAATGTTTGCCGAAGGGTGGGGAAGCCGGTCATTACCGCGACGCAAATGCTGGAATCGATGGTGGTCAACCCCCGCCCGACACGGGCCGAGCTTACCGATGTGGCAAATGCCATTATTGACGGAACCGACGCAGTAATGCTGTCGGGAGAAACAGCGATGGGGGCATATCCCATTGAATCGGTAAAAGTAATGGATAAAATAGCCTGTACCATAGAAGAATCACCTGAATTCCGTACACGCATGAAAGACTTTCATGATGAATGTCATGCTGATACCGGTTCTCCTCATGAAAATCTGGGTATTATTATGTCACGGTCGGGAGTTACAATGGCATCGGCAGTAAACGCAAAAGCAATAGTAACACCGACACGATCGGGCAACACCGCACGGCTGCTCAGTACCTTCAGGCCTGACGAGCCGGTTCTTGCCGTAACACCGGATGAACATGCCGAACGGTCTATGCAGCTTTACTGGGGCGTATCTGCCTACCATGCGCCGCATGTCCATGGCTCTGATGCCATGATCCAAAACTCGATGAAAATCGCCGTGGATTCAGGCATTGCGGGCATATCCGATAAATTAATGCTTGTTGCCGGGTTGCCGCTGAAGAGCCCATACCAGGTTAATACGGTGCGTGTTCTTATCCTTGGCACAGTGCTGGCCCGATCCACCACCGGCGGTTTCTCAAACACAGACATTACCCGTATACGCGGTAAAGTTATCCACGCACAAACTCCCCATGAAGCACGTGACAGAATAATGTCGTCCGGCGGCGAAATACTGGTGTGCAAAGTGCTTACCGATGACTACACGCCCATTATCCGAATCGTAAAAGGCGTTATTTGCGAAGAAGTTTCGGAAATCAGTGAGTATAAATTACGCATGACAAACCCAAACCTTGTATGGCTTACCCAAATCAGGCATGCAAAGGAAAAACTCGAATCCGGATTAACGGTAACAATGGATGCCCAACAGCTTTTGGTCTATGAGGGTTCTATTTAAGAGATTAGGGGTGTAATTTATTGTCAGGCAAAATAAGGGCATTTACCGCAAGGCTATTTCAATCACGGGATGAACTGTCTTTTGGTAATATCAGGGGCGCTTTTTGGCCTGTTCTGTTAATTTTTCCGCTTTCAGTCATTATGGGAAATGTACGCTATTTTACTCATAGTGTTGCGTTGGCAGGATTTGAAACAGATTTTCTGTTGTTTTTTATCATGGGGCTTGGCTGGCTCATTACTGCATTACTGCCTAAAAAATTAATACTTCCGGTTCTGCGTTTCGCGGCTGTTTTTTCCGCTGTTATTATTCCATTCCTGTCTTTTTTGCCATTGGGTTTCGGACATTTTACGGTTTATATGGCTTTAAAATTCTTAAACGGATTATGTACCGCCTGCGCTTTCTATCTGTTTTGTTTTGTATTAAATAATATTGAGCGTCTGTTCGGTATGGCGGTTATCCAGATTTATTATGGCTTTTATTATACTACATGGACAACATTTCCTGTTATTCACACGGCAGGTAATACATACGGCGGTATTGTAACCATAATTCTATATCTTGCAGTGGTATTTTTTATACGAACAAGACAAGGGTCAAATTTGACCATGGAAACCGCTACTGACAGTAACGGCAAGGGATCGGGAGCTCCTTTTGTCATCGGTTTAGGCATAATTCACTACATGATAATGTGTATGAGCAACTACATTGAATGGACAGAAAACGCTGTTTCTGCTACTTTTTTTGGCGCAGGTATTTTTATTTCAATCGGTCTCATAATTATTATACAGCTTTTGAGCAGCCGTAATGCGATGTATATCTGGTTCCTGTTTTTGGCCCTGACCCTTCTGGGACTGGGTGCTCTTTTATATGACAGCCCGTTAACCTTTACGGTGGGTTCTTTTACCTATGGTCTGGGGGATAGTCTGGGTTATATTATAATCTGTTATATGTGCGCAGGGGCGATTAAACAAAGTAAATCACTACGAATGTTCAGGCTGTATTGTCTCGTATTATTTGCCGAGTATTTTTTAATCTCAGGGCTGTTTTCAATTTTATTTAATTATTTTGAAGAGCCGAACAAATTTCTTGCATTTGGCGTTGTATTGGTGCTCGTTAGCTTTTGCCTGTTATTTATGCCGCTTATACAAAAAAGGCTGTTTGAAGCGGACTGGACAGACGGACTGTATCTAAGAGACATGGAAGAGTACTCACAGCCCTTCGCGGAAACCGAAGAAATAAACGAAAGAGAAAAGTTACATCTTACCCCGCGGGAAGAAGAAATTTTTACCATGCTGCTCAGCGGCGCGGCGCCCAAGGAAATAGCCCATACCCTTAAAATAAGTTATCATACGGAGCATTATCATCAAAAGAACCTGTACCGTAAATTAGGTATTCAAAGCAGGGCGGAGCTTTTTGCCAGGTATTCAAGGCAAGCCTGACAAACCCTACTCAACAATCGCACAAATAAGGTCAATCGCATCATCCAAAATATCATCTGGTACAGCTTCGCTGAATGTAACGTTTCTTGCTGCAATATCCAGGCACTTAGCTTGCTCACACATAATTTCGCCAGTAATCTTTGTTCTGCTGTCAAGTTTGATATGCATTGGGAAATTGCTTATCGAATTTGTTATGGGACAAACCATCGCTAAATTTGTTCGTATGTGGAATTGCTCATTGCTTATTATTAATGCCGGTCGTCTCCCTTTTTGCTCATGCCCGGCTTGCGGATCAAAATCCAGATAAATAATGTCACCCTGTTTTGGAGAATATTGCATTACCAAACTTCCTTACCTACAGGCATTCCGGTGTCCCACTCTTCACATTTATAGTTTCCTGTATAGTTTGTAAATAATTCTTCAAGGCTCTTTTTTGCACGACGTTTACGGGTAGCTTTCCTGATAACTATAGAGCTATTTTCTGAAACTATTTCAACTTGATCGTTTTCTTGCAGAAAAAGTTCGTCTAAAATAGGCTTTGGTAAACGAACTCCTTGGCTGTTTCCCCATCTTTGAATGGTTGTAAGCATTACATATCTCCTCTTTTGAAGTATATACCTGGTATAGCCATGTTGTCAAGTCTTGTTCAAACCCTCATTTGTCGTGCTGTTTCCTGCCCCTCTGACGGCTTGATTTCCAGGATTATAGATTGGGAATGCGAAAACAGGAAAGCCTACCTAAATTGGGAGGTGATTTCCCCCGCTTTTGGATTAACGATTAACTTTTAAGGAGGGTAAACCCACCAGCTTTGGCAGGTGAAAAATACAAAAAACAGGCCGGCACAGCCGAAACCCACCAGATTTGGTAGGTAGCCGCTTCATTTTCTGTATTGTAATCTTTGGTAAAAGCATGTTTTTAACATGCATATTTTATAAGGAGTTATTGTTTCCGCGTTGCGGAAACCTCAATTAAAATCGCCGCTCACGCGGCTAAAAAAGGAGTTATACTTATGAAAAAGTATACAATTTTATTCATAGCGGCCTTAATGGTCATTTCAACGGTATCTGTCTTTGCACAGCAGGGAGGGTTTACCGGGCCTTCGGCGTTCACCGGGCAGCAGACAGGGTTCACCGGACAACAGGCAGCGTTTACCGGGCAGACAGGTTTCTTTGGACCGGCAATGAATGTTACCGTGCAGCAAGTTGTCCAAACATTTCCCAATAAAGCCGAAGCTATTTTAAGGGGAAATATTGTCCAGCATCTGGGAGGCGACCGGTATTTATTCCGTGATGCATCCGGGGATATTGTTATTAAAATAAAACATGACCGATGGTGGGGATTGTCTGTTGGCCCAAATGACCGTGTAGAAATCGGCGGTAAACTTAAGCGGGAAAAAAACGGATGGATTAAATATTTTGACGGAAAAAACATAAGAAGAGTCTAATAGCTCTATAAATGGTGTGAAAAAGTTACTTTTTCGGGCGGCGGCTGTTTGTATGATACTGACCGCTGCCTGTTCCGGTAGTAATGCGGCGGTTTCTTATGAGTTTACCACTGTACGCCGCGGTACCCTGGAACGCAGCGTCTCATCCAGCGGGACTATCAATCCCGTTTCTACTGCAAGAATACTGCCTCAAATGAGCGGTAAAGTTGAAAAAATATTTGTTGATTTTAACGATACGGTTAAAAGAGGTGATATTCTTGCAGAACTTAATACCGAAATGCTCCGTCTGAGGCGGGATCAGCAGTACGCCGCAGTGCGCAAAGCCAGGGCAAATTACCGCTTGCAGCTTCAAAATTACAATAGCCAGCTTGCCCTTGCGGATAGAGACTTCATTTCCGAATTTGAATTGCTCAACAGTGTAACAAGTCTGGAGAATCTTGCAGCAGACCTGGAAGTAGCCGAAACAAACCTCAGGGTCATAGAAACCGAGATCAACCAGCATGCATTTATCACGTCCCCCATTGACGGCATAGTCCTTGACCGGAGGATCAATGAAGGCGACACAGTAACTGACAGTTCTTCAAGCGGCGCAGCGAGTATTTTTACTCTGGCGGAAAATTTAAGGGAAATGCAGATTGAAGCAAATATCGGCGAACTCGATGTTGCTGCTGTCTATATAGGGCAGGCTGTACGTTTTACCCTGGAAAGCCTACCGGGCCGCCGGTTTAACGGTGAAGTAGAAAATATCCGCATGGTTCCGGTCGTGGCGAATAACGTTGTTTCCTATACGGTGATTATCAGGGTGGATAATCATGACGGCTCCCTGTTTCCCGGCATGACGTGCGCCGTGGAATTTATCGTTGCCCGTGCGGAAAATGCCCAGATGATTTCCAATGCCGCCCTGCGTTATACCCCTACAGGTTTAAGCCCCGAAGAAATTGAGGAAAAGGTTTTTTTCGCAAGTCTTGATCTTATGGACGAAGAACAGAGAGCGGCGGCCATAACAGAAAGAAACCAGGATGTGGTAAATGCCGCAAGAACGGCACAAAACCAAAGATCGGGCGTTGTCGCCTTGTTGACGGGGGGCGGACGCACCAGGCCCGTTGTCATTCAGGGGCGGGCCCGTACTGCCGATGTACCAGAGGGGGTACGGAATCTGTGGTACTTAAGCGATACGAATACCCTGGAAGTGATACAAGTCAGGATCGGTATAGTCACAAACTCCGGCACCGAAATATTTACATCGGAAGATATAAATGGCAGACAATTTATTTTAAGGGAGCGCAGGTAATGAACTTTATCCAGTTATTACAAACCTGTTTACGCTCTATTTCGCGTAACCGTATGAGGAGCTTTCTTACCTCCATGGGAATAATTATTGGTGTAGGCTCGGTGATCGTTATGGTTGCCATGGGCGAAGGCTCTCAAAAGGTTATTGAAGAAAAAATCAGTTCTATGGGCGCCAATGTGCTGCAGATTCAATACCGGCGGCCTCCGGCCCGCAGCGTACAGGCTGTATATCCCCGGAGAACCGGCTTTACGAAAGAAGATGTTGAGCATCTCAGGCAGGAATCCTCGTTTGCCCGTGCGGTTTCCGGCGTTTCTCACAACAACCAGGATGTGTTCGGCAGAGAGGGAAGTGTGCGGATTCGTGTTCACGGGGTGGATCCTGATTTTAGCATTGCCAGAAATTACCATGTTGATGAGGGTGTTTTTTTTGAAAACGGGGATATGGTTACCCGGAACAGGGTAGCCGTTTTAGGCCGCACGACCGCTGCGAATTTATTTTCCGAAGCTGAGAGCGCGTTATCACAACAGATACGAATCGGCTCAAATTACTTTACTGTCATCGGCCTTCTGGAACGAAAAGGGGCAGGTCTGGACGGAAACGATCAAGATGATATAGTCCTTGTTCCTCTGGACACAGCCATGACACGAATTCAAAATACCCGGGAGCTTAACCAGATCATAATCAGTGTAACAAGCAAAGAATTCATGGATGCCGCTATTCAGGAAACGGATCTGATTTTAAGGGAATCAAGAGGAATTCCCGACCGGATAGCTTCGGACTTTTCCATAATGAATCAGGTTGATATGATTGACATGGCGGCAGGGACATCCAGAACCCTGACAATGCTCCTGGCAGCAATAGCCGGAGTTTCTTTGTTTGTAGGCGGCATTGGTATAATGAACATCATGCTGGTATCCGTTACAGAGCGTACCCGCGAGATCGGTATCCGCATGGCCGTTGGAGGACGCAAACGGGATATCCTCTTTCAGTTTTTATCTGAAGCGGTTATATTAAGCCTCATGGGAGGCATCATGGGAATTATTATGGCTTTTTGTGCCTGTCATGTTCTTTCGGCGGCAGGGGTTCCCACATCCGTCAATCCGCTGATTGTGATGGTTTCGGCCCTGTTTGCAGCTCTGGTAGGAGTTGCCTTTGGTTATTACCCGGCCCTTAAAGCGGCAAGGCTCTATCCGATAGATGCACTGCGGTATGAATAGGAGATTTATATGAAAATACATGTGTTGTTTTACATCTGTGGTTTTTTATTTTTACCCGGAATTGTGTATGGGCAGGGTTTTACCGGTCCCGGTGTCGGCAGTAATACTATGTCAGGACCCGTAATGATTGATCGTCCCATTACCGTCAGTGAGATAAGGGGGCTTCCCCATGATTCCTGGGTAATATTAACAGGGAATATTATTAACATGCTGCCGGGCGGAAAAAATTATACATTCCGCGATTCTTCGGGAGAAATTATTGTTGAGATAGGCGCGAAACACTGGCGGGGGTTATCCGTTGGGGCTTCTGACAACGTTGTGATTTACGGTGAGGTTAAAATAAACAGAGGTCTGGTTTCTGTTAAGGCCCATGCAGTATCCGGAACAAGCAGGACAAATACATGGGCGGGTCAAGCAGTTTTTATTAACCGGCCCATAACGATAGCAGAGGCAGTACCTTTACCGCATGATTCATTTGTAATATTACATGGAAATATAATAAACTCACAAGCAAAGCGTAATGATTATACATTCCGTGATTCTTCGGGTGAAATTACTGTTGATATTGGCACTAAACACTGGCGGGGACTGTCTGTTGGCGTTTCTGACAGAATTGAAATTTTTGGCGAGGTAAAAAACAACAGAGGGCTTATTACCATAAAAGTACATGCCATAAGATCAATATAAAAGGTATTTAATCAGACAACAGATACAGCCTTAATTTTTCCAGCACTTTTTCTAAATCCAGCGGTTTACCGACATGGCTGTTCATGCCTGCTTCCAGGCATTTTTCAACATCTTCACGGAAAACATTTGCAGTCATGGCGACAATGGGGATGTTCTTTGGATGTTCCGATTCGGAACAACGTTCGGCTTCCATCGCCCGTATTTGGCGAGTGGCTTCGTATCCGTCCATTTCAGGCATATGCACATCCATAAATATCATGTCGTAAGGCTCTTGCGCATCCTTAACCATTTCGACAGCAATTTTTCCGTTTTCAGCACAGTCAATTGACAGTTTGGTCGGATCCAAAAGTTCAAGTACAATTTCACGGTTAATCTCCACATCTTCAACAAGGAGGATGCGGAACCCGGAAAAATCATCGCCATTACTTTTGACTTTTTCTGTTTCAGCATGATCTACACCAAAACATCTATTCAGACTGTCAACGATATCTGAGTGAAACAGCGGCTTTTGCAAATAGTGATCTACACCGGCATTTTTTGCATCTGTTTCAATATCACTCCACTCAGTCGCAGATATCATGATAATCATTGATGGTGTGCCGGGGTTTAACTCTTTGATTTTCCTGGCTAACTCAATGCCGTTCATGCCCGGCATTTTCCAGTCGATAAAGTAAATATCATACGGGCCGTTTTTTTCCATCAATTCAATGGCAGCATCTCCGCTTGATGCGTAATCGCAATTAACATTCAGACGGGTAGCTTCGTTTTGGAAATATTCAAGAATATCGGGTGCATCGTCCACAGTAAGTATCCGGACATTATTCCAGCTTATATTATTGGAGAGCAGTTTTCTGCTTCTGTCCTCGCCTCGTTTAGCGCAAAATGTAAAACTAAAAGTCGCGCCTTTACCCAGTTCTGAATCAACCCAAATAGTGCCGCCCATCATCTCAACGAGGCGTTTTGAAATAGCCAGCCCCAGACCTGTCCCGCCGAATTTGCGCGATGTGCCCGAGTCTGCCTGCTGGAATGAACGGAAAAGACGGGATTGATGTTCCGGACTGATACCTATACCGGAATCAGCTACAGCAATCTGTATGGTATACAGATCGTTTTCCTTTTCCTTCAAACAGGCATCAAGACGTACAACTCCTTCTTCGGGGGTAAATTTTACCGCATTGGATAGCAGGTTCGTAATAATTTGTGTCAGCCGTTGGTCGTCACCGATAAGGGTATTGGGAATCGCTTCGTCCAGATTTACAGAAAGGGTTTGGTTTTTTTCATCTACCCGGAAATTGATGACGTTTACCACTTTTTGTATCATCTTCTCAAAATTAAAACTTTCAAATGACAAATCCAGTTTGTTCGCTTCGATTTTAGACATATCAAGGATGTCGTTAATGACACCAAGAAGATGTGTTGAGGCATCCTCAATTTTTTTCAGGCAGTATTCCTTGCGCTCAACAGTTGTAGCCTCTCTGCCGATGGTGGTCATGCCGATAATGGCATTCATGGGGGTGCGCATCTCATGGCTCATGTTAGACAGAAATTCCGATTTAGCGGCACTGGCTCGCTCGGCATCTTCGCGGGCGCGCTCTATTTCAGTAACATCATGGATAATAACTATAACACCTTCATTGCCGGCTTCACTTGAACTCATGGGAATGAAATTAAGGTGAAATTTGTGTTGTATACTGAAATCGCCGGCTGAGATTTCTACCGGAACAGAGCGGAATTCATTGCTGGTAATCACAGTGGGCAGGTTATCGGCAATACATGTAATTATCGAATCATCCCAAAGACCTTTGAGAAATTCATCTATTTTTCTGCCGCTTTCGGAGCCATCTGCAACATTAGCCAGTTTTAATAAAATGCTGGAGCAAAAAACAATACGTTCGGTATGATCAAAGCAAATGATGATGTCCATGCTGTTATCCAGCAGCAGCCGCAGGTAGCGATCCCGTATCCGCTGGGCGACTGTTTGGGCAGCAAGCAAATTAGCCCTGGCAAGGGCGTATAACTTTTCCTGCTCTATGGCTGCTGTAATGCGGTTGATTTCACGTTCTTTCTTCCGTACGGTCTTTTCCAGTTCAACGATACGCGCCTGGTATTCTTCTGCCGTTTGTATAGTTTTTTCTTCCACAATAATTTCTTCTTAAAAAATACAGGCGGTAAATGTAAAGTTATGAAACCGGTTATGCAATATGCCTGCCTCATCCCGTACCGGGCAAATCTCTCCTCCGGCATAACCAACCATATAAGGCATGAGTTGACCGTTTTTCATTTCATTATTAATTAGTTCAAATTCATCGGTTTGGTTGGGTGCCAGCATCAAATAACGGCTGATACAGGGCAAAAATAATACTCCATCACGCTTGTTTGTTTTCAGCAACCTGTCTATGCCATCGGTAGTTGTTGTACGAATGCCTTCAGGGGTAATTTCGCCAATGGCAATAAATGCGCCCTCAGGCATTTCACCTCCGCACATGAAACTGCCGTCGGCATTTACCGCATACATACCCAGTGCTACCGGTTCAGTACTTCCCTCGTAATACACCATAAGGGGCGTTATAACGGGAGCGTCTTCTCTGACGGTTATCCCCAGGGTTTCCAGGTATTTCTGTGCCGAAATGCCGTTTATTTCCTGGAGTAAACATCCCTCTGATTTTGTTATCTGACCGCGGTTTTTCCCAATATTTTCCGATGGTAAAGAAACTACAGCGAAATCCGGATCAACCGGACCGTGCATCAATATCATGGTAAGGCCGGCGTTGTCAACTTTATCATTATAGAAAACAGTACATTTATCAAACCTGCCGTCTAAATTACTGGCAATGCTGCCCCAAAACGGGACCCTTTCACAAGCACTGTCAAGGCTTTTGTGCAGTATTGCTCCGCTCACCTCTTTGATAAAAGGAAAGAAGGTCAGAATCAGCGAAGGCTTCCCGGGAAGTTTCCCGGCAGCCTCAGAATAAGCAGCTTTGATTTCATCCTGATAATTGTCAATAGTAAGTGAATTGGTCATGGTAGTTTCGAAAAGCACATCATCGCTTGTTAACACGGTAAGTGAAAATGCGTATGTACCATGACCGTATTTATTCGCGCTGGCCAATGTTGACATGCCAATAATATTAAAAGGCAGTTTTTTACACAATTCTCCGATAAAGCCGGAGTGGATAAAATCTAGGTTGCAGGTAACCATGCCCACGCTGTTTTTTTTCAGCGCTCCCAGATCTATCTGTTCTAAAATTTCGGCAATACCGTCTTCTGCCTCATCAACTTCTTCTGTGTAAGCAGTCATCATTTTAATCATGATATTCCTCCTTTTTTTCCAATTCCAATATACCACAATTTATTCCAAGAGACAAGGAAGTGATATAATGGTACAATGCGCCATGCGTTACTACAGCACGAGAAGCAAAAATAATCCGGTCAATTTTGCTGCGGCAGCCCTTACCGGTCTTGCCCCTGACGGCGGATTGTTTATCCCGGAAGAGATACCCCAATACCCAAAAGCGGCGCTTTCCTCTCTGGGCACAATGGATTACCGTGACATTTCATTTGAAACAATAAAACCTTACGTACAGAGCGAAATTCCTGCTTCTGTGCTTGAAGATATGGTTCAGTCAGCTTATCCCTTTGAAGCACCGCTTGTGGGCGTTGGTGATCGTCTGATTTTGGAGCTTTTTCACGGGCCAACAGCGGCTTTTAAGGATTTTGGCGCACGGTTTATGGCACGGGCATTTGCGTACCTCCGCCGGAACGAGGAAAAACCCCTGCATATTCTGGTCGCCACTTCCGGCGATACCGGCGGGGCAGTCGCCGACGGCTTTTTTGAAGTGGAGGGCATTTCCGTCACAGTGCTATATCCTAAGGGCAGGATAACCCCCTTGCAAGAACGGCAGATTGCCGGTCTTGGCGGTAACATTTCCGCATTGGCAGTTGAAGGCAGCTTTGACGACTGCCAGCGTCTGGTAAAAGCCGCCCTTGCCGATGAAAACCTCAAAAAGAAAATGGTGCTTTCTTCGGCAAATTCGATCAACATCAGCAGGCTTATCCCCCAGGCAGCTTACTACACAGCCGCCGCCGGTATTCCCGGCATTACCTTGTGTGTACCGTCAGGCAACTTCGGCAACCTCACCGCCGGGTTGTATGCCATGAAAATGGGCGCTCCAATACGGCAATTTATCGCCGCTACGAACATCAACAAGACCGTTCCCGATTACCTTACATCGGGTGAATATCAGGCACGAACTTCACAGGCAACCATTTCCAATGCGATGGATGTGGGCGCACCCAGTAACTTTGAACGCATGGCGGCGCATTTTTCATGGGAAGAAATGCGGCGGATAATCCTGGGCGTTTCTGTTTCAGATGAAGAAACAAGGGAAACCATTACTCGTGTGCATAGCGAATACGGTTATTTTCTTGACCCGCACAGCGCTGTTGGCTGGAAAGGCGTAGACAAACTGCAAGGAATGCCGGAGGTAACAGGGCCCGTGGGAATTCTCTCCACTGCGCATCCGGCCAAGTTTGCCGAAACTGTTGAGCCGCTCGTTGGCCATGCGCCTGTTCCCGATTCCCTTGCACGCGCAATGCAGCGAACCATTCATTCCCAAACCATTCCCGCGGATGTTTCCGCACTTTTGGAGAAATTTTTATGAGTAAAAAATGTCCCTGCGGCACCGGCCGTTCCTATTCTGAATGCTGCGAACCGTACATTACCGGCATGGCAAAACCGCCAACCGCCGAATCCCTCATGCGCAGCCGTTATTCCGCTTATACCGAACATGCAATTGACTACATCGTCAATACCTGTTACCTCCCCGATAAAAAAGACATTGACCGAAAATCAACGAGCGAATGGAGCGAGCAGTCAACATGGCTGGGCTTAAAAATTATCGCTGTCGAAAAAGGCGGCATAACCGACACGGAAGGAACTGTTGAATTTGAGGCGGCCTATGAGCGCAACGGCCTGAAGGATGTACATCACGAAAAAGCACATTTTATAAAAGATGATGATGAATGGTTTTACGAAGACGGCAATGTTATTACCCGTACTGTTGTTCGCACATCACCAAAAGTGGGGCGCAACGATGTTTGTCCATGCGGCAGCGGGAAGAAATTCAAACATTGTTGTATTAACAAATTTTAATTTATCGCTGTGTTGTAAATTTTACTCAGAACAGAAATGTGCAGACTGCGGATAGGAGTGCCAGTCATCTTTTTATCTTTTTTGCCTCTGTTATCCCATCTTCACCAATATTCCAAAAGTTAATTTTTAGTTCAGGTAAACATTCAATTACAGCAAAAGTCGCTCCCGTATTGCTGCGGGGCCTACTTATGCTGCCGGGATTGAGAAGCAGGATGTCGTTTTGTTTTTTGCAATACGGAACATGTGTGTGGCCAAAAAGCGCTGCATCGGCACCGTTGTTGTGCGCTATTGCAATAAGCGTATTGAAACCGTTATACAGGGAATAACGGTGTCCATGACACAGAAAAAAACGATGATCATAAAAATCAAAAATCGCAGCTTCCGGAATGGATGCCACAAAGTCGCCATTACCGCGAACAGCATGCACATCACAGAAAAAACCTGCTTCCGCCTGTGCTCTGGGTAAATCAAGGATACCATCACCAAGAAAAATAATTGTATCAATCATATATGATTTTGCCCAATTAAAAATCGATATAAGTGTGCGAATATCTCCGTGGCTGTCGGAAAGTGCCAGAAGTTTTTTGTTGTCCGTCTGCATGATTACATTAGTCCTATAGAAATCTGTCAATGAATCTTGATATTACATTAGTGTTATCATTTAAGTAAAAAATCGCTTCACTTAACCGTTGCGGTAAATTTTCAACCTGGTAAGAAACACTGTTACCCGTTACGCTCCATCTGGCAAAATGCTCGCAGTTATTTTTTAACAAATCATATTCTTTTTCGCCCAGTCTTGATCGCGCCCTTAGAACAATATCTTCATCGGAAAACATTTTCTCGGCATTTTTGTCGATTTTAAGAGCTCTGTCGCCAAGAAATTTTTCCAGTGTTGTTTCGTGTATTATACCATTCTCAAAACTTATTTCATTTCCCTCAAGGGGAGCATAATGAATCACTGTTCCATTGCCTGTATAAACGCCATAATGCCGGTATGTACGAATGCTTGCGAAATAATTATCAACAAACAAGAGGCTTCCTATACCGATTTTGTTAAAATAAAAATTAAACGGATCATTAATTATCGAGAGTTTATCCCTTTGATTTTCTGTCATTCTGTCTATTATCCGCTGTTTTAACCCGGTATTTTGACGTGAAAATAGTCTGATTATTTCGGTATCATCGGTAGTATAGTCCTGATAAAAGAAATAGTTTGCCTCTTCCAGCAAATCGTAAATAATATCGAAATATGCTACAATATTATTGATAAACGGGCCGATGAAATCATTAATGGAAATGATATTAGTGCCGGTATGATCTGTATTTAAGGCAAAATAATCAAGTAATTTCAGGTAGTCAGTATATAAATCCGCAATAATACGATTGTTAATAACCATTTTATTATTTATGATATTTCCTATTTGTGCATTATTATTTATTATCCTGTAAAAATTATCCGTATAATACCTTTCCTCTGCAAATCCTTCACCGGTAAGTATTCCTGCAATACCGGCAATTGTCCTGTCGATGCCGGTTATAACAGAAGAATACCAATTGACATATTCGTTGATATTATTCTCAAATATGTCAGTTTGATGATTAATTCCGTCAATCAATATTCCTTGCGCATTTTCCAGAGCAGCTGATGAGGTAATATTCATTGATTTTATCAATAAATCTACCGCGATGGCATCAAAATAATGCTCATCAATTTTTGTTATTGTAACAGGCAATAATGATGAATAATGAATATCCATGCCGGTATTATTCGTAACGACATTGTAAGACCGGTTTGTAAATTCGCATTGTTTGACGTAGAAGTCGAAAAAATATCCGTTTATCATGTCATTATAAAAGCGATAACCGGCAGTATTGATAATTGTCAAAAACCCGGTTTCGATATATTCAAGGATATTGTCTAATTGTAATGTTATCTCTATTGTTTTTAATAATATCAGCTCACTGATAATTTCAAGACTGAAACGCTCCCAGTCATTAATAACAGACATAATAAATTCATTCATTTTATTTAATGAAACAGAATGATAAAAAATACCGTTAATTTCATACACATCAGGACGGATTGGCAAAAAACCGTCTACAGGATGATGCAGACTATTCGCATACAAATTACTTATATCCGACCGAACACACTCCGATAACAGATAATTAAAAAATTCAACACTCAAATCAGCTGATTTTCCTGTTTTATCAATATGATCTGCAAGGTAATCCGAATAATAAATGTATTCTTCCGTTGTTGAAGCGTTTACGTTAATAAATTCATAATGCAGAATAACATCGTTAATAATAGCATCAATTTGTGAATTTGACTCTTCAAAAAAACCTTGTTTCAGTGATTCAATATTGTTACTTAACACATCAAGTGAATATTTGTCATAGTATACATTTTCATATTCTATAATGGTAATTTTTTTGGGAAAAACATCTGTAAATTCAAGATTTTTTATATGTTGCAGCGGAAAAGAAAATCTTATTCTGCAGCTTTCAATTTTATTAAAGCTGAGTGTATCGGTTTTGCCTGCTTCAAAATAATACTCATCAATGATTCCACCGATTAATCCTTTACTGAAAAAATCATACATCTCTTCTTCGGAGACAGATTGATTGAATAGTAAATCCGCCTGAATACCGAATACTGTATTAATTCTGTCATTGACAGCAGTCAATAATTCCCCATAAAATACATTCCGTTGCCTGCTTATTTTGTTAAGTTTATGCTTGTTATAAGTTACTTCGTCTATCACGGCAACCGGAAATGCAATAATACATACAAGCCAAAATAGCAGAAAAGCCCCGGCGGGGATTCCAATGTATATTAATAATTTTTTTCTCATGCAGAACATTCCCCTTGGTATATTATAACAGCAAATCCAGAGCCAAATCCGACCACAGTTCTTTTTTTAAAAGCCTTAAATCACCTGGAGTTTTCCATTCCATTCCTGCCAGTTCTTCCGCCGGCTGAGGCGTATAGCCAGGCAGGCAGGAGGCTGTGTATACCAGCCCGAAATGAACCTGCCCGACAGAAGTTTCTGATTCATAGATAATACCATTGTAAACAAATTCAACCATATCTTCCCTAAAATCGGCAAGTTCTTCTCCCAGTTCCCGCATCATTCCGGCAATAACAGTTTGTTGAAATGTATTCTGTGCATCATTAATATCAATATGGCCGCCAATACCGCAGGAATACAAACCATGCAGACGGCTTTCCGTGCCGTGCCGTGGGTAACACAAGATGTTTCCGGTACTTTGACGTACCACGACGTATGGAATTATCTGTTT
Organism: Treponema sp.; assembly: GCA_009777735.1. Lineage (GTDB taxonomy): Bacteria > Spirochaetota > Spirochaetia > Treponematales > Breznakiellaceae > WQXQ01. Next base: position 23,944 of record WRLF01000016.1, read on the forward strand.
ATATGAACTGTCAGTCTCTGCTGCGGAGCGTTCAATCCAGCAGATATCTTTTTCGGAGAGACAGGAAAAAAAATCTCCGGCGAGTGCGGTAGTCTTGCAAATCCATGACTCGGGCAAACGGGCAGTTTCTACACAGCAAATTTTCATGGGTTATTATAACATGGAAAGCGACGCTAACTACCTATCATAATTTTATAGGTATTACCCTCTTTGTCTGAAGAATCAATTTCGGTGTATATAAGCTCTAGTTTGCTAACCCCGACTGGAATCTCAAAAATCATATGATATTGAACGGATTGACCGGGTCTTAAATCAAAATTTTCCGGCATCATGGTATCGTCCAAGGGATCAAGAGGCCAAACATATTCATAAAATATGGGATCATCCATGTAAAAATCGAATGTTCCCATCGGAATAATCGTATCAAAAGTATTATTTAGTGTAACAAGTACACTATAAAGCTGATAGTCTTCAGTCGATTCATATCCTGCATAAGAATTAACTTTATCTACAGAATGAACAGTATATTCAAACCATCTTGTTGATATAGTTTCACCAATCCCGGCGGAAATCTCCTTTGCTTTATCGCATCCGGAGATGGCAGCCATTGAGAACACCAATGTGAAAAGCAAAGCACAATTTTTTAGGTGCATATAAACTCCTTTTATGGTCCTCTTTTATATTGATCTTATTTTATTATATTATTATATGATACAACATTGTCAATAGTAGCATGAGGTTTACCGATGATACCACTGTATAAACTTGCGGATCTTCCCCGATCCCAGCGTCTGCGAAAAGCGGCAAAACTTTTTGGAGAGGCTGAACAAAGGTTTGCCGTATCGGGCCGGTTTACACAGAAAGAAGCGGACTACTTTTGCAGTCTTGCGAATTTTCTTTCCGGCGATGTCGGCGATGACAGCATCGCCGGTTTTCCGGATGCGAAATTGGACGCGTTAAATAATTTTCAGGCGGTCATGAAAAATAACACAACAGAGCAAAATCGTGAAATTCGCCATGCCATTAATACTGTGTATCATCTGCTCCTTGCACAGACAGGACGTTACCAGTCTGACTGGGATTTTTTTACCCCGGAAGGCAACCTTGACCCGTCAATGCGGCGGCCTTTCCCGGGAATGCAGGTATATCTTGAAGATATACGCTCCCCGTTCAATGTAGGTTCCATGTTCAGGGCAGCGGAATCGTTTGGCGTTGAAAAAGTGTGGCTGTCGCCTCTCTGCGCCAACCCCCGGCACAAGAGAGCGGAACGTACCGCCATGGGCTGTGTGGATATTGTTCCCTGGGAACAACTGCAACACGATCCGTTTGCTGTGCAAAGCAGCCCCGGGTTACATAATGCAGGCTTTACCGGTCCGTTTTTCGCATTGGAAACCGGCGGCATTCCGCTGGAGGATTTTTCTTTCCCGCAGGCAGGCACCATAATTGCCGGATCGGAAGAACTGGGGGTAAGCCCGAAAGCGCTTACCGCAGCGGAAGCATCTTTGGGCAGAGTCAGTATTCCTGTTTGGGGTGTTAAAGGGTCATTAAATGTATCAGTTGCTTTTGGAATTGTCCTGCAGGCATGGGCAGATAAATTGAAGGCTTGCTGATGTTACCGGAAATATTTGGCAAATGATTTTAACTTACCGTCCTTGATGCGGGTTCCGGGTACTTCGAGAAATTGCCGCGCTACCCTGTTTCCCAGATCAGCACATTCCTGTATTGACCTGCCCCTGATCCATGCGGACAGAAAGGCTGCACAAAATGCATCTCCCGCGCCGACGGTGTTGCGCGGAATGATGGTAAATGTTTCTTCCCGGTAAACAGTACCGCCGGCAAGAACAACCGCTCCCCTGCCACCCAGCTTGATTACGATAATGGGAAAAATTTCTCCCTCGGTCATATACTTCAGCACAGGGCAAACCTCTTTTAGTATCAACATTTCTTTTTCCCGTTCGCTTGCCGTTTCTATCCTCGCGCTGCTTTTCTTAATGGTAGAATAAAACGTGATGGCTTCATCCGCATTCATAAAAATTATCAAGGGATAATTACGGCTGTAATGGAGTACAGCTTCTGTCTTTTCCCGAATTTGAAATACCGATGCAGCATCCAGGGCAACAGGGATTCCCCGGCTGCTTGCCAGTTGCATTATATGTTGTATCAGCGGACCGCGATCAAGCAGGTACCCATCTACAACCACAGCTTCCGCGCCGGAGAATAGTTCTTCACAAATATCGGTTTCGGTGAATTCCAGCGAAGCGCCGGGTGAAGCGGCAATTCTCGTTTCGTGGGGGGAACTGAAGGCAAAACATAAGCCGGTTTCACCGGTGCTTTTGGCAAGGAGCGGATCAACGCCCACCGTGCTGAGTTCCTGCTCAAGTACACCGGCAAGTTCGTCGTTGCCCACACAACCTGAAAAAGCCGCTTTTGTGTTCAGCATGGCGGCAATTTTAGCCACATTTGCCGCAGCGCCGCCGGATGTTAGTACCATGCCGGAAGATGAATCACTGCGTAATGTTTCCAGTATTTGCCGGGCTTGGTCATACGGAATGTGCTGAACCGCCTCTGTTATTCCCAGTGAATCAAGCCAGGTAAAATCAACTGCCGCAAACACATCCACAATGGCGTTGCCGAAACAGAGTAGTTCAGTTGAGTGGCCGCGCAATGATTTTCGCCAGCTCCGGGTTTTTTACCAATTCATGTTCCAGACCTTCGGCACGGCCTTTGTTCACATAGTCTTTGCTCTGGAATGAATAGGTAAAATTAGTGTGAATGTCGTAGGTTCCTTGCATCAGTGCAAATGCATCTTCGGTCATAACCAGTTCTTCATCGGTGGGAATTATATAAATCGGTATTTTCGACTCAGGTTTGCTGATGATTGTCTCGGTATTGCGGGTACAGGACACTTTGTTTTTTACGGGATCAAAAACCATGCCAATACCTTCAAGCCCGTCAAGAATTTTTTCCCGTATGAACCATGCAAATTCGCCTACTCCGGCGGTAAGAACCAGTGCGTCAACCCTGCCCAGCGCTGCCTGATATGCGCCAATATATTTTTTTACACGGTACGCCTCAATATGCTGGGCCAGCAGAGCTTGTGCGTCCCCGCTAACCGCGGCGGCCTGAATGTCGCGGCGGTCGGTAAATTTGCCGGTTAACCCCAAAAGGCCGGATTTTTTATTTAATGCGCTTTCAATCTCCGTAGCGTTCATGCCGGTTTTCCGCATAATGTAAAACGGCAGCGCTGGGTCAATATCGCCGGAGCGGGTTCCCATGACCAGGCCCTCAAGCGGGGTGAGTCCCATGCTGGTATCAAATGAACAGCCGTTTTTGACGGCATTCACCGAAGAGCCGTTTCCCAGGTGACAGATAATAACATTTGTTTTAGCGGGATCCTGCCCCAACAATACCGCAGCACGTTTTGCAGTGTACAGAAAACTGGTGCCATGGAAGCCGTAACGGCGCGCCTGGTATTTTTCAAACCATTCGCCGGGAATGGCGTACAGATAAGATTCCGGCGGCATGGTCTGGTGCCAGGCAGTATCCATGACGGCGCAGTGCGGCACATCGGGAAGCACCTTTTTTGCTGCCTCTATCCCCATGATGTTGGCAGGATTATGCAGCGGCCCCAGTTCTTTCACTTCGTCAAGAGTAGCCATGACCGCATCATCCACAATTACGCTTTTGGTAAACTTCATTCCGCCGTGAACAACCCGGTGACCAACCGCCTTGATCATCGACATATCGCTGATAACGCCTTGATCCTTGCTTGTCAGAATCTTGATAATCAGCCCCACAGCGTCGGTATGGGTTGGGCAATCCTGCTGTAAGGTAAGTTCTTCCCTTCCTTTTACCCTATGGTTGATAAATGAACCGGGCATGGTCACTTTTTCCACAATGCCGACCGCCAGAATATCTTTCGCATTCCAGTCGTACACCTGGTATTTTGCCGATGAAGAACCGCAATTCAAGGTTAAAATTATCATACTGTTACCGCCTTTTGGTTTTGTGTTTATAGTATACTACTTAAAAATCAACAGGGTAAATAGTAATGCGATGATGTTTAGCTGTTCCGCAAGCGCTTGTTTTTCTCTTTTCTGATACAATAACAGGATGAAACAAGACATTGACAGCAAGGCGCGTATTATCAAAACAGCCTCGCTTATTGCGTTATTCGGCAATACTCTAATGGCAGCGGTAAAAATCGGAACAGGTATTTACGGGGGGAGTCTTGCGGTAATTGGTGACGGTATCGATTCTACTGTGGATGTGCTTATTGCAATCATGAGCCTTATTGTGGCAAAAATAATTTCCCGGCCAGCTGACGAAGATCATCCCTGGGGACACGGCAGGGCGGAAACCGTAGCGACAACATTACTTGCATGCCTGCTTTTTTTTGCCGGGGCCCAGCTTATAATCAGTTCCGGCAGGGATATATTGTCAGAAGCAGAAAAAGAAGTTCCTTCGCTGCCGGCTTTGATTGGTACGATTATTTCAATAGCGGGAAAACTGCTGTTGGCATGGTCGCAGCATTTGTTTGGCAGGAAAGCCGACTCTCCCATGCTCAAAGCAAATGCAAAAAACATGACCGCCGATGTCCTGCTTTCGGCCGGGGTGCTGATCGGGCTGGGTGCTTCATGGATTTTTTCTGTCGGCATTATTGATTCATGGGCCGCAGTATTGGTTGGTCTGTGGGTCATCAAATCAGCGCTGGGTATTTTTGCTGAAGCCAATACCGAACTGATGGACGGGGGGTCTAACAAAGTATATTACCAGGCAGTGTTTGACGCGGTAAAATCGGTCGAGGAAGCCGGACACCCCCACCGGGTACGGATGCGGCGAATCGCAGGATTATGGGATATTGACATCGACATTGAAGTTCCGCCAAATAAAACGGTCGTAGAAGCACACTGGATTGCCTTCAAGGTTGAAAAGGCAATCAAGGAACGGGTTGAAAATGTTTACGACATTATGATCCATGTTGAACCGGCGGGAAACCTCGAAGATGAAGGCTACGGCCTTTCTGAAGAAACCCTGAGTTGACAAACCCTGAATAGACATATATATTTAAACTAGATTTGACTAGTTGTATTAATATAGAATGTCTATCGGTTTATTTTTGTCAGTTTAAGGAGAGTAATATGGAAAAGAAACAATTAAATTTTAGGCTTGTTATTATGACACTGGTTTTCTCATTTTTCAGTCCTATTTTATTATCAGCTCAAAATGTAGAGCCAATTGTCATTATGGCCTTAATTCAAAGTAGTCAAAATGTAGATACATTACATGTTTTTGATGTTGATAATGATCAAGATGCTCCTGAATACCTGGTTTTTTATGGGCAAAGTAGTGGTAATGCATATTTTGTAAGGAGAGAAGACATTACTTCATCTAATAACTTGGTGCATCAATTTGGTAGAAGTTTTGATTCTACATCTGCAGGGATAACAACCTTTCTTTTGGATTTCAATAGAATCTCTGGACTTGAAATGATGGCAGAAGAGAATCTTGAACCAATTGGTATAATGGTTTGGGCGAGGCTTCAACCTACTAATAGAACCGACAATACTTTTAGCCATAATGTATATGGTTTTATTAGACCAAGAGATGCAAGAGCAAAGCAAATATTTGAATTACTTGTAATTGGAGGAGCCACAAGAATACGATAACTGTGGATCACATCACACTGGCCACTGGCCTGCGCCCTGGCGGATGAGTTTGATTTCTTCGCCTGAAATATTTAATATCGTCGAAAAGATACGTTCCCGTTCCTCGCTGTCATCCAGAACCATGTCCACACTGGTAATATCTTCCAGTTCCCAACCGCTTTCAAAAAGGTCTTCTTCGGGGATGGGAGACAATTCATTATCGTTATCTGCAGCGGCGCCCGTAAATTCCATTTCTTCAACCATGGATTTTTTGGCAGTTATTGAGTAAAGCGGGTGCTGTAGGGTGTTTATCAAAGCAAGCGGGATGGGATGACCGGGGATTCTGACGCCTACTTCATGGCGGCGAATATCAAGAGCTTTTTGGGTACCGAGCAGTGTTTTTAAGATAAACACATACGGCCCGGGCGAAAGGCGTTTTATCAGCCGGAAGCGGCTGTTGTCCAGGCTGCATAACTCTCCAAACTGGGAAATATCAGAACAAAGCAGGGTAAAATGCCGCTCGTCACGTTCTCCGGAAAGTTTTCTCAGTTTCTTTACACCGGCCGGGGATTTGATTGAGCAAACGAGCGACCAACTGGAATCGGTGGGCAGGGCTACAAGCCCTCCGTTTTCCAATGCCCGCACAGCCTTTGCCATAACACGGTTGTCTATGTTTGATGGAACTATATATTCAATCATAATGCATACCATTGGAAATATAGCACTAACACATTATTATTTCTATACAAGACAATGTATACAAAAAGATACATTTTATGAAATCATGGGAAAATACTTATTGCTGCAATTACTAATTCATTGCCTTGTAAGGAATTATATATTAATCAGAAAATAACCATTACTTGGCACGGAATTTGCTGTATATAAGTATGGAAATCCGGGTATTGGAGTAAAAATGAAGTTTACCGAAAAAACCAGTTATAAAAAGATTGAGAACGAAGAAGTCCTTCAAATTTACTTTAGTCAGATAAAATCATATCCGCTTTTAAGTTTTGACGAGGAAATTGAGCTTTCCAGACTTGTCCAGCAAGGGGACAAAAATGCCCTGCACAAGTTGATTCGGTCTAACCTCCGTCTTGTAGTTAAAATTGCGCGTTCGTATATCACTAAAGATGTTCCTTTTATGGACCTTATTCAGGAAGGGAACATGGGGCTGATGCATGCTGCGGAAAAATACAACCATGCAAAAAACGTCCGCTTTTGCACGTATGCCGGGTGGTGGATTCGCCAGTTTATTATCCGTTATTTAACCAACAAACGCCGGATTGTCAGGCTTCCTCACCGGAAAGAAGAGATTCTTCGTAAGATTCAACATACATACCATTCACTCAGCCAAACCCTCATGCACCAACCCAGTAATGCAGATATAGCCAGCGAATTGGGGATTCCTATACAGGACATTAATTATATCATCAACATGAGTTCAGGTCCCTTGTCCCTGGAGTTGGATAGCAGCAAGGAAGACAGCATCACGGCAGTAAAAGCCCACGAAGACTATACGTATAACCCCGAACGGGCTTTGTTCCGGAATTACTACCGTGAGGGAACCCGGCGTTTTCTTGAGAAACTTAAAGAAAGGGAAAAGCAGGTACTCACTTATCGGTTCCAGCTTGAAGACGGCAAGCCATACACCCTCAAGGAGATTGGTGACAAGATGGATCTATCTCCGGAAACAGTCCGCCAGATTGAAATGAAAGCCATGGCAAAAATGCGCAGCCATGCCGGCGAAATGAAAAAATACGGAATGCTGGAAGCCATATAAATTTATTATTGGTATTTTTTTTGTCAGGCCGATAATATAAAATAACGTGCCGCAAACCAAAAAGAGCGTAAAATGCAAAGCTTCTCCATTAAAAAACGTAAAACAAAAACGTAAAAACATACAGAAAAAGAGAAAAAAGAAAAATGTTTTGCTTGATTTACTGCCGGCTGTAGTGCTTACCGGGGTTTTTATAACGGTTTCTCTGGTTATTTCACTTTCAATTATGGCAAATGAAGTCGCGGAAGAACTTTCAATTGAGCAAACATCAGAAAGCGATAATTATCCGGCAAATAGTACCTCCCCGGAACCTTTACCTGAGCAGACGACAGAGAGCGATGCTTCTCAGGAGAGCGATCCTCCTCAGGAAAGTGATCCTCCCCCTGAACCGCTTCCCGATATAGAACAACAGCCGGAGCAGCCGGAACACAAGGGAACGATAGTGTTTGTTATTGATGATGCGGGTTATAGTCTACTTGAACTGGAAGCTTACCTCAGTTTTCCCGGCCCGTTAACCATTGCCGTTCTGCCGGGACTTCGTCATTCAGCAGAGGCCGCTCGGCGTATCCGCGCAGCAGGAAAAGAGCTGTTTCTCCATCAGCCAATGGAAGCAATAGGCGGGCAGAATCCGGGACCGGGAGCAATTTATTCCGGAATGAACACCGAAGAAATTTTGGCTGTTCTGCAAAGAAACATCAGGGAAGTCGGGCCTGTTTCCGGTATGAATAATCATCAAGGCTCAAAAATTACCGCAGACAGAGCAATAATGGAAACCGTGCTTGTTTTTTGCCGGGAACAGAATATTTCTTTTCTTGATTCCAAAACAACACACGTTTCATCTGTTCCGGCTGTTGCACGGAATCTTGGTATTGCAATAGGTGAACGCAGTATTTTTATTGATAACAACCAAAATCACCGTTCGATGCTGAACGCAATCAATGAAGGCCTTGCGATTGCTGCCGCAAAAGGCAGTGTTATTATGATTGGTCATGTCTCGTCGCCGGCGTTGGCTCCGCTGCTTACCGATCTTTATCAAAGCCTCATCGACCGGGGTTATAATTTTACCACAGCCTCCGAGTTGATCAACAGCGCACCCTAATCCCTCCTCCTCATGCATATCCTCCTGCTGCAGACACACATTGAACAATATACATTATTTTGGCATTATCATGATATGATTGATTTTATTTTCAAAGCTCTGACAGCGGCGCCTCCATTGGAATTGTTTATCATTTTTTTTGCAAAAATGGTTGAAGTGACTATTGCCACCTTGCGGAATATCCTGATTAACAAGGGATTCCGGCGTGAAGGAACCATTCTTTCTTTTTTCGAAATATTACTGTGGACATTTGTAGCCACAAGAGTTATCCTGGGTATAGCGGAAGCGCCGATAAAAGGAATAATGTACAGCATAGGTTTTTCATGCGGTATTTATTTAGGTTCACGGATTGAAAGCTATATTGCGATGGGCCGGGTACTCATCCAGGCAATAATATCGGATGAAAGTTCTGCCTTTCTGATAACGAACAGCTTGAGAGAAAAAGGTTATGCCGTTACCGCTATGGATGCCTACGGACGGGATTCAAAAAAAGCCATGCTGATGATTTTTGCCAACCGCAAGGGTAAAGAAGAAATTATCGGTGAAATTCATAAACTTGATAAATGTGCGATGATCATCACGAATGATGTTACAACCTTGCATGGGGGCACCTTTGCAAATAATAAAAGATTATTAAAAAAGTGAGGTGCATATTATGAAGCACTGTCTGTTATTCTTATTCTTTTTTCCCGTTGTCCTTTTTGCCGTTCCCCTTCATTCTCCTACCTGGGGCTTCAGGCTGGATTTACCCGAAGGTTACGAATATGCAGACGGGAACAATTTTGACCGTTTTTCATTTCTTGGGCCATACGGAGCACATTTTGACATTGTGGTGTATAACGGAGTATACCGGAACATCGAACACATGATGCAGGATGTTAACCGCCGTTTAAGCAACAGCGGAGATAACGATCTATTTGAATATGAGAACAGGGCTGCCGCAATAATAGAACTCACCATGCCAAACCATGCAGGCTGGGGGCTCGCTCTTGAACTTGCCGGCAGCGCTGCAGGAAATACGCCGCTCCTGCTTGCCCTGGCTTATGCTCCGTTATCAATAGAACATGTCGATTTGTTTCATCTTTCAGCCCTGGATTCCATTGCTCCTACAATGGCAGAAATGCGCCGCCCCGGGCCGATAATGGAATTTACTCACCCCCGCGGTGAACACCGGCAAACTGCCATTGCCGGTACCGGGCTGAATGCGCTTGTCAGGGAAAACGATGCTGAAGCCGCTCAGGAACTGGTAGACAGGGAATTCACCCTTCTCACATATTACCAGGGTGACAGCAGATGGCAGGAGGCATGGATTAGATTTTACCGGATGATCTACCGGGACTCCTGGGACAGAGTTTCTGATGCAGTATTCCGGCTTGAACGAAGCATGAATGTCGGTGCGGAAGACAGAAGTGATAGTGCTTTTGCTGAAAGAGCCCTTACGTTTGTCCAGGGCTTTAGCTATGAACGCGATTTTGATGGCAGTGACTTTGTCAACCTTGTCACCGCCGTCACCGAAGGCAGGGGTGACTGTGACAGCCGGGCAATGCTCTGGGCCATGATTCTTACACAGGCGAACATTCCGGCGGGAATTATGGTGTCCCGCAATCACAGCCACGCCATGGGCCTTGCCGACATTCCCGGCACAGGCGCCCGCTTTGAAGCTGATGGAATCAGGTGGCTTGTCGCGGAAACAACCGAGTCGGTAGACATTGGGCTTATCAGTGCGGATATGAGCGACGTGGAATCATGGCTGGCAGTGTTGTTTGAGTAAAAATTTTTATTTACTCTTTTTACCTCTTCCTTTCTTCTTATCCCGGATTTTTTTCCGTAGTTTTTCTGCGGTGCTGAACATGGCGTATAACACCGGCTTGCAGGGATAGTCCCAACTGCCCGGGCGGTGAATGATAGTGCCGCCGAACCCGGTTTTGAAACGGTACAGTCCTGCCATGGGATGATCGGGGTTATCGTTGGGCGGAATGCCAAACAGGTCATATTCAGTGCAGCCAAGTGCCTTTGCATCCAACATGGCACGCCATTGCAGAGCGTAGGGTGCCATGAGGTTACGCTTGATGTTGGCGGAAGCACCATAGAGATAAGTTGCCTGCCTGTTCCTGAATAGAACGACATTAGCCGCAATTGCATCTCCTTCATGCCAGGCAGTATATAAACGGATTTCAATCCCCTGTTCCGTAAATAATGTTTTGTAGTAACCCAGGTGGTGAATGGCAATCCCATCGCGCCCGGCAGTATCGGATAGAAGCCGGTAAAATACTTCGATAGGTTTATCCTGCCCGCTGCCGCCGACAGTCGTTTCAACGCTAACACCGCGTTTTGCCGCCAGGCCGATATTGTAACGCCACTTAGGTTTCATGGCAGCAAGAATTTCATCCGGCAGCGGAGTCAGATCGATAAGTACGGTGTCCGGAGGCTGAATATCGGCAGCGGCCCGTTTCAATGGTGCGGGTATTTCAAGCAATGCATTATCGTCTCCTTCTGTAATGAACCAGGGGGGGTCAAATCGAATAAAAACGGTTTTCCGGGGCAGCAAGGGACGTAAAGTATGGGCAAGATCTGCCGCCGCTTCAGCACGAGCAGCGGGGGCTGCCGGAAATCCGGCGGGCAGTTCCGGTCCCCAGGGAATGTACGCCATGACGATGCCTGGAGCGATGCGGCGGGATAGCACCAGCAGAGGCTTGGAGCCGCTTTCTGTCCATTCAACAATATATGCATTTGCCTTCCATCCAAAGCGTGATTTGAACCGGCCCCATATAGCGGACTGCAAAAAAGAATCCGCATTTTCACAGGCGGCAAGGTCAGCGGTTTTAATATTACACATGTGTACTCTCTACCCTCTTTTTGCTGTAATATTTTATTTATATTTTTTCTAAATGCTTGCTGCGTATAAATTCGTTTAAAACCGAGTTTACCTCTTTAATGTTGATTGGTTTTGCCAAAAAGCCGTCAAAGCCGTTTTCTATAAACATTTCCTTGTTTCCTACCATAGCATTGGCAGTCAGTGCTACGATTGTGCCATTGTAACCCATAGAACGCAGCTTTTGTGTAGTTTCTATTCCGTCCATCCGCGGCATCATGTGATCTATAAAAATTATATCATAAGTTTTTCCGTTTTCTATTAAGCTCAGCGCTTCAAAGCCGCTGTTTGCGGTTTCTATATTCAGGCCGAAAGCAGATAAAATCCCTTCTGCGACATCTAAATTTATTTCAATATCGTCAACAACCAAAACGCTTCCATAAGGCATGGGTTCAATCGATATTTCCGATTTATAACTTTTCTTTTCGATTGAAAATGTAAAGTCTCGCAGGTTTTTGGAAATTTCTTCGCCGATCGCAATACATTCTACCGCCTTTTGCTTGATCATTACAGTAAACGTACTGCCTTTTCCGTATTCACTTTGCAGCTCAATTGTGCCTCCCATCATCTCTACAAGTTTTTTGGCAATTGATAAACCCAACCCGGTTCCTTCAGTTGCATGATTTGTGTTAACATTGAAACGTTGGTACTCAGAAAAGAGCTTTTCCTGATCTTCCGGCTTTATACCCTGACCTGTGTCTTCAATGGTAAAATAAAGCTGTACGCAGGCTTCTTTCGGCAAATCTTCATCATCTTGTGTATGACTGTCATACTTCGTATGACTTACAGATAGTTTTACATATCCACTATCGGTATATTTTATCGCGTTTGACAATATGTTAATGAGTATTTGCTTAATACGCAGTTCATCACCGTAAAGTTTTGACGGCAGATTCTTGTCAACATCCATTATAAATTTGATTTGTTTTAAACCTATCCTTACAACATTTATTTGCGCAGTATCATTGATGAGACTTGGTACATCATATTCTGCGGGAATAAGTTCCAGCTTGCCTGTTTCGATTTTAGACAAATCAAGAATATCGTTAATAATCCCGAGGAGGCTGTTCCCGGAAGTATAAATTTTTTCCAATGCTGCGGCACATTCCTTGTTCAGGTTTGCTTTTCGAAGCTCTATTTGTGTTAAACCGATTATTGCGTTCATGGGCGTGCGTATTTCGTGACTCATTCTAGCAAGGAAATCACTTTTGGCATGGTTTGCAGTTTCCGCTTTTATCGATAATTTTAGGTTTTCTTCGTTTTCTGCCATTGCTTGCTTTAAATTTTGTTGATTTTTCCAGGACTTGGTTCTCAAATTGTTCATTATTAATGAAAGCATCAACCCGAGCGCCGCCGCCGCGAATAAATCATTCAGGGCATACCTGACAAAAAGACTTGAAAAATTCAATCCTGTTAAAGTTCCCGTTATAAAGAATATGAAAAGAGCTAATATGGGCTGTAAAAATTTTATTTTGATTGTAGATGGTACAAATGTGGGCATAAGTAAAACAAGAACAAGCCCGCCGATATATGCCGGTGCTGCCTCGCCCGCGCTGGCTGTAACAAGGGCTGTCATAATATACAGAGCCGTGACAAGATAAATGAGCAATAAACCCGGACTGTTTTTAAATCGTCTGGTAAATTTTAATAACATCAAAACGATGCTGATTAAGCTGAAGGAAAGCCGGAGTGTTACGGCAAAAACCGGAAATTGATGCAATTGTAAATCAAGCGGGATATAGGGCAGCCATACGACAATGGCCATAAAAAACAAGTACGACAGCTTACTTGATTCGTAATTTAGTTCCCCTTTGAATGTGTTCCGGCTTGATTCATCACCATACGATTCAAAGGCAACTTTAAGTTTTTTTATCAGCATAAGGGAACCCCGCCATATTCTATATTATACATTATTTATCGCAGCACAACAGTATCCGTCATTATATTTCTATAGTGCCGGTACACGTTCACTGTCACTCTACTCTGAAAACCATACTGCTTAAAACTCCGGTAAACCCGGCGATGTCAGTCCTGGACAATGATGGCAGGGGGATAATGCGGCGTAAGGGAGGCCTCTCGCCTTCTGTGTCGGTAAGCTCGCAGGAAACAGTGTAATTACCGGAAAGATCCGCGGTTATTGTCAAATGAAGCGTGAAACGTGTGCCGGCGGTTTGTGTAAAACCGGATCGTTCAAGAGAGCGGCGCAGCACCCGTTCTCCCCGGCGGAAATTCCCGCCGGCATTGTAATGTATGCGGATATCCGCAGGCAGGCTGATTCCTGCCTGCAGCAGCGCGCCTCGGTTCAGTGCAAAAAGTTCAGCTGCCGCTGCCTGCCTTGTTTCCCTTGATCCCCGGAGGGCAAATTCACGGTAACATTGAGCGGTTAAATCTTTTTCCCACACCGGGTCAAGCCGGTTCAGGGCTCTTGCGATTAAATAATTGTCTTTCAGCAGAATACCTTCTTCAAGGTTATACGAAGCTTCAGCTTCGGGAATTATTACAACTTCAAAAGTCCGTGCCCTGTTCAGCCAGGCATGTGCGCGGCGGGGGTAAGATTCAAAAGCGTTGAAATACTGGATGTTCCGGTCAAGCGGCGGCGCTCCGCTTGATGTAATACCGTATGCATCACCGGCGGCAAGGCTGTATTTTTGAAACAGTTTTCGGTGAACTGCGGCATAAAATCTATAGGATATCGATCTTGTTACCGATGATATTTTTTCTAAAACTGTTTGCCGGAGAATAAATCGTTCCGCCGAAAGCAGTCCAGAGTATACCTCTGAAAGAATTTCATGGATATCACGCTTGTAGCGGACAGGATCTATTCCATAATATGCCATCCAGGAATTGTTATTATCCTGCAGGCAATCCAGGGCATAGACAAGAGCTTCCCGGAGTTTTCCTGAAATTAAGAAAGATTTAGAGAGGTTTAGTTTTGCCAGCGGAGAAGAATCAATTTCTCGTGCGGCATTGAAATCAGCCTGGGCGCTTTCCAGATCAAGACGGCGCAGCAGCAGTTCCCCGCGTGAAATAAGGCCCGATGCGCGGTACTGGGAATCGAGCGAGGCATTTGCCGCTTCTATTGAAAGATCGTATTTATGAAACCGGTATTCCAGAATGGAAAGGTTGTAATACGCTATTGAAACAAACCCCCTTGCCGGTCCTGCCTGGACTATAGCTTTTTCATACCATTGTTTTCCTTCTTCGTAGCGGTACATATCAGAATAAATGGTTGCCAGTGTCATGGAAAGACCGGCATCATCGCCAAAATAATCAAGCGCATTGGTTAATAACCGTTCGCCGTCTTCAAGCCGGTGGACTTTATAATACATCCACCCAAGATCGCTTATAGCATCCCTGTTGTCCGGTTCGATAGCGAGCAGTCTTTCAAGGTAATCAACGGAAACCCTGTCCAGGTTAAGGTAACTTGCCGTATTGGCAAGTTGATGCAGGATGTACGGATCATAGGGCCTCAATTGTTCCGCCGTAAGGTACTCATCCCATGCAAGGCTGTACAATGACCGGTTATAAAAGAGATTACCTAAAGCAACAGGAAAACGGGGATCTCGCGGATACCTTGTACGGCCTTCCCGGTAAAGGTTGATAGCCCGTTCCCAATACTCGGCAAACTCCGCATCAAGAGCGCTGTTATACAACTCATCCGCACTTTCAGTGCGAGCACTTTCAGTGTGAGCGTCTGCCGTAGCGCCATTTTCCGTTTGTCCGGGAATGATGTCATCAATACCGTTTTGCGCCTGTCCGTCTGTACTGAATAGTAATACAAGTAATAATAATATTATTAACTTTGCAGCACGCGGTTTTTGAAATGCGAGCGCTAACGGCGGTACTGTCCATGCAAGCAGTCGCCGCCAGGGAGAGACTGTTTTCCGGTATGATTTTGAAAAAAGATGATAGGTACTTTGCATTGAAGAAAAATCATTGTATTGCGGCGCGAACCGGGCGGCTGCAGACTCCAGGTACATTGCATATGTTCCTGCGACAAGCGCATCTGCACGCAAAGCCCATTCGGATTCAGATAATACCGCTGAATTGCCTTTGCCAAAATGCTCGCCGCCCGGAGGCGGCGAGCCCAACCCTGCCAGCTTAAGCCTGCGTCTGGCATGTTTCCAGAGACAAACAGCTTTTTTCCGCTTGTTATGATGTATAACACTCAGAAGAAAATGACCGCAGCGAATGTATACAAATACTGTTATGATCAGCGCCAGTAACAGCGCGGGCAGGATATTTTTTAATACTGCCGCTGTCTGCCGGGCCAGCGAACGGATATCACCAAAAGGGTTTTCCGCATCTTGCCCCATTTTTGGCCGCAGCCGTGATCGGTTTTCCAAAATCTCCCGCATCAGCCGTTCGAGTAAATTGGGGTCAACACCGGAAGAAAAACGGAATTCCTCGTCTTCGGCAAGGTATTCGGTAGTTGGATCAAATTCTATCCAGCCGTAACCGGGAAATGGAACCTCGATCCAGGCATGAGCCATGTCGGCACGAACCGGAAAATAGTCAAAAGCTGCGGTTTCAGGATCGATGAAAAAACCGGCGGTTACCCGCGCCGGAATTCCCAGGGAGCGCAGGAGCAGGGCCATGGCAAAAGCATAATAGGAACAATAACCTTTTTTTGATTCAAAAAGAAACCATGCCAGTTGATCTCCGTCAGGAGCTATTCCCGGCCTGAGACTGTAGCGGTAATCGCCGTATTTCAGCCAGTTGTAGATCATCTCTACCTTTTGAGTATAACTGTCAGCTCCTTCGGTAATTTCCATTGCAAAATTACGAAGGCGTTCGTCGTCACCGTAGGCGGTATATTGGGAGAATTCCCTTTCAGTTAAACCAAAATCCTGTGACTCCGGCCAAAAGAATTCTCCGTCTTTAACAACAGATTGTAATAAATTCGGATATATGGCATCGCTTACCAGGCTTTCTACCGCATATGCCGACCTGAATGAAGACGCATCCCAATTTTCATAGGGGATGATTTCTTCCGGTTGTTTCATGCCGATAAAGGCTGAGGCATCAAAATTAACTAAAAAGTATTCCTGGTTTACCCGCCGCGCTTCCTTAAACCCCGCCGGAAAAAGTTCTGTCGTGCGGGAAGGCAGGCGCTGCGGATGAGTTTTTTCGTCAATTTCATCGATACGGAAAAAACCCTGCCTTTTGTTGTAACCGGACAATACCGAACGACGCAGTAGAATATTATGGTCATACGGATCTTTTCTGACAATAAGAATAAGATCATCGGTCATGCTGATTTCCGACTCCAGCCTGAGAAACTGTGAAAAATCAAAACTAAAAAACCTTGGTTCCAAAAGACCGCCGCCTCTTTGAGCAGCGCGTTCCTGTGCCGGTTTGAGAAACATCAAACCGCCGAAAAAGACCAGCGCTAAAAGTACAATAACAGCTGTGGTTTTTTCCTTCTTCCCAAGCATTGTTTCCGGAGGCAGTGAAAACAAAAGAGCCAGGGCTTGCGAAAAAACTATGCCGGTCAGGAGAATAAGCGTTACTATGGGCCAGCGATACATGGCAATACCGGAAATGCGGGCTATACCAAAAATCGCCACCAGTAGTACCGCATCGGCAATAACAGCCCCGCGTAAAAATATACGTGAACGGATGGAAAAATATGTCGTTGCAGCTGCCCAGTAAAACGGCAGCAAGGTGACAAAGTTATTACGATCAAAGTTCAACAGAAGGGAATCGAAGATTAGTTCTGCAGCTTCGGTTGATGCCGTACTGCCGGATGGAATTAAAAACCGGGGCAGGGCAATAAAAACCCTTACCGCCCAGGGAACGAGTACTATTATGGGAATCGCCGTCAGCGGCCCGATTTTTTTTCTGCCTGCGGCATCTTTCGAAGGCAAAGTGAACCAGGCAAGAAAGATCGCTGTTCCAAAAGCGGCATACAGTGATGCGGCAAAAACCGTAGTGTCTGCAAGGTCATCGGCTATAAGCCGCAGCTGGTACAGGATTGCGAACAATGCAACCGAACGGAGAAAAACACTTAATCCACTCTTCATCTCCGTGCCTCCGTGTCTCTGTGTGATGAATTGGGAAAAAATGCTCGTGCCTTTACTCCGGCGCGGCGGTTGTACATTGCGGCGCAGGTTTCGGCGGCAGTTAACTGTGTGCTGTCATTGTCGCATATTAATAATACATCGATAGTTTGGTTAATTGTTTTTCCCTTCAGAAAACGATCCAAAGCCGATGTTTCGGCGCTGACGCGGGGCAGGGCAAGAACGAGGATTCCCAGGCCGGCAGGAACAGGAGGAAAAATATTGTCAAAAGACAATGAGCGGGCGGCAGGCCGGGCCAATGCCGATGCAAGCTCCTTTGCCGGACTGACCCCGGTAAAATTTCCAACAACCTGTTCACAGCCAATATAGCCAATAAGTACATTCATCCCCGATTCGGCACAGGCAATGGCGACAGCAAGGGCGTTTTCGCATAACGCATCGATTCCGCGCCGGGCTGCCGCAATACTGAACAGCATGGGATCATATTCGTTATCAATTAGGATAACAACATTTGAATGCGGCGGCGGCTCGCGTTCTGCTTCACGGACAAAAAGGCCGCTGCCGTGGCTGTAGAGTTTCCAGTTTATCCGCCGCGGGTCATCGCCCGGTACATAAGGCCGGTTGTCAACAAAGTTGTCGGTACGCTGAAAAGAAGTCTCCGGCGTGAATTGGGTATCTCCGGCGCGGGCGTTGACATCCGGGGTTTCTTCTGCCGGATGGGGGCTTACCAGCAGCCTGACCACTTCATCTGGCGACATCTTTGCCGTTTTTGAAGTGGTCAGGTTTGAAGCGGTCAGCCGGTACGCAAACCGGAAAAACCCCAATATGTCAAAAACGGCGAATTCATCACGAACCGAAAAATATGCGCCGCGCTTTTTTGCTTCAATTAAATGCGGATGCGGATCGGCAGGGTTAAAATCATAGCGGATATACCTTCCGTCTGCAGTGGCAAGAATCAGACGGCAGCGGACAAGGATTCCCGGCAGTTGTATAATTTTCCCCGCAGGCGCGGCTGTCTCTCCTTCGGTGTAGAATGCCTCGGTAAATTCACCTGCGGTAATTTCGCGGGGACTGATGCGGATAGTAACACGGCGGACACGCCGGCTGTGCAGCAATGCAAGGAACAATGTCATTACAAGGCAATATGTCCACGGCAAAAGAAATGCCGCGCCGGCCAGCGCCAATGCAAGTTCCTGCCGCACTAAACCAACCGTAAATGCAAGGACGATGATAAATAAAACAAAAATCCCCATCGTCTGCGGAATAAATTCCGTTTTTCGTGCCGTTACGCGCAATTTCCTCAAGGGCTGACCTCATCGGTCTTAATATTGTTAATCCGTGCCAGGCATATATCCTGTATAAATTTATCTGCATTGACTTTAGGATCACGCAGCCTTACGCGGTGGACAAGCGCCGGAACGGCAAGGATTGCCAAATCTTCGTCTATAACATAATTGCGCCCCTTCACCAAAGCAAGCGCTTTTGCTGCTTCCAGATAATGCAGACCGGCGCGGGGGCTTGCTCCCAGGGTAAAGGCCCGGTGGATGCGGGTGTCCCGGACAATGTCGGCAATAGCTTCCCTGAGCGCCTGATGGCAGAATATAGCAGCGGCGGCCTTTTTTGCTTCCATAAAGTCTGTAAGATTGATAACCGGTTTTAGTTTTATAAGGCCTTCTTCGGCGGGGTTTTCGTTAAGGATTGACAGCTCTGATTCACGATCGGGGTAACCCATCGAAAGTTTCATCATGAAGCGGTCAAGCTGAGCCGCCGGCAGGGGGAATGTCCCTTCGCTTTCAATGGGGTTTTCCGTAGCAATGACCATAAACGGTTCGGGGGGACGGTGAGTCGTCTGCCCGATGGTTACCTGCCGCTCCGCCATAACTTCAAGGAGCGCAGACTGTACTTTTGGTGTGGCGCGGTTTATTTCATCGGCAAGTACAATATTGGCCAGAACCGGGCCGGGGACAAAGCGAAATTTGAGTGTTTTGGGATCAAAGACATCAACCCCGGTAATATCGTAAGGCAGCAAGTCCGGTGTAAACTGAATTCGCTTAAAGACTACATTCTTTTTTCCTTCGATGAGCTTTGCCAGTGTTTTTGCAACCGTTGTTTTTCCCAGCCCCGGATTGTCTTCGATAAGTACATGGCCGCCGGCCAATACTGCTGCCATAAGCAGTTCCAGAAATTCCCGTTTACCTTTAATAATCCGCTGCATGCCTTCGAGCAGGACTGATGCGGTGTTTTGAGATTTCATGGTTAAAGCATAGCACAAAGATAAATATTTTTTTAGAGGCTCAAGGCCTTTTTTTCTGTACGCCTATTCTGAAAATTTTATGCATCAAAAGTAATAATTTATAGTATATAAACGGAAAAAGCCGCAGGAACCTGAAAGGGTTTTGAAAGCAATAACCAACCCATTCAAGGCCAAGGGCAAAAACGCCCTTTGACGGGTGCTTTTTTCGTTCAGCGAAAACTTCAAACAGGTCGCTGCACCAAAGCCGCAGGCCTTTTCCCAGCCGGGGTGAATTTCTGGCAATCCAGTGCTCCCCGCCCCGTATGCCTTTGCCAACAAGAAGCAGCGATGGAGAAGCTTTGCGGATTGCCTCCAGAATAACGGTTTCTTCCTGCCGCCTGAACGAACCGGAAAAACGCCCTACAACGCGAAGCCCGGAAAATGTTTCACGAATGTTTTTTTCTGCTTTGGATAAAATGGGTTTTTTGCCGCCCAATAGATAACAGGACAATTCCTGGTTTTCCAATATAGATAAAATGCGGATCACAAATTCAAATGGCATATAACGAACAACCTGTTTTCCCTGTAAAAACCGTATCCCTTTAACAATACTTTTTGAAATGGGAATAACCAGGGCAGCCTGCTGCACATAAGTGCGGTACTCGGCGTTTTGTCTGGCGCGTAGGAGATCCCATATCGAAAGCAGGACAATATTATTCTCTTTCTCTTCGGCAAGTAACTGTTGCGCCAGATAAATTAAATTTTCCGGTTCAACAATGTCAATAGGTACTTTTAGGAAGTTTATCCGTTCTCTGCATTGGTCTTTGCTAACGGTAAATAACAGGTTTTTTCCGGAATCCCGGGTTACTTTACTTCCCACGAATTTCTCTCCCATAAAAGTATTCTTACAACAGCCTGGGCATACAGAGCGGCTGTTTCGGTACGCAGGATAGTATCACCGAGAATAAATGGTCTGAATCCGGCGGTCAAAAAACGTTCTGTTTCATCCGGAGAAAATCCCCCTTCAGGCCCAATCGCTATTACAATTGTATCATCAGATTGAAAATTATCAGATCTCTGGGCAATTATTTTTCCAAGGTACCCATGGAGGCTTTCATTTTCAAGAGGTAAGTGATGAAACAGAAGGCCTATTGTACCTGGCTGCTGTATTGTAAGTTGATTCCAATGTTCAAAAAGTCCGTCAATTGACACCGGCTTCTGAATTGTTGTTGTTACCGGAGAACCGCTCTGCTGCCGTGCTTCCCTGATTATCCGCTCCCACCGGAGAAGTTTGTGTCCGCTGTTGGTAATTTTTACCATGGAATATTCCGCAGCAAAGGGTACGATCCCGGTGAGGGCGCTTTCGGCAGCCTGTCTGACAATAAGGTCCATTTTTTCATTTTTTGGCAATGCCTGGTACAGGATGATCGATGGCAGTGTGCGCGCAGGTAATGTTTTTGCCCTGTCTGCCCCGTCCCGGAAAATCCTGCCAACAAGCGTATGGCGGTCAATTGATTGTACTTTTACATTAACCATTGTTCCGTCGGGAAGCACAGCAGGAAAAAATTCACCGGCAGCAAGACGGCGTACATGTACAAGATACTTATAATCGCTGCCTTCAATACGAACCTGATCGTCCGCAGGATCGCCGGTAATAATGAATTGCTTCATGAACGGTAAAACAGCAGGTTTATGAAAACTGCACAGACTCTTCTTCGGTTTCTTCTTCCTGTAAAGCCTTGAGAGTCCTGGTATTTTGCATTAACTCGGCAAAATTGCCGCCGTTGATAATATTAACTGCTTCCTGCAGTTGCACATCGTATTCAAGATCGTACACAGGCGCAATTGTCGTCCGGTTCCGTTCATTGCGGATGAGCCGCCTCAGAAGGGTAAGATCAAGGCCGTATTCACTCTCCAACGACCTGGCAAATGTCTCAATCTGGGCGGGGCTTGCCTCCTGGTTGTCTCTGACAAAAGAAGGTATTCGATTATCATTAATAAGACTGTTAAGCTTTTCCGCATCGGCATCGGTGAATTCGGGAAACCTCACCAGCCTATCAGGGGGTATGCCGATTCTGTCAATGTTTGCATCGCTGGGAGTAAAATAACGGGCAGTAGTGATCTTGAAACCAGCCGCATCCAGCGGGTATACCTGTTGAACAGAGCCTTTGCCGAATGTTCTTTCGCCGACAAGGTATGCCCTGCCCCGGTCTTTGAGGGCCCCGGCAACAATTTCTGACGCAGAAGCAGAACCCCTGTTTATCAGCACCACAATCGGAATATCGGCAGGGACAATGGACGGACGGCGGGTGTTTGTGTTGAACACATGATTTTCCGCCGGTATCCGCGACCTGGTACTGACCACAACTCCGCTTTCCAGGAACAGGCTGGCAATGTCAATTGCGGAATGCAGAAGTCCGCCGTAATTGTTCCGTACATCAAGAACAACACCCTGGTAATTATTCTCCCTGAAATAATTAATTGCTTCGACTGTACGGTCTACCGTCCTGGGCGTAAATGTAAGGAGGTTAAGGAACCCGATATTATCAATCATCGCATGCCTGACTGTGGGAACCTCAATTATCGCTCTGGTCAATGTAATGGGGAATTCAATTCTTTCCCCGCGGCGGATTACCAAATTTACATCCGTGCCGGGAGTGCCGCGTAACCGCGCTACCGCTTCTTCCTGCGTCATTATATCCGTCGGTTCATCATTGATCCTGATGATTTGATCCCCGGGATTAATGCCGGCCCTCCAGCCCGGTGTATTTTCAATGGGTGCGGCCACTTCAAGGAAGGCAGGCCGCCCGTCGGCACGGGCTGCGCTTGGTTTGTTAACATACAGCCCCACACCGCCGAAAGCCCCCTGGGTTGTATCGGCAAGTTCATTCATTTCCGATTCGGGCATAAAAACAGAGTAGGGATCATCGAGGGCATTAAATAACCCGTGCATGGCCCCTTCAAACATGACTTTCGAGTCAACTTCATCAATATAGTACCTCTGGATATAATTAAAAACCAGTTGGATGGTATCAGCGTACCTGCGGATCCTTCGTGCATTATCTGGCTGCTCTATTTGGACAGAGTCTCGTACTTGTGCAAGCACTCCCGGAACGGAAGCGAAGGCAAACACTATACAGAGCAATACTGTAGATGCAATCCATATCCATGAAAACGGGATTTTTCTCTTTTGGGGCTTTTCAGCCGGGAATTCCATATCGTTCATATATACTCCTGTAGTAATTATCGGCTAAAAAGGAATATTGTACTAGGGTTGGGTTCCACAAACCCTGAATTTTCGCTGAGCAAAATTGGTAAACCAGCAATGTATACCCTCAAAGTATACTTATGCAGGGCCCGTCGGCGACCAAACGCACCGCTTCGCGGTACGCTTGTCACCGACACCCGCCCTTGTCATATTTAAATGGTTTACATTGCTGCCGTTTCGGTAATGTACTATACAATCAGGGATTGCTTTACTGATAGGGAAGAGGCTGACTGCTGTGTGGCTGGAAAAAGGTGTCACCACCAATCAGGTTTTTAACAGATTCATCAGGCTGTTATTGATGAATAATTTTTCTTTTCCGGCTTGTATATGGGATAAAAAACTATTATCTTCCAGTTCCGTTAAATATTTTGATGCTGTTTTCCGGTTTATGCCAAGTTTTGTAACCAGAAAATCTATTTTTGAATAAGGATTTTCAAAAATTATCTCTACCAGTTCTTTTGAGTATAGTTTAGGACACTTGTTTTTTACTTCAACAAATGTCAATTCCAGCAGATCTTTTATGTTTCGTATTTTTTCCAGTGTTTTTTTTGCTGTTTCTTCTATTCCGTCCAGGATATATAGTACCCAGCGTTCAAAATAGTCAATATCTCTGGATTCCTGTAAAAGATGATAGTAATCGTCTTTATGGTTTATTATATATGAACTTAAGTAGAGAATCGGAGTATCCAGATATTTTTTAAGCAGCAGATATAAGACATTCAATATTCTGCCGGTACGTCCATTACCATCATAAAAAGGGTGAATACTTTCAAACTGATAATGTAACACCGCCAATTTCCAAAGATCATTCTCATCATCGTTTAAATATTTGCACAAATTATCCAGCAATTGTATTATTTCGTTGTAATCCTGCGGCGGCGTATATATAATTTCATTGGTCGCATCATTGACAAGAGAAGTCCCGGGAAGGCGGCGAATTCCGGCATTGTTTCCTGTTACTATTTCCTGGATATTCACAATGTCACTGACTCGTATTAATTGATTTTTCCTGACAATATCATATCCTTTATAAACAGCTTCGCGGTAATTGATAACCTCTTTCGCAGCCAGATCGGTAATCCCGGTATTTATTGTAAGGCTTTTATATAAGTCATCATGCGTTGTTACGATATTCTCGATGGCTGAACTTTCTTTAGCTTCCTGCAGGGCGATGGCGCTGATTAATATATTTTGGTTTGGGATAACAGATGCATATCCTTTCAATTCCGCCAGAGCTTGCCGGGCCTGAGCCTCTTTCCGCAGAACTGCCTTTGTTTCAATTTTTTCCGGATTAAATGGCAATAGCGGTAATTTTGCCCCCTCAATCTTCATGTCCTAAATTTAATGAAATTTACCCGTGTTGTCAACTCATATCCAAAATTTAGTGTTTTTTACCCATGAAATAGTTCTTCAATACTTGTACGGGGCCCGTCGGCTGGTCTCGCCTGCAGACGGCAGGCGCACGCACCGCTTGCGCGGCACGTTTACCACCGACACCCGCCTAATCAAATTTTATATAATACATTGCTGCTTTTTCTGCAATGTACTGTACTATCAAGGTTTACGTTATTTTTTTTGGTTTATTTTGGAGGTGTCGGTGTAATATCGGCGCATTTTGGTAATGGACTTTTTCACGGCGGGGCGGACTGCTTCTTCTATGGACTTGATAAAAGCATCATCTACGTCATCAAGGTATCTGGCGACTGCGGCGGATACATCGTCCCTGATGGTTTTTTCCGGTTTAAATAGCTCGTAGACTTCGATTTTTAAGGCTTTAGCAAGCTGTGAAAGGGTTTGAGCGGAAACCCATTTTTTGCCGGTTTCGATGTCGCTCAGGAATGTAGTGGAAATGCCCAGTTCTAGGGCCAGATGAAGCTGGGATAAGCCAATCCGGTTTCTGTAATGTTTTATATTCCGGCTCAATACTGCGCGGCAGTTTTTTTCATCTTTGTTCATGGCTTTTTTCTTTCTCTTTTGAAGTAACGGTATAAAGCATTAGTTTCACTTGAGCATGAATAAAACTTGACATTATCTCAAAAAGCCAATAGAGTTACTAATATACTACAACTAATGGCTGATTTAAAAACATTTTCATAAATCCTCGTATGAGGGTTTTAATTATGGTTAAGGAGTTTTTCATGAAGAACATAACAAAATTTTTCGGGCTTATCGCATTGGCAGCGGTAATCGGGCTTTCAATGACCGCCTGTCCCATGGATGAAGGCGGCGGCAATGGCTCTGGTAGCGGCAGCAACTCTCTCGAGGCGAAGTGGTATATGACGCAGGAGGCGGCTGATATTGGAGGAAATGACTGGATTTTTGAAATTACCAATGAAGGTAAATTCGTACTTAAAGACGATCATGACACAGACGTTTTTTCCTATACCGCAGCAGGCGGTGTAATCACCATCTCTCTGTCTGAGCAGGGGCAATCCATGACTATGGGAACGGTGGATTATTTATTATCAGGGACAGAGCTCACCTTAAGCAACGGAACGCAGGAACTTCAGATTATGGTGTCTATAATGTTTTACAAAAAGAAACCCCCATCACCATCCGATCATGCGCCCCTCTCTTTTATGCACGGATCATGGTATAATATCGATGACGGTATCTCGTTTTCGCTTAGTTTGCCCGGATCTGTAGCCATTCCTCAAGGCGCTTCGGAAACATTGACCATGCGGCTGGAATTAATAACCAGTACGGAAATTCGTATCGATCGAATGGGGACTGCGGGAGTAGGGCTGCCCTATCAGTCGTATGAGCAATGGGTTGTAGCGAACCGTTCGGATATTAGTGGTGCGGGTGTCTCATTGTTGAACCTGGCTAATGACGGCAGTAATAATTATAGTACTGGTCCAATCTGGATTTACCACAGGCTTGATGAAATGCGGGACAATAGAGGAGGTCGTCTTGATGAAGGAGTTGTCCAGAATGACTGGGATGTTTTAAGCTTTATTAACGCCTCATCACCCATAAATGCGAACATCGACACCTCCATCCTGCTGCTCGACGGTACGCTTAATTTCTACGAAGAAGGCGCCAATACGCTTATCTGTACCATGCGGTTCTTTTTTATCCGGGACTGGGATCGGGCTAAAGATGCAATCGTTATCTATGATTTTAAATTACATGTACCCACAAGTTACGACATACCTCAAGAAGGTGTGTATGAGAGAAGTATGTAAATAAACGATAGACAAAGCACGGGTGATAAACACTCGAATCAGCTGATATACCTCGTACTTTCTGCAACCAAGGCCGTCAGGCGGCGGCGGGCGAAGCGGGGCGCGAATGACTTCTGCGACGAGCGAGTAAAGGGGGTAACCAACTCCGACCTTCGCGTCGGCTTGCCTGACTACTGAGTTATATTGCTGCAATGGTCAGGCAAACGCGAAGGCGTGTAACCACGACATGGAGCAGCAGGAATGAGTGCTCCGCTGAGCCCGCCGCCGCCTGACGGTTTGTTACCAGGCTGACAAATCAGGGTTTACGCTATTTTCACCGCTTGCATTTGCGCCCTCACGCATAACTCGGCGGCCTTGAACGCATGTTCCTGGGTCATGGCATTTTCTGTGCGGTTAAGACAGTCGAGGATGAGCTGTCCGAAGAAGGGATACCCCACTTGTCCTTCGACATTGTAGTACGTTTCTTCCTGGTTGTTTGCCAGATACACGTGGCCGCCCCGGCTGCCTTTTTCACCAAGCTGCGTTGGCTGTTATCCCATTTAATGATACAATAAGGCAAAATGATAGGAGTATTTATGAATTTTGATGTGGAATTTGAACAAGAAGAAGACGGGCGTTGGATTGCTGAAATAACGGAAATTCCCGGCGTACTTGCATACGGAATAACTCCATTACAGGCAGGAGCACGGGCACGAGCCTTGGCTTTACGTGTTATAGCGGATCGTATGGAAAACGAATCGTCAATTCCCGGTATTAACTCAATTGCATTTGTAGATCGTTATGCGATGGCCGTCAATTAATGCTAAACGTCTTTTGGCAGCATTGCTGAGAATTGGGTGGTCAATAAAAAGGCAATCCAGTTCGCATAAAACATTAGAGAGGTCTGGTTATCCTGATTATGTCTTTGCCTTTCACGACAGTGAGGAAATAGGATCAAAAATGGTGGCAAGAGTGGCAAAACACACCGGATTAAAGCATGATGATTTGTGAAATGTTTTTAGCAAAATGTCAATTCGAGTGTTTACGCTATTTTCACCGCTTGCATTTGCGCCCTCACGCATAACTCGGCCGCTTTGAACGCGTGTTCCTGGGTCATGGCGTTTTCCGTGCGGTTAAGACAGTCGAGGATGAGCTGGCCGAAGAAGGGATACCCCACTTGTCCTTCGACATTGTAGTACGTTTCTTCCTGGTTGTTTGCCAGATACACGTGGCCGCCCTGGCTGCCTTTTTCGCCAAGCTGCATGTACTTGCGCTGTTCGATAAAGCCATCGGTACCGAGAATGATCGAGCGCCCGTCGCCCCACATTTGCAGGCCGTCAGGGGTGAACCAGTCAACCCGGAAATAGTTTGTTGCGCCGTTATCGCCAACAAGCATGGCATCGCCGAAATCGTCAAGTTCGGGGTATTGGGGGTGATGGTAATTGGCAATCTGGCTGCGGGCAACGGTTGCGTCTTGTGCGCCGGAGTAATATAAAAATTGCTCTATTTGATGACTGCCGATGTCGCACAATATTCCGCCGTATTTTTCCTTAATGAAGAACCAGTCCGGCCGCCATGATGCGCCAAGCCGGTGGGGGCCAAGGCCAAGCACTTGAATCACCCGGCCAATCGCGCCTTGTTCAATGAGCTGACCGGCAAAAACGGCGCTTTCAACATGGAGGCGCTCACTGTAGTACACCATATACTTTTTCCCGGTTTCCTGCACCTTTGCTTTTGCTGCCTGAAGCTGTTCCAGAGTGGTCAGCGGCGCCTTGTCGGTAAAATAATCCTTACCCGCAGACAATACCCGCAGGCCCAAAGCGCAGCGTTCCGATGTTATCGCAGCGCCGGCCACAAGCAGCACTTGCGGATCACCGAGAATTTCATCTTCGCTTGCGGCGCGCTTAACATCGGGATATTTTTCACAAAATGCATCAAGCTTTTTGGGATCCGGGTCGTAGACGCTTTTCAGTATTCCGCCGGCCTCAATCAGGCCGTTGCATTGCCCGTAAATATGCCCGTGATCCAGGGCAATTGCCGCAAAGGTAAAATCGCCTTTTTTCACCACAGGGTTTGGTTTCCCCTGGGGAGCATAATTCATTCCGTCAGATGCTGCCATGTATTTCTCCTTTGCTAGTACAGTTCTTCATCAAAACAAACAGCAACTTTACCGCAATTACCCGTATCCATAAGATCATAGGCCTCGCTTGCTTTTGTAAGAGGGAAGCGGTGGGTTACCAGTTTATCGGGATGCATATTCCAGCGTACAAGCTCTTCAACAAGGTTTTCCATAAGCCAGATGCTGGTTACCCATGATCCGTAAATGGTTTTTTGATCGTGGATTATATCCGGGCTGGGATTGCAGTTCACTGTTCCGCCCTCGCCAATAAACACGATCTTTCCCCATTGGCGGGCCGCACGGATACATGTTTGCCTTCCGGAATCCGCAGACGAGGAATCAAAGGCCCGCTCCACGCCCCTGCCTTCGGTAAGTGATTTTATCTCTTCTGCATTGGAATTTGACGCAGGCAATACCTTGTCAAACAGGTTTAATGTATTAGCCAGATCAATACGGAAAGTGCCGGATTCAATGCCGTATATTTTTTGAGCTCCCATCGTTTTGCAGAGCATGGCTGCGGCAAGACCCACCGGCCCCAGACCAACTATCAAAACACTGTCGTTTCCCGAAACCCCCACCCGCATGATAGCTTCATACACCGTACCAAACCCGCAGGCTACCTGTGCGCCATCGGTATATGACAGGGAATCCGGCAGTTCCACAAGATCTTTTTCGTCACAGAGTATATATTCCGCCATGCCCCCGTCCCGCTGCCAGCCGTAAGCTGCCCGCAAGGGAGACGAACAGGAAATCATATAACCCATACGGCAATCGTGGCAAATGCCGCAGCCGGAAATATGATACACTATAACCCGCGAACCATTTTTAAAACGCCGTATACCCGGCCCTTCTTCAACTACCAAGCCGCTTGGTTCATGTCCGGCAATAACATTCTGGTACCCTTCGGGTCCCTTTCCGGTATGTTCGCGGTAAATAGCCCTGATATCGCTGCCGCAAATCGTACAAGACTTCGTTTTTACCAAAACTTGCCCATAACCAGGCTTGGGAATGGGTACATCCTTAAGTATCACCGTACTGTTTCCGGGGAGATATGCCCCCTGCATCATTCCTTCCATCAAACTTCAGCATAACATAACATTATCTGTATGTGAACGGTGAAATCATGTATAATGAAACAGAGGGTATCAATGAAAGTAGAACTTTTTACGTTTTGCGATTTTGCTCAGGAAAACGGCGGCAAGCTGACCATTGTGGGAACATTTGATTCGATTATTTCCCGTAACTTCCCCTGTATCCATCCGCAGTTATCAGTGGTTATTCGCATTCGTTTTGATATGTGGGAATTTGCCAATCACCCTTTCCGCATCGAAACACGAGGGCTCAACGGCGAAATGAATATGGATGCCATTTCCGGCAATCTTGATGTCAAAGGAGTTGGCAACAACACCGCTGTCTCGCATCTGGTTTTTACTATAGGTAACCTAAAATTTAATAGCCCTGGTGTAGTAAATTTCACCTTGTTCCTTGATGACAAAGAAGCCGGCTCTATTCCCTTGTATATCCGGCAGGGCTAGAGTTCTGACAGAACACTAATCCTGTTTGAACGCTGCAGCAGCACAAGGTCGGCAAGTACCAGCGCTGTCATGGCTTCTACCACAGGAACGGCACGGGGGGCAATACAGATATCGTGCCGCCCGTTAATGGTCAAGTCAACAATGCCGCCATTGGCATTTAACGCTTTCTGAGGTTGTGCGATTGACGGCACCGGTTTAAACGCTGTCTTAAATTCGATGTCCTGCCCGGTAGAAATACCGCCTAGAACACCCCCGGCGTTGTTCGTCATTCCGGCATCGTTGTTTTCCGAACCTTTCATACAGGCAGCCGCGAAACCTGCCCCAAATTCAATGCCTTTGACCGCCCCCACAGAAAGCATTGCTCCGGCTAGCCTGGCGTCAAGCTTGTCAAAAACCGGTTCGCCCAGTCCTTTCGGAACACCGCGTACCAAACAGGACACCATGCCTCCGGCGCTGTCCCCTTCGGCACGAATGGTTTTGAGCATTGCATCAACATCAGCATTATCTGGTTGAGCCTTATCTGCCGATAGGCAGACGTCCTGCCCGGCAATGGCGGAAACCCAAGAGCTTATGTGAATGCCGTAACCGGCAAGGAATTTTTTTGCCACCGCTCCTGCCGCAACACGGCACAGCGTTTCCCTGCCGGAACTCCTGCCGCCGCCCCGGTGATCCCGTATGCCAAATTTGGCCTGCCAGCCGGCATCCGCATGACCGGGGCGAAACACATCCCGCAGGTTTTCATATTCCGACTCTTTGCAGTCAGAATTGCGAACAAGTATGGCGATGGGTGTCCCCAGGGTTTTTCCTTCAAATAACCCGGACAGTATCTCCGGCTCGTCAGCTTCGTTTCGGGCGGAACTTGCCGCAGCACAATTTGCTCCGGCACAATTTTCCGAACTCTGCCCGGGCCGCCGTCGCACTAACTCTTGCCTGATGTCATCAACCGAAAGCTCAAGCCCCGCCGGGCATCCGTCAATGACACACCCCATCGCCGGCCCGTGTGATTCCCCGAAAGTCACCACCCTGAACAAGTCTCCAAAAATATTTCCTGCCATATTTGTACTCCTATAACTTCATTCCCGAATATCTCACACGGAGGCACGGAGGCACGGAGCACCGATTAGAAAGCTTTCCGTATTCTCTGTTTTTCTATTTTCTATCTCTTTGAGGTAAGAAGAATGCCCGGCGATATCATAATTCGCCCCAATCTTTGTGCTTTTGTGCCTTTGTGTGAATAAAATCGGGAAATGCATGGGACATTACACTAAAAACTGTCTGTAAAACCGACTCTTTGCAGGGCTGCTTGAGATGCAAGGGTGAGTCTGGGGCTGCCGGAAAAGACACCCACTCCAAACGTAATCGCTTCTATTGAATCAGGAATGGTTACAGTGGTCAGAGAACTGCATCCTGCAAATGCCATTGTTCCGACAGCAGTAAGACCCTCAGGCAGGGTTACCGTTGCGAGGGAAGTACACCGGTAAAAAGCGCTTCTTCCGATGGTAATAACTCCTTCCGGAATATCCTCGTCGTCAATGTCAGATTCATTCAATGCCGCCTCATTTATGGCAGTAAGGCCCTCCGGAAAAGTTACGGTGGTTAGAGAAGTGCATCCGGCAAAGGCCCAATCCCCGATAATGATAAGGCTTTCAGGCAGAGTTATGGATGTCAGGGAACGGCAGTCAGCAAATGCGCCGATTCCGATAGCAATAAGGGTCTCCGGTAAGGTTACAGATGTAAGGGAACGGCTGTTGGCAAATGCCCGCTCTCCGATAATGACAACCCCTTCCGGGATAACAACACTGGTAATGTTCGATTCATTAAATGCCCTTCTCCTTATCTCCCGTACCGGCATGTCCTGGATGGTGTCGGGAATAATCACGGCTCTGGTGGTTCCGGTATACCGGGTGATTACCGCCCCTTCGCCGTCTTCCGTCAGGGTTACCCGAAAGTCTTCTTCGGTCTGCGCCCCCAGCGGAAGCAGCAGGGCGGTTATTAAGGCGCACAGAAAAAAAATGTTTTTTTTGGACATATAGATTTCTCCTTTTTAATAATTCCTCATTTCGATCTAAACTTGTTAATTTGAATATTGGGTAAATAATTGTAATGCTTATCGTTCGCTGTCAATAAAACTTCCTGATATTCAATTGTAGTTGCCGCAATTATCGCATCTGCGGATTCCATTGCATGACTTAAAAAATAATCCTCCATAAAAAACATTGCACGGCTTGATATGTTCTCGGTAATGTGAATAATCTCAGTTGACCATTCACGAAGATATTTTTGTAAAATCCGTAATTCTTTTTTATCCTGCATCCCCTGTATCAATTCCAAATATGTAATAACCGAAATTTTGAACGGGATATGTGATTCTATGGTTTTTAAGGCATTTTTATTACCGCGCAAGTACCAAATAATGACATCTGTATCAATTATCAAAATTTCCTGCCTCTCCTGATATTCCTGACATATTCTCCGACATTCACTGTTTCCTGCCTGTTTTTCCATAAACCAAATAATTCATTTTTAGTATCACCTTCTTCTGTATTTACAGATTTTTTCTTCGTGACAGGTATTAATTTTGCACTTGATTTTCCCCTGTAGGTAATGGTTATATCTAACCCGTCGTTTACCATTGAAATAATCCTGCCAGGCTCCATTCGCAGTTGCTTGGTTGATATTTTCATTACATCCTCCGTATATAGTATACACTAAAAGTATACACTTGTAAAAAAGCTTATTCAAGAGGTTGAACGGGAGGTGCAAGACGTGATAAACGTACCATCCACTCATTTTTCAGTAAAATTATAGACCCAGTCCCAATCGCTGTCAGGCGGAAATTCCAGGTATTGCCTGCAACGGTCCAGATACAGCAGGGCAGGACCATCATCGGGGCACAGTTGAAGAACCTGGCTAAAGGCAGTTTCGGCATTTTTCCAGGCGCTGGCTTGAAAAAGAGCAAGGGCTTTGTGAAAAAGCTGTACCATTTCATGCATGGCTGCCGGAGCATCCGACATTGTTTCCAGTATTTCATAGACCTGCATCGGCTCGTTAATTCCGACAACCCTGATCCTGTCAAGCTGGCGGACAAGAAGCCGTCCATGTGTTTCTTTTAACGTCACTTCTGATGTCAAAATCCTGGTGCCGTATTGTTTATTCACGCCTTCCAGCCGTGCCGCCAGATTTACCGCATTACTTACGATGGTGTAATTCATTTTCTTGTGGGTTCCCATGTTCCCAACTACCATATCTCCCGAATTGATTGCGAAACGGGTATAAAGGGGCAGCGGGCTCAGGTTTTTTTCCTTAACGTGCCGGTTAATTCCGTCTTCCAGACGTTTCATGTAAATAGCGGTTAAACAGGCCCGTAGCGCATGGTCACTTAGTTCCAGGGGTGCGCCGAAGAATGCCATAATAGCGTCACCTTCATATTTATCAATGGTGCCTTCATTATCAAGAATGACATCGCTCATGGTGGAAAGATAATAATTTAACAGCTCTACAAGCTGTTCCGGGCTGAGTGCTTCAGCTATGCGGGTAAAACTCTGGACATCGGTGAAAAGGACGGTCATATAACGTTTTTCACCGCCAAGCTGCAGACGGGTAGGATCTGAAACAATTTCCTCTACCACATCCTCCGATAAATAAGTGGAAAAAGCCCGGCGCAGATTATTGTTAAAATATTGCAGTTTTACATGGGCAATTTCAACCTGCCTTGTTTTCCTGCGGTAGAGCAGCACATTCAGAAGAGCGAGAATAACCGATACCGGAACGGCAATAAGCTGCAGAAGTTTCATGTCTTTCGCGCTTTCACGCTGGGTAAAAATAAAAGAATCATTGATATCAACTCCGGCAACGGCATATACATTACCATTACTGTCAAACACAGGGGCATAAGCGGTAAGAAGGCTGTCCCATTCAAGAGTATAAGCGCCCAAGTCTGTAATATGGACATTTCCGGACAGGGCAATGAAGGCTGCTTCTTCCCCAATTTCTTCAAAGTCTCCGGGCCCTACTTTAGTTAAAGGATCAATATCATTATCAATTATATATTGCATTGTTCTATTTTCGTGATGCCGCCAAAAATATGCAAAGAAAATCGAATTATCATCGGCGAACTGAATAAGCCGTTCTCTTATTTCCCCATACTCAGGACGGTCCATATCCTCGACCGTATGAAAAAGGTCAAGCTCGTCTGCGCTGACCAGTTTTGAAAGTGACAGTACCGCAGACCTCAAATGATTTCTGGTCATTTCAACAACCGTTCTTTCGTAATTTTCCATTTGAAAATTGACCAGTTCTGCTATTGATAATATCATTAGAGCGGAAACAAAAAATAATCCCAACACAAGCCTGAACCAGACAGCATGTGCAATGCTTTTTTTATTTTCAATAGCTTCGGCTGCCTGCTGGTTTTTTGCCCTGATTTTTGAGTAGGCAATCAGCAGAGGAGTTCCAAACAGCAGGACTATCGAGGTGTTTACACCGGTTGCGACAAATCCCTGAATGGTTACCCTGCCAAAGTATTCGGTAAAAATGGACAAGTCCAGTATTCTGGCAATGAACCCGTAGGCCAAAAGATTAGCACTCGCCTGAATAAACGTAAAAGTAACAGCTTCTTTTACGCCAAACCCGCCTTCCTCTACCCTGTAGTATTTCCAGAAAGAGCCAATAATAAGACCGTAAAGGCCGGATGCGCTTATCCAACTCCACCATAATCCCCAGCCTGCCGTAAAATCCACCAAAGTATGGCCTATTATGCCGATGAGCAGTCCCGCAATTGGGCCAAAAGCCGCAGCAAAGACGGCAAGAATTGCATTGCCCAGATAAATGTAGGTGTACTCAATGCCAATATCAATGGCGAAAAACCGGTTCAGTATAAACATTAAACCGGATCCAATTACAACAGCCGCTGATGTTTTGATAATAGTCATAGCCACTGTTTTAGTAAAGATAGACTTTAAAAACATTATTTTCCTCATTTCCAGTAATAATCATTTTCTATTAATTTTATAAACAAGACAAGCAGGATTGAGAGCCATTCAAGGGGATTTGTGGTAAACTTGCGCTATGAACATAATCCTGTTTGAGCAGCACGAAACCGGTAAACCGCTGCCAAAGCGTGATGAACGTACCATCCACTTGCTTAAGGTGCTGCATAAAAAACCAGGCGATACATTTGACGCCGGCGTATTTGACGGCGGCCTGTGTACCGGTACTATCGAAAAGATAGATACTGACGGATCGCTTGCTTTTTCCCTTGGTCCGCAAACCGCATCTTCCCCGCGCCTGCCAATCCGTGTCGGAGTCGGCTTTCCGCGTCCCATACAAATCCGCCGCCTTTTACGCGACCTTTCCAGCCTTGGCGTGGAAGCTGTCGATCTGTTTGGTACGGAACTTGGCGAAAAAAGCTACCGGGACACTAAACTTTTTGAAGCCGGCGGTGCACGGGCGGCTCTCATCGAGGGAGCGGCACAGTCACGGGACACCACCATCCCCAGGCTTTCTGTTTTCAACCGGCTTGCTGACTGGCTGCAATCCGACCTCAATCCGTCCGGACAGGCACTGCTTGTTGCCGCCGACAATGTTCGGCCTCAGGGAACCATGCCGCAGATACCCTGTTTGAAACAGCCGGTAGTACTTGCCATTGGCCCGGAACGCGGCTGGTCAGACCGTGAGCGTGATGTACTCGAAGCAGCCGGATTTGTACGTCTGTCCCTCGGCCGCCGCGCCCTACGAACCGAAACTGCCTGCGTTGCGGCAACAATTTTGGCAATAGAAAAAATCGGAGAGATGGGATAATATTCTTCCATGAACCAGGATCAAATTAAAGAAAAGTTATTATTAATTGAAGATGCCCCGTTGGAGTTTTCCGTGATTTTTTCCGGAAAAAAAAGCCGCAAAGTGAACGGCCTGTACAAAACCGACAGCCGGGAAATCATCCTCCATAACCGTAATTTTACTGCAGATGCCGCCGGAAGCAACCTGCTGTTGTACACGGCGATACACGAATATGCTCATCACCTCCATGCCTGTGCCCAGGGCGGAAAACTTTCGGCACGGGCGCACAATTCCGAATTTTGGGCTATTTTTCATGCCTTGCTGGAAAAAGCCGAATCAAAAAAAATCTACCGTGATGTTTTTGCCGATTCGCCGGAACTTACCGCTCTCACTGATACTATCCGGAAAAAATACCTGAAAGAAAACGGCAGTCTGGTAAAAGAAATGGGCAAACATCTGTTGAAAGCCCATGACCTCTGTACTGCCATTGGCGTGCGTTTTGAAGATTATGTTGACCGCATGCTCCGCATACCCCGCACTGCAGCCACCATGGCGATAAAAATGTTCAGTTATGACCTCAAACCCGAAACCGGCGCCGACAACATGCGCTTCCTCGCCGGAATCCGCGATGATGACGATCGCCAGGCAGCCGAAACAGCACTTATCAAAGGCAAAAGCCCCGATACGGTAAAAACGGCAATACGGAAAAAAACCAGAGAAGAAGACCCGCTGCTCAGGCTTGAACAGGAAAAAAACCGCCTCGAACGCACCATCGAAACATTATCGAAACGGCTGGAAGAAGTGAAGAAGCAGCTGGAGGAGAGGTAAGAGTTCTGCGAGCCAGGCAAGGCAACCGTATTCCTTTGTCGATAAAAGTAAATATAACAAAAAATTATATTTAATGGCAGCTTTGGGACAGGCTTTATATTTATAGCGGAAATAATCCATTTTATGATAAAGTAGAAGTATTCTGATTATAACCGGAGCTTTACATGGACAATAAATACATTTGTTATTGTGGACTTTACTGTGAAAACTGTGCGGTTAAGGTTAAAATAGAACCGGCGGCAAAAATCCTGTATGAAGAAATGAGAAAAGCCGGTTTCGAGGAAATTATACAATTCATTCCCAATGGTGATACATTTTGGCCATTTTTGAAAGGCATGATTGAGCCCGGAGTGTGCGTTTCCTGCAAGGAAGGAAGCGGCAACCCAGGCTGTGCCGTTAGGATGTGTGCCAAAGAAAAAAATGTCGAAATATGTGCTTTGTGCGAATCTTACCCTTGCGAGAAATATGAACCATTTTTTGAGAATTATCCTGTGTTAAAGCAGGATAATTTACTGCTTCGTGAAAAAGGCATAGAAGCATGGGAGAAGCTTCAGGATGAACGCCGGGAAAGAGGGTTTGTTTATGGGGATGCGAATGATTATGAATAAAAAAGATAATTGCATTATTATCGGGAATATTCCCTGTTCTGATTGTACGATCATACACTTTGACTGCGAAGGCGAAGTACATGGCAGGGTAAAAAATACGATGTAATTTTTGGTCCTGTGGCGAATGACACAATATACCGTACTTTAATTGCTTTTGAAACAGGTGAATTATCAAAAGAAGAAACCATTTCCAGGTTAAAAGTCCGTCAATTATTTGATCAAATGACATTTACATCGGAATATTCTCTTTCTTTCCTAAAATATACAGGTTTCACGGAGGTCCCCAATGTCTGACACCCAATTCAGAGCAACCCTGGAAATGCTTGTTCCTCTTGTAATCAAAGAAATATCCAAAAGCCGGAATGTAAGCGAGCAGGAAGCGTTTGAGTTATTGTATTCTTCGCTTTTGTACAGTATACTGGAAGTAGAATCAACAAAATTATGGCATTTAAGCCAGTTAACATTGGCGAATTTGTTGAACGAAGAACTGGAAACAGGAAGCATTAATCTACCAAGAGAGGCATAACAATGAGCGGTAACACAGAATTTATCGCATACTGTTTGGAAGAATATAAAGCCGCGTATAATATGACAGGAAAAGAAGTCATCATGCTTTTTAAAAAATATAAAATTATTGATTACATTGTAAAATGCTATGGCGCATTGCACACTATGGGCGGCCTTGCCATTGCAGAAGATATAAAATCGCTCATCGAGAGTATGGAACAGTAAAAAATTTAGGTAAAACCTATTGCCGGAGTAGGTATTGAACATCTCTTCTCCCTCCTCCCCAAATCTGCTACACTACCCCCATGACAGCCGATGAACTTCGAAAAAAATACATTGAATTCTTTGTAGCAAAAAACCACGCACAGATTCAGGGTAAATCCCTGCTTCCCGATAACGATCCCACGGTGCTGTTTACCACTGCCGGTATGCATCCTCTCGTTCCCTACCTTCTCGGCGAGGAACACCCTGCGGGGAACCGTTTGGTTAATTACCAGAAGTGTATACGCACCGGTGACATAGACAGTGTGGGTAACACGAGCCACCTGACATTTTTTGAAATGCTCGGCAACTGGTCTCTGGGGGATTATTTCAAGGAAGGGGCCATTGAGATGAGTTTTGAATTTCTCACTTCACCCCAATGGCTGAACATACCAGTCGAAAAACTGGGGATAACGGTTTTTGAAGGTGATGGGGATGTGGAGCGCGATGATGAATCCGTAGCAGCATGGCGGAAAATGGGCATTCCCGAAAACCGCATTGCCTACCTTCCCCGCGAGGACAACTGGTGGGGACCGGCGGGAAGTACCGGTCCCTGCGGGCCGGATTCGGAAATGTTTTACTACATAGGCGATGCTCCCTGCAAACCGGATTGCAAGCCGGGCTGTTCCTGCGGCAAATGGCTTGAGATATGGAATGATGTGTTCATGCAGTACAACAAAAATGCCGAGGGCGAATATATACCGCTTGCCCGTAAATGCGTTGATACCGGCATGGGCATTGAGCGGACGGTCACCATCCTCAACGGCTTGAAGTCGGTCTATGACACGGAAATTTTTGCTCCGGTGCGCGGCGCTGTGGAACAGGCAGCGGGGTATGTATATGGCACTGATGAAGAAAAAGACAAGTCGGTTCGGATCATCTGTGATCATCTGCGGGCATCGACTTTTATTTTGGGTGACCCCAAAGCAGTCAGTCCCTCCAATGTGGGCGCGGGTTATGTGCTTCGCCGCCTTATCCGCCGGGCTGTACGTCATGGCCGAAAACTGGGCATTAGTACTTCAACACCGTTCCTGTCGCCCATTGCGGCTATTCTCATTGAACAGATGCAGGGGCCCTATCCAGAACTGTCTGAAAATAAAGCCAACATTATCGAAGAACTGGATCGGGAAGAAAAAAAATTCCTTGAAACTCTGCAAAAGGGCGAACATGAATTCGAGAAACTCCTCCCCAATTTGCTCAAAGACCCCCGAAAAATTATGCCGGGGCGTTTAGCTTTTAAACTCTATGACACCTACGGTTTCCCTATCGAACTGACCGAGGAGCTTGCCCTTGAAAACAGCATTAAAGTAAACCGTGATGAATTTGACGAAGCATTTAAAAAGCATCAGGAACTTTCCCGCGCCGGCAGCGAACAGGTGTTCAAAGGTGGTCTGCAGGATCACGGTGAAACCACCACTAAATACCATACTGCAACCCACCTCCTCCACCAGGCCCTGCGGACTGTTCTGGGAGATCATGTCGCCCAGAAGGGCAGCAATATCACCGCCGAGCGCCTT
This sequence comes from Treponema sp., assembly GCA_009777735.1. Lineage (GTDB taxonomy): Bacteria > Spirochaetota > Spirochaetia > Treponematales > Breznakiellaceae > WQXQ01. Next base: position 63,187 of record WRLF01000016.1, read on the forward strand.
CGTTTTGACTTTGCCCACCCTGCGCCAATGACGGCAGAGGAAATCAAAAAAGTGGAATCCATTGTCAACGGGCAAATTGAGAAAGACCTTTCGGTAACTGCGCAGCTGATGAGTCTTGATGAGGCGACGGCTTCCGGGGCAATCGCCCTTTTTGGTGAAAAGTATGAATCTCAGGTAAAGGTATACACCATCGGCCCGGCTGAGGGCTTTTTTACCAAAGAAGTTTGCGGCGGCCCCCATGTGGAGCGCACCGGTGTTCTGGGTAAATTCACCATCCAAAAAGAGCAATCATCTTCTGCAGGGGTTAGACGCATTAGGGCAGTGTTGGGATAATCAAAACCATAATTAATGGTACCGCAACCTTTCCTTTCAATCCTGCTCTAAACAGGCAATGAAGCAGTATGCTGATAAAACTCTGGCAGATGTATGCCTTGCCGCAGCGGAGAAGTACGGGGATCGTGCCGCATTTGCCATGTTTATGGATGACAAGATTTGCCGTCAGATCAGCTACAGGATGATGGGATTACGTGCCCGGCAGTTTGGTCTTTTGCTGATACAGCTTGGCATAACTCCGGGTGACAGGATACTGCTTCTTGCAGAAAATTGCCCCGAATGGCCGGTTGCCTATTTTGGCATTGCCATGGCCGGAGCGGTTTCCGTTCCTCTGCTTACCGGCTTTTCGTCAGACCAAACGCTGGTTATTGCCGGACACGCTGAAGTATCTGCAGTGATAGCAAGCCGGGAAATGTCGGTAAAAATTAAACAGTTAACTCCGCATATACCGATGGTATACCTCGACAGCCTTGCCATCCCAAATGCAGAAGCGGAAATTACCGTTCATTGTGAAGGACGCGAAAAACAGCTTCCCCTGCCTGTTCCGGAAAATAATCCTTCCCCGCTGCCCCGGCGAAAACCGGAAGACCTTGCCGCAATAATTTACACAAGCGGAACTCTGGGAAACAGCAAGGGGGTTATGCTTTCTCATGCGAACATTATTTTCAGCGCCCTCTCATCTTTGGATTTTGTAAAAATTATTCCCAGTGACCGCCTGATTTCTGTATTGCCCCTGGCTCATGCCTATGAGTGCAGCCTGGGGATGATCGCTCCGGTCATATCAGGAGCGGGCATTAATTACCTTGGACGACCCCCTTCGGCATCGGTGCTGCTTCCGGCCGCAAAAGCCCTGCGTCCTACAGCAATGATAACGGTTCCCCTTTTCATTGAAAAAATGTACCGGCTTGCCATTGCGCCAAAACTGGTACAAAGCAGCTTGCACCGCTGTCCCCTCACCCGTCCGCTGGCAGTACGATTTGCCGGACGCAGGCTCAAAAAGGCTCTGGGCGGCAAAATCCGTTTTTTTGGGATTGGCGGAGCGCCGCTTTTCGGAGAAGTAGAAACATTTCTGCGCCGCGCACGGTTTCCTTTTGCAGTGGGTTACGGACTCACCGAGGCTGCTCCGCTTGTTGCCGGAACCTCGCCGCACCGCTTCCCTTTCCGCTCAACAGGAGTTGCCGTAAAGGGCGCTGAACTGCGAATTACCGCTAATGTCGATGCTGATGCCGGCATCAATGCCGCTAACGGCATAGGAGAAATTCAGGTGCGCGGCCCCAATGTGATGATGGGCTATTATCGTGATGAAGCAAAAACACGCGAGGCATTTTCCGCCGATGGCTGGCTGAGAACCGGCGATCTGGGCAGCATGGACAGTAAAGGAAAACTTTATGTCAGGGGAAGGATAAAGGCGCTGATACTTGGACCCGGCGGAGAAAACATCTACCCGGAAGAAATCGAGGGACTTCTGGGTACATCATCACTTATCGAAGAATCATTGGTATATTCGGGCGAAAAAGGTGAACTTGTTGCGATGGTCAGGTTAACGGACGCAGCAAAAACCGCAGCAAGCGTTATCGAACATATGCTGGAAGAACTGCGCGCCTGGGCAAATAAAAAACTTTCCAGCTTCTCACGTATCACCAAAATTGTGGTGCGGCACGAGCCTTTTGAAAAAACTCCGACATTGAAGATCAAACGAAATTTGTACGCTTAAAAACTAACCGTTTCACGGTAAATTTCCCTGTCCATCATTAAAAGGAGTAATATACTATTCACAGGGAGCCGGTAAGGAACGGTAAAATTTCCGCCGGTAAAATTCACCGCTATCAGCGTAATCCGCTCTCCGGAAGGAAGTAAAGCATCAAGCCGTACGGGAAGCGGATAGGGGTTTGCGGGTATTGTACGGGAAAAAATATCAAATACTTCATTTTCTCCAAGCTGTGACGGAGTACCCACAACAATGCTTACCGGGGTTCTTGAATCAATGCTTGTATCGGCAGGGGGATTTTGGGAAACGACCGATTCTTCCCGCTCGTCTCTTTGAACATTCCGCATAAAAAATTCAAACGCAATATTTGATTCACTGATACGTTCAATTGCAAAAGACAGCGGAAGCCCGATAAGCTGCGGTACTGTTACCATGACGTTATCGGGGCCGCGGCTTACAACAAATTCCAGAAATGTCAGTCCTGAAACATCCGCTCCCGGTTCCGGTCTCTGACGGAGAATGGTTCCCGGGGCAGAGGGTGAAAAATCGTATACCGGAGGTTCTCTCATTTCAAACAGGGGGCTGTCTGAAGATGCTGCAAGGGTTTGTAACTCCAGGCGAACATCATTTATATTTCTCCCGATATATGACTCGACACGGTCCAGAACAACCCCCTGGCTGACTACCAGACGGATACGTCGTCCGGCTTTTACGATTGTGCCGGCAGGAGGATCCTGTTCAAGAACCATGCCCCTTTCTCTTGCAGACTGTGAATAACGGAGCTGAAGACGGGGATACAACTCCTTAACCTGTAAGTCAAGCAGGGCATCAACAAGGAACATACCCCGCACTTCGGGAACCATGGTTTGTTCCTCCCCGTGCAAAGTGAAAAAGAATATCGTGACGGCAATGATGCCAACAAAAATCAAAAGCCCTACCGACATGGCAAAAAAGATTTTGAGATTGTGTTCTGGTTTTTCAAAATTCATACTACCTCTGTTCAGGACAACCGCAGGATTCTACATTACCGCAGGTACCCAATTTTGCATCGATAAAATGCCTGGCCCCGTTTAAAAAGTCATTCCATTCCAATGCCTTTTTTGCCTGGTACTGTAACTTGCCGACGGTAAGTATCCCCTCTCCTGTTTGAATTAGTATACCACAATTGCGGTCTTTACCCAAGACCTGTCCGGGAGCAGCGGCTCTGTTCGTGTCCAGGAAGATGTTGGTACCTTCCAGTACGCCTGCTTTCAATATAAACAACGGCAGGTCTCCATGCATTGTCCAGCACAGCGGCCAGGGGTCAAAAGCTCGAATCCGGGCTTCGATTTCGGCAGCGCTTTTGTTCCAGTCAATAAGGCCATCTTCTTTGGAGATGAGCGAACAATATGTCGCCGCGTTGTGATCCTGTGGCTGTGCTGCCAGGGTACCGGCAGCTATCCCCTTGAGTACGTCAGGCAGTAATTCAGCCGCTTTTATCGCCATTAGATTGCTGAGGCTTTCCGTGGTTTCGTGGCCGCTCAGAGGCACTGTCTGCTGAACGATAATATCTCCGCTGTCCATTTCCGTCGCCAATTTTTGAATTGTAATGCCTGTTACGCTTTCACGGTTGATTATTGCCGCCGGAATGGGCGTTGGCCCCCGGTATTTGGGAAGCAGACTGGGATGAATGTTAATCCCTCCTAAAGGAAACAAGGCAAGGAATTTCGGGCCAAAAATTTTACCATAAGCAAATGAAATCAGCAGATCGGGCCGAAGGTCTGCAACGAGAGTGCGCGCCTCGCTGTCGAGCTTTTCCGGTTTAAGAACAGGGCACGGGTATTGCTGCGCGGCAGCTGCACACTCGGTCGGCTCAGGCCGGCTGCTGCGTCCTTTGGGACTGTCCGGATTGGTAAGTAATCCTGCAAGGGTACAGTTTTCGGCAGCCGCTTTCAATGCCGGAACTGCAATGCCCGGACTTCCCGCAAATAAAACCCGCATTTATTTTTTCGCCTGTTTATTTATTTTATCGAGCATTTTTTTTCTTTTTGGTTCAGAAAGACGGTCTATAAATAAAACACCTTCAAGATGATCGTATTCATGGAGGATAACCCGCGCAAGAAGTCCGCTTGCTTCAATGGTAAATGCCCGGCCTTTTTCGTTCCATGCCTGCACTTTCACCGTTTTCGGCCGGACAACATTGGCCCAAATGCCGGGAACAGAAAGGCAGCCTTCTTCGTATTTTGATGTTTCCTGCGATGTTTCGATAATGGAAGGGTTGATAAAAACACGGGGGACATCTCCTTCGATGTTCACCACAAATATCCGCTGCATGAGTCCTATCTGCGGTCCCGCAAGCCCCACGCCATTTCCCTGTGCGACAGCGTTGAACATCTCCTGGGAAATCTTGATCCAACGGGCGGAATCTTTCTTAATATTATCCACAGGAGTGGCTTTTTCGTGCAGTAAGTCATTACCCAGAGTAAGAATGTCCATGGGGAATGATACAATAAAACTGCCGGAATGGACAGGCAGCAGGGGAGGGCGGCGGCTTGATTTACAATGTAAGTCTGCAATTTTTCGGCTTGGTAACAACCCGCCGGAGGGGCAGGCCGCTGGGCTGGGAAAACGCCTGTAGAATCCAACTCCGGAGTCTCCTGACTACTAAAATAAATAATAGGATTTTAGTAGTCAGGCATTTTTTGACTATATAATTAGAAGGATTTTATTTTTGGTCTCCTTCGTTGGGGAATTCCAGAATGTTTTCCCAGCCCAGCGGCCTGCCCCTCTGGCGGCTTTTTTCCAAGAGTGGATATTCTGCTCATTTCAACTACAGTAAATGAAACCAGTGAGTTCTTGATCTTACTGCATTAAGCTGGAAATGGTATATTGAAGTGCGTGGACTGGCAGAGCAAACTATACACACTTCCCGGCATTCTTATTGGTCTGACAGTACATGAGTGCTGTCATGCCTTATGTGCATGGAAACTGGGCGACAGTACGGCCAAAGACCAGGGTAGAATAACCCTGAACCCGCTTAAACACATCGATATCATTGGTTTTGTGTTTATCATGTTAGCCGGTTTTGGCTGGGCTAAACCGGTGCAGTTTAACCCTGAAAACCTCAGCCGGTACCGCCGCGACAAGGCGTTGATTGCTGCTGCCGGCCCCTTTTCTAACCTGGTGCTGGGGATCGTATTTTCACTTATTTTGAGGTGGTTGCTTTTCGCTTTGGCAGATGATAACAGTAATTTTGCTGAAATCATTATCTATGTTCTTTTCTATTCTGCTGCCATTAACTTTGGCTTGTTTGTTTTTAATCTGCTACCCATTCCACCTCTTGATGGCAGCCATATTATATTTTCCGGCCTCAACCTGAGCCCGCAAACCGAAAGCATGTTTATGAAAATAGGAATGCCGCTGTTGTTCATCATTTTAATTGTGCAGAATTTTGCAGACATTACGATTCTGCCTATTGGCTGGATTGTCATGGTTATGGTTAATTTGTTTTTGTGAGGGGTTTTAATTTTTAAGAGCGGAACCCTATCAGTCAACCAGACATAATTTTCCGAAAGATAAAATTCACACGTATCTATGACCTATGCCTTGCATCAAGAGGTTTAGACACCCCGCTCCAGAACTGATCATTTTTCCAATCTTTAGGAAAACCCATTGCGGTTACATCTATATTTGGATATTTTGCAAGAAGGTCTTTAAGTTTATTTCGGAATGTGTTAGTTGGTGTTATTATATCTAAAAAATATGCGACTACAGCCAAGACAACATAAATTTTATCATTTGAAAGATTAGACGAAAAAAGCCATGTGCGATCTGTAACTTTAGGGAGTTTAACCGGAATACGCAAGCCTTTATTCCACAAACGTGCATGATGGGCGCAAATGTTTCTTACATAAACAAGTGTATGAAGCCAGTTAGCCATTATCGGTTCTTTTACACCAA
>WRLF01000017.1 GCA_009777735.1 Treponema sp.
CACCAGCAATGTAATACCCGCAAGACTTGAGCGGGGCCCGTCGGCTGGGCAAGCGCACCGCTTGCGCGGCACGCTTACCACCGACACCCGCCCTAATCAAGCCATAGGGCATTACATTGCTGCCTAATCGGATTGAGCTGTCAATGGAGGGTGTTTGTCTAATATATAGTTCCGATTGCGCCTAACGAAATCAAAAGCATTGGTTACAGCGCAGGGGAGGCTGCTTGAAATTTACTTATCCAGCGAAACCAACTTGGCAATTATCTCCTGATCATTTTCTTCTATGGCGCGAACTATATCTGTTGACATTGCCGCCAGGAAGTTAATATCGTAACGGAGTTTGTCGGTTAGAGACAGCATCACATCATAATCCGCTTTAACTGTCGCGCTGGTTTCTTCCAGGCTTTTCAACGAATTGGTTATCATGTAACTTTCATTTGACAAACTGCCCAGAGTGTCAATAAGCTCTGTCATTGTGCTGGCAAAGCCGTTGATTTCATGGGTCATATCGTTTATAAAGTTACCGGTGTCTCCCGATCGCTTGGAAGTGGTATTTATACCCGTGATGATGTTTGACAGTGTTTGGGATATATTGCGGGAATTTTCTCTCGTAGTCTCCGAAAGATGGCGAATTTCATCAGCAACGACGGCAAATCCCCTGCCCGCCTCGCCGGCATGTGCGGCTTCAATTGCGGCATTCATGGCAAGGAGGTTGGTGTTGGATGCGATAACACTGATGATTTTTATTGCCGAGGCTATACCATCTACCGATGCGGCGATATTTTTAACCGCCTGGATCGTCTCCTGCATGGTATCCTGCCCCTTGGCAGCGCTGCTAATCAGTTCCAAAACAGCATTCCGCTTTTGCTTTGACATTTCCGCTGTGTTCTTGATGGAGTCAACCATATGGCCTGTAACAGATGTAGATTCGTTCACCGAATCCGCCTGGGTGTTGATGCTGACATTGAGTTTTTCAACAAGATCGTTGATGTTTTCGATCACACCGAGAGCGCGGTTTATGTGTTCCTTAAGCTGCTGGTTGATGTATACCGTTACTTTTTTCTCTTCTTCAAGGAGTTTGAGGTTGTAATGGGCACAGTTACCCGGCTTGTTGAGTTTATTGAAAATGGCCGTTGCCATTGATTTGCAGCTGCCATAACCGCAGGCAGTACAGTCATACAAATCTTCCTTGCCGAATTTTTTCAGGCTGCTGTAGACTTCGGTAAGTTCCGCATTACCGGGTATCTTCAGGTTATTATATTTTGATAAGTCCTGATAGCTGCGGTCATACAGGCCGGGCTTCCAGTAACGGTTCAATTGCTTGTGGTACTTATTATACAATGCTTTCTGATGCCCGGGGTTGAGCCGTTTTTCAAGCTCCTTGCTGCGCTTCCGTATCGGGCTTTCCAGTTCGTCCAGCGTTTGCTTGTTGTTCCCTGTGCCGGGACCGCCATTGCAGCCATTCTCACAATTTAAACAGTCCACCAGGAGCGGAAACTCAACGCCCGGTTTTTTCAGTTTTTCCGAAATGCCTGTCAGATAATGGTAGATGGTATGCACCCCTTCAATTTTACGTGTGTCCCTCCTGATGCCCGGCACAAAACGCTCTGCAGTATCCAATAGGCCTCCGGGAGAAGAGAATGATACCGCCCGTTCTGCTTCCGGTCCGGTATATTCTGCAGTGACGCAGTTTGCAAGGTTGATATTCTGCTGTTTTAGCAGGTTCCTGAGGGCAAGCATGGTAACATTGTAATCACCCAGCCCGGTCTCGGAAAATTCTCTTTTCTTGGCGATACAGGGAGAAATGACGGCGATTTTATAATCCTTGTATTGAGGATAATATTGCCGGATCATCTTTATGGTATGGAGCATGGGGCTGTCCGCCGGCGCAAGATAGGGCAGCAGTTCCGGGTAATATATTTCGATGTAGCTGACGATGGCAGGGCAGGGTTGAGCAATGACCATCCTGGGGTTTTTTGTCTTAATATAATTAATATAGGAAACAACGGTGAGTTCAGCGCCGAAACTGACGTCAAACACCGCCTCTACTCCCAGAGATTTAAGGTAACCGTTCAATTTGAGATAAGAGCCGGCAAAAACTGATGCTGCTGCCGGTGCGGCAACAGCGATCATTTTTATCCCCCGCTTTAGATCTTCCAAAAAACTGTCCGTATCATCAATTATCTCCCTGGCTTCATGGGAACAGACGGAAATGCAGTGCCCGCAGCCAATACAAAGGTCATGGTTTATCCTTAAAACATCTCCGGAACCGTTCATACAATATTTAACCGGGCAGGCTGTTATGCAGGCATAACAGTTAATACATTTATTTTCATCGATTTTTATAACCGGAGCAAGATTGCTTTTATTGTCCATATTTTACCTCCTGGTAAAGGACCCTTTTTGGTCAGTAGAGATTTATACCTTTACAGCAAAGGCTTTTTCGATTACATCTACAAGGATTTCCGGTGTTACCGGTTTGGTCAGCACATCGAATGCGCTGGAACTCCTCGCCTGGTCAAAAAAATCCTGTCCGGTTTTCCCGCTGACAATAATTATCGGCACATTCATATAACTGGGGATTTTCCTGATGTCATCCAGAAAATCAAAACCGGTAATATTCGGCATTTCAATATCAAGCAGAATAATGTTAGCTACATTCGTGTTAAGATAGTGCAGTGCATCTGAGGCGGATTTAACAACTCTGATATCATATTTGTGGCTCAGCAGTTTTTGAAACAGCTCAAGCTGCACCAGATTATCATCAATGGCCAATACAATTTTCTTGTCTTCCATGTCTATCCTCCATGCAAATTATTGATCTATTAATAATACATTATTTTTTAATATTATTCAACATTCCGCAACCCCAAATTCGCCGTTGTGTCTGATAACAAACCAAAGAAAGCCCTGATTAATCGGTATACTGCCGATAAGGCAGCAATGTATGTCCCTGAATCATGATTAGGCGGGTGTCATCGATAAGCGTGCCGCGAAGCAGGCGGGAAATCAGGGTTTTACTGGATCACTATTTCCGAAACAGAGCTTCCGTCTCTTGCATATACACGGTTTGGGTTGTAGGGGTCAAGGAAGCGCTGTCCTCTGTGGAAGAAAACATACTGGTATCTCCCCGGCGGCAGGGGAATGGTGAGCGTGTAGGTTCCGCGCGGGCCTTCCCGCAGTTCGTACATAAATGGATCCCAGCCGTTAAAGCTGCCTGCTACTGTGACTGTCTCTCCGGGCGGGCCTCGGAAGGAAAAGTTCAGGCTGCCGGGCGGCCCGTTGAGCGGATGGGGAATGATTTCTCTGTGTGGAATAGGGAAAATTGACCATGTAAGGCCGGAAGTGCTATCCCAACGGGTATTCGGGTTGGCAGGATCGGTGGTCCAAAGTCCGTCAATGATCAGCCGGTATTCAAGCTCGGTGGCGCCTTCCGGAATTCTATGAATATGGAAAACTATCCCTGAATCTCTGAATTCACTGGGGTTTCTTTCATTGGGAAGGACATCCCGCATATCTCTGCGAACCAATAAAGGCCTGAAATTGTGGACTTTGGCAAAGCCTTCATGGGCAAAAGCGATACCCACCCGGCGATGACCGGATGAAGCGGTAAAAATCACCAAATCCTCATATATTAGAGGCGCACCCGGCCCGGAAAGCCTCAGCAAACGGTCGATCAGCTGGTATGACTCCACCGTCTCAATATCTACGGCATTGGAAAATCCGGCGATGAATATGAGAAAAACCGATAAAAGTGTTCCATTTCTTATTTTTTTCATATATGCTATATACTATTCAATTATCGGTCGATAATTAAATATCTTGATATGCCTTCATTAAGTGCACTTAGTAAATTTAAATCCTCATTTGATGACATCGGCGGTCAAAGGGCAGATCTTCGGGCAAAAGGAATCTCCCCCGATGATTTTGGTTTTCCTGACGTTGAACCGCCGCCCATGGTTATCGAGAAAAAAAGTACTGAAGATGTAAATGAATTTAATTATAATATTGATGAAGATTTACTAACTCCCGATAGTTCTCCCGATCCGGCAGATGAATTCGATTTTAGCGCATTTCTGGGAACTCAGTTGGATGATATTTCCGTTGAAGAACATCCGGAGGAATCGCCTGTTCCGGCATTTGACGAAGAACAGACATCAGCAGACAACGGTACATCTCTTGACCTGAACAGCCTGGACAATTTTGATCCCTTGCTTGCTGATTTTCCCGGAGCACCGGTTTCTGCAGTTAACGGCGAACCCGTTGTTCCGGATGATTTTAACAGTTTTAATATTCCCGAGGATTCCTCTTCTCTTGAAAATTCGTTTTCGGCAGACGGCGGTACATCTCTTGACCTGGACAGCCTGGATAATTTCGATCCCCTGTTTACCGGTTTTCATGAAGTGCCGGTTTCTGCAGACAGCAGCGAACCTATTGTCCTTGGCGACATGACTGACTTTGAAATACCTGATGAAGCTGCTCCGGTAAGTGAAGATGAGTTTAATTTGGATGGTTTTGATATTCCCGAAGAGACAACCCCGGTAAGTGCCGATGATTTCAGCCTTGACAGCCTGGACGGTTTTGACATTCCCGAAGAGACAACCTCGGCAGGTGCCGATGATTTCAGTCTGGACGGCCTGGACGGTTTTGATATTCCCGAAGAGACAACCCCGGTAAGTGCCGATGATTTCAGCCTTGACAGCCTGGACGGTTTTGACATTCCCGAAGAGACAACCTCGGCAGGTACCGATGATTTCAGCTTGGACAGCCTGGATGGTTTTGACATTCCCGAAGAGCCGACCCCGGCAGGTGCCGATGATTTCAGCCTTGACAGCCTGGACGGTTTAGATATTCCCGAAGAGACAACCCTGGCAGGTGCCGATGATTTCAGCCTTGACAGCCTGGATGGTTTTGACATTCCCGAAGAGCCGACCCCGGCAGGTGCCGATGATTTCAGCCTTGACAGCCTGGACGGTTTAGACATTCCCGAAGAGCCGACCCCGGCTGACAGCAGCGAATCAATCAACCTTGATGATTTGGCCGAATCAGATATTCCCGATGAACAAGCTGCAATCGAAGATGACGATCAATCATTTGGAATAGGTGAATTTGACAGCGAATTTAGCAACTTTGATCCGGATGCCGGTGTTGGAAAAGAAACCGGCGGTGATGATATTTTCGGTGAAGAAATTGATATCAGTGATACAGATGATTTTCATTTCCCGGATTTGGATGATATTGATGCAGACAGACCATCAAGAAGCCCCGGTTCGATCAGTATGTTTGGCGGTAAAGCAAAAGCCAGAGCCGCCGCCGGTGCCGGCGCTCCGGTTAAAAACATTGAAAGTATACAGCTGACAGATGAAGAATTGAAATATTTAGAGGAAACACTGTCCGGCTATCCTCTGAACTTGCGCATTGCCTGTGAGGAAGTAATTGCCGAACAGGACCTGTCCGTTACTCCCGACCAAATGTCAAGGTTGATTCGGAACCTTATAAGAAATGCGCCGGCAAGAGAAACTGCAGCATTTGTCAGTCAACTGCTTGGCAGGAAAATTGTCATACCAAGATCATTTCAAAAAAGTTCAGGTGCGGATCTGGAAGCCGAACAGTCAAGCTTTGGCTATATTTTCATTCATAAATTTCTTCCGGTATTCAGACTTTTTGCTTTCATCGCCGCTGTTGCCGGTTCCGTTTTTTACCTTAGTTACCGGTTTGTGTACACGCCTCTTAGAGCAGATTCCATTTACAAACTCGGTCTTGAACGAATTTATGACGGTGAATATCAGCGGGCAAATGAGCGTTTTACCGAAGCTTTCAACATACACCGCCGCAAAAACTGGTTCTACCGATATGCCGAAGCTTTTCGGGATGAACGGCAATTTATCTATGCCGAGCAGAAATACGAAGAGCTTTTACGGTTTTATCCCCGTGATAAAAAGGGAGTTCTTGATTACGCATATATGGAAACATATTACCGGTATAATTATGCCAAAGCGGATAACCTTTTACAGCGGCAGCTTTTGGATTTTGCTCCCGATGATTTCGAAGGCCTCCTTGCATCCGGTGATAACTCTCTGGCATGGGGCGAGATTGAGCCTGCCAGATATGACGATGCCCGGTTTGCATACGCGCGGCTGCTGGAACTGTACGGCTGGGATAAGAATCCTCAAGTAGTTGAGCGGATGATGCTGTACTTTATCCGGACCGACAACCTGAAGGAAACGCTGTATCTAAGGGAATGGTTTGACGCAAATACCAAACGAAAACTTTCGGCGGCGACGCTTGCCGAGTTGGGCGGCTATCTTCTGGACAAGCAGCTTGAAGAGACGAGGGGTGTGCCGGACGAATATCTTGGACAGATTGATAATGTCCGCAGCATTTTACTGGAATCCGTCTATGCCGATCCTTCACTGCCCGAATCGCATTACCATTTGTCACGTTATTATCATAGCTTGGGCAATACGCATGAAGAACGGGTAACCCTTGAACAGGCAATACGCGCCTTCGACAATGCACAGGAAGAATCTATTCGACGGCTGAATTATCGTATCAATGCCCACCAGCGGCTTGCTGATAATTTAATCAGCACCAGGGAATTTATCCCTGCGGAAGAACAACTGGTCAGAGGGGTTAATCTGTACGATAATGCCATTGCGCGGCGGCTGTTGTCCCCCTCGCCGCAGTACGGAAGGCTGCATGCCGGACTTGGCGACCTTGAATATTTCACGAAAACCGGCGATATGGAAAGCACCCTGCGTCATTATCACCGTGCACAGCAAAATGGCTGGGCGCCGCCGGAAATGCAATACCGTATGGGTTCGGCTTATTATCAGCTTGAAGACTGGAGTAACGCCCAGGAATATCTTTTTGCTGCCTCTTCACGTCTTCCCCATAACCGCCGCATTCTCTATGCGCTGGGGAACGCTGCATTTAAACAGGGAAATTATTTTGCCGCACAAGGGTATTACAGCCGTCTTTTGGATATACTTGAAGTCCAGCGCGCACGCCTCCCGTTGCTGCTGCCCAATGACCGCCCCGAATTCCTTGAAACAGCCGAACGTCTGATGATGGCGAGAAACAATGCCGGTGTAGCTCATGAAATGCTTGCCGCCCAGACCGGAGACCCCAGTCACAGTAATCGGGCAATGTCTTTATATGCCGAATCGTCGCTTGCCTGGGACTCCCTCACCCGCGATCCCCGCAGTATGATCCGGTCTGCCAGTACGCCGCTTCCCTTCCTTAATTCGCGGAATATTCTGTACCCGCATGAAGGGTATGAACCGCAGATTTTTATCCGCATAGACCGCGAAGCGCTGGAAACTTCAGATTGGGAAATTATCGCTCCGCTTGCCAGGATAGATTGATAACTCTCTCCGCTTATTGTACAAAACTCCAGCCATCTCTTGCAAATTCTTCCTCTGTTACATCATTCGTATAACGCCATCTTCCTTCTCTGCTAATATAAACACCTGCTCTTCTCCCGTTTTGGACATATATCTGATGGAAGGGGTTGCCTGAACCCATACTTACATTTGCAGGAAGGCGTATGGATTGGATGGTTTCGGGCAGGATATCGTGCCCGATAGTTCTGACGGAATCCGGAATGTATATTCTGGAAATATTGGTACCAAAGAATGCTCCTTCGGCAATGGTCTCAAGGCGGGATGGGTCGTCGCTATCTCCGAACTTTACTTCGGCCAAATTGGAGCAGTAGCCGAAAGCATCGATTTCAATAGTTACTACCGACTGAGGCAGGTGAATCTGCTTAAGATGATGATTTTCAATGAATGCCTCTTCCGGGATGACCGATATTCGAGAAGTCGGCTGAAAGTTAACATACTCGGTGTTTGAATGCGCAAACGCTCCTCGCGGGATGGTATTTGTTGTTCTCATTATAACAATTGTCCCAAAAGCATTTTCGTTCTCTATGAGCGATCTGACCCAGGTTAAACGCTCAGGATTCGTGTTTATATCATTGAATATTATCAATATTCCCCCGGAACCTTCTGCAAGATGGGTATCATTCCTGTCATTCTGTGCAAATGCAGGGAAACATATTGCAATCAGCATCAGGCAAAGTGTTAGTGTTTTCATGTTTTTACCTCTTTACACTAATAATAGTATAAACTACCGATAAAATAAAGGTTACAAGTCTTTCAAATCCGCTTTAGTTATGCATAAAAAAACCGCCCTTTCGGACGGTTTTTACTCCCCCGCGCGGATTTGCCCTCACCCCTCTGCGTCCATGCCTCGGGGTTCCGGGCCGCCTTTTTTGCTAAATCGGCGTCCTGCCGATTTGCCTGTTTGAGGCTGCGAGTCTCGCCTCAAACAGGCCGCAAAAAAGTTTCAAATCCGCTTTAACATAAAAAAGGGGCTGTCCAAGAAGTATGGGCAGCCCCTTTATCTCCCCCGCGCGGATTTGAACCACGGACCCAGTGGTTAACAGCCACTTGCTCTGCCAGCTGAGCTACAGGGGATAACTACTAAGAATATAACTTTTTAGGGGAATGTTGTCAATGTCCCGCGCAGGAATTACATTCCTGAACGCTTATAACAACGGCTCCATTGCTAGCGCCGGATGATTCTTTTCATTCAGGAATTGCATCAATGATTCTGTGTCTTCAGCTATGGTTTCATCCGCTATATAACCGGTAAAATTTTCGATCCCGTTAAGCTCACTTACGGTTTTATTGAGCCTTTCGGCTACCAGGTCTTTCAGGGCTTTGGGCATCCATACTATGCGCTGAGAACCGCCTTCGGCCATTATGAATTTTTTTGATGCGATAAAGTACTTGCCGTGACCCATAAAACCCGGTGTTTGTATACCGCCGCCGGTCATGGTAGCCATTTCGGAAAAAGTCATACCCAGCGGGGTCATGCCGGTATGTTCCCTGTTGACAATTACCACGCCATTGCTTGCCGGTTCTATACCGCAGATGCATTCAAAACAGCCGCAGCTTGTCATTGGATCGGTCAAAATGGAGTACAAGGTAACTTTATTCAAATTGCCGTGAGATGCCTTATTCACCGCTTCGTTAACATCTTCCCATGCTCCCAGCCGTTCATCCAGAAGTTTGTCTTTTTTTACCAGATGGCACGGTCCATTGGGATTCAACTCATTGGTGGCTTTGGCATCAAGCCATGAAACAGCGCCGCACAACCCAAGACGTTCCGGCGTTACTACGCAGACATGCGCAGGAGAGAATGACTGGCACAGTATGCAGTTGTAAAACACATTAACATTTTCGTCAGTTAACGAAGCAAGGCGGGCATCCCGCTTGTTGTAGATTATATTTGCTTCAGTCCTCAGTTTTTTTAGGTCATCGGGTTTTGTGTAAATTTTAATCTGGCATTTGTCTATAACACTTTCATACTCGTTCTTCATCTTGGCGTAAAGAACTTCGCCAAGATGTCTGGCTCTGAAGCCTACCTCAAAAGCGGCCTTGCTTATCCTTACCCTGATAAGATCCCGCTGGCCTGTATGCATAATCCCTTCTGTACAGTTAATGAAGTAGTGAATACGGCGTTCAAACACCGGCTCAAAATCACTCTGCATATTTTTACCTGCCACTTCCACGATAATGCCCAGAGCAAAGCGGCTTCCCGGCTCAACAGAATCAAAATCCTGCCCGATAATTTCAATTGCATGATCTTCTATCTCGCTTGCATCTTTCGTACGGACCAGTTCAAAACAGTCAACCCGGGAGCCGTCAATATCAACCTGCATATCAGCACGGCGAATAATTTCTCCTTCAAAAGCTGATGAGTATGCAACGGGAATGTCAATAGCGGTAATTTTAAGTTTAATATCCCTGGCTTCCATTGAGGTTTCAATGAAATCCTCTGTGTTTTCCTGAATGATAAGGCTCTTGGGAACTTTCCACATATCTTGTGTGTCATTGGTAATTACCGGGAAACCCATGGCAATGGCTCCGGCGCCTGCGCTGACAACAATATCTGCGACAGGAGCAAAGGCGTTTACAAAGGCTTTGATTCTATAAAAAGTATATTCATCAAGCCTGTCATGATCGCCGGGCTGAACCGCGCCAAAAATCATTGCAGCCCTGTTTACCAAAGAGATGATATGGGTTACCGACCAAATATCAGGCCCTACCGGAACAATGCGCACCGGAAAACCCATGCTCAGATTCTTTCGCCTGGCCTGATCGATTATACCACCGATGAGAAAAACGAAAATACCACGGGTCTGGTAGCCCTTGATTATTTCTGCAGCTTCATCGTCTGAAGGTGCAGGGCCAATTATCACGGTAAAACCGGGAATGTCCCCGGTTACCAGCGGAACTCCCAACTCGCGGACTTCAGCATCTGAAATATGACCATGGTATTCGCCTTTATAAGGATGAGCGTTATTAACATATTTTATTGCTTCAATGACCTCTGCTGCCAGGAAAGCTGCATAACCGGAATGGAACACATCTCTAAGATGGTTCGCGTGAGCTCCTTGAGCCCCGGGCATCCAGGTTTTTATTTTCACCATGCTTTCCCTGAGCTCACCCAGTGTGGTGATCTTTTTGGAAAGATACGCCAGATGATTGGCCAAAAAATAGCCGGTATTCGGCAAGGCAAGAGGCGCTTCATCTCCATATTCAGCCAAGGCCTTGTCCAGGGCTTTTTCTGCCAATGCGTACATTTCGTCAGCGCCGTCAAAAACGCGGTTAAAAAGTAATTTCATTTAGATCTCCTTACACTCTAATGTTTCCTTAATTTTCCTGACATCATCTATTATTTTTCCGCCATTGTCGTAGGGAGAAACTCCCTTTCGGTCAGCAAGGGCTGTTTCTTCGCTGTAACGGATACAGCCCAAAAGTTCATTGGCAGGGATACGACTGTGTATAAAGTCCTCGTCTTCCGGGCCGCGCAGTTTGTTGGCTGCCGCACCGATTTTTTGTATGCCCAGATCATTGGCCAGGGGTATGAGTTTTTTATATGTTTGAATGCTCCGTTCGCCCGGCTCAATTACTACGATAAACCAGTCCATCATGCCTGCGGTTCCCCGGCCCAGATGTTCCAGGCCGGCTTCCATATCCATGATTACCACTTCGTCTCTTGCAATTACCAGGTGGGAGATGAGCTGCTTGAGCATAACATTTTCCGGGCATACACAGCCGCCGCCGCCTTTTTCCACATTTCCCATAACCAGTAGCTTTACGCCGTTTTTTTCCAGGGAAAAACGATCCGGAATATCGTCTACCTGTGGGTTTAGTTTAAAGAGCTTGCCGAAATTATTTTCATCTGTACCGGTACGCTCTGCTATAAGTTCTTTCATTTGTGAAATGGGCGTAATCTTTGCCATTTCTTCAAGGCTAAACCCCAAAGCCGATCCCAGGTTGGCGTCAGGATCAGCATCTACAGCGAGGACTTTTTTCCCCTCTGCCGCATAGAGCCGGCACAGAAGCGCAGCCAAAGTAGTCTTGCCCGCTCCGCCTTTTCCGGTAAGCGCTAATTTCATATACCCAGGGCCGTCCGTTTGGCTTCAATGCCGTCAATCATGTTTTTTACCAGGGTATGGGGGTCAGACGAAATGGTAAGAGCAGCGCCAATAATGTCCCTTTGTTTGTTGGTAATCCAGTCCATCATTACATCGCTGCCATGCACCTGTGGCTCAACGCCAAGGTACACATCAATGCCGGTAGCCATACAGTAGTTGGCAATGGAAACAGCTTTTTCGCTCATCCATTCCGGGGCACAGCCAACAATGGGTAATTGGGTGGTGTTAACCCCCCATTGCTCGGCTATGGAACAGACGAGGCGCAGAATACGGCTGTTGTCGATACAGGCGCCCATGTGCAATATAGGCGGAATATTAAGCAGATCGCAGACCCGGCGCATTCCGGCGCCGCAGAGCTGTCTGGCTTCCCGCTGGAGCAATCCTGTCTTGATCCCTACCTGGGCCGCACAGCCCGTGGCAACGATGAGAATATCGTTTTTTAACAGTTCCCTCATAATTTCAAAATGGGAATAATCGGGGCGTACCCGCGGATTGTTGCAGCCGACTATACCGACTGCCCCCCGGATAACCCCGGCTTTTATGGCATCTATCGCAGGCCCATAGCTCCCTTTTGTATCAACATGGCTGTTGGTTATAGTGTCCAGGTGTCCGATGATTTGTTCGAGGGGATAACCGATTGTCGCTTCCTGCTTGGTTGCAGGGATATTGACCATGTCCTGCTTCCGGTTGGGGAAGTTGTCAATGGCCATTTTCATCACTTCTTTTGCATTTTCAAAGGCAGTTGCAATTTCAAAGTTGACATGAATTGCGCCGGTAATACGTGCAATGGGGGAGGTGGTTACGAACTTAGTGTGAAAACATTCGCACAACTGGGTAAGGGAGGGGAAAATACACTGAACATCCACGCACATCATTTCCACAGCACCGGTAAGAACCGCATCTTCCTGCTGGAGGAAGCTTCCGGCTATCCTGACACCGTGACGCATGGTTACTTCGTTGGCAGTACAGCAGATTCCGGTGATATTAATGCCTTTTGCCCCCTTGCTTCTGGCATAATCAAGCATATCTTTATCATGGGAAGCCATAACCATCATTTCGGAAAAAGCCGGGTCATGGCCGTGTACCACAATGTTGACCATGTCTTTTTCCAGACAACCCAGGTTACCTTCGGTTTGTCTGACTGTCGGAGTGCCGAAAAGTATATCGGTAAATTCCGTACCCATCATCGACCCGCCCCAGCCGTTGGACAAAGCAGTTCGAAAACCCTGGCGTAACAGAGCTTCTACATCCGAGCTGTTCCCCATGTGGGTCATATGCAGGGCGGTGACCACTTCCCGGTCTATGGCTCTGGGGAGCATGTCTTGCTCCGCCCACACTTTCTGCCGTTCCGCCGGGGCACGGCTGACAAAAATTTGATGACCATCGGTTTTCCCAAACTGCTGCAGCCCGATTTCCGCTACTTCGCGGCCAATTTCGTAGATGTCCCGGTTTTCCGTAGCAACACCCCATTCTTTTGCCAGATTAATTAATTTCTGCTCATCACGGATTTTCCAGGGGCTGTCCGGGGAAGCCTGGCGCAGAATAAAAAGAATTTCCCTGGTATGATCTGAATGAGAGGATGTTCCGGCAGCAATAGCCCGCAAATAGCTTCTAGCAGCCATGGCATGAGCATCAGCGCCGCACACGCCGCGGGGGGCTTTGGGAGTGATGCGGCAGGGCCCCATGTGGCAAATTCTACAGCACACGCCGCCATCGCCAAATTTACAGCGGGCCCCCTGAGCATTGGCTCGGTCTTCCCATGTTTCGGTGTTGACTGCTCTGGCAATCTCTTTTAATTTTACGGCATCTGCTTCGATTTCTTCAACAGTGGTAATGGCATCAAAATGTTTCATTATTTCTCCTGATTGTACGCGTTAGTTTGCTGTAGAAAATTTCTTCCTGTGAATAATACCATAAAAACCGCTATTGCAAATCCCCCCGTAAACCGGCATAATGCATATACATGAATAAGCTCATTTTTGTCTCCGGCGGTGTATGTTCAAGTTTGGGGAAAGGTGTTGCCGCATCATCTCTGGGAGCTTTACTGGAAGGCAGGGGGCTGAATGTCCGTATGGTAAAGTGCGACCCTTACATCAATGTGGACGCTGGTTCAATGAGTCCTTTTGAACATGGCGAAGTGTACGTAACCGATGACGGCGCTGAAACAGACCTGGATCTGGGCAACTATGCGCGGTTCACCAGAGGCCAGCTTACCAGGGCAAATTCCATGACAACCGGCCAGGTGTACAAGTCGGTCATTGAAAAAGAACGTGCAGGTCATTATCAGGGACGCTGTGTACAGGTCATTCCTCATATAACAAACGAGATAAAAAGCCGGATACTGGCAATTTCCAACGAAAACGATGTTGATGTGGTAATTGTTGAAATTGGCGGCACAGTGGGAGATATTGAATCAATACCTTTTCTGGAGGCCGCACGTCAGCTTATCCATGAATGCGGAAAAAAAAACGCTGTTTCGGTTCATCTTACTTTAATAACCGAGGTTGGCAGCGGCGAATTAAAAACCAAGCCCACGCAACACTCGGTCAAAGCCATGCAGGAGATGGGAATTCAACCCGATATTTTAATTTGCCGGGCACCTGAAATGCTGGACGAAGATACGCGTCAGAAAATAGCACGGTTTACCAATATTGATCTTGATGCGGTATTTACTTCACGTACTATTGATACTACAATTTATTTTATACCTCTTATGTTCTTTGAACAAAAGCTGGATCAAGTGGTGCTTAAAAAGATGGGGGTCGAAAGCCGGCATGCGGATTTGAAACCGTGGTACTCAATGATGGAACGGTACAATGCCCGCAGCGGCAAGGTTCGTATCGGCATCGTGGGTAAAAATATGGAGCTGCACGATGCGCATAAATCTGTGTATGAGGCGCTTTTTCATGCCGGTGTTGAATGTGGAGTTGAAGTTGAACTTGTTAAAATTGATCCTTCGGTTCTTGAGAAAGCCGAAAATACCGATTCGATTTTTGGCTCTGTAGACGGTGTATTATTACCGGGCGGTTATGGTCCGATGGGGATAAACGGCATGATACGGGCAGCCTCGTGGGCGCGGATCAACAAAGTTCCCTGTTTCGGCATTTGTTTGGGGATGCATGTTATGGTGATTGAATGGTGCCGCAATGTGCTGGGCTGGGCAGATGCGGATTCCGCCGAATTCAACCAGAGTACCAGACACCCGGTAATCAGCCTGTCTGATGAAAGCGCCATGCGGCTGGGGTTGGGAGAATCGGCAGCAGAACCGGGAACCCATGTTTTTGCCGCCTATGGTGCGCGTTTTTGGGAACGTCACCGGTATCGGTATGAGTTTGCCGGTAAGTATCGTACCGACATTACCGGTTCCGGCCTGAACATTACCGCGCTTACACCGGATGGCAGTCTGGTTGAATGTGTGGAGTGGCCGCGTACAGGATTGCATGAACATCCCTGGGGCGTAGGAGTGCAATTCCATCCGGAGTATAAATCAAAGCCCACAGCTACAGCCCCTCTGTTCAGGGATTTTATCGCAAAAGCAAAGCAAGGTAAAAGGTAAAAGGTAAGAGTGAGGAAAGTTAAAATGAAAAACAACAACTCTTGTAAATTTATTTTCTCTCTTATATATCTTTTACTTTTTACGTTTTACCTATTACCTTTTCTCTCCTGTTCCTTTGACTACGGCAACCAGGGCGCAGCTGACGAAGATATGCCTGACATTATTATGGATGATGTTGAATATGTACGGATGCGAGCCGCAGATCCCCAGGCGCGTTTGCTGGCGGAACGGGTGGAACGGTATGAAGACCGCCGGCTTATGAAAATGAAAAATGTAACATTTGAGCAGTTTGGCACCGGAGAAGAAGTAAATGCTTTTGGCATGGCTGGAAGCGCTTCTTTTGAAATTGATACCGGAGACATACGCATGAGCGATGGGGTACGGATCGAAATTGACACCGAGGATATTATCCTTGAAACGAACTGGCTTGATTGGAAAGATGAGGCACGTATCCTTTCAAGCGGCGAAGAAGAAGAAGTACGGATTTTCCAGGAAAACGGAACGGTTTTTTCCGGCATTGGCTTCCACGCAGATGCCTGGAACCGTTCATGGGAATTTTCCGGAACGGTGTCCGGTACCTATATTCATTCCGGTAACGAAGAGGATGAAGATGCAGCAGAAGAAATAATATTAGATGAAGTAATAGCAGTAGAAGAATTAACAGAAGTAGATGATGATGAGGAGGATAACGCAGAATGAAGCAGCATCCAATATCCGGGGCTGTATGTACCCTCATAACAGTTCTATTTAGTTTGTTTTTTACCGCCAATGACGCCAATGCTGATACTTTCACTTTCAGAGCGGACAGAATGTCCGGAGTCAGGGCAACGGGCAGGACGGTTACCGTCCTGACAGGCAATGCAGAAGTCCGCTCCAATAATATTGTACTACGTGCCGATCGTATCGAAATACATGGCGATGACAATGAATTTGTCGATTGCTTTGGTAATGTGTGGGGGATAGAGGAAGAAAAAAACATTATTTTTCAAACTGACAGACTCCGCTATGACCGGAACCGGAAAATAGCCCGGTTAGAAGGAAATGCGACACTTGAGGACAGGGAAAATGAGTTAGTGGTAAAAAGTAATGTTATTGAATATGATGATGAAGCGGAAATTACGGTAATGCAGGTTTTCGTGCGCTTGTTCAAGGATGACATGGTATGCCGCTCCAATTATGCCGTTTACCGCCGTCAGGAGCAGCTCCTTGATCTGTCCGGTTTCCCCGTGGTTTTTAAGGGAGACGATGAATTTCGTGCCGACCGTATTCGTGTCGATCTTGAAACTGACGATGTGGTCATGGAAGGCGCTGTTGAGGGAACGATAAGAAACTAAACCATGGATGAATTTACCGAAATTGTTGATGAGGAAGAATCGCCTCCCCGGCGGCATACTCTGGGCGTTACTGATATATGCAAGCGTTTCGGCAGGAAAGAGGTAGTTCGCGGGGTAAACTTTGAAATGTGCAATGGCGAGGTAGCAGGCCTTCTGGGGCCAAACGGTGCGGGAAAGACGACCATTTTCTATATGATTGTCGGGTTTTACCGGCCAAATGCAGGTTATGTAAGCATGGATGGGATCAACATTACCTCTAAACCAATGTTCCGCAGGGCACGGCAGGGTATTGCCTATCTGCCGCAGGAGGCCTCAATTTTTCGTAAGCTGACGGTGGAGCAGAACATTTATGCTATCCTTGAAAGCCGCCGTGATATCACCAAAGCTGAAAAAAAACAGCGGCTGGAAGATCTGCTGAACGAATTCGGTATAGACAGGATACGAAAACAATATGGATATACCCTTTCGGGCGGAGAGCGGCGGCGTACCGAAATTGCCCGTGCTCTTGCTACTGAGCCTAAATTCCTGCTTCTGGACGAGCCATTTGCCGGTATCGACCCCATTGCGGTTTATGAAATAAAACAGATCATACGCCGGCTTGCCGAAAAAGGCATTGGTGTGTTAATTACCGACCACAATGTCCGTGATACGCTGGAAATCACCACCGAGGCATTTATCATTGCCGATGGATCTATTGTTGCCCGGGGCGGCCGGGAAACGATTCTCGCCAACGAAATGGTGCGTGAAGTATATCTGGGGTCCGAGTTCAGAATGTAGGATCGCTTTGCAGTGTTAAATTACCCTTGTTCCGCCGGTTCTTAGGCCCGCTTCGTAGAGCTTGCCGCAGGAAATATACATGGGGAGCTTTGTACCGCCCAGGATGATGTCTGCCTCTTCTGCCATATCAATCATATCACGGCTGGGCGTTTTGCCCCGCACAAAAATAATGGCGTGAATATCAAGCAGAGTTGCAGTACGGATCACTTGCGGATTTACCAAGCCGGTTAAGAGAATCACCTTGTCTTTGACAAAAGCCATAACATCGCTCATAAGATCGGATCCGCATACAGCCAGTATTTCCATATCTGCTCTGTCTTCTCCGTTGAAAAATTGTCCTTCAAGTATCTCTACCGCTTTCGCAACAGTCATCGCATCCTCCGTTTCGGGTAGTATAGCAAAAACCATACCTGTATGCAATAGTTGAATATAGACAATTTTTTGTTATTGTATTATTTTAAAGTATGCATAGTCCAAGAGGGAGGATAGTATGGCTGAACATGTAATGCATAAAAAAGATGCCAAAAAAGCGCCTAAAAAGACGCTGAAAGAGAAAAGGGAAGACAAAAAAGCCAAAAAAAAGAACAAAGAACAGCAGTAGAAAGCGGAATACACAGAGTTCAATGGCTGATTTTATTCACCTCCACGTTCATTCGGATTTCTCTCTGGCTGATGCCGCCGTTTCGGTGAAAAATCTGGTGAAAAGGGCGCGGGAGTTGGGAATGACCCATCTGGCTCTTACCGACCACGGCAATATGTTCGGGGCAATGGAATTTCTTGCCGCATGTGAAGAGACGGTTGCCGAAGAATATATTGACAATGATGGGAAAGCGCAAAAACGGGATAAAAAGAGGTTTAACCCCCAACCCATAATCGGCTGCGAGGTCTATGTCGCACCCGGTTCCCGCCATGAAAAAAAGAAAATTGAGAATGAACGCAGATACTATCACCTGGTGTTGCTGGCAACAAACCGCGAAGGTTATTTCAATCTGGTAAAACTCTGCTCTTTTGCCTATACGGAAGGCTTTTATGAACGGCCCCGTATTGACGAAGAATTGCTGGATAAATACCATGGCGGACTTATTGCCCTGTCTGCCTGTGTTGCCGGTGTAATTCCCCGGTTGATTCGTGCAGGGAAGATTGCCGAGGCAGAACAAAAAGCACTGCATTACCGCGACCTGTTCGGCGTTGATGAACAGGGCAGGCCGAATTTTTATCTTGAAATACAGAATCACGGCATCCCTGCCGAGACACTGAAATGTCCTTATTCACAGCAGGATATTAATAATGAAATCATTGCCATTTCCCGTAAAACCGGTATTCCGCTGGTTGCAACTAACGATGTACATTACCTTAATCAGGATGACTATATTGCCCATGATGTGCTCCTTTGCATAGGAACTAATAAATTATATTCCGAAAAAGCAAGGAAAAACTATCATGGCGATCAGTTTTATTTTAAGACTGCCGATGAAATGGCGGCTCTCTTCCCCGATTGCCCGGAAGCCATTACCAACACAACTAGTATTGCTGGGCGCTGTAATACCGATATCCCCAATATCACCACTGAAGACCTTCCCCGGTATCTACCCGAATATGACCTTCCCTCCGGTTTTTCCAATGCCGATGACTACCTGCGGCATCTTGCAAACGAAGGTCTTGCCAAACGCTATCCTCATGCTCACAGCGAACATGGTGCTAAATGGCGGGCAATTCAGGAGCGTTTGGATTACGAGCTTGGCATTATCATCTCAATGGGTTTTACCGGCTATTTTCTCATTGTAGAAGATTTCGTCAGGTGGGCGGGGGATCATGATATTCCTGTCGGGCCGGGGCGCGGCTCCGGAGCAGGATCCATTGTTGCGTACACTTTGTATATAACGAACATCGATCCCCTCAAATACAATCTGCTTTTTGAACGTTTTCTCAATCCTGAACGTATCAGTATGCCCGATTTTGACATTGATTTTCCGCATAATGGCCGTGAAGCTGTAATAAACTACATTACCCAAAAATACGGGAGAGAGCAGGTAGGGCAAATTATTACTTTTCAAACATTGGGTGCAAAAGGGGTTATCAAGGATGTAGCCCGCGTACTGAACATATCATACCCGGATTCAGAGATGATAACGAAACTTATCTCCGATGACCCAAAAATAACATTGCAAAAAGCATTTAAAGAAGAACCCCGGCTGAAAGAACTGGAAAACGATTCTCGGTACACTGAAATGTTTAGTCTTGCCCGTAAACTGGAAGGCCTTAACCGTAATTCCAGTATTCACGCATCCGGCGTGGTCATAGGTAACGATATCCTGTACAACCTTGTACCGCTTTTCAAAGATTCCAAAGGGGCCATTGCTACCCAGTTTGGTATGAAACATCTGGAAAAATGCGGGCTGGTAAAAATGGACATCCTGGGGATTAAAGCTTTGGATGTTATCAAGCATACGGAAGAACTTATCAGGCAGAAAGGCGGCGAACATGCCTGTTTTGATATCGAAACCATCCCCGAGAATGATAAAGCGACATTCAAAATGCTCGGTGAAGGTCAGAGTTTTGCCGTATTTCAATTTGCGTCCGATGGAATGAAGAATAATCTGAAACGGGCAAAACCCGGAAAAATAGAAGACCTCATAGCCCTGAACGCTTTGTACCGGCCAGGTCCCATGGCCAACATCCCATTGTTTATTGATTCAAAAAATGGCCGCCGGGCAATTACCTACCCTCACATTAACCTGGAAACGATACTCAAAGAGACTTATGGAGTCATAGTTTACCAGGAGCAGGTTATGCAGGTAGCACGGAGCATTGCAGGATACAGCATGGGGCAAGCCGATATGCTTCGCAAAGCAATGGGTAAAAAGACACAGGAAATAATAGAAGAAGAACGAACACCTTTTATTGAAGGCGCCGTAAAACAGGGTTATTCCAGGAATGTTGCAGGTAAAATTTACGATGAAATGGCCCCGTTTGGCGGGTATGGTTTTAACAAAAGCCATTCGGCTTGTTATGCCGTACTTGCCTACCGGACTGCCTGGCTTAAGGCAAATTTCCCCCTGGAGTTCATGGCGGCAAATCTTACCAATGAAAGTTACAATAATGATAAAGTCAAGCTTACTGAATGTATTGAAGAAACCCATAAGATGGGTATTGTAATCGACCCGCCGGATATTAACCGTTCAGAAACGATTTTTTCCATTAAAGATGATCGTATCGTCTATGGTTTTTTGGGGATAAAAGGCATTGGAGAAGCATCTTCTGATGAAATTGTCAGATGCAGAAAAGATATTTCCGGCAAAGGCGAATCTCCATATGTTGATTTTATGGATTTTCTGAATAAGATAGATTTTAAACTGGCGGGAAAAGCGGTAATCAAAAATCTCATTCAAACAGGCTCGTTTGACAAGTTAGGTGAAAGCAGAGGAAATCTTTTGGGGAATCTGGATCGGGCGTTTGAGTTTGTCCAAAAACAGAAAGAAGACAAAAAATCCGGTGCCAGCCTGTTTGGAGATACAGATGAAAAGGAATTTGCCGATTTTGTTTTTGATGATTTTCCGCAGATCGGCCAGTCCGAAAAACTAAAAGACGAAAAAGAACTTATTGGGTTTTTTCTGTCAGGACACCCTTTGGATGAACAGCGGGAATTATGGCAAAAAGAAGTAAAAGTAAATCTGGGAAATAAAGAATCCCTGGAAACGGGAGACTGTACCCTCATTGGTATAATTAAAAACATTAAAGAAGTAAACTCCAAAAGCGGGAAGATGGCATATGCGGTCATTGAAGACTATAATGGAGAAATAGACGCAATCTTTTTTTCCAAGGCATGGGAAACATATCGGGGCAGCATTGAAGATGATAAGATCGTTAACCTTAAGGGAAGAATTGAATATCGGTCCGATAAAGATAAATATAATTTCATTGTTGAAGCAAAATCCGACACAAAGCAAGACGAAGGATTCCTGGAAAAATGGGAGCAATTCTATCCTGTCTGGCAGCACATGGCGGATTTAAAAACAGGCAGCATTGCACAAAAAGAGAAAGGAAATTACACAGTGATAGGGGAGCTTAAATCCCTGAGGGAAACACAGGACAGAAACGGCAATGGTATGGCTTTTGGTACCTTGCAGGACTTTGAAGGCGAAATTGATCTTGTGTTTTTTTCAAAACCCTGGAGTGCCTGCCGGAATTTTGTATTTTTAAACGATTTTATTGCGCTGAAGGGAACATGGGATCCTGCGAACGATCGTAACAAAAAAAAGCCAGGGCTTTTAATAACAAGCATTGCCGACCTTGCTGCTCTGAGCCGTTCCGCTTCGAGAAAAACACAAGCCAGAGAGGAGTCTGCCGGGACAGAACAGAAGCCGCTTCAACCGGTGATTGCTGAGCCGATAAACGCCATTCATATTTGCCTGACAGAAGATGCAGCAGAGTGTGACGATAATATTCTGCCCTTGCGGAATTACCTTGCCATGAACCCAGGCCCATGTCCGGTATTTATCCATATACCAGACGAAAATGAACAAATAATCCGCTCAGAATCCGGTTTGAGTCTTGAAGCTGAAAAAGAAGCTGTGGGTGTTCTGGAAGGATGCAGGGGAGTTTTGAAAGCATGGAAGGAACAGTGCAGTTAGTTTTTCAAATATTGGCATCTTTTTTAAGCATATACTCTCTGCTGGTAGTTGTCAGAATTCTGCTTTCCTGGTTTCCCGGTACCCGGCACTCAATGCCCGTGTTGATATTGTCCCGAATTACCGACCCCTATCTTGACTGGTGGCGGCGGAGACTCAACCTGCGGATAGGTTTCCTGGATCTTTCCCCCCTTGTTGCAATGGCTGCGCTTTCTGCGGCGAACTGGATATGTACATCCTTTGCACGATTCGGCAAGGTAGGTCCGGGGACAATTCTGGCAATTTGTCTTTCCGCAGTATGGTCAATAGCTTCATTTGTTTTGGGATTTTTCATCATTGTGCTTATCCTGCGTCTTATTGCCTTCATTACCAGCAGGAATATATACAGTCCTTTCTGGCAGGTCATAGATACCATTTCCCGGCCGTTGTTATTCCGCATAAACAGAATCATTTTTGGCAGGAAAATTGTCAGTTATATGACAGGAATTGTCGTTACTATTGCGGTAATAGGCATTATTTTACTGTTGGGGAGCTATATGGTAAACAGATTATTTATTATGCTTTCAGGGCTGCCCCTGTAAATATGCTGATCCGTTCCCTGTCCGTACCGTTAACCGCAATCCGGGGCATCGGCTCTGCACTTGTTCCAAAGCTGGCACGGCTGGGCATACGGAACACGACGGGTTTGTTATGCCATTATCCCCGTGACTGGGAAGATCGCAGCGTGCAGGTTCCCATCAGGGAGTTCCGGCACAGACAGGTTTGCACCAATGTTACCGTAGTGGCTCGCGACTGGATCGGTTATGGCCGCATGCGGACGCTCAAAGTATACGTTGAGGACGAAAGTGGTAAGGCATCGTTGCTCTGTTTTAACCGCCCCTGGCTGGAAAAACAGTTGGTAGCCGGCGGGCATTTTCGTCTATGGGGCCGGTTTTATTACAAGTACGGCGAAATCCAGTCAAGCAATTTTGTGATTGAGGAGACCGGGGACCGGGGACCGGGGACCGGGGATCAGATTTTGCCTGTATATCCTCTAACAGCCGGTTTAACCCAGGCCATGCTCCGCCGCTTTGTCAACTTTGCTCTCGAACAATATGCAGCCAACCTGGACGACGAGCTTCCCGGCAAAATCATCGCCAGAGACGGGTTGCTTCCCAAGAAGGCCGCTATCAGGGCGATTCACTTTCCTGCTTCGGTTGCGGAACTGGAACTGGCAAAAAAAACTTTAATTTTCGAAGAGCTGTTTTACCTTGAAATAATGGTCGGGAAAAGAGCGCTGGAAAGAAAGAGAAAAGTGAGAAGTGAGAAAGGAGAAGTGAGAAGAGGAAGAAGTTTAGCGGATTACCATCAAAGCATAGATAGCAATCATATCTTTGATGATAACCCGCAGAGCCTCTTCCCCACTCCTCACTCCTCACTCCTCACTCCTCACTTGCCCTGCTCTCCCTTGCAAAACCGCCTGATCGAACGGCTGCCGTTTTCGCTGACACCGGGACAGACAGAAGCCATCGTAGAAATTATCGCCGATATGGCGACCGGCCCCAGTTTTTCAATGGCGCGGCTTTTGCAGGGTGATGTCGGTTCGGGGAAAACGCTCGTGGCATTTCTGGCGGCGTTGCGGGCGGTTAACGACGGCGGACAGGCTGCGCTCATGGCACCAACGGAATTGCTTGCACGGCAGCATGCGGAAAATGCTGCACTCCTGCTGGAACCGCTGGGACTGCAGATTGCGTTTCTGACAGGTAACATCAAAGCTGCGGGCAGGAAGGATCTGCTGCGGCATTTGGCAGCAGGAGAAGTTGATATTGTCGTTGGAACCCATGCACTTTTTTCCAAAGATGTTACATACAAAAACCTGCGGCTGGTAGTGGTGGACGAACAGCACCGGTTTGGCGTAACGCAGCGTTCGCTTATAATGGCTAAGGGAGCAAACCCCCACCTGTTGATGATGAGCGCCACACCCATTCCCCGTACCCTTGCCCTGACCGTTTTTGGCGACATGGATGTGTCGGTGATTCGTGATATGCCGCCGGGCAGGAAACCGGTAAAAACCCACCTGGCAAAAGAATCCAGCGAAGACAGGGTGTACGATTTTATCCGCAAAAAACTTGAGGCGGGATCGCAGGCGTATTTTGTGTACCCATTGATTGACGGCGGCGACAGCGGCGATACGTCAAATATAAAAGATGCTGCTTCCATGGCGGAACGGCTTGCCGCAGAGGTGTTTCCCCGTTTTTCCGTTGCGTTGATCCATTCAAAACTTAACGAAGAAGAAAAAAGAACAACCATGGAGCGTTTTCGCCGGGGCGAAATACAGGTGTTAGTCGCAACGAGTGTTGTCGAAGTCGGAGTAGATGTACCGAACGCCAACTGCATGGTAATAGAACACGCCGAGCGTTTTGGCCTTTCCGCATTGCACCAGCTCCGCGGGCGGGTAGGGCGGGGGCAGGAACAGGCGTTCTGTTTCCTCGTGTACTCCGATGAACTGACCGATGATGGAAAATCACGCCTCAAGGTGATGCTCGAAAACACAGACGGCTTTGTCATTGCTGAAGAAGACCTCAAACTGCGCGGGCCGGGACAGATTGCCGGGACGGAACAATCCGGTTACCTCAACCTGGGTATTGCCAACCCCATCCGTGACATTGAAGAACTTGCCCGCGCCCGCACAGATGCTTTTTTCATTTTGGAAAACGACCCCGGCCTTGTGTTGGACGATCATCGGATCGTCGCCCGTGTTCTGGATGAAGCCCCGCCTTTTTCCGAAGTGGTGTTTTAGAAAATATCATTAAGATAAGGTATGGTTGACATCATTGACGTTTTTCTGAATTATTACCAAAGGAGCTTCAGATGAAAAAGAAAATTTTTGTTATCTCGTTATTTTTTGGACTTGCTTTTTTTGCCTTTGGTCAAGAAGCAAGTGATTTTAATTATACTGTACAAAATGGAAGGTTAACCATTACAGGGTATTTAAATACTGGCCCTAAAACAGTTGTTATTCCTGAAAGTATTTGCGGATGGCCTGTTACCGCAATTGGAAATGAAGCATTTAGGGACAAACAGCTAACCAGTGTAACAATTCCCAATTCGGTAACCGCAATTGGAAATCTAGCATTTGCAAGTAACAGGCTAACCAGTGTAACAATTCCCAACTCAGTAATCACAATTGGAAATGAAGCATTTTCTACTAATCAATTAACCAGTGTAACAATTGGCAATTCGATAACTACAATTGGTTCTTCCGCATTTATTAGAAATCCATTGGAAAGTGTTGTTATTTCGGGATCTGTTATGAATTTTAATAGTAATGCTTTTGACAGAGAGGTTGTAATTCAAAGGCCAGGGGTCGTAAGGCCATAAAATACTAACCGCTTGCCGGGGGATTTCATACGGAGACACGGAGGCGCAGAGCACACCAAGGACACGGAGTGAATTAGGAATTAATTATTAAATAGAACATGGGGCGTTTGTAACGGTTGACCTGTTTATATTGTATGGAAATATGTCAGATGTGTATCAGTTAATATGGTGGTAGCGGAGGGGGAACTAATGAAAAAACAGTGTTGAATTCTTCTATATCGCCAGCCATTACCCATTGGGCCATACCTTCTTTCCAAACCAAGGAATTTTTGGTTAAGATACCATGACGTGCCAGAAGTACAAGATCTTCAAAAGTGTTTGGACCTGAAGGTTGTCCGCCTGTTATATTAAAATACCCGTCCATAGCCGATGGCAGTGTTGCAGATGTTTGATTTAAGATATCCTGAGACTGTACTTCAGCCAATGGCAGTGTTGCAGATGTTTGATTTAAGATATCCTGAGACTGTACTTCAGCCAATGGCAGTGTTGCAGATGTTTGATTTAAGATATCCTGAGATTGTACTTCAGCCGATGGCAGTGTTGCAGATGTTTGATTTAAGATATCCTGAGACTGTACTGCCGGTGTGCTTACGGTAAAATTTATAATATTTTGTTCCGGTAAAACTTTTAACGTCTTTACAAAATTGACTATCGGCATTGGGGTTTTTTTATGCCCCTGATTTACGGCATCATCCCAAATACAATGCTGAACATCGATGGATGCTGCTCCCAATGTTCTCAAATTTGAACGATAAATTTTGTCAAACACATCATAGGTAGATTCTTGTTTTTTTGTCGTGCTTGTTTTTTCGTATCCAACTTCAACATCAAACTGATAAAAACCAGGTTCAGTTTCCTGATAAAAAACAGCGCTATACTTGTTATCAAATTTTGCATCCCCCACTCTGCTGTTTATGGTTCTTACATTGAATCTTCTAAGGTTCTTCATGTCCCTCTTGTTATCCGGATCAATATATAACAATTTTGCAACTTCACGTTTCAGATCTTCATCTAATTTCTTTTTTGCACGATTCTTGTATTTTTCACATGCCGCACCTGTTATCTGAAAAGAATGTCGTTGCCTACCGGAATCCTCAAAGCTGACCTCAACATCAAATTCATAGTAGCGGTAATCCCGACCTGCTTCAATAAGTTGAATAGCTAAAAAAGCCACGCCTAATACCCCGCCAGTTATATTAATTACATTGGTAGCAGTAGTTAAATTAGTAGCAGTACTTGCTGATATAGCCCCAGTGGACACTGCTTGATTTAAAGTTTGAGCCATTTGCCGCTGCTGTTCCTGGCGCCGGCGTTGTTGCTGAAGGTGGAGTTGTCTTTGAATATAGTCTAATTGTTGCCAGCCATTATCTGAAGGCACGCTAACAATACTTTGATTATTTAGAATATAGGGGCTTACATCTACCGGTGTTCCCACGGTTAGTGTTGATGTAGTCCTGTTGAGTTCTCTTCCCGGTATTATTGTTGTTTCAGTTGCGATGGTTGCACACCCTGTTAGCACCAGTCCGCTTGCTACCAGCAAGCTTACAACTGTTTTATAAATGTTTTTCATCGTTTGATCTTCTTCCAATTTATTCATTTAACTGCTCCTCCTGTATCATGTTTTATGCTGAGGGGTTTAATATCCCTCCTTAGTGAGTTCTTGGGTTCGGCATTTTCTGCTTCTAATTGGTAAAAATCCTAAAAATATGAATATACACTATATATAATGTAATATTAATACGTTAGTCAATAGGTAAATAGCTGGTATTATTAAGCAGTGTGGTATTTCGTTCTCCCGCTGGAGAAGACGGGCCTGAAAAATGCACGGCACAGCCGTATGGATGACAAAAGGCAGTATGGCCTAGCCCCAATAAAGGCTGTTGTATGCCATAAATGGCGGGCTTGCTTTAGCAAGACCAGCGGGCGGCGAGAAAAATCAAAAATAGCATACAGAAAATGCTGCCCCGCCCGCGTTTCGCGGAATAGTCTGGCTTTTCGTGTGGTGACATCCAAAACTCTGTACCTGTTTCCTAAAATATGCTACCATAGTTTTTGGAGGTTATCATGCTGTACAGAGAATACGGGCAAACAGGTAAAAAGGTTTCGGTATTGGGTTTTGGCGGAATGCGTTTTGCCAACATTGACAACCACGATGAATGTATTACTACCATGGTTACGGCTGCGGAAGGCGGCGTAAACTACTTTGATACTGCGCCGGGCTATTTTGGGATAAAAAGCGAAACGGTTTTTGGCAAAGCTTTTGCCGAATTCAAGCGGCGCGGCCTTCCTTTTTACTCGGCAACAAAAACATTTGCTACCACCCCGGACGCAATCCGCCGTGAAATTGATGCGCAGCTAAAACGCTTAAATGTTCCCGCCGTTGATTTTTACCATATCTGGAGTATCACCAGCCTTGATAACTGGCAAAGCCGCAAAAATGACGGTGTTTTACAGACTTTCATAAAACTTAAAGACGAAGGATTGATCCGTCATGTCTGTGTTTCCAGCCATCTTATCAATGATGAAATCAAGGAGCTTTTAATGGAAGGGGTGTTTGAAGGAGTACTGTTTGGCTATTCTGCGTACAACTTCCAGTCACGGCAGGCTGCCTTTGATGCGATACGGGAAAAAAAACTCGGCGCGGTGATCATGAACCCTCTGGGAGGCGGCATTATTTCTCAATACCCGGAAAAATTCAGATTCCTGTGCCGGCCTGGTGAGGATACGGTTACTGCAGCGCTGCGTTTCCTCTGGGATCATCCCGACATCAGCGTAGCTCTTGTTGGATTTGAAACGACCGGACAGGTGCGGCAGGCTCTTGCCGCATTGGAAAGTTACCAGCCGCGGACCGAAACTGAACTGGCTGATGTCAAAACCCGCGCCCTGGCTTCATTCGAAGGAGTCTGCACCGGCTGCGGTTATTGCGATGACTGCCCCCAGGGTATACCCATCCCCAAGTTTATGGATGCTTACAACCAAAAGATATTCAACAAGGAAGACGGCAGCGATCATATTGGCAACCGTTTGAACTGGCACTGGAACATCAACCGTTCTATTGCCGGCAAATGCACGGCATGCGGCCAATGCGAAGAAGCCTGTACTCAGCATTTAAACATCATCAAAAGGCTTGGAGAAATCTCGCCGGCGGTAAAATGATTATCCTTAAAGGGATTTCCAAAAAATACGGATCGGTTACAGCAGTACGCCATGTTGATCTTTCCATTCCTCAAGGTTGTATTTACGGAATCATCGGGCGCAGCGGCGCGGGGAAATCCAGCCTGCTGCGAACCATGAGCTTATTGGAAAAACCGGACACCGGAGAAGTGTACTACGGCGATGACCGGGTAGATAATCTGCAGGGGATGCCCCTGCTTGAGCGCCGCAGAAAAATGGGCATGATATTTCAGAACTTTAATCTGTTCGGATCACGCAATGTTCTGGGGAATATAGCATACCCGCTGGAAATAGCCGGGTTGAACCGCAGTCAAATAGAAAGGCGCGTTGACGAGCTTTTGGAAATGGTTGCCATTACCGACAAGCGCAAAGCCCGGATGAGTGAACTTTCCGGCGGTCAGAAACAACGGGTGGCTATCGCACGTGCACTGGCGGTAAATCCTGAAGTATTGTTTTGTGATGAGGCAACAAGTTCTCTTGACCCTCAGACAACCCGTTCAATCCTTGCATTGATCCGAGACTTGCAGGAGACATTGAAAATAACCGTAGTGCTGATTACCCACCAGATGGGGGTTATCCGTGAGATATGTCAGGAAGTAGCGGTAATGGAGGAGGGATGTATTGCGGAATACGGGCAGGTTGATTCGGTGTTTAAATCGCCAAAAGCCGCCGGAACATGGGAGTTGATCCGTGACTAGCGAGCGTTTTTTTGAAATATTGACTATGCTGCCGGTACCTACGATAGAAACAGCGCACATGACTTTTGTTTCAACATTTTTTGCCTGTATCCTGGGTTTCCCTCTGGGGATATACCTGTATGCGGCATCCCCGTCCGGCCTTGCCCCCCGTCTTGTTCTGTATAGTGTACTTTCACGCATAGTGAATCTGTTTCGTTCGTTCCCTTTTATCATACTGATGATTCTGCTGATCCCTTTAACGCGATTGATTGTTAAAACAAGCATTGGCCCCACAGCGGCAATCATCCCCCTTGCCATCGCCGCAGCGCCATTTGTTGCCCGTGTTACCGAATCTGCCCTGTCCGAAATTGACCAAGGGGTGATTACTGCGGCACGCGCTATGGGTTCAACGAATTTTCAGATCATCTACAAGGTGCTTATCCCCGAAGCCATGCCTGCCCTGGTTTCAGGACTTGCGCTGACCATAATCAATCTGATAGGTTATTCGGCAATGGCCGGGGCTATTGGAGGCGGCGGTCTTGGAAACCTTGCCATCCGTTACGGGTATTACCGTTTTGAAACAGACGTGACAATCGGCGCAGTAATTGTTATACTAATACTGGTCGAAGCAGTACAGCTTATCGGCACGGCAATTAGCCGCACCCTGCTTGCAAAAAGATAAAAACGGTTTTTTATGGAGGAATTGGTATGAAAAGAGTTTTTTTTGGCCTGTTGGTTTTAGCGCTGGTTTTTTCCGCCTGTACCGGTAATAGAGGATCCGATACAACATTGACGATTGGCGCCACGCCGGTTCCTCATGCCGAATTGCTTAATCTGGTCAAGGACGATATGGCTGAACAGGGGTATACCCTGAACATCGTGGAATTTACCGATTACATTCAACCGAACATGGCTGTGTTAAGCGGCGATCTGGACGCCAATTTTTTCCAGCACCTTCCCTATCTGGAATCAAATACCGAATGGTCGGCACAGCTTGAATCTGCCTTTGGTGTCCATGTGGAACCGTTTGGCTTATACTCACAGAAGTTTAACGCCATAGACGAATTGTCCGACGGCGCCGTTATTGCCATTCCGAACGATCCGACAAACGGAGGCCGGGCGCTGCTGTTGCTTGAGGCACATGGTTTTATCACCCTCAATGACGGTGCTGGTTTAACTGCCACCCCCCGCGACATTACCGGTAATCCCCGCAATTTCCGTTTTGAGGAACTTGAAGCCGCACAACTTCCCCGTTCCCTGCCGGATGTGGACGCGGCAACCATCAACGGGAATTTCGCTTTGCAGGCGGGTTTTAACCCAATGCGGGACGCACTCATCATTGAAGGCGCGGAATCGCCGTATGTTAACATCGTGGTTGTGCAGAAGGGTAACGAAAACGATCCCCGTATCATTGCCTTAAAGAACGCCCTGTTCAGCCAGAAAGTGAAGGACCACATCAACAACAGCTACGGCGGCGGTGTGGTAGCGATTTTTTAGTATGTCATTAGCAGCAAAACAGGAACAGGGGCAAACACAGGCAAACCCTTTTGCCGGGAAAAAGAACTTCACGTATAACGATTATCTCAACTGGCCGGACGATGTGCGGTACTGCCGGGCCTTGAGATTGATGTGAACGATATTTTTTAATGTGCATGCAAGCCCTATTCAAAAATAAATTAATGTAGTATACTAGTCGGGATGGATGACAGAAAAAAGCAGATTGGCGAGCTGGAAAAACGAAAAAAGGAGCAAATAATACTCCTTGATACGCTTTTGACACGTTTTGGAGAAAACATCTTTTCCCGGATGGACGATTCTGCCCTAACGGACACCTCATCATTTACCGAGATGGCCGATTATCACCGTTTTTTGAAAAATATCACCGATTCGGAAATTTCAATACAAGCCGTAGAGGAACAGGTACGCAGATTTAAGGAACTAGAGGAAAACATCCACGCAAAGACACGGGAAGAAAGTGTCGGCCTAAAGGAATTGAGCGTCATGTACGGCCTTCTTGGCAAACTGTTACTGGATGCTTCGGATGACACCGACGGCGATTATGCGGTTTTTTGCGTTCAGTACCGTGATCAGGCCGATGCTCTGCTGACAAAGGTTCTTTCACTTGAGGATCGTCTTGCTGATCTTGAACAGAGGGAAGGGAGCAATGTCTTTGCCTGGATAGGTAAAAGCGCTCAGGTTCTTGTCCTGCGTTCCTTCCTCACAAAAGCGCAGGAGAACCTTGAACATCTTCGCCGGAATGTTGGTGAACGTTACAGCCGCCGGGATACCAATGAAATCACAGACACCGTTGTTCAGCCTGATATGAATTATGATCAGAATGTCATGGATGTTGAAAGTCTTTGTGAGGAAATCCAACAGAAACGCGCCGTTTCCCGTGCTCTTTCGCAGGATTTGGAAACGCTGAAAGAAGAGAAAAAAAATATTTCCGGCAGCTTTAATTCCGAAGGCGGTCCTCTTAAGCAAATTCAAACCCTGAAAAACCATATAACCCGCGTTCGGGATGATCTGAAGAGCCTGTTCAGGCGTATTGGTGCAGAGACTGCATCCATAAAAATCGATCCGGAAAATGATAAAAGTGAACGAAGGCAGTTTTTAGATTCTCTGTTACATGATGACGATCGGGAAATACTGGATGATGCCGCACGGATTAACGAATCAATAAATAACATTGAAACATCAATAGAAAAATTGAAGGCGTCTCTGGCCATTGATGATGAAAAGGCAAAAATAGATAAGTTTCACAAGATGATTCAGGACAGGAAGAGCAAGATAACACAGGCAGAAATACAGATTGCAGAATTTGAATCGGGCATAAAGGATGCCGAAGCAAATATTGAAAAACTTGGAAAACTTTTATAATAAAGATTTGGGATAACATGGCAGTAAAAGCAAAAAAAGCCGCAAAGGCAGCCAAAACAGTAAAATCTAAAGCCGGCGGTAAAACCCCCGTCAATGATATTCCCGGGGTATATGATGAATCAAAAATAAAAACCCTCTCTTCGCTTGAGCATATACGCCTGAGGACAGGCATGTACATCGGGCGGCTGGGCGACGGTTCCAACCCCGATGACGGAATATATGTCCTCCTCAAGGAAATTATTGACAATGGTATTGACGAATTCATAATGGGCAACGGCAAGGTAATAGAAGTTGCCGTCAAGGACAGTGCAAATCCCGGTACTGCCACGGTTAAAGTCAGGGATTACGGGCGTGGTATCCCGTTGGGAAAACTCGTGGACTGTGTTTCGATAATTAACACCGGAGCCAAATATAACGATGATGTTTTCCAGTTTTCTGTGGGGCTTAACGGTGTTGGAACAAAGGCGGTGAACGCGCTGTCGGTTCATTTTAGGGTAGTGGCGATACGAAACGGCGAATATGCCGAGGCGGTATTTGAACGGGGAAGTCTTAAAAGCCAGCGCAAGGGAAAGCTCAGGGAAAAGCAGAAAGACGGAACCTATGTTGAATTTACCCCTGACCCCAATATATTTCCCGACTATCTTTTTAACGCGGAATTTATCGAAAAACGCATACAGAACTATGCCTACCTTAACGCCGGTCTGTCACTGACATTTAATGGCAAGCAGTTTGTTTCAAAACGCGGTCTTTACGACTTGTTATACGAAGAAACGGGAGATGACTGCATATACCCTCTGGGCTACTACAAAGGCGATCATTCATCCAATGTGCAGTTTCCCGTACATGGCCAGCTTGAGTTTTCCTTTACCCACACAAACAACTACGGAGAGGAATATTTTTCGTTTGTCAACGGCCAGTATACTTCAGACGGCGGAACACACCTGTCGGCTTTCAAAGAAGGCTTTCTCAAGGGCATACAAACTTTTTTCAAGAAAGATTACCGCAGCGAAGATATCCGCGAGGGAACAGTCGCAGCCATTGCCATAAAGCTCAAAAACCCTGTTTTTGAAAGCCAGACAAAGAACAAGCTGGGTAACACCGATATACGCGCCTGGATTGTACATGAAACACGCAATGCGGTTGAGGATTGGCTGCATAAAAACCCCGAGGCGGGAAAGAAACTGGAATCCAAGATTATTGCCAACGAAAGCCTCCGTACCGAACTTAATGCGG
Organism: Treponema sp.; assembly: GCA_009777735.1. Lineage (GTDB taxonomy): Bacteria > Spirochaetota > Spirochaetia > Treponematales > Breznakiellaceae > WQXQ01. The sequence continues at coordinate 33,132 of WRLF01000017.1, forward strand.
TAAAAAAAGAAGCGCGGGAGGCAGCAAAAAAAATCGCCCTTAAAATCCCCAAGCTTAAAGATTGCAAATATCATCTTGAAGACGGCAAACACGGTGAAGAATCGATGATATTTATTACCGAAGGCGATTCCGCCGCCGGTTCCATTACGAGCAGCCGCAATGTTATGACTCAGGCTGTTTACCCACTTAGAGGCAAAGTGGAAAATATGTACGGCAAAAAACGGACTACAATCTACAAGAACGAAGAACTGTTCAATATGATGATGGCTCTGGGCATAGAAAATGATATTGACGGCCTGCGTTATGCGAAAATTGTTATTGCCACCGATGCCGATTTTGACGGTTTCCACATACGCAACCTTCTGCTGACATTTTTTCTCTCATTTTTCGAAGAGCTTGTTACTGCCGGAAGAATATTTATTCTGGAAACTCCGCTGTTCCGGGTCAGAACGAAAAAAGAAACCCGTTACTGCTACTCGGAAAAAGAACGCGATGCGGCTACTGCCGATATGGGCAGTCAAAGCGAGATTACACGTTTTAAAGGACTGGGCGAGATCAATGTCAGTGAATTTAAACAGTTTATCGGTGATGATATACGGCTGATACCGGTGTCGGTTAACACCCTTAAAACCGTTCCCCAGGTGCTGACATTTTACATGGGCAAGAACACCCCCGAACGCCGGGAGTACATCATGAAAAATTTAATCGAAGACGCAGGATAATATCCAAAACTAACCGAGTTTTGGATATTATCAACCCGGAGGCCAGCGCAGGGAACGTCCGCCAAGAATGTGGATGTGGAGGTGATCGACGGATTGCTTTGCATCACGCCCGGCGTTGATAACAAAACGCGCACCGCTTTCACCGCAGCCCTGTTCTTTTGCCAGTTCCCGTGCTTTGTTCATCAAGCGGCCCAGCATGGCGGTGTCTTCCGCTTGTGCATGCAGCAGGCTTTGTATATGCTTTTTGGGAATGATAAGGATATGCACCGGAGCCACCGGCATAATGTCGTGGAATGCCAGCAACTCATCATCTTCATAGACTTTTTTGCCGGGAATTTCACCTTTCACGATTTTACAAAAAATACAGTCGCTCATGTATAGAGTATTGCACCTTTGCCCGACTTTGTCATCCTGTCAGCCAAGTGGAATCTCAGCGTATTGCATCCTCTATCGCCGCAAGAAAGCCCTTGCTGGTTTCGGTAGCCCCGGAAATCGCATCAAGTTCAGTGGTGTTGTACATCAGCACCAGATCTGTCAGCTCTTCGATTGCTGCTGCTCCCACAACTCTGTCTTCGCTTGATTCGGTTACGGTAATTTCAGTGATTGTTCCGTTTTCCATACCGACACGCACACGTATTATACCGCGGTAACCCCTGGCGCTGCCAACAGCGTCCGCAGTGCTTTCAGACACAGTTTCTACGCCGGTTTTCAGGCTTGTGCAGCCAAAAAACAAGGCTGCTGCAAGGAATGCCCCTGCCGCCATATATGGCAGCAATGTTTCAAAAGATTTGTGTTTCATACTATATATATGGCGTGAATTTGCGTTTTGCTTGCCTCACAAACCTTCCCATCACGAATCCAGCAGCCAGTCGATTAAATTCTTCCGGGTAATGCCGTTGTGGGTTGCCCGGAAAGGAGTTTCGTCCAGGCTAAGAATGTATTTGGAGTTGTCGTCCTGAATTTGTTCCAGAGGAGACAGTTTTTCGGCCAGAACGGCCCCATCTCTTACTGAAGCTGCTACCTGGAAATATGCTGTTTTCCTGCTGCCGTCATTGTCTGAAAATGCAACAAAATTAATTTCGTCACTGCCGTTTTTCCCGATGTAAACCTGGAACCCCCGGCGCAGCAGTTCCAGAAAAACAATGTTTTCAAGATGGCCTTCAAGTTCGGGCGCGTCAGGTTCAAGCAGCATATTTCGTATTCCCGTATCGGCAATATAATATTTACCAAGTGTTTTCAGGCGTTTCCCGGTTTTTATATCATACCGTTCGGCATAATAGAATAAAAAAGCCGATTGCAATGCACCGATATATGCTTCTACGGTATTAACGGAAATTTTTCTCCATTTCGCGCTGATTGCCGTACTTGTTTTTTTGGAACTGAAAAGACGGCCTGTAGAATGGCTCATCAGTTCTGCAATGCACTCAAGCAGGGGAATGTTGTTAATATTGCTCTGCCGCGCCGCGCTTTTTATCAAAACTGTATTATAAATCCCCTCAACACATTGACATATCAGGCTTGTATCGCAGTTCAGGACTGCGGCAAACGGAAAACCGCCAAAACTCACATAATTGTTAAACGCTTCGCGCCGGAGGTATTTTTCAATTTGCTCTCTCTGCCGGGGAAGTCTCCTGTCGCTTTTTGAATGTGCCGGTATTTTTGCGGGGTTATCCCCGTCAGGAGAAGCAGAAGCGTCCGGAATTTCCGTCCTGCCGGGGATTTTCGGTCTGTCATTGCGGTATTTGGTAAAAATCAGATATTCGGCAAAAGACAGTGTCAGCATCCGGATTTCAACATGCGGTAAATTTGATACAATACAGGCATCCGATGATGCGGCATACAAATCAACCTGTTTTTTAAGTATAAACCCTTCAATTGCTTTTTCAAAATTTGTACACTTTTGAATTTCGTCAATGAAGATATAGGTACATTTATTCACACAAAGCCGTTTTTTAATATAACCGTTCAAACCCTGGTAATTAAAGAGGGATTTGCTTGCCGGATCTTCCATATTGATAAAGATGATCTGCCCGTCTTCAACGCCCGATTGTTTCAGCCAGTCAATATACATGGCAAACAGGGTAGTTTTTCCGCAGCCCCTCACTCCTTTCACGATCTTTACCAGTTGCTGTTCACGCCAGTTTTCCAGACATTTCAGGTATTCGACTCTTTGTATCATAATATAAGTATCGTACAATACAGAATAAAATTAAAATACCGGCAGTGTCCCCTTACTTGACCCTGCCGGCTGTTTTTTTGTATAGTGTAAAAACACAGATAAGCGCTTCTAAGACCAGTTTGGGACAGGCGCTAATTTCGTAAAGAGATATGGAGGAATAACATGAAGGTAAAACCTTTGGCAGACCGGGTTTTGGTGAAGCTGGAGAAAAATGAAGCAAAAACCGCCGGAGGGATTATCATCCCGGATACCGCCCAGGAGAAAACTCAGCAGGGCGTGGTGGTAGAAGTCGGCGATGACAAGGATGCAATCAAGGTAAAAGCCGGCCAGAAAGTAATGTACGACAAATACGCCGGAACACAAATTAAAATCAAAGATGTGGATCACCTCATCCTGAAAATGGCTGATGTTATTGCAGTAGTAGAGTAAAAATCCTTTAATAACAGGGAGTGGGGAATGGTCACTATTTCCCGCTCCCTGTTAAACCAAATGAAGATTTGCTGCAGGGGGTTACCTGTTACGTCTTTCCTCATCGGACTTACATCTTATGCACATGAGGGCATAAGGTATAGACCCAAGTCTTTCCTGGGGGATTTCCACACCGCACTTGATACAATAGCCGTATTTCCCCTGTTTGATTCGACCAAGAGCAGATTCAATTAACCTCAGTCGTTTAAGCTCCTGTGAACCAAGGGCTTCAATTATTTTTCTGTCGATATCATCAGATGCGATGTCTGCAAGGTCTTTTGCCGTCCCTTCAACAATTTCTTTGAAATCGTTGTTGTTGGCTATAAGATTTTCGTTTATTTCCGCTTTCAATTCCAAAAGGGCCAGTTCCATATTTGCGGTAAAAATCTGTGGATCAATTTTTGGTGCAGGTTTTGGTGCAGGCAACCGGGGTTTTGCCCCCTTACTTGGAGTTTTTGCCGCTTTACCGTTTCTTTTTACGGCTGCTTTTGGAGAATTCTTGATTGCGCCTTTTTCGGCAGACCTGCTTGCAGCTTTGTTACCGGGCCTATTTGCTGTTTTCCCGGCTTGTTTGCTCACTGTTTTAGGTGCTGGTTTGCTTACAGGCTTACTTGCGGGTTTCCCCGCAGATTTACTTACAACCTTGCCCGCAGGCTTACCTGTAACCTTACCAGCAGGCTTATTTACAGTTTTTCCTGTAGATTTACCCGTAACTGGTTTACCAGCAACCTTACTTGCGGTTTTACTGGTAGTTTTGCCTGTGTTTTTATTGGTTATTTTTCTTTTTACTTCGGCCATGCCGCCACCTCCCATAATAAGTGATTACATAACTTTGGGTACAATGCCTAAAGAATTGGATTTTGTCAATACCCTTTTATCTTCCTGCCAAAAAGCATGTTTTGATAACAACGGAGGCAGCCGGGAAACATCCCGCCTTCGCAGGCATGGATCGTCTTGCGGAAAGTATTGGCACGATCACCATTGACGATATCTCTAAATGATTGTTGGGTTATGTTTCCCAGAATATAGTCGGGATAATCGGCACAGAAATGCACATCTCCGTTGTAGTTGACGTTTGCCTGGCACCAGGGCACAACACAGTGGTTACGAACCGGTGTTTCAAGCTCTGCATAGTAGGTGTGGGTTTTTTCGGGGTTAAGAGCAGGCACCGTGAGTATGGGATGGCCGTGGTTTTTCGAATGAATGTCCTGCAAAATACCGTGAAGCTTTTTCCCGTCAATACCCAGATTGTACCCGGTGTTGTAACTTTCAAGGCAGTCTATGTCGGTATCAAGCTTTTCCTTCATAAACTGTTTCTGCGCTGCCACAATATTTTCGTTTGTATAGGTGCCAAGATTCATTATATGAAGATCAATGTTATATTCCCTGCTTGCATCGGTTAAATTGACAAGATCGAGGTAATTACGGTTTGTTACTACCGTAACAATCCCCAAAAGAGGCAAACGTTTTTTTTGCTTTTTCTTTTCCCGGTTGACGGCTTTAAATCCGGCAATTACCTTGTCATACGAACCTTTGCCCCGCAGGGAGTCGTTCACATCGCGGAAAGCGTCAAGCGAGACCAAAATTGCACCCCATTTGTCGCGCACAATATCCTCGGCATAACGTTCCATTAGTGTGCCGTTGGTATTAACGCTTACGAACAGGCCTTTTTTCACCATGTACCGCGCAAGAGGCATCAGATCGGGGTAGAGAAACGGCTCGCCTCCCCAGATGTAGGTTACCGGACGCTGCTGTGCAATTTCATCGGTAAAACGCATCCATGTTTCCAGCGGGAGGGATTTTTTTGCTTCCTCTGCGGCACAATCTTTCATGTTACCCTTATCGCCGTATTGCCCGCACATAACACAGCGGAGGTTACATGCTGCAGTGAGCTTGAAGTATACCAGAGAAAGGTTTTTGAAATGGTTATAATTAAAGTCACGCTTGGGACGCAGATGAGCCATACGTATTCCTGAAATGCCGGAAAATGCCCTTGCCGCAAGCCTGAGGTTTTTATTTATTAATACTGGCACAACAGATATATTCTTCTTCATTAATTCTCCGGTAATTATGTTTTTCTTTTATAGCATAAAAATTGAGCGCTTGTCACTATTTAAACAGGGCTTTTCTTTTTCAATGTTTATCATTGTACCGCTTTTATACAGTATTCCTTAAATAAATTTAAGTATATCCGGTAATTCTCCAACGGTACTTCCGGCGGCGTTTGATGATCGACAGAGGGGAGAAAACCACCGGAACACATAACCGGTAGCAGCCTTTCAAATTCTTCACGCATTTCTTGCTCTCCCTTTGACATGACCATTTTATCGTATGCGCCCATTATTAATAATTGAGGAAATTGCCTGCGTATTTCTTTTATATCTACGCCTGCCTGTCTTTCCAGCGGATATATACCGTCAGCGCCTGCTCTTAAAAGCCAGGGTATCATCATTGTCAGGTCGCCGTCTGTATCAATCAGAACTTTTATACCATGGCTTTTAATAAAAGGGATCGTTTTGTGATAATAAGGAGCAAGAAATTCTTCAAACATCGCTTCGGACAACATAGGGCCGTTATTATAGGACATATCTTCGGCGTATCCCACCATGTCCGGTTTGAGAATGGGGAAAACGGCTTCCATTACACGCAGATTAAAATCGGCAAGATCATTATTTATCCGGTGCATCAATTCGGGATAATCATAAAATGCATACAGATGTTCCATTATTCCAAACAGCGAGCGGGGAAACCAGAAAAAGCCGTCAAGCCACAGCCTGACTGCTATTGTTCCTTTATCATGTTTTTCTTTAAGCTGCTGTGCCTGATATACCGCGCTTTCAACCAGTTCATCGTTTAGAATAAAGGGTCTTATTTTTTCATAGGCTGCTTCATCACTTATTATCCCCGCACCATGATGCGGGGGATTGGGGCATTTGCCTGATTTACCGCCTGCCATGATGCAAGACAGATCGTCCAGGCCGAAATACTCTACGAGATCCTCGCTTTGCAGATGCATCGGCAGCCCTTCGCGCTGCCAGCGGTGATGGGTCTTGTCCCACCAGCCTGCCCATTCTATCATAGGCAGCCTGTCATCAGGTTTTTTGAAATGCATTACGCTTAAAAAACGCTCTCTTTTGTTCATCGTAAAATCCTTTATACAAGTCCATTGCACGGGAAAACAGTGTTCGTCATTTTCCCAAAGTTTTGCGGAAGCGCAAAATCTCCCAGTGCTGTTTTTTCGCTTCCCGTTCCAGAATCCAATCAGGGTTTACTGCAAACGGTTTGCCGCAAATTTCCAAAAGTGGTATGTCGGTATAAGAGTCTGAGTAGAAGCAAACATCACGGGGATGGAAGCCGTTTTTTTCCAACCAGTCTTCTGCCGCAGTTTTTTTTCTTTCGCCGAATATGTTACGGCCAATGGTTTTACCGGTTGTTTTACCATCGCGGAATTCCAGCATGCTTGCCAGGGAGCCTTCTATACCGAAAAATTGCTCAATGGGCCGTATTATTGACCTGAATGAAGATGTTGCAAAAATTACTTTTTCACCCTGCTCAAGCGCGTTATAAATTAGTTTTGCGGCATCTGCGTAAATGTTTTGCTTAATCCGGCATTCAAAGCAGGCGAGTGCTGTTTGATCAACGATACTTTCTTCAATGCCTGCAAAATACTTGACCGCGTCTTCGATAAAATTCTCTCTGGGAAAGCCGATTTTATACCGTATCCATGCAAGAGGCAGACAGCGAATTTGTGAAACACCGATGATTTTTTTACCGAGCGCCTCGCGCAGAAAGTACCATGTGCTTGTTTTTTTTATTAAGGTATTGTCAATATCAAAAATATGAATCATTCCAGGAATTCCAGATATTTACATTCTTGTTCCGCTCTGCCGGCATAAGGGCCTCTCATTTCAACAGGCAGCAGCCGAGCCATCTGCCCCATCACTTCGCCGAGCATTTCCTCCCGCGCCTCCTTCTGCGGCATTCCCTGAAATTTTATTTTAAACGGGCGGCCGGCTTTGAAATAAAACGGTGTACGCCTTAGCTGCCGGATGTTTTTCCAGATATTTTCCCCTCCGTAATGAACAACCGGCAGAACCGGTACGTCTGCATGGAAGGCAAGGTGAATGATTCCTGCTTTCCCCTGCCCTAAAACACCGTTTATGCTTCTGGTCCCTTCCGGAAAAACAGCCACAAAGAAACCATCATCAACTGCTTTTCGCACCTGATTAAATGCGCCGCGAAAAGCCTTGTTCCGGTCAATGGGGATTGCCTGGTATGTATTGAACAGAAATGCGAAGAACGGGTTTTTCCATGTCTCTGTTTTTGCCATACCGGTAACATACAGGGGATAACTCTGTGCTACCAAAATTGGCACTTCAAGAAAATTGATATGGTTAACGGCAATAAGCATGGGTTTGCTTTTTGATAAGATCTCAAAAAAATCACTGCTGTCAATTCTGCAGAGGGTGTTAACAATACTTTTCAGAATAGCATTAACCATAGTCCGCCTGAATCCCACGTTAAACCCCTATCAGCCTGAGTGCGCCGGGTATGCAGGAAATTTCCAGTTCCTTACCGTCATAACAGATAGTCTCGCCATCGCAATGGGCAGCCATGCCTCCCTCAAGCGCTCTTAAATGGAATTGCAATGCCTTGCCCATGTATACGCCTTCGAATTCAGCCTGGGTTCCTTTGAAGTAGTGGAGAAAAACACGAACAAGCCTGCGGCGGGTAGCAGGCCGCCGTACGCAGCAGATGTCCAGAAGGCCGTCGTCCAGGAGTGCATTTGGCCCCATGTAAAAACTACCCCCCATGCGCCTGCCATTGACAATGGAAACAAGCACTGCCGGGATGGTTATTTCCTGATCATCATAACGTATGTGCAGCACCGGAGACGGTTCGTAGCGGATAATATTATTTATTGCGCCAATTACATAAGCCAGGCCGCTTTTTATTTTCATCCTGGCGGCATCAAAACCCACCTTTGTATCAAAGCCGATACCAACCCCGTTAACAAAATAACGGCCATCGGGGAAAAATCCCCCGGTCACCTTGCCCGCATCCAGGGTATGGAGTTTCCATGCAGTCAGGGTGTCAAGTGCTTTTTCTATATCTTGGGGAATTTTCGGCGTTGAAGAAAAGTCATTGCCCCTGCCTACGGGGAGAATCCCGATTATCGGAGGTTTTGCGGGAGCTGGATTCCGTAAAAGCAATCCGTTGGCAACTTCATTGCAGGTTCCGTCTCCCCCGGCCGCGACAACTGCATCATCATCACCCAAGGGAAGGTTTCGCGCAATTTCCAATGCATCATTCGGCCCTTTTGTCAGGATTATTCTGTAATCACATTTTTTTTCACTTAAATACCGGTCTATCTTTGGAAGCTGTTTTGCCGCCTTACCCTTTCCAGCCACAGGGTTAAGGATGATCCACAGTTTGCCTTTTTCAGCCATAATACATTATATTGCAATAAAAACAGAATGAAAAGGGCAGAATCTTTGTCTGTCCGTTTAATGCGGACAGATGCTACTCCAGTTCTGCAAGCCAGGGAAGAGCAGACCGTACTTCAATGCCTATTTGGCCGCCTTCCTGGCGTTCTCGTTTTATGTCTTTAACCAGTTGTATACCCGGAATGGTATACTTTGCACAAAAATAATGGAGATTTTTGCTGATAGTGGAATCGGAAAGTTTTGTTTCCAGAAGAAATAGTGCTTTGTTGTTTCTGGTATAACAAAAATCAACTTCCCTACCGTCTTTAGTCCGTACATAGTGGAGGGCAGCGGGAATTCCCTTAATATCCTCTTCGGCTGCCGCTTCTTTTGCCAGCGCCAGAGCCGTGAGGTTCTCAAATTTAATTCCTTCATCCCCTTCAACAAGGGCAGTGTCAAAAAAGTATATTTTTGGTTCCTTGAGCAGGGATCGGGCAATATTTCCGGTAAAAGGTGTTACCCGGAAGATGATGTATAGTTCTTCAAAAACCTGAATATATTTTTTAACCGTATTGGGTGATATTCCTATATCACCGGCAATGGATGCATAGGAAACCGGAGACCCAACCCGGCTTCTTAACAGTTCCAGGCAGAGTTTGAGGGACTTAAAATCGCTGAATTTTTCAAAATCAAGAACATCTTCACGGATTAATCCGTCTACATACTGTTTTCGCCACCGCGAGGCAAAAGTCTCGCCACCTCCGGGTGGCGCATCTTTTTCGGAAGGCGAATCTTCAGCCAAAAAAGGCTCGGGAAACCCGCCGCGGCTTATCAGGCGATCAATGTCCGGCGGTGCGCCTGCCGCAGCCAATTCTCCCGGCGAAAAGGGAAAAAGCCGGTGGGTAAAATACCGGCCGGAAAGCGATTCGCCGGTCTGTCGAAAATATTCCAATCGGGCGCTTCCGGTAACCAGGATTTTCAATGCTGCCGGTTTAGTGTCATAAATACCTTTAATATAGGTTTTCCATCCGGGCATTTTATGGATTTCGTCAAAAACAATAAAGTCCGTAGAGCCAAGCCATGCTTCTTTTTCAATTATTTCCCGATCTCCCCGGTTGTCATAATTTAAATACACCGGATGGGTAAATTCCCGTGCAATGTCATGGGCAAGCCAGGTTTTACCTACCTGTCGGGGCCCGGTTAGAAAAACAATTTTTGAGTGCAGGTCTTTGAGAATTTGCTCTTTACGCCTTCGATTCATATGACTATTATGCATCATAATTCAAAAAAGTCAAGACTTTTATGCAATGTGATGCGGTTTAGTCGGAAAATGGTACCTCTGTCACCGTTGCTTAATTTCTCACTAAAAACGAATCAAACCCTGCCCGTGTTAGCTCCTGTGAAGTCCGGTTTGAATCCTGCCCGGCAGGCACAGTGACGGCCCAATGCTCCACGCCGTTAACCATTCTACTGGTTACAAAAGCGGTAAAGCCGGCCCTTCGCAGTGCTTCTGCCTGACCCTGAGCATTTGCTTCTCTGCTAAATACCCCGGTTTGCAGGACAGGGCCTGTTGTGCCTGTCATAGCAGCAGGCGGCGCTGCACTTGGCGTTCTGCTTGCGGAAGGTGTTGTTGTCATCCCGGGGAAAAGCATCCAGATGGGGCCTTGTACAATGGATTCTGTAGTTCCTGAACTGCTGGCGCGGGCTTCCGGGCTTTGGGGGAATTCGGCACGCAGGCGGGACTCCCACCTTTGTGCACTGCCCTCTGGGGCAAAGCTGGGGTTTTCATCAGTTATTCGCCAAAGTGTGTATAAAATAAGGGGGTGTAATGGAGCAAACAAAGGATTATCGGCAAGGCTGGCAAGCAAAGAAACATCGCCGGTTATCCGCGCCCTCAGGCTGGCATCCAGATAATGAGCCTGAATCAAGGGCATTCCCTGTCTGCCGGATGCAAGCAGCGGATTTATTGCCCACAATGCCCTTTCCCATTCGCCTATTGCGGCCAGGCAGTAAGCGCCGGCTACCAAAGCTGCATCATCAGACTGGTTAGCGGCCGCGGCATCCAGCCAGTTTTCGGCAGCACCGGCAAGATCGCCGGATAGCTGCCGCAGACGGGCAAGGCGCACCAATGCTTCATGTCTTTCGGAGGCGGTGATACGGGGCTGCGATAATCTTCCTTCAAGCTCAAGTATTTCTGCGCCTAATTGCCAGGAGCTTATAAGCCCGGGGTTTTGTGCATACCCATTCCCTGCGGCAAGGAACAGAATAATGGCAAACAATTTGCCAATACGATAGTGGTTAATCGATCCCAAAATGCCCGCTGTTTGCATCATAATTTTCACCTCGTTTATCTGGTTTTGCAGCCTTTTTTCTTTTATCTTTCGGAAAAGCATTTTTCTTTCCCGGTTTAAAAACTTGAGTAAACAGTATCGCACAAAACATGCCAATAATCAATGAAAAAAATGCGGTAAGAAACACCGGGGCGTCCTTGATCTCATAAAAACCAAAACTAATGTTGCTTTTATTTTCCAGATTAAACACAATAAACAGAAGCAATATAATAAAAACAACAATAAACTGAATTAATCTCCAGGGCATGGTAGTATCTCCTTCATTATGATAACTCCTTTGCGCGAAATGTGTTTCCCCGCAATCCGGAAAATGTTAACTCTCCAAAACATCCTATCATGGAAGCCGGGCCGGGAACAACAGCCATTTCGTCCCGTTCTGTACGTGTTATTAATTCTTCGGTGTTTTTACGGGAAATTCCCTCAATCAATACCCGTTCACGCGCTCCTATCCGTTCCTTAAGAAGTTTTGCGGTGTGTTTCTTCTGCAGGCTGATTACCCGGGAAAGCCGTTCCTTTTTGACATCCTCGCTTATTCGCTCGGGCAGCGAGTATGCGGCGGTTCCTTCTCGGGGGTTAAAATGGTACATATAGGCATATAAAAATTGCACTTCTTCCATGAGTGCCAGGGTCTCTTCCACATCATGTTCTGTTTCGCCGGGAAAACCCACCAGTATATCGGTAGAAAGGCTTATCCCTGGCATGGCAGCGCGAATTTCCCGAACCAGCGAAAGGTACTGTTCACGGGTATACCCCCGGTTCATCGCCGCGAGGATGCTGTTTGAACCGTGCTGGACGCAGAGATGCAAATGGCGGCAGAAAACGGGGTTTTCGGCCATCACCTGAATGGTCTGGGGAGAAAAATCTTTGGGATTCGCCGACAGGAAGCGCAGCCATTCGACACCGTTTTTGGGTGCTTCGGCGGCAACAATTTTCAGCAGACCGGCAAAATGTAACGGTTCACCGGAATCCGCTCCGATCCAGTTATAGGTATTGACATTCTGACCCAGCAAAGTAATTTCGCGAACCCCTCGTCCGCCGACAAGCCGTATTTCTTCGGCAATCATTGCAGGGTCTCGTGAGACCTCCCTGCCCCGGACATAAGGGACAATGCAGTATGAGCAATAATTATTGCAGCCATGCATGATGGGGACAAAACTGCGTACCGAAAGTGAAAGCTGTCCTTCTTCAAGATGTGATGATGAAAATGCAAATTTGGGGGATTCATCAAGGGTGATATCCGGGAAAGAGCCCGAATTGATGTTTTTTTCTACTGCTTCCAGAATTAGCGGAAATACGGAACGGCTTGCGGTTCCCATCACATAATCAACTGCAGGAAACTGTTCTTTGAGTGTTTCTCCCATCCGTTGTGCCATGCATCCGGCTATTACGAGGGCGAAATGCCTTTGGGCATCACGCCGCCCCTGCCGCTTTTTTTTCATGCTTGCGTATAGACCTATGCGTCCCAGTACCCGCTGCTCGGCAGTGAGCCGTACCGAACAGGTATTGAGTACAACCAGATCGGCGCTTACCCCGTCGGATGCGGCAGTCCAGCCGCGTTCCCGGCATACCAGAACAAGAGCAGCCGATTCCGCATTGTTCATTTGACAGCCGTATGTTTCAAAAAAATATTTCAAGAATTACCCTGGGCTGTCCCCAAACTTCGGTTTTAGGACAGCTCCCTTTAAAAACCTGTTCAATATTTTTTTCCCAGATCCCAGCTAAGCTTGATTGCTTTAACCAGACCAAGCGCCACAAGCCCTATTGCGCCGATAATGATAAAAGTACCGGCAATCCCCGCAGCGAATCCAAAGCGCGGGTTGGCAAGCAGGATAAGAAAACCGGCTGCAGTTATCAGAGCGGCGGTTTTGGCATTGACTTTCCTGTTTTTACGAATAAACATGCTTATACCTGTCATCAATGCAAAAATTCCTACTGCAAGTCCTACAGGCCGTATTTTCATACCGACAAACCCGACAATTCCAAATGCTATCCCGCCGACAATACAAAGAATTACCGCCCTGCCTTTATCCGGCAGGTCTGCTGTTTGGGGATTCACGTCTTTCCATTCCTGTTCATTCATACTTTACTTTCCTCCGCTGCCTGAACGACATTTTGCATTAACATGGCGATGGTCATGGGACCAACGCCCCCCGGTACCGGCGTGATATAACCCGCTTTTTCAGCAACGGCATTTTCCACATCACCGCATAACCGGTAACCGTTTTTTGCCGATGAATCCGGCACACGATTAACTCCTACGTCAATTACCGCTGCGCCGGGTTTTACCATTTCCGGCGTAATGAGCGCGGGCTTTCCGGCGGCGGCAATGAGAATATCGGCTTCAAGGGTATGGCGGACAAGGTCTTTGGTACCGGTATGGCAGACCGTTACCGTCGCGTTCACATCGCGGCGGGTTAGCAGATTTGCCAGAGGTTTCCCTACGATGTTTGAGCGGCCAACCACCACGGCATGTGCGCCGGAAAGAGGGTGTTTTATTTCCCTCAGCAATACTAAAACCCCGTGCGGTGTGCAGGGAAGAAAACCCGGCCTGCCCAGCACCATATTCCCTACCGAAACCGGATGAAAACCATCAACATCTTTGGCAGGATCGATGGCCGTTATCACTTTGTCTTCGTTTATGTGCCGGGGAAGGGGAAGCTGTACGAGGATGCCGTGAACAGAAGTATCTTTATTGAGTTCTGCAATCAGGTTAAGGAGTTTCGTTTCAGCAGTATCTGCCGGAAGATGTATATTCCTCCCTGTCATGCCCGCTTCGGTAAGGGCTTTTTCCTTTGCCGTTACATAAGAAATACTTGCCGGGTCTTCGCCTGCCAAAATCACCGCAAGGCAGGGAGTAATGCTCTTTTCCTTGAGAATAGTTGTCCGCCGTTGGACATCTTCACGGATTTTTTGGCTGATTGCTTTTCCATCGATAACTACTGCCGGCACATATCCCCCTGTACAATTTTAATTCTCATCGGTACTAAATAGTTCCGGCGCTTTTTCTTGTATGAAGGCTTTTATATCTTCTGCAATACGCAAAGCTCTCATCATATCTTCCTCAATTATCTCCATTCCCCCTGGATAACGGGGTTGAACTCCATATTCAGTTAAAACGACACACTTCTGTTTTATTTGCCCAAATTCTGGTTTTTCTGTTTCGCAAAGAGAAGTAAGTTTTACCAAATCATGAGTATAGGGTGGTTCCTGCCCTTTTGAGACCAGAAAACCCTTGAGATATTTTTCAACAAACTGCTGACAGTGAAAACAGACTATTTCATGCGGGGTAGGCCACATAGTTTTTGCTGTATGATTAGCCAAAGCTAAATCTTTATCGGCTTTTTCAATCCATTGTTGAACTATTCCTTTAAATTCCATAAACCAGGATCCCTTCTCTGGCTATCTTTCGTTCCAGCGTTGGAGCTGCTTTACGTTCCAGATACTGGCTGTTTTTACTAACGAGTAGATCAATAGGCATTGTCTGCTGGTCGCTTATAGCCAATCGTATCTTAATCGCAGCATCTATATCACGCATTTGAACTTCATCTTTCAAAACCACGTATAAATCCAGGTCGGAATCTTTATGCGCTGTTCCGTAGGCGTAAGAACCAAAAAGGTAAATTTGCTTGATAGGAAGGGTATTAACAATGAGTTTTTTGAGTTTCTCCAATTCGACCTGAATTGCTGTATCCATGTTGACAGGATAGTACGATTTAGACGGAAACACAAGCGTTCGCGTTGCAGACAATTAAGAAACGTCCCTGTGCGGCATATATCTGCACATCTTCTGTAATCGTCCTGTTGCTGAGCCCGTAAAACCCCCGTTCCCAATGCACATTATCCAAAGGCCATTTTAGCCCCCGGCTTTCCGCCTTCCACGGGCCTGCACCCAGAGGAAAAACCGAAACGAGGCTGTCTTTGTCAAGACCAAGCGTTAAGCTGCCGTCTTCGATGCAGAAAATGTCTTCGGCAGCCGTGAGCCAGCGGCGGGGAAAATACTCCCGTTCAAACAGGTCTCTGATGCCCAACAGGTGGTCAATCCTGCCGCCGCCGCCACCGATTATCCATGTTATGTCACAGCCTTTTTCCCGAAGCAGGGTAAGCGCTAGTTCGGTGTCGGTGTAATCTTTGTCGGCGGGATAACTGATAACTCTTTCGACGGGGTAGTTATGTAAACGCTCTTTGCCCCCCGGTGATTCATTCAGTGAATCCATGTCTCCGATAATCCACTGAGGCTTGATTCCCGCCGTTTCGGCAAGGAGCAGCCCGGAGTCGGCGGCAACTGTCAGAGGCTCTGTTTTCAGGCTGTCAATCAACAGTCTGATTGCCTGCGGCTGCGGGCCTACGCCGCCGGTAAATACAATGCCTAATTGCCTGTCCACAGGATCAGTATACAGACAGAAAAAAGAAAAATTCAACCGCATGTTGAATTTATACTCCTGATGGTGTATATTAGCTATAAATAGTAATTAATATTGAGGTAATGTATGCAAAAACAGTGTATTGTATGCAAGTTTGGGATACTTCCCCTGATTTTCATGCTGGCATTCAGCGTCCTGGTTGCAGGGTGTAACTGGGATAATCCATTGGGTAATACAGATGAAAAGACACTCGTTGTTTCCCAAATAGATTCTGATTACAACGGCAAATATCTCATGGTATATCTTTATAAGGTAACTAATCCAGGTAATCTTGTTGCTACATCTATTTCTCCGAAGTTAATATCTAGCGGGTCGGTAACCATGGAGTTGTTTACCCCGGTAGATCATAATGAATACAGAGGCAATGGATACCATGTGGTCATTGCTCATATATATGAAGGCTCCACGAACGAAAGCTCGCTGCTTTGGGCAGGGGATCGCTCCAGAATTCTTGACACCGCAATCACAACGATTGGATTTAGCGAATTTATACCGACTTTAAGAGATACCGAACTTGTCTCAGCCTGGTATTTTTCACAGGAAGCCGCAAACAATGAGGGGACTGAGGGGAAAACCTTTGAGTTTAGTAATGACGGTAAGTTTCTGCGTGCCGGCGTATCAGATGAAAATATAACATGGACCACCACCACAATAGTCGGCGCAAAAAGGATATATCTTGCTGATGACACCGGGCCGCTGGGATTTGCAACCTATAGTATTACCGGAACTGTGCTGGCTATTACTACTCCTAACAGCATTTCCACCTATTTGCCCACTATCATGTTTTATAAGCCGGTTCAGTAAACCATGTGAAGATACATCCTGTACTAAAAGAAATTGCCGCTGTTTTTAAAGCCTGTGATAAAGAACTGTGCCTCGTCGGCGGCGCGGTGCGGGATGTGCTTAGGGGTAAAAAGGCCCATGACTGGGACCTTGCAACCAATGCCGCACCCAATGAGGTCATGGACATATTCAGGAATGCACAGCCGAAAGGGAAAGTATTTCCAACGGGCATTAAACACGGGACGGTAACGGCCGTATTCCGGGGTACAACCATGGAAATAACTACGTACCGCACCGAAGCAGGGTATGTTGACGGGCGCAGGCCCGATCAAGTGCATTTTACATCAAGCATAGAAGAAGACCTGTCCCGCCGGGATTTTACCATCAACGCTATTGCCCTGCGTCTTCCCGGAGGCGAAAAAGTTGATCCATTTGGCGGAGAGGCCGACCTCAAAAAAAGAATAATCCGCTGCGTGGGAGATCCGGCGGCGCGTTTTGCCGAGGACGGACTGCGTCCGATGCGGGCGGTTCGCTTTGCCGCACAGCTTGCTTTTGAACTGGAGCCGGCGACCCTTGCCGCAATTCCGGGGTCGCTGGAGACGTGTGCTAAAGTATCGGCAGAGCGGGTAAAGGACGAAATCGAAAAAATCATTGCATCAGACAAACCGTCCCGCGCTTTTGTGCTGATGGAGCAATCCGGGCTGCTCAGGCTGTTCCTGCCGGAACTTGCCGCCTGCAAAGGTGTTGATCAAAAAGGGAATCATCGTTTTGATGTGCTTGAGCATTCCCTGCTTGCCTGCGATTATGCCGCCGCAAAGAACTATCCGCCGGATGTGCGGATTGCCGCCCTATTGCACGATATAGGGAAACCAATCACCCGCAATCTTGATGAAAACGGCATTTGGACATTTTACCAGCACGAAGCCGCATCTGAAAAAATGGCACGTGCAATCATGGAACGGCTGCGTTTTCCCAATTTGCTAACCGACTCGGTGTGCCATCTTGTCAGGGAACACATGTTCCATTACACCGACGAATGGAGCGATGCCGCCGTCCGCCGTTTTATTGTCCGTGTTGGCGAGGCGAACCTCGTCAAAACATACCAGCTTCGCAGCGCTGATGCCTATGCAACTGCCGCCTCCGATCCGGGGCCGAACTTCCTCCTCCCGCTCATGTACCGTGTGGAAAAAGCCCAGAGTGAAAAGTCCGCATTTGCACTGAAAGACCTTGCCGTCAACGGAACCGACTTGATCGCGCGGGGAATCAAACCAGGTAAAACCCTCGGCATCATCCTCAACGAATTACTGGAAACCGTGCTGGACGATCCCGCCCAAAACACCCGCGAGGATTTACTGGTCATCGCCGAAAAACTCCGCGAAAAACTCACTGTTTGAAACGCAGCCCATCAAAAAGCACCCCTCACATTGATGTACATCGCAGGACGGCAGCACTATTTGCCTAAAAAATATGATTAGGCGGGTGCCGGTGGCAAGCGTGCCGCGCGCTTCCCCATCAAAAAGCAACTCTCACATTGACGGTACACCGCGGAACAGCAGCACTATTTGCCCAAAAACATGATTAGGCGGGTGCCGGTGGTAAACGTGCCGCGCAAGCGGTGCGTTTGGCCGCCGGCGGGCCCCGCATAAGTGTTATTTTAGGCAAATAGTGCTGTTTTTTTCTGGTTTTTATGCTGCAAATGTGAGGTTTGCGCCGAAAATGTAGTAGAGTTGTATCAATGTACACAAGAGAAATCCTGGCCCCTCGGGGTTCGCCGATTGAATACGGAGTGCCTCTGCCGGGAACCTGGAATAAAGCATTTACCCGTGTAGACCTTTTGGAAATCAATAAGCCGTACCCTGTGCCGCTTCCGCGCTGGCTCAAAGACTATCGTATTAAAGAATGGGAAAGCTTCAGCATTCAGGATGATCATTTTTTATTGGAAGCCCTTCTCGGTAATTTAAAACTGTACCAGATAGCTTTTATTTTTCTGTTTGACAAGGAAAGCGGAGAAAAATATGTGTACCGGAAGCTTATTCCCGGTAATAGCCTGAAAATGCCGAACAAGCTTGCCCACGGTTCTGTTGAATGCCGTTCTCCGCACTTTTTTTTTCGTGTCCATACCTGGCTTAATGCAGATACGATCAAGCTGGATCTGGACATTGCAGCTACGAAAAAGCAGCCGGCACTTACCGCCCATTTTGCTTTCAATATCGGCAGTCGTGATGTTACGCCGCTTGCTGTGTCGCTGAATTTTACGGATAACCGGAATATGTATGCATTTAAATCTTTGACTTCGGTTAGAGGGGATATAGAGCTTGGAGAGAAGCACCATAGTTTGAATCCCGCACGCTGTTCGGGGCTTTTCCGTGATTATAAGGGTTTTTATCCTTACCGGATGCTGGGGGTTTTCTGCGGCGGTATGGGTTTTGACGGGGAAGACAAACGGTATGGATTCCATATAGTGGAGAATCAGGCAAGGGATAACCGTAAAAATAATGAAAATGCATTATGGGTAGACGGACGCCTCACCCCCCTGCCTCCGGTAAAAATCACCATGCCCAACGGTCAGGAATCAGACTGGGTTATTCAGGATTTAGATGGTATGATTGATCTGGTATTTACCCCCCATGAGTTTACTAAATACGGCTCAAATCTTCTTGCGGTAAATAGTGATTTTTTTTTCGCTATGGGTTATTATAATGGAATGGTAGTAAGTGCCAAAGAAGATCAAATTCAGGTTAAAAACCAGTTAGGTATCGGTGAAAAACTCTATATAAGGGTGTAGTTATGGGTAAGAAGCCAAGTGCAATTTATGCTCCCGGAGAACTTGATAAGGTTAGGGGAAAACTCGGGGAAATCGACGCTGATGAAGCACGGCGTATGGCTAAGCTTCTTGGCGGTGAAGTCGGTGTAGAGAAGGATGTGTTATTTCCGGCTCCTGTCAAAAAGCCTGCAAGCCGTGCAAGACGGGAAACTGTCGATTTAGCTATACCGGGCCGCAAGAAATCGCGTTCGGTACGTGCCGTGGATATAGCCGACCTGGATGACCTTGACAGCATTGCCGCCAGACCGGATTATCCGGAAGCAAAGAGCAACGGTCCCGCAGATGATCCTTCTGTTAAGCTTAGAACATCATATTTTGAGCGGTTAAAAATGGATCGTTATGCCGCTCAGTTTGAATTTGAAATTAAAAATTCGCTGCAAGTGCTGATTGCGACTCTTTCATTCTTTAGTGAGCCGGAGGACTATGTTAATCCGCGTTTTGTCAGCCGCAGGATGAATGCTTACTATGCCAAAATTGAACGGCTTGTCTCGGCAACGAGGGGACTGTTTCCGCGGAATAACGCACGGCGTTCCGAGCGGCTTAAAAAAGCTTCACCTTTTGTTTATAGTATTCTGGATACTATTCGGCATTGGAATGTAGAGCGCATTGACAGTGATTTGGTTAAAATTCAGAGCCATCCGCGTTCGGTAAAAGTTTCTGAATTTACCGAAATACTCCGGGTTATTTACAAGCCCCTGTTTATTCTTGAGAAACTTGATATGGACATTCATATCAAGGGTGCATACAAACTGCTTTATAAACTGATATATGTTGAAAACCCTTCGGAACCGAAAGAGAAAAACCAGGATCTTATCCGCATAGCGCTGTCCTCCATTAATGATATTCGCCGTGAAGTGCAATTTGGCATGTATCCCCTGATCATGAAGTTAATTTCTGACCGGTGGCTTCCCTATGAGAAACTGTTTATCGAACGGCACTACCGTTTTATGGCTTTCATTGGCGCTACCGAGAATGATCAGATTAACCCAATTACCATGAGCCTGGACGCGTATGAGAACGAAAGCCTGGAAGCGGTACACGATGATGTGATGAAAGAGCAGGAATCTGCGGAACATGACGGCACAGATGCAAATGAACAGGAGGATAAAAATGATCCTGCTGTTATTGAACGTAAAATGAAAACAGCGGCAGCGGCAGCCGAGAAAAAAGCGTATGATCAGAGCGTAAACGCCCTTGAAGCGCTGTTTCCGCAGGCCGGATGGGATAGACTGCAGGAGTTCCCCGATCTTTATCCTTATTTTGTCAACCCGTACGGATTAAGAAGGGGATATGAGCTTATTGCTCCCGAAGATCCCCTTCAGCAGATTGCCGTACTTATGCACATCATGGAGGATTTATGTGTGGGCCTTCGTTATGTGACATTTGGATCTGTTGTTGGCCCCGACGGAAAACTTGTCAATGTCAATGAAATGATTGGCAAAACAATCACAAATTGGCGGCAGTATATCGATGACAGCTTTACGAAGGATTATCTGCCCCGTCTTACCGAATATTGCCGTATATTGGAACACTCTTCCGAAACGAGGACTTCACCGTATGCCCGGCGTACATTGAACGAACTGCGCTGGACAAAGCGCCTGTACTTCCTCCCATATTATAAATTTGAGTCACTGGGTCCTCCGCCTTTTCAGAAACAGGATATTGTTGCAATTTACAATGAAATAAGAACGCTTCGTAAATACCTTACTTTGGTTGCTACAGGCATTGAATCCGGGAACCGAAATGGCGGCGCAGCGGTAAAAGCCCATTGCGACGGCATTGACAACCCGTGGGATAAGTATAATTTTGAAATACCCAATCCTGTCTCAAAACGCCTGGACGCGCTGCTTGGATCCGGTAAAAAAAATAACGCGGTACTGGTTTTCTTTGCGCTTTCGGTGATGACAATTCTGGATAACCTGGTTAATGGTGAATCAAGCTGGGCATATACCGATCGGCCCGGAGCATTGTTCCGCAGCATATCCGGCGCCGGAGTTGTTCCCATGTTCGGCATTGACCATAAAGTTGATGCGGATCAGATTTTCAAAGATACCATAAAGAGAAAGGAATCGGAACGCCAGAAGAACAAGGGTTAATCAGAATGCGTTTTCGTTCCACCAATGCGCCGGAGCTGATGTCATCTGATACAACGGTCTCATTCAAAGATGCGGTGTTAAGCTGCTTGCCTAACGACGGAGGGCTGTATGTTCCCGACAAAGTAAAGGATATACGGCAGTTTTTTTTGTATATGGATGAACAGACGAGTTTCTCAGATCTTGTATCAACGGTGGCGCCGAGTCTTCTGGAAGGTGAATTTAACCCATTGTCTGCATCACGGACAACGGACAGCGCCTTTGATTTTACACCGGAAATCATCCGGCTGGATGATGATTTTTCGATATTAAACCTGTATAACGGCCCCACAGGACTTTACAAGGATTTTGGCATTGCTTTTCTTGCCGCCGTGCTGGATGTACTTAGGAAGGATCATTCACCATTACTGGTTCTTGCCGCAGCACGCGGCGATACCGGCATTTCAATAGCCCGTGCATTTACCGGCCGCAAGGGGATTAATGTTGTTCTTGTGTACCCGACAGGACCGGTACGCGGACTTGATCCGGCGGGCTTTGTTCCCAACGGTGGTAATATTATTCCCATTCAGATACGGGGTACTTTTGATGATTGCCAGCGGCTTGTTAATGAAACGATCCGGGATAAAAGTTTTTCCGCACGTTACAGTATAACCAGCGCTAACGCGATTAATCCGGGAAGGCTGCTGCCACAGGTATTTTATTACCTGTATGCATTTACCAGGATAAAGAAGCAGCTTTCCGGCGATCTTGCATTCAGCGTTCCCTGCGGAAACTTTGGTAATTTTATTGCCGGTCTGTACGCATGGAAATTCGGAATGCCTGTTAACGGTTTTGTTGCAGCCATGAATGCGAACAACGCTCTGGGCGGTTTTTTTGGCGGCAGAGACTTTGTTCAGGGGCCGCCGGTCAAAACAAACTCGCCGGCGCTTGATGTGAGTATTCCTTCAAACCTCAGCCGCCTTGAATCATTTTACCGGGAAGCTCCGGCTGTTATGCGTAATATTGCGTATCCTGCTTCTATTGGCGATGATTTTGTTCTAAAAACCATTGAGCGTGTCTGGAAGAAATACCATTTGCCTGTCGATCCTCATACCGCTGTTGCGTTTGCCGCAGCCGAACAAACTGCCGCAGATCATGCCTGGAAGGGGCATACTCATACCATTGTCCTTGCAACCGGGCATTACGCCAAATACGCCGATTTAATCCGTAAAGCGACAGGCCAAACCGTTACCGTACCCGAATCCTTCAAATCCCTCCGGAAAAAAGTTGATCCCATTGCCCTCATTCCCCCTCAGCTTGACGCCTTCGAAAATGCCATAGCAAGCTGTTATTCACTGTAAATGTTCACTAATCAAACATCTCCAGCAGGATGCGTTGTTCGGCGGTGAGTTCGTTTTCGGGGACTTTTAGGAGGAAGTATTGTATTGAGAGGCCTCCGGTGATTTTTCCGTTTTGGATGTACATCCAGTCGGTGATTTCACCGGGGTTGAAAGGTACCTTTCTGCCTTTTCTTATACCAACTAAATACCGGGGAGTACTGGTTATTACACCGTAATATGTTCCTTTATTAAATTGTATATTGGTGAGCCATATCTGTTCAGTGGCAATGCCGCTGCCCGCTTTTGCCGTGAACGGATATTTTATACTAAAATGAGTGCTTGTCGTGTCTGCTCTTGTCATATTCCGGAAAAAAATGGGCAGGGTTCTCCGGGCATCTTCGGCTATCTGCAGAAGCGCTTCATCAGACGGTTCTGCTTCCTCCGTTAATCCACCGGGAATCTGTTTATGGCAGGAGAGGAACAGACTTATGCATAAAAAAATAATGAAAGTTCGGATAATATTAATCTTTGGGCGCCGCTTCTTCACTATTCTCCGCTTTTTCTTTTTTTGCCTCGGCGCGGTCTTTCATGTCTGCAATACCGATAAATACCGCGATAAGGCCGATTAGCACGGCCAATACAGGCAAGCCGCCGCGTAAAAAGGCAAGTACATCATCACCCCAGCTCAGCCCAAAGCCTGCAGCATCTTTGGGGAGTACAGCGATAGTTGCCGCCGCAAGGATTACAATGCCAATGATTAGTGATTTCATGTTTTCCTCCGGATATTATTTTTAACGATGCCGTCTTGTAATTTTATTTCCGTGGTTCAGTATACCGGGAACAACAGCGGGCTGCAATCCCCCGCAAACTCTCGGATGTTACCTGAAGGTAAATTCCTCTGATAGTAAAGTAAATACTCCGGCAAGACCGCCGGTGATCGTCACCGTGTTGTCGTTCATAACAAAGATCGCTTCAACTCCGGGAAGGGAGTCGATCAGGGACTTGCCGTGTTCCAATCCCAGGGCAAACGCAATTGTTGAAAGGGCATCAGCATTCATGGAATTTTCTGTCACAATGGTAACAGCTAAAAGACCGTTGTCCACCGGGTAGCCGTCTTCGGTTGAAAGGATGTGATGGTAGCGTTTTCCGTCATGCTCAAGGTACCTTACATACACTCCGCTGGTAACAACGCTTGTGTCATGAGCCGAAACTACCCCGATAAAATCACCTCGTTCACTGAGCGGATCCTGAATACCGATACGCCAGGGAAGTGATTCGCTTCCGGTGCTCTCCCTCCATCCAAGTGTCATTATGTTGCCACCGAAATCAATGATACCGCGTTTTGCCCCGCCTTCCCTGGCAATACGCACTGCTTCATCTGCGGCGTAACCTTTTGCAATTCCGCCAAGGTCTATGGCCATGCCTTCGCGCCTTAAAAATGCTGTTTCCGCTTCTTTGTCGATTACAAGATCGCGCCAATTAACCATTGCAAGCGCGGCGGCAATTTCATTATTGTCCGGGATTCTCTGAGTGTCTGTCCCTATACCCCAGAGATTGGACAGAGGGCCAATAGTGGGATCAAACGCCCCATCGCTTAATTCGGCAAAGTGCAGCGCTTTTTCAAGTACTAAAAGCAAATCGGCGCGGACTTTTACCGGTTCGATGCCTGCCCGCATGTTTATCGCTACGACACCGGATGACAGGGCTTCGGTTGCAGCTATTATTGCTGCTGCTGCCTCGCTGCCGGATTCGAGAATTGCTTCGCTGTTTAACATATCCTGGAATTCGCCGGGGAAAGCGGTCATGGTTCGATGGATTTCCCGGACTCGTGCGAATATTTGGGAATAAAGCCGGCTGTTGCCGCTTTCGTACAGGTTGACAACACAGATTGTTCCCAGCGCCAGTTCCATTTGCGCCGGTGCAGGAGGCCTGGCGCACGCAGTCAGCAACAGTGTTAATACTATAAAATCAAAAAGCGTGCGTTTAATACCCATCAGACATTGCGCGGTTAAGATCCCGCTGATACAGCTCCTGATATACATAGCTGCGGGTACGGAGTTTATCCTTGATTTCCTGGGCAAAAGGCATGTGCCGCCAGAATATTCCGCGAATTTCCTTGTCAAGTTTTTGAATGCCCTCTGATTCTTTTGTCATCCAAAAGATATAATCCTGAATAAAATAATCTTTTACTACGCCTTTGAGTTTTTGCGACACATACCACTGATAGTAATGTCCTGTAAGACCTTCTTCCATCCAGTGGTAAGATGCTTTTTCTTTTGCGACTTGCCAGCGAAGATCCGCTACGGCGCTCAGGACCGCAATGTACAGGTTTTTTGGGTACATGGGGATAAAGACCCGCCCCCGGCTGGTAGCCCTGTTGTGCTTGTCGAATGGTTCCCAGCATATCCCGGAATCGCCGTAACTGGGAACAAGTACGATATAGGGGACAATGCGGTTTTTCTTGTTTCTGTATAAACGGCAAAATGCCTCCGGATCTATACTTTCTATCCGCTGAAGCATACTGATTATGTTTTCACGAAACCCTATATCATTTGGCCCGCTGTGTAAATAATCACTCGTCAGGAGAGGGAAGTGGTTTCCCTTCCTGCCGACAGTCATTTTTACAGCCTGCCGAATGGTCATGTATTCCGTATCAATTGACTGAAGATCGAGAATATCATCATCACCTGCATTATTTATTTTATCCCGCAGGATGTTAACATCCTCATTTGCCTGACGGTATTCTTTTACCAGATGGTTAAGCTCGGTATTGTTTTTTAACAGATTTCTGAGAGTTTCCTGCACATCGTTGAAGGCCCGTCTTTGCGCTTCGTTATAACTGGCCGAAACATCTTCAAAACCGTCCATGGGATTATGCTCTGTTAGATTGCCAATTAGTTCCTTCAGTGTTCCTTCCATTTCACGTCGTCTGACATCTTTTCCCCGAAGCAGGGTTTTTGTACCTTCATATTTCCCCTTGGCTTTATCCATAAGCAGTTTCAGCTTCGCTCTGCTGTTACCCCGAGAAGTTTTGGCTTCATCGGTGGTCGATGCGCGTATCTTACCTGTCCCCACAGCCTTGAACCACTCATCAACATAATAAACCGGAACATTATATTCGTTATCTGTCACCAGTTTTGCAAGGAATTCCTTGCTTTCGGTTTTCAGAAAATTAGGATGTGCCAAATGGTAGCGAAGCATGAATTTTTTGGGTTCGGGAAGTTTTCCCGGAGCCTTTTTTGCCACGCCGCGTATCATTTCCCAGTAGGCGGTAATGAGCTGGGGGCGGAAGACACTGCGGTCTTTGGGATCGGTGACAGTAAAGTATTTTTGCAAAAGTGCATGCACCCGTTTGGAAATATCCCCTTCGTTTGACAGAGCAGTCTTGTAGTAGCTTGGATCCGTAAAAAATGTGTGGGGAACCGTTTCAAAACGTTTTGTTATTTCGGGAAACCCGCTTTCACTTAAATCTACTTCGTAGTCATCAACATCAGCATCTTCGGAATCTTCATAATCATCCGTGTCCAGTTCGTCTATACCGGCTTCCGAAATGTCATAATCATAATCATCCGGTGTTTCTGTAAAATTTTCATCACTCATGTAATACACTTTCCTTTTTTTATTACTATTTGGTCATTTTATTAGGGGTATTCAAAAATGTCAACTTGTGTTTAAGATAGACAAGAGAATATCATGGTTATACAGGATCTTTTTACAGCTGCCCGGAAAATAGTTTTCAAGTTTGGTTCAAGCACTCTTGCCGGGGAAGACGGCACAATGAACACGGTTTTTTTGAATGAATTTGCCGGACAGACAGCGGATTTTATTAAGCAGGGAAAACGGGTGGTCATTGTTTCTTCCGGAGCGCAGGTAGCAGGGCTTTCCATCATGGATAAATGGGCCCGTAAAAAAGATATCCATTACCGGCAGGCTCTATGTGCTGTTGGACAGGTACAGCTTATGGAGGCCTGGCGGAAGGTATTTGAGCCGCATGGCTGCCATATTGCCCAGATCCTGCTCACTCAGGACGATTTTAACGATCCAATTAGAACACTCAACATGAGAAATACCCTTTTTACCCTGATTGACGAAGGTATCATCCCAATTATAAACGAAAATGACACGGTTTCGGTGGAAGAAATTAAAATCGGCGACAACGACACCCTTGCGGCTCAGTCGGCAATCCTCTGGAGCGCCGATCTTTTGGTTTTATTCAGCGATATTGACGGGTTGTACAGTAAAAACCCCAAAGAATTCCCCGATGCCCAGCCAATTGAGGAAGTTCGTGATATTGACCAGGTCAGAAAAGATATCAGCATGGGCGCAGTGTCAGACTTTGGCACCGGAGGAATTGCCACGAAACTTGATGCAGCACAGCGGGCATCCTCCTACGGCATCCCCACGATTCTTGCCCATGGGGGCAGACCCCGCTGTCTGGAAGCCCTGAGCGCTGGCAGGCAGAAAGGCACAGTGTTTTTTTCATAAAACCGGTAAGGGGGTAATAAACCTCCAATAGCCGCTTGTGGCCAGGAGCACCAGCCGTCAATGCCTGAATACAATTACTGCGCCGTCTTCCTGATATGCCCAGGCATCCATGCCCGGCCATGCATTATACGGTGAAGATTTTTCAGCCGTGGCATTACGTGCAACATTGATGAACCGGTAAAAATCCGATTTTGGTACGGCTGCATCGGAATGCCCGGAGAATAATGCGGCGAAGTCAAGCAAAACGGTGCGTTCCAGCATGGCAATGTATTGACTCATGGGCAGCGACTCGTTCAGGAACAGCCACACATGGGAACTGGCTGCATCGCCGGTGAATAACACACCATGCTCCCGTACCAACAACCCTATTGAACCGGCAGTATGCCCTTCCATGGCAATTACTTCAATGCTCAAGCTTTCTAAATCAAACACCTGTCCTATATCTAATGATCGTATATTGTCCATACTCATAGAGATATACGCTGCTGCATCAAAACCTTCCGGCAGGGGTTCACCGCTTTCAATAAACCTGTTCAGGTTTTCACGCCGGGTATCTTCGGATAACAATGATCTGAACAACTCAAAATCACCTTCATGCAGCCACACTTCGTCAAACTGATATGCGCCGTTTGCATGATCGCCGTGCGCATGGCTGAGTATAACTGTCAGCGGTTTGTCAGTTATGTTCCTGATTGCAGCAGGCAGATTACCAAAACCGTAAGCGGTGTCAAACAGCAGCGCCCGTTCATTGCCCACAATCAGGTAGCAGTACACATTTTGGGGATCATACATACTGTACAGCCAGGGGTAAATTTGCCGGACGGTAAAAAAATCCGCCGGGATATAATCAACGGGAGTTGTATCAACACTGCTGACCGGCACACGGCTTAACACGGATATGTTAGCGGGATATCCGGCAAATGCAGGTTTGTCAAAGCCGCTTCCCGCTGAAATAATGCTCCTGCTGCCATCATCGTTAAGCAGCATAACTTCCTTTATGTAATAGGTAAGATCAATACTTGCGCTGCCTGTTCCCAGACCAAGAGCAAAATAGAGATCACCGGTTGTATCGGGCAAAGGAAAATTATCGTCATCATACTGTTGATGACGCATATCATTTAAAGGAAATTCCAGTGTAAACCAGGTGTTTGGTCCCGCATTATCCGAAACAGCGCTTATCCTCCGGTTTGTACCAATAACATTACTCAGAAGGTACGGTGCATTTCTGTCCCGGTCTCCCTCGCCAAAGTCAAGAAAAACAATATCACCCAACTCAACCATATATTCAAAAGGATACACTCCATAAGCTCTGACCCGCGCCTGATTGCCGTAGTGTTCCGGGTCAATGAGAAACTGTGCAGAAAGCCTGGTATAATTGCCAAATGCATCCTCTTCCGGAATAGTAAACCGGTACATCGGCAATGCACCGTTTATTACCGTGATTTTTTCCATAAATGCCGTCTCTTGTTTGTCTCTGCTCTGATTGCATCCTGTAAAACATACTGCAAGTATGAACAGCAATAAAAGTGATTTTCTCATGTATTGTTCCTTCCGATAAAGAATATCAAAAAATACCCCAAACAGCAATGCGCTTGACCGCCGACGGGCCCCCCCCCATCCAGCGTACGTAACCTTGAAAACCATGCAGCAATGTAGGCCCTTTATATGATGAGGCGGGTGTCGGTGGTAAGCGTGCCGCGAAGCGGTGCGCTT
>WRLF01000018.1 GCA_009777735.1 Treponema sp.
ACTTTGGCACTACCAAAAATTTTAATCCCGTTATGGCGACAGCGGCGGATTATGTCATTGCCGGATCTTGTGAGATTGTTGCAACCGGTCGGATTGATCCGGATACCATTCATACATCCGGAATATTTGTCGATGCCATTGCAGGGGGAGAACCGTGACAGATCCCAAAGAAATTATCGCGGCGCGGATTGCGCAAGAATTACAGGACGGCGATGTGGTAAATCTGGGGATTGGAATTCCTACCCTGGTTGCGAATTTTCTGCCTCCCGGCGTTAATATTATCATCCAGTCGGAAAATGGAATCATGGGTATGGGGCCTGCCCCTTCACCTGAAAACATCAATCCAAATATTATCAACGCCGGAGGTCAGCCGGTCACCATACAACCGGGAGCCATGTTTTTTGACAGCGCAGTCTCTTTTGGCATTATCCGCGGCGGTCATGTGGATGTTACCGTGTTGGGCGCTCTGGAAGTTGATAAAAAAGGAAATATTGCCAACTGGATTATTCCCGGAAAAATGGTGCCCGGAATGGGCGGGGCTATGGATCTTGCGGCAGGTGCAAAAAAAGTCATTGTTGCCATGATCCACAGTCAAAACGGCAAGCCAAAAATCCTCGAACAATGCACATTGCCCTATACCGCGTTAGGCGTCGTTGACATGATTGTCACCGAAATGGGAGTCATGGAAGTTACCCCAGAAGGGCTCTTGTTGACAGAACTGCATCCGGGTTATACGAAAGAACAGGTACAGGAAGCAACCGGGGTGCAGTTGATTTGTAGTCCTGACCTGAAATAAAAGGTATACTATTATTTATGTCGCAGGGAGAGTTGACGGCACAACTGCACATTGCCAAAACAGACAGGCGTGTTCTCAATACACTGCTCCATGATTATATGCCCTTTATAAAAAAATGCGTTGCAGGCGTTTTTTTTGAGAGGCAATCGAAAGCGGAGAACCTTACCGATGCCATGCTTGCATTTTCCCACAGTGTCCAAACATATAATCCCGACCAGGGGGCGTTTATCCAGTATGCGGCGGCGGTAATCCGTAACCGCCTCCTCGACAATGTCCGTAAAGAATTGCTCGTACAGAAACGGTTTTTTTCGTTCTCTGGCAAAACTGATGAAAAATACAACGCATGGGAAACAGGTATATCATTGCAGTCCTATGACCGGGCGGAAGAAGAACATAACCTGCGTCTTGAAATTGAGGCTGCAAACGGGGAATTTGCTAAATGGGGTTTTTCCTGGGCAACACTGCTTAAAAAATGCCCCAGGCAGGAACGTTCACGCCAAACAGCTCAACGCATGGCGGAAGCGGTGCTGCAGGATTCTGTTTTGCTGGCGGATACGCTTTCAACCTACCAACTGCCGGTATCCCGTCTTGCGCAGACTTTTCCCCGGAAGGCCCTGGAAAAATACCGGCAGTATATCGTGGCTCTTATCATACTATCGCAAGGGGATTATCCGTATATATATTCCTTTGTACCGCATTCTTTCATAGAGGAGGAACATACATGAAAGGAGTCATCGTGCAAGTGGGGCATCCGAAAAGTATTGTTCTCTTTAATAATGGAAAAATCGGGGCAATACCGACACCGGACAATTGCCAGGTTGGCATGGTTGTTACGGTTAAATTCAACAGTTTACTTAAAATAATGATTATTTCCCTTGCCGCCGCCCTTTTGGTTGCCCTGGGTATTGTTATCGGAGCGCATTTTTGGGACGGCAGTCCGGAACCGCAGCCGCCCTCTCATGAACTTTTACCCGACGGACAAAGGCCAATGTACGGGCCGGGGCACGGACCAGGGCACGGGCAAGGGCATAGGCGGCGTATGATGGAACAGCACCAATAATTTATTCACCCCCCGTTTTTGCCTATGGATTTTCGTATCCTGATAATAACTTAACTACGGAGGTTTTTATGAAAAAACTTGGTTTGTTGTTTGTTTTCGTTTTTTTGGTAATTAGTACGGTATTAGCTCAAGGATGGGCTCCTCCTGCCTCATCTGAGACAACCAGAGTACAGGGAACGCTCCAGTTGCAAAATGGGCACATAGTCCTGGTCAGCGGATCTACCGTTTATTTTGTTCCGGGCCTCATGCGGTACATTGGTTTTATTGATGGACTAAGAGAGGGAGCCCAGGTTTCTGTTGTTGGATATACGTTCAACAATGTTATAAGACTCACCCAGCTGACCATCGGTGGAAGAGAATACGATTTTGGCAGCAACAACCCGGGTTGGAGCGGTCAGGCGGGCGGCTGGTGCTGCCGGGGAGGAGGTCACATGAGAGGCGGTGGCGGTCATCATTGGGGCGGCCGCCGGTAAATTCAAATTTTAGAAATTCTTTAGAGGTATTCGCTGTTATATATATATTTGTTATACTTCAAAAGTGAGTAAAAAAGCTCTTATCGCCATGAGCGGCGGTGTTGACAGCTCGGTTGCCGCTTATCTATTACACCGGCAGGGGTTTGACTGCACGGGGATTACCATGAAGCTGTTTGCCAATGAAGATATTGGGATTAGCAGGGAAAAAAGCTGCTGCTCTCTGGAAGATGTACAGGATGCCCGTAATGCCGCCGAAACAATGGGTATTCCTTTTTATGTGAATAATTTTATTGATGATTTTAAACAACAGGTTATCGGCCGTTTTGTACAGGCTTACCAAAATGGAGCAACGCCAAACCCTTGCATTGATTGCAACCGCTACGTTAAATTTGAAAAATTGTTTAACCGGGCGCAGCAGCTTGACATGGATTATATTGCAACAGGGCATTATGCCCGCATTGAGTACAATAGCGAAACCGGGCGTTATCTGTTAAGAAAAGGCGTTGATGAAGTAAAGGATCAAAGCTATTTTCTGTATGCAATGACACAACAGCAGTTGGCTCATTCCCTGTTCCCCCTTGGTACGCTGAATAAAACGCAGGTGCGTGAAATTGCAAAAGAGCAGGGTTTTGTCAATGCCGACAAACAGGAAAGTCAGGATATTTGTTTTGTCCGTGACGGCAGTTATGCCTCATTTATTGAGCAGTATACGGGTAAGACATATGAAAGCGGTAACTTTACCGACTTGCAGGGGAATAATCTTGGCAGGCATAAAGGCATTATCCACTACACAATAGGGCAGAGGAGGGGGCTGGCAATAGCTCTGAATAAACCGGTGTATGTCCATTCGATTAATGTAATAGATAACACGGTAATAATATGCGAAGACAAAGATTTATTGTGCAAAACGCTTGAAGCGGCGGATTTTAACTGGATTTCCTGCAATACAATTTCCGGCCCCATTCGTGTTAAGGCAAAAATAAGGTACAATCAAAAGGAACAGTGGGCAACGGCGGAACAAACTTCACCTGACACTGTCCGAATTGAATTTGACGAACCCCAGCGGGCAATAGCAAAAGGTCAGGCAGCGGTGTTGTATGACGGAGATGTAGTGGTTGGGGGGGGAACGATTAAGTAAGAGGTAAGAGTGAGAAGTTACGAATGAAAAGTGAGATAATAGATCGGCTACACAAAGAAAATGATTTGTCTGATGGTGAACTGATGGCATTGATCGAAAATGGTGAATATGATCACGAGTTGTTTCAACGGGCGGATGAGGTGCGCAGAGAACACTATGGGACAGATGTGTACCTGCGAGGGTTAATCGAATTTTCAAATTATTGCAAAAATAATTGCTATTACTGCGGCATCCGGGCAGAGAATCACCGCCTTGAACGCTACCGGTTTGGCAGGGATGAAATTCTGTCCTGCTGCAGACAGGGATATGAACTGGGGTTTCGTACATTTGTTTTACAAAGCGGCGAAGACAATTATTTTTCTGAAAATGTAATTACCGAAATTGTTACGGCTATAAAAAAAGAATTTACTGATTGTGCGGTAACATTGTCTATTGGGGAAAAATCATTTGACACTTACCAAACATGGTTCGATGCCGGAGCTGACCGTTATCTGCTGCGGCATGAAACGGCAAACGAAGATCACTACAGAAAATTGCATCCCGAAAACATGAGTTTGGAAAACCGTAAAAATTGTCTGTGGAATCTAAAAAAAATCGGCTATCAGGTTGGGTCGGGGTTTTTGGTCGGATCTCCGTATCAAACAACAGACAACCTGATAGAAGATGTGCGGTTTTTGCAGGAATTACAGCCCGATATGATTGGAATAGGCCCTTTTATTTCTCATCAAAATACACCGTTTAAGGATTTTTACAACGGCGATTTTTCCGCCTGTCTGAGGTTAATTGCTATTCTGCGGCTGATGTTTCCGTTTGCGTTAATCCCAGCGACTACCGCTCTGGGAACAATTAACTCGGAAGGGCGTGAATTGGGACTACAGGCGGGAGCGAATATCGTCATGCCGAATCTTTCTCCTGTCAAATACCGCAAACAGTATCAACTGTATGACAACAAAATTTGTACCGGTGAGGAAGCTGCCGAGTGCCGTATGTGCCTGGAAAAAAAGGTACTGTCAGCAGGGTATGCCATTGTCACCACTATTGGCCATGTAAAGCGTTAAACAAATATGTAATCATAGTAAACATATAGGATATAGGTAAGTAAATAAAATCTTGAGGAGGAGAACAATGGCAAAAATCGCAAAAAATATTATTGATCTAATCGGCAAGACGCCTTTAATGGAACTTGCCAATTTCAGCAGGAAAAATAACCTGAAAGCAAGACTTATTGCTAAACTGGAGTATTTCAACCCTGCAGGGAGCGTCAAGGACAGAATTGCCAAGGCAATGATTGAAGATGCGAAAGGAAAAGGACTGCTAAAACCGGGGACAGTCATCATCGAACCGACAAGCGGCAACACCGGCATCGGTCTTGCATCGGTAGCGGCTGCGTTGGGGTATAGGATTATCCTCACTATGCCGGAAACGATGAGCATTGAGCGCCGGACTTTACTTAGAGCCTACGGCGCGGAGCTTGTTCTTACCGATGGGACAAAAGGAATGAAAGGGGCAATTGAAAAGGCCGAAGAACTGGCAAAAGATACGCCGAATTCATTTATTCCCGGGCAGTTCGTCAACCCCGCCAATCCTGCCGTTCATAAAGCAACAACCGGACCGGAAATTTGGGAAGATACCGGTGGGCAGATTGACTTTTTCGTCTCGGGCATCGGAACAGGCGGGACAATTACCGGCACGGGTGAATTTTTTAAGTCAAAAAAACCAAATATAAAAATAATCGCCGTAGAACCTGCCGACAGTCCAATGCTGTCAAAAGGCACAGCCGGTCTCCATAAAATCCAGGGCATAGGCGCGGGCTTTATTCCGGAAGTCCTGAACACAAGTATTTATGACGAAATTATTACTGTTACCAATGACAATGCTTTAGCTGCCGGCAGGGACATAGCGCTGACAGAAGGGCTGCTTGCAGGTATTTCTTCCGGAGCGGCTGTTTGGGCGGCAAGCGAAATTGCGAAGCGTCCCGAAAATGCGGAGAAAAACATTGTAGTGATTCTCCCCGATACGGGTGAACGGTATTTGTCAACAGCGCTTTTTAGTCAGGAATAAAAATGCAAGAACATGATCAAGCGGTGAGTGATGACAGTTATTTATACTTGACAATAGATACCCAGGCAAGTACTATTTTTACAGGAGGATTTTTATTATGAAAAATAATATATTAGTATTTGGAATATTTATTATGGTAATTTTGTTATCGGGCTGTACCAGAACGAGAGAACCGGCAGGTAATGCGGAAAATAATGCCTCTGTATCAATGGAGAGCGTTTCTTCTTTGGAAAGCAGGAAGTTAATTGTCTATTATTCACTGTCCGGTAACACGAAATTTATTGCGGAACACATCCAGACTCTTACCGGTGCCGATATTTTTGCACTGGAACTTGTTGAGCCGTATTCGCAAGAATATCAGGTAACGCTTGAGCGTGCCAGGCAGGAACGGGAAGCAGGCATTCGTCCGCAGCTTGCCGGCAGTATTGATAATCTCGCCGATTACGACGTTGTCTTTGTTGGTACTCCAAACTGGTTTAGTTCACTGTCACTGCCGATTTTTTCGTTTCTTGAAACCCATGATCTGTCCGGCAAGACTGTTGTTCCTTTTGTTACGTTTGGCGGCGGCGGGCTCCAGAATACCATTACTGACCTGAAAGATCTTCAGCCCAATGCCGTAGTGCTTGAAGAATTCGGAGTTACCGGCAGTGCGGCAGAAAACAGCCGGTCTGAAATTTCACAATGGCTGGAAAGAATAGGAATGATCGAATAAAGTTATTAAAACTTACTGTTTTCCTTCATTCGGTTTTTTCTCCTGTATATCGCAGTACGAGCATTGTAATATCGTCCGCCTGTTCCGCGCCTTCCGCAAATTTGTCTATCTCGCATTTTAATGATACGGTAAATTCCCTGAGCGGCAGGTCAAGATTATTATTTACCGTTTCAAGCAGGCGCCGGTCGCTGAATAATTCATTGTCATTGTTAACCGCTTCGGTTACACCATCGGTGTACAGGAGCAGTTCATCGCCATGTCTCAGGATGACTTCATACTGCCGGTAAAATGCATCTTCCCTGACTGCAAGAACAATTTCCGGTTTTACTTTTAGCCAGTCGAAATGCCCGCCGGAACGCAAGAGCGGCGGGTTGTGCCCCGCGTTGACGAACGTTAATGTTCCGCTCGGTATATCAAGATACCCTAAAATTGCCGTAACAAACATATTGGCATCGTTGTTCTCGCAGAGCATCTTGTTTACAATCCCAAAAACCGTTGCCGGACTTTTACCGGAAAGTGCTGTATTCTTTATAAGAGTTCGAGCTATAACCATAAAGAGCGCCGCCGGAACACTCTTGCCCGATACGTCGGCTATAACTATTGCGAGGGTATTATTATCAACGAAGAAAAAGTCATAAAAGTCACCACCTACTTCTTTGGCAGGCTGCATAGCGGCGTATATATCAAACTCTGTTCGGCCGGGAAAAGCCGGGAAGCAGCGCGGCAGCATACTGGCTTGTATTTTTGTCGCAACATTCAATTCTGTGCCAATGCGCTCTTTCTCGGCATGCTCCCGTACGTTTTGATCAATGGATTCCTTTAAGTCAACAGTCATTTTATTGAATACTGCTGCCAATGTACCGAATTCATCTCTTGAATTTATATCGAGTCGTTTTTCAAGATTGCCGCTGCCCAGTTCCGCTACACCCTTACTTAGCTTGTGCAAGGGGCGGTTTATTATCCGGGATAAAATGTATGCAGCCAATAATAAATGGGTGATGAATGATGAGGCTATAATAAGGGAAAATCGGAGGTTGCGTTTTTCTATCTCAGTGAAAATTTCCCGGGCCGGTATCTGGACGGAAAACAGCCAGCCGTTGGAAAACATACGGCTGAATGACATGTATTCAATGCCGCTGTCGGTGAAGCGCCCAATGTCCACTGTGCCGCTGCGTGAAAAACGAAGATCAGTGAACCATGGCAGATTGAGCAGAGATGCGCCGGACATGACTGTTTCTGGTTGTTTGGTATCGGAAATAATGTAGTCATCTCCGGGTGAGGCAATCAGGACAAAACTGCCCGCTGTCGGTTTTATGGTAGAAAGCCTGTCCACCATGCTCTGTATCTCCCAATCTACCGTAGATATACCCGCAAGCCGCCCGTTGTTGTCAAAAATTCCGGCGCCAACTGTCGTCATAAGGGCGTTTGTTCCGGCATCATCATAATACGGCAGCGTCCAGACTGCATTGTACCCGTCAACGCCCGCGGATATTCTCATGTACCACATCTGCGTATGATAATCGTACTCCTCGGTTTCAAATTCAGGATCATGGCGTACAACACCAAGAGCAGGATCAAAAAAAGCGTAGAAGCATACCCGCCGGTTATTTGCATCCAGAGCATAAGGCTCATACCAAATGCCGCCGCCCACAGCTGCCGTAAATGCATTGAAATTTTCTACAGAAACAGAAATGCCAAGCTCAGGCGGACGATCCGGTGACAAATAAAATTGTCTGCCGGCCAGTGCAAGGTCAATGGCGTTACGTTCCATTTCCGCAATGATCTTGCTTACCCGTTCGCTTTCAAAGGCAACAATCCCCGAAACTTCTTCGGTACGAAGCTGCCGGTAGTTCGCGGTGGTGGTTACCGAATAGACAGCAAACGCTGCGGCGATGAGTGAAAAAAACCCCAGCACTATTAATAGGATTTTAATTCTTACAGAAATGGTTTTATCTCCCTTTTATTAATTTTTTTCTTTGCGGAATAACTTCCCGGCTGCAGATTCCGCTATTATCCCTAACATTGTTTTTCTGCGTGATGAGTCAAACCGTTTACCGTTAAAATAAATATCCTTTACCGTTATATTTTTCAGCTCATCAACGGGCATTTCCAGCGGGTTGCCGCTCAGGACTGTAAAGTCGGCAATTTTTCCCATGGTCAGGCTTCCCCTGTCAGTTTCGTCAAAACACATTTTTGCCGGCCACAGGGTGTGCATTTTTAAGGCTTCCTCAATTGTAACGCTTTGGGAGGGGGTGGGATGGTTGCAGCAGTTATAGATCGACTCAATGGGATGAGGAACAGTGCATGGCGCATCGCTTCCCGCGCTTATTAATATGCCGGCATCAATAAAATCGCGCAAGGGGAGCAGTTCCCGTGCCTGTGTGCCTAAAATCCGTTCGAGATATTCAGGCGGCTCTTCCCGCCAGCGCAGAAAATTCGGCTGAAGGGCGATCGCGATGTTCATCTTTGCCGCTCGTTCGATCATTGGGCGCGGAATTAGATCGGCATGGATAATGATATGCCGGTGATCCTCCCTCGGATAATTACAAAGGGCGGCATCAAACGCATTAAGCGCTTGTTCCACCGCAGCATCGCCAATAGCATGCAGAGCAATCTGCAGATTGAGTCTGTTTGCACGAATACAAAAGTCATTAATTTCCTGTTGTGTATACGGTAAAAAACCCTTGTTATCCGGCTCATCGGCATATCCGCCGCCGAGTGCGGCGTCTTTTGATCCAAAACATCCATCAAGTGCCAGTGAAAAACATCCGCCAACACGGGTAAGCCCCCGGCGGACAATTTTTTGAGTATCGGCAGTCTGGAAAAATATACGGAAACATTGCGGCAAGGCATAACGGACGACACGCAGGGTGTCAACATCAATATCGTTTTTATAACCCACGCCTTCGCATGTGTGCAGATAACCTACGCCTGCTTCTGCCAGTACACGCGAGGCATACTCCATGCCGGACAACATTCCCATAGGCGGCATAGACTCAGTAACAAAATTGACTCCCTTATAAAAAGCATTCTGGTACAGCCAGCCGGTAGCTGTGTCAAATCCAGGATCACTGATAACATTGGCGGGAAACAGCGATATTAGAGCAGAATTTGCTACGGCCGCGTGACCATCGTATTTGACCAGTAACAGCGGTGTCTCTATCATCGCGTCAACATCGGCGCGTTCGGGCAGGCGGCCTTCAGCCACACAATGGGCAGTACAGCCAAAAGCGGGCAGCAGCTTTGTTTTAGGATGTTTTTGAATATAAGAGCGTAAAAGATGCCCCATTTCATTAAAGTTACCTGCTTTGCGAACATCAACAGTAGACAGGAAAAGAGCATAACTTTCAAAATGCAGATGAGTGTCTCCAAAAACCGGTACAACCGCTGCTCCGCCCAGATCCACACGCCGTGATTTTCCGGAGAGCGGGGGCAGTTCGTCGCCTGTATATACAATTCTGCCCTTATCGACCGCCATCACTGTGAAAATTGTGCAATCATCTTCGCAGGAAATAAACACTGCGTTTTCAAATACTGTCATAACTTATTAATTATAACACAGCCGTGATCGTGTTTCTGCCCTCAGAGTAATCATGGCGGATTTCTTTTGCGCTTTTCCTCGCCATTGTTACCGATAGTTCATCCTTGGCGGTTTCCAGCGCGTCTGATTTTTCCCCCCGGTATGAAACGGAAAGTTCGTATGTGCCGAGTTTTTCCGAAAAATTTAAAGAGAGTGAACATGCTCCATACTTTGGTGTAACGATGTTGATTACCAATTCTTCCGCCAGTAAAATCAGTTTGTTTGCGGTTTTTTTTCCGATAGCGTTGCGGAAACAGAAATTTTCCACTCCGCCGAGCATTTCGGCATAATCAAAGTCAGGACTTGCGATTTCATAATTGTATGAACGTATGTTAAAGATAAACGCCTGTGTTTTTGGTTTCCCGGGGCTGGTAAAAATAGTCTGCGGGCTGCCCTGTTCATATATGCCGCATTCATCCATGTAAAATACCCGGCTTGATACATCGCGTGCAAAATCCATCTCATGGGTAACTACAATCATTGTCATGCCCGATTTTGCAAGGCTGCGCATAACGGCCATAACTTCGCTGACCATTGTTGGGTCAAGGGCGCTCGTCGGTTCGTCAAACAGTATCACTTCCGGCGACATGGCAAGGCAGCGGGCAATTGCCACACGCTGTTTTTGCCCGCCGGACAACTGACGCGGAAAGAAATGCGCGCGCTCGGATAACCCCACTGTTTTAAGAAGCTCTGCCGCTTTTTCTTTAGCTTCCTTTTTGGGCATTTTAAGCAGTTTTACCGGCCCTGCAATTAGATTGTTTATTACATCAAGGTGACTGAAAAGCCCGAAACTCTGGAATACCATACCCATTCTGCGCCGTGCGGCATCCATATTTTTTTTATTGATTTTTACGCCGTCAAAGAACACTTCACCGCCCGTTGGCGGGTCCAGGAAATTAATCGCCCTTAAAAATGTACTCTTGCCGGTACCGGACGGACCGATTATTGAAATGACTTCGCCTTTTTCTATATCAGCATTTACATTTTGAAGAATTAAATTATTTCCATAGCGCTTTTCGAGGTTTTTTACCGATATGATGCTCATTCTTCCCCCCGGTTTATTTTTTTTACGATGAGCTTGAATAACAGTACGCAAATTGAAGTAACGGACAGATAGATTGCAGCTACGAACAGCAGCGGGAAGTATGCGTCATAAGTACGGCTGCGGATAATGTCGCCGGCGCGGGTCAGATCCTGAATGGCGATATAACCCACGATGGCAGTAGCCTTAACCAGTTCCACAAACCCGTTCGTGTACCCCGGCAGGGCGCGGCGCACCGCCTGGGGCAGCGTCACTGAAGTAAATGCCCCGAATGCCGAAAACCCAATACTGCGCGCCGCTTCGATTTCTACCGGATCAACAGTATCAATCGCGCCTTTCAGATTCTGCGCAATCATCGCGCCGGTAATCATCGTGAATGCTGCCACTGCCACTAAGACATTGGAAATGTTCGTGTTTCCAAAAATGATGTAATACGTAATCATCAAAAGAACGACAATGGGTGTGCCGTAGATAAGTCCGCAGTAGATGCGTCCTGTTAAATTTACTGATTTATTTTTCCGCATTAACACATAACATATAAAACACCCGAATACGGTGCCGAATATCTGCGCCAGAAACGCTATTGTCAAGGTTACGCCAAGGCCGTTTACGATCATCTTCCAGCGGTTGTCGGTAATGAGGTTGCGCTGTATTCCGGTTCTTAGCCATTCGATAATGCCGCTGCTTGATTGGCTTAGTTCAGTTACGGGAGCGGCGGAGTCCGGAGAGCCATGGGTCTGGCTTTGCACAATCAGCACGGCCTGGGTGATAACGCTCGGATCGCCGAAAATTACCCCTTCCTGGCGTTCGCTGGTTATTGCCAGCGTAGCGGCGCTCATGTCCGCCCTGCCGGTGATCACATAGGGAATAATCGCATCGTAAGACATCATGGTAAACTCCGGCTTCATTCCTATATGCTGTGCGAAAAGGCTTACCATCTCCACATCGAAACCTGCAGGTTCACCGTTTGCGTCAAAATAGATCAGCGGCGGATAATTTCCGGTGTCGGCTGCACGCAATATACCATTTTCGCCGGTAAATTCGAACTGCGGAATGTCCTCTTGTGCGGGCAGCGGTACGCCTATCCAGCGATCAATGACTTTCTGCCAGGTACCGTCGGCGGCTATATCGCGAAACCATTCGTTGTATTTGTCGCGCAGTTCTGTAGTATAAAAAATAGGCCCGGCTTTTTGGACAAAAACATCCTGCGGTACCCAAATGTATTCAACATTTGGATACATTCCGCTGTCCTGCAGCTGCCGTACATATTCCTGACTGAGAAGTACGGCATCAACCCTGCCCATACGCAGGGCTTCCAGCATATCGGCGATGGTAAAATATTCCGGCGCGGATATTGCCTGAAATAAATCAAGTGCAACACTGCCGTATATACCTCCTGCCTGGACCGCGATGCGTTTGCCGGTGCCGATAAAATCAATGTACGTGCCGGTGTTGCTCTGCTGTATTACTTCCGCCGCAGGACTGCATGATAAAAAAAGCGCTGCTAAAAATACAGCCAAAAACAGAAGTACGGTTGTTTTATTCATTTTTTTTCACTCAACGGTGAGTATATCGGAGAAACCTGTCATTTCCAATATTTCCATGATTTCTTCAGGTACCCCGGTAAGCATCATGAGAATGCCATTTTCATCTGCCGTTTTTTGCCCCGTGAACAGTATGCGCAGCCCCGCTGATGAGACATAGGTTAATTTTGAACAATCAATAGTTATTTTTTTTGCCTCGTCAAATGCGGAACTTAAAGCATTTCCCAGAAGCGGTGCGGTAATGGTGTCCAGCCTGCCTTCAAGAGATAATATCACTGTTTCGTTTTCGTTTGTTATATTGATTGTCATTGTTAATTCTCCTGATTGTCATTCTATACAAGCTCAAGCCCGGTGTCTACACGTATAACAGCCGGCATTGTATGAGCGCTAAAAAATAGCAGACAAAAAATTTTCGTGAAAATATCTTTACATCCATAATATTATAGTGCCATAATAAGTATATTCATGTATAAATTCATTTTTCGACGGCTTTTACTAATGTTGCCGGTTCTCGTGGGGGTAATATTAATTATATTTACCCTGATGTACATAACCCCCGGCGATCCTGCTTCAATCCTTTTAGGTGAACAGGCACGGCCCGAGGATCTTGCAGCCCTGCGTCTGGAAATGGGACTGGACGACCCTTTTTTAGTACAATTTGCAAACTACATAACCAGAATCGTACGGCTGGATTTTGGAATGTCCTATGTAACGAAACGTCCTGTATTCACTGAAATCTACGACCGTTTTTTTACAACCATGCTTCTTGCTGGCATCAGTGTTCTTGTGTCGGTTTTAGCGGGGATACCTTTGGGTATTTTATGCGCCGTCAAACAGAACTCCTTCTTTGACAGCATTACTCAGGTTTTTGGTTTGATAGCTTTATCCATGCCGAATTTCTGGCTGGGATTGATGCTCATGCTGATTTTTTCGGTTAATCTCGCATGGCTGCCGGCGACCGGTTTTACCACTCCCCTCCACTGGATTCTGCCTTCTTTGACAATAGGCCTTTCCGGCGCCGGTGTGATCATGCGTTTTACCCGTTCCTCCATGCTGGAAGTGATCCGCCAGGATTATATGAGAACTGCCCGGGCAAAGGGGCAGAAAGAGTCGGTTGTCATTATGAAACATGCCCTAAAAAATACCCTAATTCCGGTTGTCACTGTCATAGGCCTTTCATTTGGCGGACTTCTGGGAGGCGCGGTTCTTACCGAGACGGTTTTTGCCATACCGGGTTTAGGAAATTTTATGGTGCAATCCATCCGCTCAAGGGACATCCCCATTATTCAGGGAGGTGTGTTAATGATGGCCATTGTGTTCAGTTTTGTAAATCTCCTGGTTGATATCCTATACTCCTATATAGATCCAAGGATTAGGTCGCAATACAAATGATGAAGAAGCAAAGCCTTAATCATGACATCTGGAGGCGTTTCCGCAAAAGCCCTGCCGCAATGACCGGTATGGTTATCATTATCATTTTAATACTGACGGCAATTTTTGCGGACTTAATTACCCCTGAAGGATTGGATTATCAGGATATGGACAGAACATTTCTTA
This sequence comes from Treponema sp., assembly GCA_009777735.1. GTDB lineage: Bacteria > Spirochaetota > Spirochaetia > Treponematales > Breznakiellaceae > WQXQ01. Next base: position 13,964 of record WRLF01000018.1, read on the forward strand.
CGCCAATGACCCGCTCCGGCGATATGCTGCATGTTCTGGGAACAGACAACCTGGGACGGGATTTGTTAACCCGGATTATTTACGGTACAAGGACTTCACTCCAGATTGGTTTCATTGTAGTTAGTATTTCAATGGTAGCAGGGATCATCCTGGGGGCCATTGCGGGATATTACGGCGGCGTTTCGGATAATATTATCATGCGGGTTGTTGATATACTCCTGGCAATACCCAATATCCTTATGGCCATAGCTATTGCTGCGGCTTTAGGTCCGGGGATGGTGAACGTAATGATTGCCGTAGGGATAGGTTCCATACCCGGGTTTGCCAGGGTAGTCAGAGCGGCGGTTCTGACTGTCCGGGATAATGAATTTGTCGAAGCCGCCCGGGCCATTGGGGGCAGCGATTTCCGTATAATCACCCGACATATCCTGCCCAACTGCATGGCTCCCATCATCGTGCAATCCACCTTGGGGTTGGCGGGTGCCATTCTGTCCGCCGCAGCCCTGAGTTTTATTGGGCTGGGCATACAGCCGCCTGTTCCCGAATGGGGGTACATGCTCTCCCAGGGGCGGCGCTTCATCCGGGATTATCCGTATCTGTCTTTATACCCCGGTCTTGCCATCGTTATTGTTGTTCTTGCGCTTAACATGCTTGGTGACGGTTTGCGCGATGCTTTTGATCCAAAACTCAAGAGGTAAAATGTGAATGAAAATGTGCTTTTGGAGATAAAAAACCTTGTTATACATTATATAACCGATGACGGTGTTGTCCGCGCTGTTAACGAACTGAATTTAAGCCTGGACAGGGGCGAGACTTTGGGGATCGTAGGCGAGACCGGCGCCGGTAAAACAACCACAGCTTTGGGGCTTATGCGCCTGGTTCCCGCTCCCCCCGGTAAAATAATCAGCGGTGAAATTTGGCTGGACGGAAAAAACATCGTAGCGCTTCCGGAAACGGAAATGCGGAAGATCCGGGGCAAAAAGGTTTCTATGATCTTTCAGGACCCCATGACCAGCCTTAACCCTGTTATACCTGTACGCGATCAGATTGCCGAAGTCATTTTACTGCACGAAAAGCTTGCAGCCGCCGATGCATTGGAAAAAGCGGAAGGAATGCTCATGAAGGTCGGTATACAACCGGAACGGGCAAAGGATTACCCCCACCAGTTTTCCGGCGGTATGCGTCAGCGGGCGGTTATTGCCATTGCGCTTGCCTGCAACCCGAAGCTATTAATCGCCGACGAACCGACCACTGCACTGGATGTAACCATTCAGGCCCAGGTTTTACTATTAATGAAGAAATTAAAAATCGAATTTAATACATCCATGATCATGATAACCCATGATTTAGGTATAGTTGCGGAAATCTGTGATACAGTCGCCATCATGTACGCCGGCAATATCGTGGAATATGCCGAAAAACGGGAATTGTTCAGGAACCCAAAACACCCCTACACAATCGGTCTTTTTAACTCCCTGCCGGACATAAAAAAAGACGAGGATAATTTAAAGCCAATTAAGGGTCTTATGCCCGATCCAATGGATCTGCCGGCCGGATGCCCGTTCCATCCGCGTTGCGATATGGCTATGCCGGAATGCTCAAAAACCGTTCCGCAGAATGTCACAATCGCCGTGAACCATACGGTAAGATGCCTGTTATTCGGAGCGGCAAATGGCTGAAAAACTTATTGAAGTAAAAAATTTAAAAAAATATTTTAAAACAAAAAGAGGTATGCTTCACGCTGTTGACGATGTTGATTTTCATATCAGCAAAGGTCAAACCCTCGGCCTCGTCGGTGAATCGGGCTGCGGAAAATCCACCATAGGCCGGGTATTGCTGCGCTTGCTTGAAGCTACAGGCGGTGAAGTCCTGCTTAATGGTGAAAATATTTTTCATTATAATAAAAATAAAATGCGCGAATTGCGTGAAAACATGCAAATTGTTTTTCAGGATCCTTTTGCCTCGCTTAACCCCCGTATGAGCGTTTGTGAAATTATTGCAGAGCCGCTGGTTATTAATAAAAAAACCGGCAACAAAACCCAACTGCATACAATGGTGAGCAGCCTCATGGAAACGGTGGGGCTTGCCCGGCGCCTGGAAAACGCCTATCCCCATGAACTGGACGGCGGCAGGAGGCAGCGTATCGGCATTGCCCGCGCTTTGGCCTTAAATCCCCGGTTTATCGTGCTGGATGAACCGGTGTCCGCTCTGGATGTTTCCATCCAGGCTCAGATATTGAATTTAATGGACAATCTGCAGAAAGAGCTTGGGCTGACATACCTCTTTATTTCCCATGATTTGGGTGTCATTAAACATGTCAGCGACAACATAGCCGTGATGTACCTGGGTAAAATCGTAGAGTTGTCCGGTTATGCATCCCTGTTTGCCGATCCTCGGCATCCTTACACAAAAGCGCTGTTATCTGCAATCCCTGTTCCCGATCCGGATGAGAGACGGGAACGCATCATCCTTGAGGGCGATGTACCGAGTCCGATAAACCCGCAACCGGGTTGCAGGTTTTACGGACGCTGTTACGTGCGTATGGATAAATGCAAAGACAACACGCCGGATCTTAAGCAAATTTCCGAAGGCAGATTTTGCGCTTGCCATCTTGTCAATGGAAAATAAAAATATCTGAATGGAACAATCAAATTTTCAATATCCGCCAGGTATTAAGTACAGCCAGGAGCGATACACCCACGTCGGCGAATATTGCTTCCCAAATGGACGCTACACCCATTGCGCCGAGAAAGAGAAACAGAAATTGCACTCCCAGGGCAAAAATTATGTTTTGCCAGATTATACGTTTCGTAAACCGTGCAACCTTTACAGCATCAATCAGCTTTGACGGCTCATCGGTCATTAAAACCACGTCTGCGGCTTCTATGGCGGCATCTGAACCAAGGGCGCCCATTGCCACACCTACATCGGCAAGAGCCAAAACAGGAGCGTCATTAATACCGTCACCGACAAAGGCCAGAGCTTTTCCCCTCTGCTTTTGTCTCATGAGAACATCCAGTTTTTCAACTTTATCCTGCGGCAGCAAGCCGGCGTACACGTCGTCCAATTGCACTTCTGCGGCAACTGCCTGTGCAGCCTCATGTGTGTCACCGCTTAACATGACGGTTTTTCTAACGCCCAATGCTTTAAGCGAGGATATGGCGCTGCGGCTGTCGGGTTTGATTTCATCCGCAATAATGATGCAGCCTGCGTACAAATTTTCTATAGCGACATACACTTTTGTTCCAATGTCCCGTGATTCCGTATAGGCAATTCCGTTAGCTGACATTAATTTGCCGTTTCCTGCCAGGATTGTTTTTCCGTTTGCTGTCCCGCTCACCCCGTACCCGGCTATTTCGCAGTATTGTGACAAGTCTTCTTTATTTTTTTCATTACCGTATGCATTTTGTATGGACAGGGCGATAGGGTGGTTAGAAAATGATTCAACACAGGCGGCTGCTTCCAGAACCTGGTTTTCGCCGAAGCCGTTTGCAGTTCTGATGCCGGTAACTTTGAACACACCCTTTGTAAGAGTGCCTGTTTTGTCGAATACCAGAATGTCTGGGCTTGCCAGAGCTTCAAGATAATTGCCCCCCTTTATCAGGATTCCTTTTTTTGATGCAGCCCCTATGCCTCCGAAAAATCCCAGGGGAATGGACATTACAAGCGCGCAGGGGCAGGCGATTATAAGAAGCACGAGGCTGCGGTAAATCCAGTCAGCCCAGAGGCCGTCAAAAAACAGCGGCGGTACAACGGCGATTAACAGCGCAAGAGCCATAACGACCGGTGTATAATACCGGGCAAATTTCGTAATAAATGTTTCAACTTTCGCTTTTCTGGCGGCGGCGTTTTCGACAAGGTCAATTATTTTTGAAGCTGTTGATTCGCCGAAATTCCTGGTTACTTCTATGGTTAATAAACCGTTTTGATTGACACATCCTGACAAAACAATATCCGAAACTCCGGCTCTTTTGGGCATGGATTCTCCTGTCAGTGCAGACATATTGAGCATGGATTCGCCGCTCATAACAACGCCGTCCAGAGGAATTTTTTCGCCCGGTTTTACAACAATGGTATCGCCGGGCTGTACTGTATGGGGATCAACTGTGTGAAGTACGCCGTTTATCATTATGTTGGCATAATCGGGGCGTATGTCCATAAGACTGGCAATGTTTTTTTTTGATTTTGCCACAGCCATATCCGATAGAAATTCACCAATCTGATAAAACACCATTACCGCAGCGGCTCCGGAATATTCGCCGACAGCGATTGCTCCTATCGTTGCAGCGCTCATTAAAAAATTCTCGTCAAATATCTTCCCCTTTACGATATTTTGCAGCATTCGAACAAGAACTTTTGTACCTGTCAGAAAGTAGCTGACGGCAAATAAACCCAGGGAAATAAATTCGCTTGCGGCAAATGTAAACCCATACTTAAGCACCATGCCTGCGAAAAAGATAATTGTTCCTATTATTAATTTACTCATGAATGTGTTCCAATCCTTTTTCAAAAATATCCTTCACATGGCTGTCCGCCAAAAAATAGTACACTTCCTTCCCCCGCTTGTCATATTTAACCAGGTTGCTCAGGCGCAGGGCCCGCAGCTGATGGGAAATTGCCGATTTTGTCATGCCAAGCAGTACGGCGATATCACAGACACACATTTCCTCACGGAAAAGCGCCCAGAGGATACGGATGCGGGTGCTGTCCGAAAACATCTTGTAAAGGTCTGCCAGATCGTAAAAAACCTCTTCTTTGGGCATGGTTTTACGAACCCGTTTAACAACTGCCTCGTGGATGACTTCGCAATCGCATACCAGTTTGTTTCGTTTCATATTCACTCCAATAATTGAACAACCATTCAACTATTATTAGTTTATGCTTGTTCATGGGATTTGTCAAGTGGTATACTTTTTTTAAACATGAAAAACACACTATTATTGCTGGGGTTTATCCTGGTATTAATCGGATGTCCGGGAAACGAACATGACGCTGATCTGGATCGTTTGCTCAGCATAGCCGAAAGCTATATAAACAATGACTATTACCGGATGCAGGTTACAAACGGGCAATGGCCGGTAAACGAAGACTATCCCTGGGTATTTACCTGGGAAATGGCGGCGTTTACTGCAGCTATAAACCGGGCGCGGGAACCGGGCTCTTCCGTGCCCGAATTGCGGCAGGCAATGGATGATTTTACCAATGCCATTAAAGCAAGCGGCCGCAACCCGTATTTCAGAGGTAATCCCGGTTATGCTCCCCCATTTTTACTCCGTTCATATATTCCTGTTACCGCTGAAGCTGCTGATAATTGGGAATGGCATTACCGGGGCGGCGACACCCGTATCTACGGCGGCGATATGGAGCCTCCCTATTTCGGCAGTACTTTTGAAGTTATCCCCAACCCCTTTAATTATCCTGCTGTTGAACGGGCAGAAAACCTTATAAAACTCACCATTAATTTTCCCGGCGGAGAGGAGGGTGCAGCCGGCTCCTGGAATGGCGCCGCCCTCAGGATGCAGCTATCCGATCCTGTTGATATAAGAGGCAAAACCATTTTTGTAGACTATTACTATCCGTTTGCCTCAGGCGGCCAGTTTATGCGGGCGGCGTTCTGGAATGAGGATTCCGGCGGCAGAAGCGGCGGTGACAGTACGAGGAGGCCTACTTGGTTTTTACGCCCGGGCCCCGGCGCCGGTATGGATGCCATCAATAATCTCAATCCCGACTGGATTACCGATTATCAGGGCGATTCATGGGGATTTGGAAGAAGACAGTTATTACATTCCATCACCTCTGATGAGGAAAATACCTGGTTTGATATAATCCTTGATATCCATACAGAACCCGGTGCTTTTGCTGACGGAAATGTAATCTATATTGGCAATGTGAGGATCATGGAACTCGATCCCATTCCCATGCCCATTCCTCTGGTAGAAACAGATTACATGGCTCCGGCGGCGGAGCTTCCTCCGCTCAAATCCATTTACAACAACGGGAACGGCATGTTCCTGGTCGGCTCAACCGGAACAGGCACGCCAACCGGAACAAGACACCGCCATTACGATATTTTTGTCAGCGGCGGTAACCTTAAAGCGGCATTTACCACTCCCCGGACACCGTTTTTTCTTAGAGAACTGTATCCTGATGCGTTATGGGCCGAAACAGCGCCTGATTCGTTGTATTCCAATCAGGGGGATAATCCTGTACACGCCCTCCCCGGTTTTTGGGGAGGTCCGGATGGAACCATTCCTCCCACCGCGCTGCAATATCAGCAGCACCGGGATGCGTTAAATGAAATCGACGGTGTACTTTTTAATAATGGTAATTTTTATTCCCATGGCCATGTGCTTGCATGGTACAACCAGGCTCCGCCGTGGATGCGCCAGCTTGTCCCGGCGAATATTGAATTTGGCTGGCGGCCTGACGGCGCGTTTTATAATTACGGCAACGGCACACCTCCATTCCACAATGATACTCTATACCGGCTTATTGAGGTACCCAAGGAAGTTGTACGCAGGGTGCAGTTCAACCACATTACAGGTGTTATGAGACATTTTTATTCAACATCGCAGAGGTACGGTTCCAGCCCCGGGCGGGGCATTATCCCGTTTCATTCCTGGGATGTCCTCAACGAAGAAATTCACGAAAGCCGGCATAACAGCCAAATCACACAGAATCCCAATTCCTGGAGAGCTTCCCTCAAAAGCACGAACTGGCTCTCTGCCATGTCAGGTGAAGACCTTTTGAGCGATGATGCGGCTACCCACTACATTTACCTGCTTTTTAAATACGCTCATATAGCCGTGCCCAATGCGAGAATGGCGGAAAACTGGGACAGGGAATTTGCCGCAGGCCGGATACCCGCTTATCTGCTGCTTGACGGCCACCACAATGAGCGGGGTATTGGGGATTTTGTCCAGGAAAAACCTCCTCTTCTGGTGTATAACGAATATGACATTCATGTATATTCCAAGGCCAGAACAGCGTATAACATGCTCAGGGAACTAAACAAAAGATGGATGGACGATCCCTGGTACGATGGCAGGCCGCTTATAGAAATAATGGGCATACAAGGTCATGACAGCGCGGGCAGCGTTCTTGCAAGTAATAATCAAGCTGCCATTGCCATGTATGCCAGCCTTGTTCATGAAGGCTTGTTAAGCGGCATCTGTTTTTCGGAGCTTGATTTCAAGCTCTCTGCCGATATTCCCGGCGGCGCAGCGGTAGCCCCTTCGGCTTTAAACCATAAGCAGAACGATGTTTTGGGGTATCAATTTGCGTTGGCTTATAGAACATTTGCCAAGTGGGCCGGTTATATTACCCATATAATCAATTGGGGCTGGGCAGGCACCGGCTGGCAGGGAGGCTTTGTGCTGTTTCAGGGCGGTGAAGAAAACCGCGCCAACGGCGGTTTTTACGGAGCAGTCAATCCGGGCATGTTTGTTGCCGGACACCCGTATCTGGATTCCTTTTTTACCGGAGAAGATGGAATTAGGGAATGGGATAAAGTTAACACTGACTATATGCCAAATCTTGGCCCCGCATTTCCCGGCCCCAATCCGCCAATCAGCCGTGAATAGCGTAATCTCACCACTCGCCCTTTACCCCTGTTTTTGGTAATATAAAGCAATGGTCAAATTTGCTGACGAAGCGCTCATTGAAGTTTCATCCGGGGCGGGAGGAAATGGCTGTGTGGCATTCAGGCGGGAAAAATATGTTCCCAGAGGCGGGCCTTCAGGCGGAGACGGCGGAAAGGGCGGAGATGTGGTGTTCACTGTCCGGCGTAATGTACGTACTTTAGCTCATCTGCGCTACAACCATTCTTTCAAGGCGGAAAACGGGCAGGACGGGAGCGGATCGGCCAAATACGGAAAGAAGGGAGCCGATGTAGTTATTCCGCTGCCTCCGGGATCGGTTATCCGTGATGCCGAAACAGGTGAGTTAATTCATGATTTTTCCGGTGAAACGATTCAAGATAATTCCGGATTTGTGTTTCTCAAGGGGGGAAACGGCGGCTGGGGAAATATTCATTTTAAATCAGCGGTAAACCAGGCACCCCGCAAGGCGCTTCCCGGACAGTCTAGCCAGACGGTCCGGTTGAAAGTTGAACTGCAGATTATGGCGGACATAGGCCTTGTGGGTTTTCCCAACGCCGGTAAGTCCAGCCTGCTTGACCGCTTCACCAATGCCCGCCCGAAAATCGCCGCGTATCCCTTTACCACCAAGATCCCTAATCTGGGAGTACTCACCGTTGGGAATGATACCGACAGCCGGGATATTATTATCGCCGACATTCCCGGGCTTATCGAAGGCGCTTCTCAAGGTGCAGGGCTGGGAATGCGTTTTCTCAAACATATTTCCCGGACAGCAGCCCTTGCCTTCCTCATCGACCTTTCCGAAGATAATTACCTTGATGCCTTTGATATTTTAATTGGAGAACTGAAAGCCTATTCGCCCGATCTGACGCAGAAAAAACGGCTGCTGGTGGGAACAAAAACCGATTTGCCGCAGACTCAGGAGCGTCTTGCCGAACTTGCCGTCAAATACCCGAAAGAAAAAGTGCAGGGTATTTCGGTTTTTTCCGGTGAGGGAATTAAAGAACTGGCGGAGGATTTTTTGCATCTTGCCGATAGTTTTGAACGGGAGCATGAATGAGGCTGGCGGTACTGGGGGGGAGTTTTAACCCTATTCACCTTGGACACCTCTACCTGGCGGACGTTGTTCTTTCTGCATTGCACTATGACCGTGTCGTGATGGTTCCTGCGTACTGTTCTCCGTTTAAACCAGCAGCAGAAGGCATGGAAAGCAACGCACACCATCGCCTGGAAATGATAGCTGCATCTATCGCCGGCGACCCCCGGCTGACCGTTGATGACTGCGAGATTGAGCGGGGAGGGGTGTCCTACACTGCTGATACAATTACGGACATTATCCGCCGTTACCATCCTGAAGGGAAGCCCGGTCTCATCATTGGCGATGACCTTGCGGCAGATTTTCCGCAATGGAACAACAGCGAACAGATTCTTGCAATGGCGGATATTATTATTGCCAGGCGGACACGTTCCGGCAATGTGTCTGTCCCTTATCCCAATATCCAAATAACAAATGATATCATGGAAATTTCTTCGGGGCTGGTGAGGGAGAAAATTGCCGGGGATGCGGCATGGCGTTACCTTGTCCCTGCCGCAGCGCGGGTTATTATTGAGAGCAAGGGGTTGTATGGTCTGGCAGCACAACCGTTAACGCAGGATGATAACACTTCGCCAAGCCGCAGTCTGCTCTCAGGCTGCATTCTCCGCGTGGAAGAAGCGGCACGGGAAAGCCTCAGCCAGGAACGTTTTCTTCATTCCCGCAATACCGCCCTCCTTTCATGGGATATGTGCCGTCGCTTTCAGACAGCGAGCCGCTTCCAGGCAGAACTTGCTCCCGATCTTGGATACCTGGCAGGGATAGCGCACGATTTGGGAAAACAACTGCCGGATAAAATGCAGTTAAAACTTGCAAAAAGCGACGGTAAAGATATATCCCAGATGGAAAAAGACAAGCCGTCGCTCCTGCATGGCAGGGCTTCTGCGGTACTTCTCAGAGAGCGCTTTCATATTCAGAATGAAGCAGTACTGGAAGCGGTTGCCATGCATACTTATGGCGGCAGTGATATGGGACCCCTTGCAAAGATCGTATACATTGCCGATAAACTGGAAGTTTCCCGGGAAAATGTTAATCCTGCGGCAAGAAAACTGGCGTTCACGGGAGACAATCTTGACGAGATTTTTATAACAGTACTGGATTTTACCGTATCGTCGCTTCGTTCAAGAAAGCTAAAATTGTCGGAGGAAACCTTGAACCTTCTTGAAAAAATGAGAAAGATAAAGTGATGCAAAGAAAAAACGGGTTGACAGCACACGATGCAAGTATCTTTTTACTTGTAATGATTGTATTTCTCCTCATTAGCGGTATCGTCATTGCGGCGTTCACCTTACGCAGCGATCCGGTGGAAGAACTTCTTTCCAACGACCGTGTTATAAGCGTATTGTATGTAATCGAAAAAGATCAGGCGCCCCTCAGCACGTATGTACTCATGGGGTATCCAAAAACCCGCAGGGCAGCGGTCTTTGATATTCCCGGCGAATTATGGATGCAGATACGCCGGACAAACCGTTTTGACAGAATAGACTCCGAATACGAGTCAAACAGGATTGCCAATTATAAAACCGCAGTCGAGAATCTTCTGGGAGTGGAAGTAGCTTTTTCGATTGTTATTACTGCCGAAAACCTCGGCAAGGCGGTGGATCTTATTGAAGGAGTAGAGCTGTTTATTCCGTCAAAAGTTGAAATACTTGATGATGGCCCCCCTGTATTATTTCCTTCGGGGTTAAGCCGCTTTGACGGAGACAAAACCGTCTCATTTATCGGTTACGCAGTCGCTGATGAAGAGAATGAAATGACTGTATCCCGGCGGCAGCGATTCTTCCTTGGTTTTCTCAGGCGGCAGACAGAAATGATTGATGAACTGAATGTCCCGGTGATTTCACAAATGTACTATTCTTTCATGCAAACCGGTCTGAGTCATCGCGGCCACAGACGTTTGCTCAACGAATTTTCCGTTATGGACTTCGACAGGATCAACATACAGACGGTAGGCGGTAATATGCGTGAAGTGTCGGGGACTATGCGGCTCATCCCTTTTTTATACGGAGATTTGATTAAAGACATTGTGCGGCAGGCGCTCAGTACACTGACCCGTCCCACTGACGGGTTCCTTGACGATCGGGTATTTACCGTTGAAGTGCTTAACGGTACAACGGTCAATGGCCTGGCCGGAAGGACAGCGGAAGTTTTGCGCGGATTTGGTTATGACATTATTGATGTCGGCAATGCCGATCACTCAGGTTATGAAAGAACGGTGATTTTAGACAGATCCGGCCAGGAAGAAATGGTTAAAATATTTGCCGATATTATCCGCTGCCGTAATATTGTTTTTGAGACTCCCGACCAGAGCAGCCCGGAAGGGGATATTGTCATGCAGGGATTTGATTTTCGTTCGGATTTTACATTGATTATAGGAAGGGATTTTGATGGAAGATATGTTGTTGGAAACTGACAAAGCAATGATCCCGCATGAGCTTGCCGAACTGCTGCGCGACCACAACGGCGCCGATACGCTGGTACTGGACCTGCGGGAAATGGGCGCCTGGACTGACTTTTTTGTCATAACGACAGCCACCAGCGATACTCATCTTGACGGTCTGGAACGGCATGTAAAGGAATTCTGTGTAGAACGGGAAATAGCAATTCTCAGACGATCCCGAAGGCCCAATGTGTCCCACAGGACACCCGCATCCTACGGATCCCAATCCTCGGAAGACGAGTGGCGTATTATCGATCTGGGACCTATAGTCATACACTTGATGAGCGGCAAAGCCCGTGCGTTTTACGATCTTGAACGGCTTTATTCGTGGCGACCCGACCACTCACGAGTGGTCGGGTCGCCATGAATGGCTAAACAGGCAACCAGTGATTCGTGGTGTCCCGACGACTAATCACCGGCTGCTCATCACCACTACTGCTTACTCATCGTCGTAATCGAAGTCATCTTCATCGTCGTAGTCTTCATCATCAAAGTCATCGTCTTCATCATCATCGTCTTCGTCATCGTCTTCATCATCATCGTCTTCATCTTCGTCATCAAAATCTTCTTCTTCCATGTCATCAAAATTGTCTTCTTCCATGTCATCTTCATCATCTTCGGCACTGTCGCCAAACGCAAAGAGTGGCATTGGAAATGCGCCGCCGTCCATGTCGTCCGCCGTACTGTACGCATCGGGAAACAACTCGCTGTTGCATAAGGGTGTCAAGGCCAGCGACAGGAATTCCTCAGCAGAACCAGCCTGGTCATACTTTGCTTCATGCAGAACCATAATTCTCTCCGTTTTGAAGTTATTTTAGTGTTCTGTTTTATTCATTTTATGTAATGGAATTTGCGTAACTCGTTACTATGCAAAGAGTTACGTAAACCGTAATTCCATTATCTGTATAAAACAGAACACTAGGGCAATTGTACCAACTGTTTGTATAGTGTACACAGCCTTCTCTTGAAACATTAAGGGAGAGTTTGGAGAATTGTCAACAGGTTTTTACCCTGTCTGATGAATTTTTTTTCTGTTTTGGGTTCTGGCTTTTATGTTACTATATATATATGCCCCGGGAACTAATTGATGCTCCGGCAAAATTGAACCTGAGTTTGCGTATTAAAGACAGACGGCCAGACGGCTTTCATAATATTGAAAGCTTGTTTTTGGCCCTTGCCTTTGGAGACACTCTTTGTGTGGAAACTGCCGGCAGTCCGTCATCGCTTGAAATATGCATGAATTGGCAAATTGACGGTTTGCAACCGGCAATTATCCCTCCTTCCGAGCTTCCGCCGGATAAAAACATCATATCCAGGGCTGTTTCCCTGTTCAGGAATTCTACCGGTTATACTATGGGGCTAAAAATCACCGTGACAAAACGTATTCCCCTGGGAGGAGGGCTGGGCGGAGGTTCTTCCGATGCCGCAGCGACGCTTCTTGCATTGACCCGCCTTGCTTCATCTGACGGCTGTGGTGATATTTGCGGTTTCCCGAGTAATGCAGCACTTGCCGGCATGGGCGCTGATTTAGGCAGTGATGTTCCCTTTTTTCTGCATTGCAGATCTTCGCCTGCTGCCTGGGTGACCGGCAGGGGAGAATGTGTACAGCCGGTTGAGCTGCCGGATGGGGTTTTTGACATTTCTTTTGTACTGGTTAACCCCGGCTTCCCCAGTGATACCGCTCAGGCTTTCCGGCAATGGGACATTTCCCGGGACTTCCCTGCTAAAATGCAAATTCCGGATTTTAGTACTCAGGTGTCTGTCCCTTTTTTTGGCAATGATTTTTTACCGGTATTATCTGCCTACAGGGATGAATATGGGGTTATTCTTTCCTCACTTAATAATCTGGGAGCGGATTATTCAGGGCTTTCAGGCTCCGGATCTACTTGTTTTGGCGTATTTTCCAATCAAAAGAAGGCTATTATGGCAAAAGTATTTTTCATGAAACGTTTTTCGAATGTTTTTATAACTTTTCCCTTGCGCGTTAAACAAACCGATGGTACAATACGTAATAGAATAGTACCAATAAAAAAAAGGAGAGAGGCATGGAGATCACTGACATTAGAGTACGGAAGGTAGCAGGTGAAGGAAAACTCAAAGCGTATGTGACCATCACCTTTGATAATTGCTTTGTGGTACACAATGTCAAAATCATCGAAGGCAAAACCGGAGTTTTTATCGCCATGCCAAGCCGGAAAACAAGGGCCGGAGAATATAAGGATGTAGTCCATCCCATAACTCCGGAATTCCGCACGGAAATGCAGCAAAAAATTCTTGACAAATACGATTCCGGCGCTGTCCAGGACGATACTTCTGTAGAAATTTAGTGTTTGAGCATACTGTTGCCGCTGCGCTGAAAAACTGTCTGCCGGGGGAGGTGTGCCTTGCCGCGGTTTCCGGCGGTGCAGATTCAACCGCCATGCTTGCCGCTCTTGCCGCAATTAATGAGCGGGAGGGTCATGGATTTAAGCTTCATTGCATTACCATCGATCACGGGATTCGCCCTGAGGCTGATAGCCGGGGCGATGTTGAATTTGTCCGTTCACTTTGCAGCGATTATCATATTCCCTGCCGTATTGTTTCCGTTCTGCCGGGAAAAGTCGCGGCACTGGCGAAAAAACGGGGTATCGGCATTGAGGCGGCGGCGCGGCTGTACCGGCGGCGCGCCTGGTTCCGGGAAGCGAAACAGCTGAATGCGGTGCGGATTTTTGTTGCCCATACCGCCGATGATATGCTGGAAACAGCGCTGATGAGGATTTTGCGTGGAGCGGGGCCGTCCGGTCTTGCCGCCATGCCCGCAAACAAGGGACGCATTGTACGGCCGCTTTTGACTTTGAACCGTTCAGATGTGATTGGCTATCTTAAAGAAAAAAGAATCCCCTGGCGGGAAGATTCCACCAATGCGGACATTCATTACCTGAGAAACCGGATACGCCATGAGCTTATCCCTCAGCTTAATAACCATTTCCCCCAATGGCGAAAATCGCTTGCTTCATTTGCACAAACCCAGTCCCTCACCGCCGAATTTATCAAAAACGAAGCCGCCGGCCGCATCACCTGGGTGCTTGAATCGGGGATCAGGGATGGTTATTTGCACACCGATGCCAACAACTTCTTTTCCCAGCCTGCCATCATCCGTGAAGAAGCTTTATTTCAGGGGATCAACAAACTTGTGCAAAAACCTCTGGATACCAGTGTTAAGCGTACTACTATCCGGCATTTCTCTGACGGCGGTGTCAAAGCGGCAGATTGCGGGTCATTTAAACTGCTGCATGAAAACGAGTATATTATTATCTCTGTTGTGCAAAAAACCGGGTCAGAATATGGGTTTTCGCTGTTGATTAATATGCCTGGCTTATATACTCTTAAAGAGATAACCATCGAAGTGTGTGAAATACCGGCGGATGCACCTCATATAGATGACGGGTTTTTGACACTGTTGCCCATGGTTGTCAGACCATGTTTCAAAGATGATCGTGTGGATTGCCATACGGCCGGGGGGCATTGGTTAACTGCCGCAGACCCGGCGGGGCCGGCTGCTTTTATCGACTACAGCGGTATCTTGCGGAGCAGGAGTTCTGTAGCAGAATATACAGGAAAGCATTACGTAGTGAGAATATTGACCAACAAGAGGTAATAATGTTTAACAACAGCAATGATAAACAACCGGAACGGCCGCCTCGTTCTCCCTTGCAAGGGGGCAGACCAAGCAACATGGCCTTGTTCTTTTTTATAATCATAGCAGGGATTTTTTTGATTCATATTTTCAGAAGTAATAATGCTCCTGTGGCAGATATACCATACTCGGAATTTAACCAGCTTCTTCAGGATGACCGGATCGAGTCTGTTATCATCAATGATAACAGTACCATAGATATAGTTCTGAAGGGACAGTCACAGCAGGAACCTGTCCGCCGCAGAACCCGCATCCCGTATATGGACCCCGGCTTGCTGCCTTTGCTTAGTGAAAAAAATGTCAGTGTCTCCGGAGCGGCGACCAAGCTGACTCCCATGCGTATTGTTATTGATTTACTGCCCTGGATCATCGGTTTTGGGTTGATTTTTTTTATGTTCCGAAATATGCCGGGCGGCGGAAACAGGGTTTTCCAGTTTGGCAAGAGCAAAGCAAAACGGTATCAGGATGAGGGGAAGAAGGTCAGCTTTGCCGATGTTGCCGGTCAGAAAGATGCCAAATTTGAACTTGAAGAAGTGGTTTCCTTTCTGAAAAACCCCCAAAAATTTACTAAAATGGGGGCGCGGATTCCCAAGGGTGTATTGCTCGTCGGGCTGCCCGGTACCGGTAAAACCCTCATGGCCCGTTCTGTCGCGGGAGAGGCCGGAGTTGCCTACTTCCACATGTCCGGTTCCGACTTTGTTGAGATGTTTGTCGGTGTAGGTGCAAGCCGTGTCCGCGACCTTTTTGACCAGGGCAGGCGCAGCGCTCCCTGCATCATTTTTATTGACGAACTGGACGCTGTGGGACGCACCCGCGGCGCAGGGTACGGCGGCGGTCATGACGAGCGCGAACAGACTCTCAACCAACTTCTTGTTGAAATGGATGGCTTTGATTCCAAAGACGGCGTTATCATTCTCGCCGCGACGAACCGCCCCGATGTTCTTGATCCGGCCCTGCTGCGTCCCGGCCGCTTTGACCGGCAGGTAGTGGTAGCTATGCCGGACATCAAGGAACGTGAAGCTATTTTGCAAATCCATTCGGCAAAGATACCCATGAGCAATGAAGTTGATCTTACCCGTATTGCCCGTGCTACTCCGGGGATGAGCGGGGCGGACATTGCCAATCTGGTAAATGAAGCTGCTTTGTTTGCCGCCCGTAAGGATAAACCGGAAGTGGAAATGTATGATTTTGAAGCAGCACGCGATAAAATACTCATGGGTGTTGCCCGCAGTACCCTGGTAATTTCCGAAAAAGAACGGCGCATGACAGCCATCCACGAAGCCGGCCACGCTCTGTTGCATTACTTCCTTAAAAACGCCGACCCTTTGCATAAAGTTACCATCGTTCCCCATGGGCGGGCGCTCGGCATGGCCCTGTCCTTACCCATGGAAGACAGTTACAGCCGCACGAGAAGCTGGATAGAAGACCGCATTGCTATCCTGTACGGCGGCTGGCTGGCTGAAAAACTTTTTTTTGATGAAACCACCACCGGCACGAAGCAGGACATACAACAGGCGACAGAAATGGCCCGCCACATGGTTTGCGAGTGGGGCATGGCCGATGAAATGGGACCGATAGCTTATGGTAAAGAGGAAGAGCCCATCTTTATTGGCAAGGAAATTGCCCGCCATCAGGATTATTCGGAAGAAACTGCCCGCCGCATTGACAATGCCGTTAAAGAGATTCTTGACCGGACCCGGTCCGAGGCGGAACGGATCATCAATGAAAAACGCGACGGTCTTGAAGCTCTTGCCGATGCCCTGCTCGCCCGCGAAACCCTTGTTGACGACGAGGTACGGGAGATACTGGGGATAGGGAAGAGTGAGAAGTGAGGAGTGATGCTGGTGATCGTTGACAGTGAGTTATACGTAATATGACTAGGAGAAAAATATGAATAAAGTATTGCTCTATATGCTTTTTTTAATGTTTTTGACAACATCAACACTAAAAGCACAATCTCAAGTTCCCGATGTTGTCATGAATGTCATAAACAATGCACCGGAAGATGTTTTTAGGACGATCCCTGCCATACCTCCCTTTCAACTCCCGCAAAATTCGAGTATAATAATAGTATGCGGATAACATTGCTTTTTATTTTTCTCGCCCTTACTGCCGTAAATGGAATACCTGCGCAATCCGGTTTATTCAGCGGTGATTTTCCCGGTGAGACAGGGGATGCCGCTATTGCAGAGCAATACCTTTTGTGGGCGGAACGGGCTTCTGCGGCAGGACAATGGGACCAAGCGCGGGCAGCACTTGTGCGGGCCGGTGATTATGCCGGTATTTCATCGGATTTGTCATATCTTCTGGCAGTTGCCATGGATCGCGACAATGAAAACAGGGAAACGATTCTACTGGCTTTGGAAAAAGCCATAGAGACAAGGCGTTGGACACGGTACACCGAGGCTGATGCACGGTTGATTCAGGCAGAGCATCTTCTGGTTCTGCGCCGTTATTCTGCCGCTCTGGAAACGCTTACCCTCCGCAGAGCATTGGCCGGAGATAACGCCGATTCCGCTGTGATGCAATTGCGTGCTCTTGATAGGCTTGCGGCGGCTGACATCTCTTATTTACCGGAATTCCGCAGGTATTTACAGGAAACCATGGACCGGTATCCGCGTGATACCCGCCCTCTGCGTATTTTGTTCAATTTTGCTGCCCGGCAGGAACCCGCTGAAGAGGATTTTGACCTCCTGGAACTTGCATTAAGGCGGCTGCCTTTCCTCCTGGAAACCGACCCGGAACTTGCCTGGATAGCGGCTCCCTTTATTACTGATGATGACCAGGCTCGGCGGACGGTGGGTGCCTACCGCTCCGGCTCTTTTCTGCCCCAGGCGGGCAATTTTAAACCTAATCCTGCTTCCATTATCCCGGCATTAAACCTTGGACTTCTTGATGACATTGATGCAATAGACGAACTATTTTCCGGCAATATCTCCGATGAGATGATAACCCTGGACAAAGATATAATAATCACCATTGGCAGCCTCCTGCGAAGCGGGGAGGCAAGGGACTATCTTGTCCGTAAGCTCCATTCGTTTACCGGAACAATAATCGAAGACACTGACCATGACGGTTTTCATGAAAGCAGAGCCAGGTACGAACAGGGCGTATTATCAGAATTTCTCTGCGATTTAAACCAGAACGGTGCTGCCGATCTTGTTGTTGTATTTGATTTCGGAAATCCAAGGCAGGGAGAAATTCCGTCTCTTCCTGCAGCCGGTCATACCCTTGCGAGAGCGGTCATTCACTGGGAGCGGTACCCTTCGGTATCACAGATACTATTGGGAAATGAAACCTATTTGTTTGCGCCGGGGGCTTTTCAGTTTTCACCGATCGCTTTTGATGAGTTGTGCGCTACCGAAACCTATTCCGGCCTGTTTTCTCCCCGGTACAATCCCCTGAATCCCGGTCTGAGCCGCCGGATGCTCAGTTCATTTGCCGTTTCTGTCCGGCGTCCATGCACTGAATTTGAAGGCGGTATGGAACATATATATCTTGAGCGCGGAATCCCGGTACGGGCAGAGGTTACACTCAACACCATGACCGTTTCCGTTACCGAATTTGAAAATGGCAGCCCCGTGATCCAAAGGCTTGACCTTGATCGTGACGGTCGGATGGAAACTGTCCGCCGTTTCCATAGGGTCAATATTGCGGATTTGGGCGCAGATACAGTTTTGGACTACCGCCATCTTGTTGAATCATCGGAAAGCGACTGGGATGGCGACGGTATTTTTGAGTACCATGAGCAGTATTAATGAAAAAAGTTTATATGAACTGGTTAATTGTAGGTTATTTATTATTGATTATTTCATCCTGCGGTTCGCTCAGGACACAGGATGAGATGCTTGCGCCGCGCCGGTCTACGGATGAAATACGCCTTGAAGATATCAGGCAGCAGCTTGCGCAAAATCCGGTAAGGGCAATAGACCTGATTGGCAGTTTTCGCGAGACGTATAAAGTTATCAGGGATGATTTTGAAGCAGAAAATCTTGCGGTGTTAGAGAATGAGGCAACGGACAATCTGCGGGAGTTTCTTGAAAGGGCAATAGCGGAAGAACGCTGGGACGATGCCGTTTCATTCAGTCGTTCTCTTGCAAATCTGGAAGCGGTGTCCGCCCGTCCTCCATCCGCTGTTTTTTCTGAACGGGACCTCATCCTGGCAGGGGCAAAGAAACGATTGGCAGACGGTGAAAACCTTGGCGCCTTTCTGGCTGCAATGCAGGCTCATGAACTGGCCCCTCTTTCATTTGATGATGCAATGCTTTTTCTTGAACGAGCAGTAGATTTAAAACAACGCCGGACAGCAGCCTGTTTTTATGCAGTAGCCGAACAGGCCGGAACTGCTGCAATGATCCCGGCTGATTATCGTGAGTTTGTTCGCGGTTCTGATAATGTTACCGATATGCTCAAAGGTGTTGCCACAGTGGTTGTTGATCGGGGCATCAGAATTGACCGAGGCAGGGGGTTTGCAGACAGAGTTCTGGGTACAGCCTTTTTTGTTGATCAGTCAGGTCTAATGATTACCAATTACCACGTTATTGATAGTGAGGTGAATCCCCGGTATCAGGGTTTTTCCCGGTTATTCATAAGGATGGGCGATGGATCTAGCCCCCTTATCCCGGCAAGAGTTATAGGCTGGGACATGACTCTGGACCTTGCGTTGCTTCAAACGGCATATAGGCCCGAATATATTTTTTCCGTAGTGGACCGTGTTGTACCAAGGGTCGGTGATTCGGTTCTTGCCATGGGATCACCCGGCGGGTTGGAGAAGACTGTCACTTCGGGCATTATATCGGCACAGAGGCGTCTTTTTTTGCAAATAGGTGATGTGTATCAGATTGATGCGGCGGTTAATCCCGGCAGTTCCGGCGGCCCGATAATAGACCATTCCGGCCGTCTGGTGGGGATAGCTTTTGGCGGAATTATGGAATTCCAGGGTATGAATTTTGCCATTCCTGCCGGGCGGCTTGCTGCAGCCCTCCCTGCCATGATAAATGGCGGCAAAGCGGATCGTCCCTGGCTTGGCATGGTCGTTAACGAAACTTCCGCCGGGGCTGAAATTGTCTATACTGCCCCAAATACACCTGCATCGAATCACTTTGTACCGGAAGGCAGTATAGTAACATCCATTAACGGCCGCCAAATAACAGCACCGCAGGGTTTCCTTATCTCTGCCTTGCAGGATATTTTATTCAAAAACCGCCCCGGCGAACTTGTCACGCTGGAAATCCTTACTCCCGGCGGCGAGACTATACAACGCCTTGTTATGTCTGTCCCCCGTCCGGAACTCCCCCTTGGCGAAGCTGCGAAAGTGGATACCCGTGAGCGGCTTGTCGCTCCCCTGTTCGGCATGATACTCTCCCCCGGCGCAGGCGGATCCCGGTCAAGTTTTCAGGTAAGGAAAGTCGTCCGCGGTTCGCCTGCCGATATGGCCGGCATTTCTGATCAGGATATTGCCTCAATCCGGTCCCTCCGTGTATTTGAACGGGAAGGTTTTGTCGTTTTGGAAATTAACATCAAGCGGCGCAGAATGGGTTACCTGGAAACTACCATGCAGCTTTTAGCCGGGCTGGATTCTCCTGATACATTGTAACGGCCTGTTGAAATTGGCGAGGTCCCTGTGATACTCTAAAAACCCCAAAACCTGAAATGATGTAAAAATGTGATATACTATAATTAAAAGAACCTCAAAAGACCAGGAGAAGTGTATGCTCAAAACGAATCATTCAGGTATTGTGTTTATTGCTGTTGCAGTATTTTCCTTATTTCTCACAGGCTGCGCATCATCAGTACAGCCAACCCAACAAGCCCTGCCGGTTAGTCAAACACAGGCTGCTGCCGGTAACTATTCGGGCCCGCGTTCAGAAATCGTGGTTGGCGATTTTAATAACCGCTCAAGCTTTATGCGCGGTATTTTTTCTGACGGCGAAGACAGGCTGGGTAACCAGGCTAAAACCATTTTAATAACGCATTTGCAGCAAACGAACCGTTTTATTTTACTCGATCGCGGTAACATGGAAGCAGCAAGGCGGGAAGCGGAGATTCTTGGGGCAACCCAGGATATAATAGGCGCATCTTTTATTGTTACTGGTGATGTAACGGAATTCGGACGCAGGGAAGCGACCGACACCCAATTATTTGGTCTTCTGGGGCGAGGCGGAACCCAGACCGCTTATGCTGTTGTCAGCCTCTATGTTGTGGACATCCGTACCAGTGCAATTATTTTTTCTGCACAGGGTGCAGGCGAAGTAGCGCTTAATGAAAGGCAAGTACTCGGATTTGGCACTCAGGCCGGGTATGACTCAACTTTAAACGGACAGGTGCTTGATCTGGCCATACGTGAAGCCATTGACCGGCTGGCCGAAGGAATTGATGCAGGGAGATGGAATCCTTAAGGTCTGTATATGAAAATATATTTTTTATGGTACATTTTTTTTGTTCTTGTTTTTGCCGCTCTATTTTCCGGATGCAGCAGTTCTCAGGCGTTGTATTCCTGGGGAGATTATGAAAATCAGGTTCACGCTTATCTGAACAGGGAAAATCCTGAAGCTCAGCTCCGGGTGTTGGAACGCAGCCGTCAGAATATTGAATCCAGCGGAAAAAAAATACCTCCTGGGTTTTATGCGCATATTGGCATGATATATGCGGAACTTGGCAGCCATGATATGGCAATTGACTCTTTTGAAAAAGAAAAAACTCTTTTTCCGGAATCTGCTGTTTTTATGGATTTCATTCTTGACAGGTACAGGAGATAAATTATGTACAGTAAAATACCAATACTGGCTGCAATTTTTCTGTTTTGTACCTGTTCCTCTTCACCTCAGATTAATTATCCCGACCACCCGCGGTCAATTTTGGTTATGCCGCCGGTAAACCTGTCTGTAGATATTGCTGCGCCTGTAACTTTTCTTGCCACATCCACGATCCCTCTTGCAGAAGCCGGTTATTATGTTATTCCCGTGGCTCTCTCTGCTCAAATGTTCATAGAAAACGGTGTAACTGTTGCAGAGGAAGCGCATGGGATTCCATATGCCAGATTACATGAAATCTTTGGGGCTGATTCGGCGCTGTACATCACCATCATTCAATACGGAGCCATATACTATGTTCTTGGCTCTGCGGTAACAGCCCAGGCTTCTGCAAAACTTGTCGATCTGAGAACCGGCAGGGAATTATGGTCCGGCAGGGTTGATGTCACTGAAAACCCGTCCAGCGCTTCCAATCGGGGGATTCTTGGCACACTCGTAGGCGCTGTGATTGATCAAATAGCACATACACTTTCAAACAGGGCTTACACTGTAGGCCGGAACGCAAACTATAAATTACTGTCTCCCGGCAGCAAAAATAGTATTCTGTATGGGCCGTATCATCCTTTATACGGTCCTTAATAACAGGCAAATCCCACCGGTCTCTTGTCAACCATACATAAAGAGGAGTATAATGAGAGACTAAGATGGAGGTTTTGCAATGGCTGACAATGTGGTCTATTTGAATTTTGATGAAGGCGTAAAGCGGGTAATGAATAATGCCAAACTCTACGTCAGGCTTCTGACCAAATTCAAAGACGGCACCAAGCTTGACAATTTAGAAGCGGCTCTTGAGGCGGGGGATTTGGAAAAAGCCCAGACGGAAGCCCATACTATAAAGGGCGTTGCGGCGAATTTATCACTTACCGAATTGTTTAATCAAAGTCTGGAATTGGAAACCCAGATTAAAGCAGGAGCGGTGCAATCCGGTCAAATGGAAACCATTAAAACTGTTTTTAACACCACTATACTGGAAGTTGAAAAGGTAATAGCTGAAAATGGCTGATAAAATTCCTACAATTCTTGTTGTTGATGACATGGAAATCAATGTCATGATGCTCGAGGAAATATTAAAGGATGATTACAATGTAATTACCGCAAACAACGGCAAAGAAGCGCTTGATAAACTCCGTACTCTTGCAATTCTTCCCAAAATCATACTTTTGGATGTAATGATGCCGGAAATGAACGGCCGTCAGATGTTTGAAATTTTAAGAGTAGACGCAACATTCAAGCGGATACCGGTTATTTTTATCACAGCGGAAAATGATTCGGAAAGCGAGCTTCTGGCTGCCGGAGCGGTGGATTTTATAAACAAGCCTTTCCTGCCGGAGATTGTTCAGCTTCGTGTGCGGAACCAGATTAAACTAAAGAACTACAGTGACAGCCTTGAACAAATGGTTGCGGAAAAAACCGCCGAGGTAACGAAAACTCTTGATAACGCACTGCAGGGCCTGGCAAATGTCATTGAACACCGTGACCTGGAATCAGGCGAGCACGTAAAAAGAACCCAGCTGTATGTTCACTCCCTCTGTGACCACCTCATTGTCAGCGGGTCGCCGTATGCCCAGGAAGTGTTCGATCTGAAACCCGATGTAATTATGAAATCCATGGCATTGCATGATGTCGGCAAGATTGCCATTCCCGACCGCATCCTCCTCAAGCCGGGCAGGCTGGATCCGGAAGAGTATGAAATAATGAAAACCCATACCACCAGAGGCAAAGATATAATCGCCGAACTTGGCGATATCAATTCATCCCTGTATCTCAGGCATTGTGAAGATATTTGCTCCAGCCACCATGAACGCTGGGACGGCAAAGGATACCCCAGCCAGCTAAAAGAAACCGAAATTCCCCTGCCGGCAAGACTGGCGGCGATTGCCGATGTGTATGACGCACTGGTCTGCACGCGTGTTTACAAACCGGCTTTCCCCTACAGCGAAGCTGTCAAAATAATCACTGATGGCAGCGGAACCCAGTTTGACCCGGTTATTGCCGAAGCGTTGGGACGTATTCAGGATCGATTCCAGGAAATTTCAGAGCAGTACAAGTAGAAGACAAGTACAAATAGAAGCAATTGGCAAAACAATCGTAAAACAGTATACTGCATATGCAATGAATATATTTTCGGAGGAAACATGAAAAAGACAATTTTAACACTTTTTGTTATTCTGACAGCGGCCTGTATTTTTGGCACAGGATGCGAGAGACAGTACGAAGGGCTGACCATTAGGGAAGGGGTGCTGACAGTAGGTATGGAAATTGGTTATCCCCCAATGGAATACATGGGTCCAGACGGTAATCCCATGGGTTTTGATGTTGATATGGCAAAAGCCATTGCGGAAAAATTGGACCTGGAAGTTGATTTGGTCGATACTGCCTGGGATGGGATTTTTGCCGCCGTAGAAACAGGGAGAATTGACGCAATTATGTCATCAGTGACCATTACCGAAGCGCGCCAGCGGGTGCATAATTTTTCAAGGCCCTATATTGGTAACGCCATGGCAATAGTGTCTCGAAGAGATTCTGAAATAATGCCCCAAAGCCCTGCGGAACTGGAAGGGCTCGGTGTGGCATTCCAGGCTGAAACCACCGCACAGTTCTTTTTAGATGGACTGGCGCAGGGAACCGGGCTCAGATATACTCCTTTTGGGTATGAAAGGGTAATGAGCTGCTTTGACGAACTGCGGCTGGGCCGGGTTGACGTAATTGTTACCGACGGCGTTGTTGCATTGGATTATACAACAGTTCCTGACAGCATCTTTGTGATCACCTGGCAGGGAGAACCCGATGAGTTCTTTGGCATCTGCATGAAGGGAGGAAACGATGCTCTTACCGATGCCATTAACCAGGCTTTGTATGAACTTTTTGCGGACGGGACCATGTTGAGAATTTCTATGGATCATTTGGGCATTGACATGGTAACTCCTGCCAGAAATAACTGGTAAAAAACGCCGTTTAATCAAATGGAAAATCTGCAAAGAATGATATCCTGGTTTCCTGCCCTGTTAATGGGAGCCAGGATTACCATTGGGCTGACTGTTACCTCTGTGACCGCAGGGGTGATTATCAGCGTTTTTTTGGCCCTGGGGAAAATGTCAAAAAATATTATCCTCAATAAACTTTGCAGCGGTTATATTTTCTTTTTCAGGGGAACCCCCCTGTTGATGCAGTTGTTCTTTATTTACTATGCGCTTCCGTTAATGTCGCCGGCTTTTGTTATTCCGATACGTAATCAGGAGTTGAATCGTTTTGTCTATGCCTTCATTGCCTACAGTCTGAATGTTGCCGCGTACTCCGCCGAAATCGTCCGGGCGGCAATACAGAGCATAGACAAGGGCCAGTTCGAAGCTTCGCGTGCTCTGGGTTTGTCTTACTCGCAGACCTTCAGGCTGATAATTATTCCGCAATCAATCCGGCGGCTCATCCCGCCGATTGGCAATGAATTTATCCTGATTTTAAAAGACACTTCTCTCGTAGCAATGATTGCTCTTGTTGATATTACCAGAGCGACAAGAATCATTGAAGGTTCTACCCGTTCAGCCATGGTGTATATTCCGGCAATGATTCTCTATCTCATCATCACGTGGATTTTTACATTTATTTTCAATAAACTAGAAAAGAAATACTCGGTGTACGAATAACAAGGGTCAGCCTATGTCGATGGTTAAAACAGTTGGAGTTTGCAAGACATTTCATGGCAGCAATGGCAGGCCGCCGCTTGATGTACTTATTGATGTGTCACTGACTGTTGAACAAAAAGAAGTGATCTGTATTATCGGGCCTTCCGGCGCCGGTAAATCAACATATCTTCGTTTGCTAAACCGTCTGGAAACGCTTGATGAAGGCCAGATATACATTGAAGACAAATTGCTGTTTGACTGCCACAAGGGGATAAACAGCGTTAAAATGCCCCATGAGGAACGCAACGAAACATTGCTTGAAGTGGGCATGGTATTCCAGCGGTTCAACTTGTTTCCCCACAAAACAGCCCTGGAAAATGTGATGCTTGCCCCTGTCCATGTACGCAAACTCCCTGTTGAACAGGCGCGGGAAAGAGCGAAAGGCATAATGGAGCGCATGGGTTTAGGCGATAAATTCGACACGTACCCCGCCAAGCTTTCCGGCGGCCAGCAGCAGCGGGTTGCCATTGCCCGCGCCCTTGCCATGGAACCGAGGATCATGCTCTTTGACGAGCCAACGAGTTCTCTTGACCCGGAACTGGTCGGCGAAGTGCTGTCGGCCATGAAAGAACTTGCCGCATCAGGCATGACCATGCTCGTAGTGTCGCATGAAATGGGTTTTGCCCGCGAAGTTGCCGACCGGGTTGTATTTATGTACGAGGGAAAAATCCTGGAAATCGCCCCGCCTGAAATTATGTTCAACAATCCAATTCATGACCGCACGCGGCAGTTTTTGCAAAGCGTGTTGTAAACCTCACACAAAACCGGTAGTAAATTTATGCGGGGCCTGTCAGCGGCCAAACGCACCGCTTACAATATCTTTTCCCAGCTTAGAGACCGTATAACAGCATCTTTCCAGCCTGCAATCATCAGCGCCCTGTCTGCATCCCTTATTGACGGCTTGAACTCCCGGTCCCGGACCATATTCTGCGCGATGTCGTTTTTATCTGAGTAAACCCCAACAGCAAGACCGGCAAGGTATACCGCTCCCAGTGCCGTGCTTTCAATAACCCTGGGGCGGATTACTTCGGTGTTGAGAATATCTGCCTGAAACTGCATGAGAAAATTATTCGCCGAAGCGCCGCCGTCGACACGAATACTTTGAATGGGCATGCCGGCATCGGCTTCCATTGCCTTAATGACATCGTAACTCTGGTAGGCAAGGGACTCAAGCGTGGCGCGGACAAAGTGTTCCCTGGTAGTGCTGTGGGTTATGCCGTAAATTGCCCCTCTGGCATGCTGATCCCAATAAGGAGCTCCCAAACCGGAAAAGGCAGGAACCACATACACCCCGCCGGAGTTCTGTACCTGCATGGCGCATTGCTCCGATGCCGCCGCGTCATCAATCATCTTCAGACCGTCACGCAGCCACTGGATCGAAGCTCCGGCAATAAAAACACTGCCTTCCAGGGCGTACTCAACCTTGTTATCTACACTCCAGGCAATGGTGGTTAACAACCCGTTCCCTGAATCCACCGCCTTTTCACCCGTGTTCATCAGGATAAAACAACCGGTGCCGTATGTGTTTTTTACCATTCCCGGCTCAAAGCAGCACTGGCCAAACAGCGCCGCCTGCTGATCCCCGGCGATACCGGCAATGGGAACTTCCCCGCCTAAAATGTCCGCAGCGGCGCTTCCATACACATAACTTGAAGGGTGTACTTCCGGCAGCATTTGCATGGGGATTCTCATTTCGTCAAGAATTTCCCTGTCCCACTCCAGCGTATGAATGTTAAACAGCATGGTACGGGATGCATTGCTGTAATCGGTTACATGTACTTTCCCTTTGGTAAAATTCCACACCAGCCAGGTATCAATTGTGCCAAAAAGCAGATCGCCTTTTTCGGCTTTTTCCCGTGCGCCCGGTACATATTCTAAAATCCAGCGCAGCTTTGTTGCTGAAAAATAAGCGTCTGCCACCAGGCCGGTTTTTTTTCTGATAATATTGTCAAAACCTTGAGCTTTTAACGTATCGCAATAATCTGCGGTACGGCGGCACTGCCAGACAATGGCATTGTAAACAGGCTTGCCGGTAGTTTTATCCCATACAACTGTTGTCTCACGCTGATTGGCAATACCGATGGCGGCAATATCCCCCGCGCTGATACCCGCATGAGCTTTTGCCTCGGCCAGAACGCCGAGCTGTGTTGACC
Source organism: Treponema sp. (assembly GCA_009777735.1). Taxonomy (GTDB): domain Bacteria; phylum Spirochaetota; class Spirochaetia; order Treponematales; family Breznakiellaceae; genus WQXQ01. The sequence continues at coordinate 41,416 of WRLF01000018.1, forward strand.
ATATCTCCAGGGGATCATGTTCTACCCAACCCGGCCTGGGAAATATTTGTGTAAATTCTTTTTGCGCCATTTGGATGATGCTGCCCTGTTTATCGAACACAATCGCCCGCGAACTCGTAGTCCCCTGATCAATCGCTACTAAATACATTACATTTTTACCTTTTACTTTTTATTTTTTACCTTGTTTGTCCCGACCCGCTCACCAGATATTTATAGGTCATCAGCGCTTCCATCCCCATCGGCCCGCGTGTGTGAAACTTCTGCGTACTAATTCCCAGCTCAGCGCCAAACCCAAAGACACCCCCGTCAGTAAACCGTGTTGAAGCATTAACATACACGCACGCCGCGTCAACTCCCGTACGAAACCGCTGTGCCGCTTCCAGGTCATTTGTCAAAATCGCCTCTGAGTGTTTTGTCCCGAAACGGTTGATGTGGGCAATCGCCTCATCACATGATCCGACGGTCTTAACCGCGAGAATATAATCTAAATACTCGGTTTCCCAATCTTCTTCGGTCGCATGTTTTATCGTGCACCCTGCTGTTGTTCCTGCTGCAGCTTTTGATTCGGTATCGCAGCGAAGCTCCGCCTTTTTTGCCATTGCTTCCGCCAGCTTTGGCATCAGGGTGGCAAGCGCGTCACGATGCACCAGCAGCGTTTCCACTGCATTGCACACACCGGGTTTTTGCAGTTTTGCATTAACAATTATTGCAATAACTTTATCAATGTCTGCCGATGTTGCAACGGCGCTCGGTTCCACATAGATATGGCAGTTGCCTTCTCCTGTCTCAATTACCGGAATACGGGCGTTCTCCACGACGCGGCGGATGAGTTCTTTGCCGCCCCTCGGCAGCACCACATCGATCCAGCCTCTCGCTGTCAATATCTCGTCAATTTCGTCACGGCTGCCTGATACCGCAAGCTCCACTGCACCTGCAATGCCGCCTCCTTCTTCCAGCCCTGCCTTGATAGCCGCAACAAGTGCCTTGTTCGATTCCAACGCCGACGATGATCCCCTCAGCAGAATGGGGCATCCCGCTTTGTATGCGAGAGCGGCGCAGTCTGCGGTTACATTGGGCCGCGATTCATAAATAATCGCCGCCACTCCCAGCGGCACGGTTACCTGTTCCACGAGCAGGCCGTTGGGTAAAGTCCACCCTGAACATACCCTGCCGACAGGATCGTCCTGCCGTATGACAACTTCAATGCCTTCGATGATACCGTCAATCCGCTGACCGTTCAGAAACAACCTGTCAACAAGGCTTTCCTTCATGCCGCCTGCGCGTGCTTTTTCCACATCTTTGGCATTGGCAGCCAGTATATTGTCCCGGTTCCGGTCAATGGCGGCGGCGGCGGCGGCAAGCGCCTTGTTTTTTGCAGCGGCATTTTCCATCGCCAGTTGTGCCTGTGCTTGTTTAAGTGAAACAAACTGATTTTTTAAATTGTTCATAATTGTATTATATCAAAAATTGTGAATGGGGAATAGATAAGATACTGCCTCATCAGGTCAATCAGGTTTTGCCGGACAGCCCATACTCCGGCGTTCGTTCTGCCGCCTCCGCTGCCAGAGCTTCTGCAATACTCATACTGGTTTGCCTGCCTGGTTTTGTTCTCTTGGTAAAATGCTGTTGGCGGACTTTACGGTCTTCCAGAGCAAGCTGTGCGGCGGCGCGGACTGCTCTTGCTGCGGACTTGCTTATACGGCAGTTTTCGGCAAGTTCCAAAGGGTCTGCTGCAGCAATGGACTCTATTGACTGGTAAGCCTGCATGATTGCTGCCGCCCGCTGTTTCCCGATGCCTTCCACCGATTCCAGCGCTGGGAAGGAAAGGTCTTTTGAGCGCAGCCGCTGATTAAAGCCGGTGGCAAAACGGTGAGTTTCGTCACGGATATATTGCAGCACTTTCAGAGCTTCGCTGCTGCGGGATAGCACGAGCGGTTCTTTCGTATTAGGAAGCCACAGTTCCTCGTTGCGTTTGGCAAGACCAACAATGCCAATGTCCAGACCGAGTTCTTCAATCACTCCCCTGGCGGCGTTAACCTGGCCTAAACCGCCGTCAATTAACACCAGATCGGGAAGTTCCTTGCCTTCGCGGATAAGCCGGGAATAGCGGCGGTGTACTGCTTCGCGCATAGCGGCAAAATCATCAACAATGCCAATGACACTGCGCAGCTTGAAGTAACGGTAATGTTTTTTGTCCGGAACACCGTTTTTAAATGAGACAAGCGAAGCAACCGGGTGTCTGCCGTCAAGCTGGGCAATGTCAAACCCTTCTATTCGTTCCGGTCTGCCCGGTAATTGCAAGATGCGGGCCAATTCGTCCAATGCAGGACCGGCGCCGCGTTCTTTCAAGCGTTTACGGATATCATCCTGGGCATTTTGACGGGCCATGGCTATAATTGCTATGTGGTGTTTTTCCGTCGGGATTAAGAGCTCCGGTTCAAAATCAAAATTTTTTTTGAACCAGCCACACAATAAATTGTTCTCTGCGGTGCTATTTTGTGTGAAAATTTTATGCGGGGGAGGGCGGGTGTTGTCATAATACGACATTATAAACTGCTCCAGAGATTCCCCTTCATCCGCTGCCGAGCGGGTACGGTATAGTTCCCTGCCGGTCATTTTACCGCCCCGCATGGAAAAAACCGTAAATGTTGCAAGTACTCCCTCTGCTGCCCAGGCGATATAATCCCTGCCTTCCGGGTCATAATCCATCACTGAACTATCTTCACCGGCAAGATCCTCAATGGCACGGATGGCGTTACGCAGCTGCGCCGCCCATTCAAACTGGAGCGCTTTTGCCGCCTCGTGCATTTTTCCGGTAAAGTCGATAATGAGCGGCTCTGTTTCGCCGGCAAGCAGCCGCTGTACTTTTTCAACGTAATGGCCGTATTCCTCTATGTTTATCTTTCCGCAGCAGGGCGCTTTACATTGCCCGATGTGGTAGTACAGGCAGGGGCTTTTACGCGAACTGACACGCTGCCATGAAGTTTTGCATTTCCGCAGTGGGAACAGTTTATCGATTATTTTCAGCATGGCATCGACTTTCTGAGCATCGGGGAAAGGCCCATAGTACAGACTTTTATCTTCGATGATGCGCCGGGTGCGGAAAATCCGGGGGAAATCTTCATGGGTTATACGTATTACCGGGTAAGTTTTCCCGTCTTTCAGGCTGATATTGTACTTGGGTGTATGCTGCTTGATCAGGGTACATTCAAGGAGCAGGGCTTCATATTCATTTGCCACGATGATTGTTTCGATATTCTGTGCATGACGCATGAGAACGGCGGTTTTGGGGTCTTTTCCACCGGAAAAATATGAATTAATGCGGTCTTTCAGTGATTTTGCCTTGCCAATATAGATTATCTGCCCCTCTTCGTCCTTCCACAGGTATACCCCCGGCAGCCGGGGTGCGTTACCGGCTATGGTTTTAAGATTTTCAGTATTGCCATTAGCGGGGTTTTCGTGTTTAATCATTTCAAATCAATCCGTTTTTTGCCGATATTGAAATAGGGGATCCATGAAAAATAAAATATATTTCATAGTAATACTGTACCTTCTTTTCTCGGTTTCAGGTAGCGTTTTTGGCATTGGAGAGAGAACCATCCGGTTGAGTGGTGATGCTCTGTGGAGAATGGCTGACTACCGTACCGGCATCACCGAAGCGACTCGTGTACGGCCTGCCACTGTGCTGGTTTTGTCCAGTTCAGCCGCCAATAATGCCGGCAGCGCCGGTACAAATGGATTTGATGCGTTCTTGTCTTTTGACGAAGGGGCTCCTGCCTCTTTCAGGGATTCTGCCGGCAACTACAGGTTGTCTTCCTCGCCGGCGCTTGGCGCTGTTGATCGCCGCTATGCCCGTGCAGGATCCGGCGCAGCTCTCTTCCCCGGCGCTTCCCCGGCGGGCAACGAAATGGTAAACAGCAGAAATCCCGGAAGCTTTGCGGTGAGCGGCCCGTTGGTGCTTGAAGCGCAAAGAAGCTCCGCGTTATTTTCCTCCAATAACCGGTTTAGGGATTTTTCCATGGAATTCTGGCTGCACCCTCTTAACATGGGAAATGGTGAAGAGATTTTTCAATGGTCTTCAACCCGTTCCAGTAACAGAGTACAATTTTCCCCGCAGCGAATTTTATGCGTATCATCGCGAAACCGTCTTCAATGGTCATTTTCCGGTTTCTTTGTCTCACCTGACGGTGTTAACAGCATTGATATTTCTTTCACCGGTGCTTCTGCGGTAGTTCCCAAAACGTGGAGCCATCATCTTATCCGTTTTGATTCAAATACCGGTTTGATTGAATATTTGGTAAACGGCAGATCCGAAGCCATTGTATATACAACTACCACCGGGCGTGAAGGCGGTGAAATCTATACACCGGCAACAGGAGAAGGCGGCCGGTTCATTCTTGGCGGTAATTTTATGGGAATGATGGATGAGTTCAGAATTTACAATATCTATTTTTCCAACCCTTCAATACAAAGATATCCCATGCGCGGCGGAAGAATTGAGACAATGGCTATTGACCTTGGCGAAGGGAACAATAACGTATTACAGATAGAAGCCTCCGGCGGCAGAACCTCGATACTCAACGCGCGTATTTCAAGCGATTACCGGCAGAACGGCAGACTTCGTTTTTCCGATGAATCCGAAATGCAGTTTTTTATTCGTGCTTCGGGAAATCCTTACCGTTGGGATTCTCCCTGGCAGGCCGTAACCCCCGGAGCCGGTATTGGCGGCAGTGTCAACGGCCGTTATGTGCAAATAGCGGTTGATTTTTACCCGTCGCATAACGGCGAAAGCAGCCCTTTCCTTGAAGAACTACGCATAATATACGCTCCCGATGAACCGCCCCTGCCGCCTGGCAACCTTACGGCGGTAGCGATGGACGGTGCAGTAAGGCTGCAATGGAGAAACAGCCCCAATCAAAACACCCAGGGTTATCTTGTTTATTACGGCACTTCAAGCGATAACTATTTTGGCGAAGGCGCGGTACTTGGATCTTCCCCCATTGACGCAGGTCAGCAAAATACAATCGTTATCGAAGGTTTGAGAAACGGTGTTCTCTATTTCTTCCGGGTAGCGGCATACAGTCACCGGAGTATAGGTACCGCCGGTTCATTTCATGCCGGGGAATTTTCCCGTGAGGTACGCGCCAGACCCTTGCAGGGTATAGCAGGAAATTAGTAACATACTCTTATACAAGAGGTGTTTATGGAACGTTTTGCGTGGAAAGCAAGGTTACTTCCCGGTGCAAAGGCAGAGTACATCCGCCGGCATGACGAGATTTGGCCTGAAATGACCGAATTACTCAACAGCGCGGGAATTCACAATTATTCAATCTGGATAACGGGAGATGAAATTTTCGGATGTTATGAATCGGAAAAAGGGAATGATCATGCCTCGTCAATCCAGGCAGCAAGCCCTGTCGTTGATCGGTGGAATGAATACATGAAGGATGTCATGGTTATGGAAAAAGATCCACAAACCGGAACCCACTATAGGCTGGAACAAGTATTCTATCACCCATGAGTTTGGAATCTCTGACCAGCATCTCCCGTTTTTACGGCAGTAATCCCGATTATGTTCTCGCCGGCGGCGGAAATACCTCGTGGAAAGACGGGGATACCCTGTATGTTAAAGGATCGGGAATGCCCCTTGCCGGTGTCACTCCCGATTCCTTTGTCAAAATGGATCGCAAAGCCTTGGCGCGAATATGGGAAAAACAATATCCCGAGTCAAACGATGAACGGGAAAGCGCGGTGCTGGCAGACATGATGACTGCCAGAATGGCAGGCGAGGAACAGAAACGTCCCAGTGTCGAAGCCTTGCTGCATAACCTTCTTCCCTTTGCTTATGTAGTGCACCTCCACCCCGCACTGGTAAACGGGCTTACCTGCTCGCAGCGGGGTGAATCGGCGATGAAGGAAATTTTTGGCATTGAAGCTGTCTGGATACCATCTTCAAATCCAGGTTACATCCTTGCAAAGACAGTAAAAACAGAGATGGAAACCTACAGCGCCCGCTACGGAAAACCTCCTGCAATAATTTTCATGCAGAACCACGGGGTATTTGCCGGTGATTCAAGCGTTGAGGGTGTCAAACAGTTATACGATTTTATCATGCGGAAAATCGGATCTCTTGTACAAAGGGAGCCTTGTTTTACCGATGAACAACGAACATTAAGCGATTGTGCATCTGTCGGCGGAGTTGGTAAAACACTGGCGGAACTTGCCAAAGGCGTTGCTGTATTCATGCAATGCAAAGAAGTTGCTGCACTCGTAAAAGACCGTGGTTCTTTTGCCCCCGTTACATCGGCTTTTTCTCCGGATCACATTGTATATGCCGGAAGTGATCCGCTTTTTATCGGGACAGATACAGAAGCCGGCATTAATGAAGCTATGATTCAAAAAGCGTGGAGCAGCCATGTGCAAAAAAACGGCAGAAACCCCAAAATAATTGCCGTTCAGGGAACGGGGGTTTTTGGCGCAGGTGTAAACGAAAAAGCCGCAAACTTTGCTCTGGATCTGTTCAAAGACACGATCAGGGTTTCGGTGTATGCGGAATGTTTTGGCGGGCCGTTGTTTATGACACAGGATAAAATCGATTTTATCAATAACTGGGAAGTTGAACGCTTTCGCACCAGCATTTCTGCCAAATAGGAGAAAATATGTATACTTATCAAAACCCCGAAACTATAGAAAAAACATACAGCCTGGCAAAAGGATTGTATGCCGCTTATGGCATCAATACCGATAAAGTTATCCGGTTTGCGGCGGATATTCCTGTTTCAATTCACTGTTGGCAGGGAGATGATGTAACCGGATTTGAAGGGGCCTCAGAACTTTCCGGCGGCGGCATAATCGCGACAGGGAATTATCCCGGCAGGGCGAGGAACGGGGATGAACTGCGTGCCGATGCCGAATTTGCCTTTTCCCTCATCCCCGGAAAAAAACGGTTTAACCTTCATTCAATGTATGCGGAAACCACGGGACTCCGGTCCAGCGGTAAAAAAGTGCCGCGTGACGAGCTTGATCCGGAACACTTTAAAAACTGGATGGCCTGGTCAAAGAAAAAGAAAATTCCTCTGGACTTTAACCCCAGCCTTTTTGCCCATCCAATGGCGGATTCCGGTTTTACCCTTTCAAGCGCGAATCCCAAAATCCGTGATTTTTGGATCCGCCACTGTAAAGCTTCCCGAAATATTGCCGCAGCTTTCGGCGCTAACCAGGGATCTCCATCGGTCGTTAATACGTGGATACCTGACGGTTCCAAAGACCTGCCGGCGGATCGCCTTTCTCCCCGTCTTAGATTGCGGGATTCGCTGGACGCGATCTTTGATGTCAAACTGGATGCAAAAATTATTACCGATGCGGTTGAATCAAAACTGTTTGGCATTGGCAGCGAATCCTACGTTGTCGGTTCCCATGAATTTTATCTGGGGTATGCTGCGTCTAAGCAAATACGCCTCTGCCTTGACACAGGGCATTTTCACCCAACGGAAACCATCGCCGATAAAATTTCTTCAACCTTGCTTTTCGTGCCGGGCCTTCTTATCCATTTCAGCAGGGGGGTCCGCTGGGATTCCGACCATGTTGTCACCTACTCGGACGATCTGCGTGATGTCTGCCGCGAGATAGTCCGGCAAAAATGTCTTGACCGTATCGACTTTGCCCTCGATTTTTTTGACGCATCGATCAACCGCATTGCCGCCTGGGTCATTGGCAGCCGCAGCATGCGGAAAGGGCTTTTGGAAGCCATGCTTGAACCGGTCAAACTGCTTACTGATGCCGAAAAAGCAGGCAGAAACCACGAGCGCCTTGCCCTCATGGAAGAATTCAAAACCCTGCCTTTTAACGCTGTCTGGGACAAACTGTGTCTGGAAGCAAATGTTCCTGTTGGTACAGGCTGGCTGGACAATGTAGCAGAATACGAGAAACGGGTACTGTGTAACCGGATTTAATGCAGCATTACCTGGCCGCCGGTAACAGGTATCGCCTGGCCGGTTTCGTATTCCTGTTCTACGGCATAGAAAATTGCCCGCACCAGATCCTTGCCGGTGCAGCCCCGTTTCATGGGAACTTTTGACTCGTAAAATTCACGGACATCGGCAATGGTTTTTGCGCCGGGAACTTTGCCGGTTTGCAGGTACTGAATAAAAAGGCCTTTTTCTGGATGCGACCACAGGGGACCATCGAGAAAATTTCCCGGGCAAATGGCATTTACTTTAATGTTGTATTCAATCAATTCCATGGCGAAGCTGGCAACAAGACCGAGACCTCCGAATTTACCGCCGGCATAAGCGCCGTTTTTGTTTGACCCTTCCAGTCCGGATTTTGAATTGATCTGAATGATGTCGGTTTTCCAGCGGGGTGCGGTATGATGTTGGGTTTTCAAAAGCCTTCCGGCAAATTTTGATACAACAAAAAAACCAGTATAGTTAATGTCAGTAACAAATTTAAAATCCGCAAGCTCCTGCTCCAGCACGCTGCCAGCTTTGAGCACCCCGGCATTGCTGATACACAGATCAAGCCCTCCGGCATTTTCCGCAATCATGTTGAACATGGTTTCCACCGAAGCTTCATCAGCGACATTAACCTGCACGGCCAGCGCCGCTGTCCGTTGTTCCGCCGCATTGATTTTTTCCGCCAGCGCTTGCGCGCCTTCAAGATTTAAGTCTGCAATAAACACAAGCGCTCCTGCGGCGGCAAGATTCCTGACTATTTCCTCGCCAATGCCCTGCGCTCCGCCGGTTACCACTGCTATACGGTTTTGTACCACAGAAGAACGATCTGCCGGAAGAATTAATTTACCGATTTCGGCAACACATTCAACCCTTGGCGCTGCATCCCTTTGTGCAAGCCTATCCCGAGCTGAATCAAGATCGCTGCCTGTCCAGTACAGATCGAATGTATCATTGACAGATACAGCAATACAGGATGGCAGCAGAACTTCCTTTTCGCCCGCAGTAACAGTTTTGTTATTTTCTCTCCATGCAGTATACGCTTCGCCAATCATGAGCGCGATTGTTTCCGGCGTATCCTGTGGAGATGTTTTCACCGGCATTGCCGCATCAGGTGTTTTTCCATTTGCTTCAACAACTACTGTCTGCGGCTTACCCGTTACATTTATGAGCAACCCGCGAGTCACAGCCGCAATGTATCCCTTATTCATCTTTGTGCCTCCGTGCCTCTGTGAGATTATTCTTCAAAAAAAAATTCTGGTTTATTTACAAGTTCCGCAGCAGATTCATCAGGGTGGAACAGATCAAGTTTTTTTCCGGCGGCAGCATAAGCGGCAAGACGCTGCTGCAGATCCATTCCGGCAAGAGGATTTTCCTTTGAGAACAGGCCGAAACGGGTGTCAACCGATGCAAGCCGCTCGTGGGCAATCAATGCCCAGGTGGTGTCCAGCAGATGGCGGAATTCATCGCGTAAAACTTCCGGGCAATTGAATGACTGGCGGGAACTGTTAATGTCCACGCCGGATATTTCCATAAAGCCCCATTGTGCACACAATTGCTGTACCCGGCGAAGCTGGTCTATGGTATTCCGGGGCGGCATATACGTAACTGCCCTGAAACCCAGCCGGGACAATTCTGTAAAAAGTTCTTCAATAAAATCATCTTCGAACTTTTCAGCTTTTTTATCACCGGTTGGCGATTCCCCCACATCACCAAGGTAGGCGTAACCGGAAATCGCGCCAATTGATTCGGCAAAGGCCGTTACTTGTTCTGCGGGGATACATTCGTGTTCATCAGGCTGGATGTACACACGGGGAAGAAATTCCGATTTTAATACACCTAACATATCGTACAGATAATGAGGGTTGAGCGGGTCTGCAAGCAGTGCGGCTATTTTTGGCGATACTGTTATGCCCAGTTTTTTTTCAAGCCCTCCGGTAATTTTCGGACCTTTGCCGTATTTCAGAATAAACTTTTCCGCCAGGGCTGCAAGCAAGTGCCGCTCAGTGATACCGCCGCCTTCGGCATATTTCGAAACAGCAAGAATGTCCCGGTCAAAATCAATTTCAGCTAAACCCGCTTCCTTCAACATAGTGTTAACGGTAATGCTCATAGCTCTGGTTCGCTGCAATCGCTGCTCCCGGACTGGCGCTAGAAATTCCATTGCCCGGGGAATCGCCGCCCTGGGAATCCCCTGTACCGTCATGTAGGCATAACCTTCAGAATCGGGGTTGTTGATTTTCCGCGCGGCAAACGGGCCTTTGAAGCTCACCCGCATTTCAAAGCCCACACAGCCGCCAATGCCCAGAATGGCGCAGGCTTCAAGCATTTCGTTTGCTGCGCCTATGGAATCATGATCAACGGAACCGGCGGCACAGAGACCGGCATCCCGCGCCCGCAATGCTGCCATGGCAGGTGTGTACGGGCTGAAACTGTAAATTGTGTGGATGTGGTTGTTGATTTCGCCTGAGCCATGTGCTGGTTTTTTGTTATCAGTTGCCCAGTTTTTCAAAGCTTCGAGTCGGCTGGCGGGGGTAAGGCTGGGATCGTTGATGGGTACAGGGGTCATTGGATTTTCTCGCTTGCTATTTCTTCTGCAAGGTATGAATCACTGCGGCAATGCATATCGGATATTCCTTCACGCATTTCTTCGTAAACCCCGGATTTATAAAAAATGCCAAGCGCCTGTCTAAGAGTAATGCCTTTTAAGACAGCCAATGCCTCAATCACAGAATCGTATTTTAATTGCAAAATAGTATTGTCTGCTTTCATAGGGTAATACTTTCTTTGAATAAAAGATATTCATCTATGACATGCTGGGTTTTAAAACAGTATTGAATATTCGGTTTTTCATACCGCAAACGCTTTATCGCTTCTGCTTTGTCAATATATCCCTTTAAATAAATTGTTAAAGTATTAAACACATCATCATTGGCAATACCGCCTATGACAAGATCGTAGTTTCCCGCTGATCCGCCCTGTCTGCATGAAATAATATAATCAAGCCATTCTGTTGAATATGTCTTAAAATCAAGAACAGATATATTTTCTAAAATTTCATTTTCATTAATTTCATAGACAGAAACTACGGCGAGGCTATGCCTTCGCCTGAAACGCTCGCTCCATTTTTCTGCCTGGGTTTGAATGGTGGTTGTGTAAAAACCTTTTCCAAAATCGGTTGTTTCACGGGCAAAAGAAAGATTGGGAGCCGGAATCGCCGAATGGGAGCCATGATAAAGGATCACGATATAACACCTTTTTCCTGCATAACATCAACTATATCATCAACTATATATTCTTTTCCCTGGGTATGGAGAGCCGGATAGCACGGGATTATATAGTCATCCAATATTTCACTTTTTTCTGTCAGCAGTTTGTATACTACGTTACCGGTCAGCCCCAATTTTACTGCGACATTTTCTATACAAAATATTGAAAATTCCAACTCCTTGGCATTCATTAAGGTTAGTATTACATACTATCGGGAAAAGTTCAATGAATAGTGCAGGTTATACCGACCACTACATTGAAGCTGCACCGTCAGACTCCGTACCTGCGTTCCGCTTAAATTCCGCAAGCCATATTGTTCTGGCCCCTTCCAGCCGTGACTGTTCTGCGGCAAATGCCATGTAATGGCTTTCAAAAGAATTGCGAATCATGTTTCTGCCTTTTCCGATGGGGTTCTGTGAACCTGAGCCGTCTCTTACCATACATGCAAAGTCGGTTATTAAGTGCCTGTCTCCGCCGGAATGACCTCCTGCTGTTTTTCCCGGTTCAATAAGCTCGGTATTTCCTGTGGTAAATTCTTTTAATTGGATGGTATTTTCTTCCATGTCGCCGCATATTTCTCCGGCTGTTCCAAAAAGCTTGATGGAACGGTGTATTTCTGCTGAAAAAGCCGACATGGTAAAGTTAGCCATTACTCCATTGGCAAAACGCATGGACACAGTTTGGTGATCCACCACATCATTGTCGCAATGAAAAACGCATCTTCCATAGGCCCCGGTTTCAAGTGCTGCCAGACGTCCTTCCATGGACAGATCGGTTGTGATAACATTGACCGGCCAGCCGATGTTCGCGCACAGATAAATTTTGGGCGCATAGTACGGACATTCAATCATATTCGGGCATCCTTCAAGGCAGCGTTTGGGCGCATCAGCCGGGGCGTTTTCTTTTTTGAAATAGTACAGGCCGCCATTGGAAGACAGCGATTCACAGGGAGATCCGGCAAGCCAGTACAGTATATCCATGTCGTGGCAGCTTTTTGCTAAAATCATTGGCGAAGATTCTGCGCTATTGCGCCAGTTACCCCGGACAAAACTGTGGGAATGGTGGATATGCCCGACATGCTCAATAAGGTCTATGCCTATCAGTTTCCCGATTTTTCCGGATTGCAGGAGCTCCTGTATTTTGGAGAAAAATGCGGTGTATTTTAAAACATGGGCAATCATAAACACTTTATCATAACCTGCCGAAGCTCTTTCGATTGCGCGGCATTCAGCCAGCGAGGGAACAATGGGTTTCTCGCAGAGTATGTGGAGCTTGCGCTCCATTGCCGCCATTATCGGCTCCAGGTGCATTTTGTCCTGGGTAGCGATCATTACAGCGTCCAACTGGGGAGGCAGGCGTTCGAATGCTTCTTCCCAGGTCGTAAAAATAAATTCCGTAGGAATGCGATGCTCATCACGGATTTTTTCCCGTCTTGCCGTGTTTGGTTCAGCGACTGCGGCGATTTTAAGCATGGAAGGGTTCTGGCGTGCAAATTCAGCATAGACATGAGTTCCGCGGTTGCCCGCTCCCAAAAGCAGCGAATATATTGGTTCCATATTAGCAGTATAAATAAAACAGATGGATTTGCAATAAGCATAAAAGCCATTTTCGTTTAAATTGACGGATACAATATATAAAAGAAATGTAGGAGTAAATTTAAAAAAAATGCCTTCCAAAAACGCCTGAAATTGGGTATAGTATGAATAAGGAGAGGCGGAATAACAGCCTTACTTGAACCCCACGACCTGAAAATTACCGTTTGGTATAGATAACGGAGAACAATAAATTCTGAAAAAAATTTTGGAGGACATTATGAAACATAAAATTGTATCAATACTTTTTCCGGCAGCGGTTTTGTTGTTAAACCTTGCCTGCCAAAGCTATCAGTTGGGCGGAACCATGGAACCAAGGGAACACGCCAATGCTTTTGGCGGGTTTTTTGCCGCAGAATCGAATAAATATGTAGAAAATTCTCTTTTCTACATACACGATATGTACCCTGGTACAACAGTGATGAGCGGGGCAGGTATCGGCTATGATTTTAGCGTAAAAATTCCTATTGATTTTGCAAAAGACCGTTTGAGCCTCTTCCCCATGGCAAGTATTGAAGGCCGTTATATCCAAAACAATGAGGACGATTTAGATTTTTCTGATTCCTTCGGCTTGGGCGTTAAATTCGGAGGGGGTCTCGATATTAACTTTTCCCGTTTTTTTTACCTCAGGGGAAAAGTACAGTACCAGCCGGGAATAACCTCCTGGATGGACAGTTACCCGGGCTTTCGTTACGGCTTGGCTTTGGGGTACCGGACAGCCAGCGACCCAATCCGCAGCAGCATTACACGCACAAGGAATACACAGCAACGTGACAGGCTTGCCAGGCAGGCGGCGCAGGAACGAGAACTGGCCGCGCAAGAACAGGCACGGCTTGCCAGGCAGGCGGAACTGGACAGGGAGACGGCTTTTCAACAGGCAATTGCCGCTGAGCCGAACAACCCGCAGTTGTATTACGAAAGAGGTCATTATTTTTTTACTAATGAAAGAATCATCCCCGCCTCTGCTCTGTGGGAACGGACCCTGGAACTTGATTCGAATTACCGGGTAAGCAGCAGTTTACGGTGGACTTCGAACATTGCTTCCGGGTTTGGGGTGCAAACAAGCGGGAATATAGACTTCAGCAATTTTTCGTTGAATTTGCATCTTGCTATATTACACCGGGATTCAGCTACCGGAACAGGCAATGACCCTGAAAAAGTGGTACCCGAGGCGGACAAGCGGGCGACTCTGGAAAAAGCCCTGGCCGCGTTCCGCAGAGGGTATGAAATAGATATAACCGGAGGCAGGAACACGAACAGAAATTTGCAGACGGTGTATCTTGGGTATATAGCCCATACTTTAGACCTGCTTGGCAGGACGCAGGAAGCTTCAGCAGCTTTTGTTGAGCTTTCCCGAGTTGCAAATGTCACCCCGAATATTCGTTTCCGGGCTACGACTGCCGCCCCCAATATAGAAAGTTATTATGTGAGCGCCAGCGGCAATAACAACAATGATGGATTGTCCGAAAGCAGGCCATTGCGTTCCCTTGCGCTGGCTTACGAAAGGGCCGCAGCGGGGAACATTAAAAGAATCATGGTTATCGGGAGGCTGAACCAACAGAGCGAAGGCGAGGGAGATGATAATTATGTTTTTAGACTTTCCAATCCCGATGGTGTAACAGACAGAAGGGAGATTTTAATTACCGGAAAATGGGGCGCCGAGCGAGCAGTGCTTTCCGGTGCAGGTTCAAGAAAGGGTGTTGTGGATGTTTTCAGTACACCAACACGGTTTGAATATATTGAGATTTCCGGCGGTGAGCTGAATGCTGAAAATGAAGGCGGTGTAGGGATTAACTTATTTCAAACAGGAATAATAGGTACCGGTACGATAGTCAGAGCCAATAAAGGAGCAGGTGTAAGAAATGCAAGGGGATCCGGTATCCTTGCCGGCGGAGAAATACGGGACAATGAAGGCCACGGCGTTTTTCTTAGTTTTGGTACCTTTACCATGCAGAGCGGTACAATTAACAACAACAGAAGTGTCCAGGGTGGCGGCGGTGTATTTATTTTGACCGGTACCTTTATCATGCAGAGCGGTACAATCAGCAACAACAGAAGTGTCCAGGATGGCGGCGGTGTACTTATTCGATTGGGCACTTTTTCTATGTCAGGCGGTACAATTAGCAGCAATACTGCGAGGAGAGGTGGTGGTATATATTGTTCTTTTAACAGCACCTTCTCTATGTCCAATGGGACCATCAGCGGCAATACTGCGACGGAGGATGGCGGCGGTGTATATGTATTTTCAAGCATTGGAGAAAATACTACTAGTTTTACCATGACAGGCGGGAATATTAGAAATAACACAGCGCAGAGTTACGGTGGCGGCGTTTATATTTCTGGTGTAAGAGAGGACTTAGTTGGAACCTTAAACGGAGGAGTTTTCAGGCAGAGCGGCGGCACCATCAGCGGGAATAGGGCAAGGCTAGGCGGCGGCGTATTTGTTATGCGCCACAACGGCAGGTATGACCGTACCGGCGGTACAGTCACAGGTAATACTACAACACACATCTCCAGCGAAGCAATGCCGTTATCCAATGATAATGTGATGAGAATACAAGGCGCTCTTGGCTCCGGCTGGTAGCCGGGAACGCAAAAGCGCTGGTAGCGCAAGTTAGTAAGGTCACGCTTGGGTGTCAGTCACCAAATTTCCCTAGTGTCGTTAGGCGCAATCGACACCAGATGTTGGGGTAGCGTCTCTATCCCGAATGCAGCATCGCTTGCCGTAAAATTGAGTTGGCTCTAGTCTGATAACCGGATCCGGACTGTTTTAACCATTCCAAAACATCAGCGTCAATGCGAATTTGTACTGTTTTTTTTATAGGTTTGTAAAGCCGTGCATCCGGGTATTTGGGTTTGAATTCCTGTAGTTGTTCCGGGGTTTGAACTGGACAATCAGTGAAATCTTTTGTTTTGAAATTTTGTAATTCCGCTATGCGTTCATCACTCATAACCGGAACCTCCACCGAGCCCATAGGGCGAAGGTTCCCCTCTGGATGTTTGCTTTCGATAGTTTTCATTATAAAGCTCCTTTTCAGGCTGTTCTGCTAACCGTGCAGATAATATCCTTGTTCGGTTATTCCGCTCGGTATAAGAAATAAAAAAGTAGATACGCAGATCAAAAGACGCTATGCCTTTCCAGCGTACCTCATCCAAGGTAGAGTTATCACGGTCATAAGCTTCAAGGAAGAAGGGATCATCAAAAACAGCCAGGATTTCTTCAAAGTAAAAACCGTGGTTTTCTTTGTTTAGGATGTTCTTGGCCTCATCCCATTCAAAACAACCATCAATGCTTATAACTGTACCCATACATAATAGTATATACAGTTTTGTGAATTGTCAATAGCTTTTTCAATCATAAAAAGACCGCACGAGGTGGTGTCAGGTACTCTCCTATTACTTGCGCTCGTTAATTTTCATTTGTAATTTGGTTCAATTGCAGTTCCATTTTTGAGAAGGCAAACAATTTTTTTCCTAAATCTTTAATTGAAGCACCTATGTGATATACCGTATTGTCAATAATCAAAAAACGGTCATGAAAACTACTTGATGTACTTATAATAATAGGGTCATATTGTGCATTATGTTTTTTTAAATCTAGCTGTAATTGAGCGGAGATTCTTTTTGTATATATTTGAGCGCTGACTTTTGATTTTCGTTTTGACAATAAGACTAAAACACTTTCATCAATATAATTGTCTAAATTATAATACTTTGTTTTATAAATTTGTTTGTTATCCTTGCCCATATGTTCCAAAATGGAACATGTGCTATATTCTTCTAATTCTTCTGTTTTATAGATATTATTCAAATGTTTAGTAATGGCAGGGCGTTTTGTTCCAAATAATTCTGCAATTTGTGCTTGTGTCAGCCAAATATTTTCATTTTCCAGTCTAACTTCAACTGCAAGAGAATTGTAAGGTTGATATAATACTATTTCACTTTTATCCATAATTAGATTATGTTAACTGGTTTTACATGTTTATTCAAGCGGAATACAAGTAGAACTGCCAACAGTCAATGGTCAATAGCGTTGCCCACAGACCATCGGCTAGCATCACCCGCCATGTACCCCACAAGGGTTGTTTTGTCTAAACACTCGCACTGTTTAGACAAACGGGGTGGTGTTAATAGGTTTGGGGGGTGGCTCTTTGAGGAAACTATAAATCATCATGCCTTAACCCGGTATGTTTAGCCACTTTTGCTACCATCTTGGAACCTACTTCCTCACTGTCATGAAAAGCAAAAACATAATCTGGATAGCCTATTCTTTCTAATGTTTTGTGTGAACTGGATTGTCTTTTTATAGACCACCCAATTCTCAACAATGCCGCCAAGAGGCGTTTTGCATTAATTGACGGCCATCGCATAGCGGTCCGCAAATACTATTGAGTTAATACCGGGAACTGAAACTTCATTTTCCATACGATCTGCCAAAACACGCAAAGCTAAAGCCCTTGCTCGTGCCCCTGCTTGGAATGGAGTTGCGCCGTATGCAAGTACGCCGGGAATTTCTGATATTTCTGCTATCCATCTTCCATCATCTTCTTGATCAAATTCCACATCAAAATTCATAAACTCTCCTTACCGTGTTAAGTCTATTATAATACAAAATGCATTTTTGTCAATGCGTAATACTAGACCGCCAAGGTGCCAGACAAAGGTTGTTTTGTCTAAACGCTCGCACTGTTTGGAAATGGCGGGGGATCACGACTGACACAGATTTACACTGATTGAACGCAGATTAACGCTGATCTGGAGAGTTAATATATCTATCCTATACAAGCTACATTTTATTTGCCTTGTTGTTGTTCTCTTTCTTTTTCAATATCGGCATAAAATTCACATATGAACTCTAAGGTTCGCGTATCCCATTTTGCATACATTGGTGCAGAACCACCAATTATCGCCCCAAGATTTTGGGCGTCCGCATCGTTGATCAACGCAAAAAACCGTTCCCAGCCCGTCATTTGGTTAAGCAGCGTTTTAATCAGCCCAGGATTTATGCCTAAATCTCTGGAAAGGTCGGGTATGAACTCTTTTTTCATGTAATTTTCAAAGCCTGCCTCATTTGCACCCACCACACCCATCCCAAGCAATTCGTTGTAAATTCCCTTCAATTCATTTGTGGCGCTGGCACCTGCATCCCCGTACGTACGCCACTCTGCGTATTCACGCGTGCGGTGTGCGTCGATCACCAACATAAACTTTTCCTGTTGGTCTTCAGGCAGTAAATCTCTCATGGTTATAATGTACTCGCTTATCGCGTAAAAGCCCGCATTACCATACCAACCAGCCAAATTGGTGCCAACAGGTTCTTCGTAAGACATACTGCCCAAAATGGCGTCCTTATGCGAATGCAAATGTGGAGGAACGGCATGTTGTCCATTAAACAATTCCGTGGCATCGGCGAAATTGTTTTTTAACGCGTTCCTGCCCACCTCCAATCGAAGAGAGACAAGGCTTTGGGTGGTTGCAGACGCCCGTACATCAGGCACCGCCACAGGTTCAAGATATTCAAACCCATTTTTATCAAAACCAAAAATATCATAACCGTCTTCATTATACCACATGTCGCCGTTTTCTTTCTTCCCGTCACCGTCGTATTCGGCACCATTCGGCCCCATATAGGT
>WRLF01000019.1 GCA_009777735.1 Treponema sp.
ATAAAGCAAACCGTAGGTTTGCGGTGGGCTGGAATGTGGGTGAAGGAGCCGTGGGAACGTATGTGACCTAGGCGAACTGAACCCCGAGCCGCCGATTAGGCGGCGCAGCGTTAATCGGTTGTTAGACGAAGTTCCAGATTTTTATTCTACTTCTACATTATTTTTTATTTATTTCTCTTTTAACTATTTCCTCAATTTCTTTAGCAAATACAAAAAATTGATTTGCTTGTTCTACTGTAGGCATTGATCCATTATCAAATAATCCTATTTCTCCAGGATATCTTGATTCTAAGTAAATATCATTTACTGTCGATAATAAATCTTCATTAATATCAAGATCAATTATTTCTTTTATTGTTCCATATAATGTCAATAAATTATGGATTTGATATAAAGGTTTCTCTTTATCTAGAATTAAAGCCTTAAAATATTTTTCAATTGCTTGCTGACAATGAAATGTAACTATATTAGTTAACATTGGATTATTAATTATTTCTGAAATAGTAAGCATATCTATTTCAGCATACTTTATCCATGCTTCAACTTGCTTTTTCATAAATGATTTTTCCAGTGTTTTCAATTTCTTCAATAAAATAATTTCCGAAATTCTTAATTTTCCGATATTCTTCTTTAGAATATACTAAAATATCTAATGAAACTTTATAATTTATATGCCTTACAAGTTTGTTAATATACAATTTTTTATTTACTCTATCTTCATATGTTTTTGAAATATCTTCATTATCCAAAATTACAAGTATATCAATATCACTGTTTTCGTTGGCACTTCCTTTAGCACATGATCCAAAAAGGATAACCCTATAAGGATCTGCTATTTTGAGCGCCTCTAATAATTGATCAATATACCCATTAATTTCCATGTAAGTATATAATACCATGAATTTTAATCATTTTCAAGGGGTAATTTATTGAATTTAATAGAAAATAATAGTATTTTTCATTAAATTTAGCAAAAACCCATAAAAAATCTGGAATTTCGTCTAACGTTCTATGTTGACGACGTAACCAGCCCCCATATAAAGTAAACCGTAGGTTTGCGGGGGCTGGTTATGTGGGTGAAGGAGGCGTGGGAGCGAGCCCGTAGGGCGACCGACCTAGCCGACTGAACCCCGATCCGCCGAACAGGCGGCGTAGCGTTAATCGTTTGTTAGGCGATCGTTTGCTCCTTCCCAACAATTTCTTTATATTCTTAAATAAAAGCAAAATTATTTTTGCCCCCTGACGACTCACCGTTTGTACATGGACGTACTATGCTACCTCCGATTAGCCGCTTATATAAATTGTCTTATAAATATATATATCATAAGAAACCAATTCCGAATCGGCGTTATAATTACTCATTTTAGTTTGGTTACCGTTGGAGTCGTACTCAATTTCATAAAAAGAAGACAATTCATCGAATGTGTTATATTCACTTCTTTTAGTTATATCTCCATTGGAGTTATACTCATACACGTATGTATAAGAATAGGACAATTCCCCGCTAGCGTTATAGATACTCCCTTTATAAAAGTTTCCATTAGAATAGTACTCATATTCATAATAAGAATACAATGCACCGTTTGCATCATAGTTACTCACTTTTTTTTCGTTTCCATTAGAATCGTACTCATATTCGGCAGAAGAGGACAATACCCCATGATCATAGCTCCTTCTTGTCCGGTTTCCGTTGGAATTATACTCGTATACAGCATAAAATCGCAATTCCCCACTTGGAGTAAAGCCGCTCCTTTTCGTTAAGTTACTGTTAGAGTCATACTCAGATTCATAATAAGACGAAAGATCTACCCCATTGTCATAGTAATTCTCTTTTGTCCGGTTTCCGTTAGAGTCGTACTCAAATTCTATATACTGGGACAATACATTATAGTCAAACCGAGAACGTTTCATTTTCGTCAGTTTACCTTTTGAATCATACTCATATTCATAATGATAAGACAATGCACCGTTTGCATTATAAGAAGATACATAATCTAATACTTCTTTGTAAGTGCCGCTCCCATTGTTATCACAAGCGATAAAGGCAAAAGAAATGGCGATAATGGGTACTATAGCCATACCATTCTGTTTCCATGTTTTCATACAATTCCTCCTTAAAATAACACCAAATACTGATAGTTGCTTATATATTACTGTGTATCAAGCAGTATGTCAAGAGAGATAAATAGGTAATTATTGGTGAGATAGCATATAATAATGAAAAGATTAGGTACGATTTTTATTAAGAATTTGAAGGAATACCGTAAAAAATGCGGTTATACTCAGGCTCAACTGGCTGAAAAGGTCAAAGTTACACCACATTATATAGGTATGCTTGAAATGGGTCGTAATTTTCCTGCTACTGACCTTATTGAGCGTATTGCCAAGGCTTTAAATATAGAAATGTATGAATTGTTTGTGGAGACTCATTCTCCTGCAAAAGAGCTGGAAAAATTACGCCTTGATATAATTAACGAAATAAAGAAAACAATTACGGAAACTGTTATTGAAACAGTAAGAGAAGCATTTGAAGAAAATATCAATCGGTGTTCTCCTAAATCAAAATAACTTGTTAATTAGGATACGCCAAGTTAAAGAATGTGGCTATATCTTACCTTGTTACTTTCTACGTTTTAACTTGTACGAGCGGATTTGGGAGAAAATTTGAGAAAATGCCTTCCAAAAATGCCATAAAT
The DNA here is from genome assembly GCA_009777735.1 of Treponema sp. GTDB lineage: Bacteria > Spirochaetota > Spirochaetia > Treponematales > Breznakiellaceae > WQXQ01. The sequence continues at coordinate 2,697 of WRLF01000019.1, forward strand.
GGGGTATATTTACATTATGGAGTTTGTATGGAAGCGATTATACAAGAAATAGATGTTGAAAAACTGTTGCCTATTTTCAATATTCCTCTGGAAATAAGAAACAAACGGGTGGAAGTAACCATAAAACCGATAGAAAGTAAACCCCAAGCAACGGCAAATGACAGGATCAGGCAATTCAGAGAAAAGTATAATCGGCAATCCTTCATTGAACATCTGAAAACTCAAGTTGCCAATGGTAATTCATTTAGTTTTGATGCTCAGAAAATCATTGACGGAACTGAAACCGAAGCAGAAGAGCAAGAGCGTTACCGCCTTGAGAAGCATTCTTGGGGAAATGCAATAAAAGAAAAAATACAAGAAGAACAGCTTGCTTAACAAGAAAATAATACTTGATACGAATTCGGTACTCCGCTTTATTATCGGCGATAATGTCGAAAAATGCCAAAAAGTCTCCGACTTGATTGATTCCCATGATTGTATTGTTCCCATAGAAGTAATTGCCGAATCAGTATACAACCTTGATAACTTTTATTTACACAACCGCCAACTTATTGCTGAAGAAATAAAAGACTTCATTGGCATAAAAGAAAATCTGGTTTTTGAAGAACATATAGTTCGTTGCGGTTGCAATTATTTTGCCTCATCATCCCTTGATTTTATAGACTGCTTGTTGATTGGATATGCCATTATTAAAGGCAATCCGATATTCTCTTTTGATGACTCTCTAAATAAAAAGCTAGAACATAATGCCTTTAATCAAAGTTAATGCTTTATAATTTTATTTGACAATTCTGCGTGGCATGGACGCCACGCGGAACCAATAAATTTGGGGCAAAAATAATTATTATTCTTTATTAATATTTTTTACAGTAAATTGGCAACTGGCGCCTAACGTTCAAGGTTGGCGACGTTTTTGCTGCCCGAATAAGCGAGCCCAAAAGCCTTAAATCCATTCTTACCCGACTTTTGGGTTCGCAGGGCAGCAAAAATGTGGGTGGAGGCTTGCGTGGGAGCGAGGGCGTAGCCCGACCAACCTAGCAAGCCGGAACCCTGGAGCCGCCCGAATGGGCGGCGGAACGCTAACCGACTGTTATACGAAGTTGGGGCATTTTAAATATATTTCTTTATATATTTTGGAAATACTTCTTTTAATTTCAATAATTTTTCAATTGTCCATTCTCTTATTTTTACCAATTCTTCTGTATCTAAATCTATATGCCCATCAGTATAAACCGAAATCCTACAAGCACGTTTGTCATCAAGTCTTTCCCAACTAATTGTTGTTCCAATTTCTTTTTCAATGATTTCCTTTTCAGCATACAATTTATCAAAAATATCTTTATTTATAATTTGATCACCACCGTCAAGATATACTTCTGCTCTTGCCCTGTCATTTAAAGCAAAACTTGCACCATAATGAAAGTTTCTTGAAACACCTGATGAGAATGAATACCAATTTTGCGGTTGACCGATTTTTGCATTTGTAAATTTATGTTTTTCTCTTAATTCATCTATTAAAAGTTGAAAGTATTGGCGATATTTTTCTTGTGTATCAGAGTTTTGAATTGTTTTTCCAGAAACATTTTTATTTGGTGATTCAATAATTTTAAATAATGGGACAGGTCTTGAATCATCTATTTGGATAATTTCCAATTCTACAGCATAAAATTCTATATTATTTACTGTATTATTATTTAACCATTCTATTGTTTTTCTATGTTCATCTTTAAAAGATTCTGCAATCCATACAACACAAGAAGCATTTATGCCAGCACAATATAATAACATTTGCCCTAAATGTTTATGATCACTGGTTCCATATTGATTTTCTATTACAACAATACTTGAAGATGAAAGATCCTTTGCAACAATATCTGCTGAAAAATCCCCTACAGCATATTCCGTCTGAACAATTTCCAAGTCTTTTCCCAATATTTGAGATAATTTATTTATATTTTCAGCAAGCCATGGTGTAAAATTACTCGGTTCACTAGGCCATATTTTCCTAATATCTACAGTCTTTAATGTCCCAAATTCAGTTTTCATATAAATCCTCCAATTATATTCAATATTATATCAGTTATATTCTTTAGTCAACTATCTTGCCCCAAATTTCACCAATTTCGCCTAACAATCCGTTAACGCTCCGGCAGCGACAAGCGCCGCCTACGGGATTACGTTCGGCTAGATCATGGCTTTTTAGGGAGAATGGTTCAGGTAGAGCAGGGGATGATAACCATTATGACGATTTTCATTTTTCTATTGAACAAACTGCGGCGGGAACTGTTTTAACTATATTCTATGACGATGATGAAATGGAGGCATTTAACTTACATAGAATAAACGATCGTCATATACGGTTAGTTTACATAAATGTAACACCTGGTGAAGTAATTACTTTACATAAAATTAATTAGTTCAAAAAATATACTTTAATAAGGACATTATACTGTCTCCTTACATAAAGTTAGTATATCACCTGTTCAGGATGTCCATATATCGCCCTGCTAAATATAAGGGTATTTCGTAATTGCTCTGGGTACGGCTGTATTCGTTTTGCGAAATGCGGATGACGGTTTCCGGGTTAAACAGTTTTTTGTATGTTTTAAGGCTTTCGGATTTGATGTGTTTTCCGGCTTTAACTTCCAACGGGATGACGGCATTTTCATACTGGATGATAAATTCAATCTCTGCGTTGTTTTTTTCCGCAGCCCAAAAATAAATGGGCATAGCATTGTTAGCAGCGAGCAGTTCCTGCAAAACAAACTGCTCGGCAAGCGCTCCTTTGTAATGGGTAAAAGTAGTATTTGGTTCGATATAGACTTTGGGGCTTAAACCGGTACGCGCTGACAACAGCCCTATATCCGGCATATATAGTTTAAAAATAGAATTTTCATGATAGGCAATGAGCGGAATTTTGGGCAAACTTGCGCGGTTCAGCATGGTAACCAGCCCCGCATTTTTGAGCCATTGCAGGGCGATCTCGTATTCGCGGCCGCGCGAGCCTTGTTTCATGTCCGAGTAGAGAAAACGTTTGTTTTCTTTGGCAAGCTGGGACGGGGCGCTGTCCCAAATGGTGCGGACTTTTGCTATAGCCGATGCCGGGACATGCCTGGCAAAATCGGCATAGTACGCATCAAGAATGGTGTTTTGTATAATTTTAACCTCAGCAAAATCTTTGGTTTCGGCATACTGTTTAACCGCCGCCGGCATACCTCCGATGATAAAATACTGTTTGAGCAGATCAATTAAGGCATCATGAAATACCGGAAAATGCCGGAATTCCAGGTTTTGTATGAGAGACACAAAGCGGTTCTCAACTGCATCCAAAAATTCCAGAAAAGTCATGGGATAAAGGGTCAGCATTTCTGTCTTTCCCACCGGAAAACCGCTGCCTTCCAAAGACATGACACCAAGCAGGCTTCCCGCCGCGATAATATGGTATTCGGGCGCATTTTCGTTGAAGTATTTGAGTGAAGTCAGGGCGCGGGGGCATTCCTGTACCTCATCAAAGATGATTAGGGTATCATCCGCAGAGATTTTCACATCTGTTTCGATGGATAACGCTTGGATTATACGGGGAATGTCAAAATCATGATCAAAAATTCGTTTGATTCGGTCATTATGATCAAAGCTGATATAGGCAGTCTGTTGATAATGTCTGTCCCCAAATTCCTTCATAAGCCAGGTTTTGCCAACTTGCCGAATCCCGTACAGCACCAGCGGCTTCCGTTGGCTTTTTGCTTTCCATTTAGCCAGCTTTTCAATCATTAATCTTTGCATATATGAATATTATGGCATTTTTACACATAAAAATCAAGAATAATGTGGTACTTTTACACATAATTCCAAATATTGGTGACTATCACTCTTTGAAAATATGATATACTGAGAATAATTACTATGTTGTATATAGGTGTAATAATCTCCCTTCTGGGGATTCTTGCTTTTTTTATTTTAATATCCCTAATCCAGGCACTTATAAAAATATCAGAGAGAAGAAAAAACAATAACGAAAACAAACTGCCGGAAGAACTCTTTTTTGAACAAGTAAGCAAAGGTGAAAAAGCGCAAAAAATAATTAATGCCTCTGATGAAATTGAATGGCGTCAAATGGATATAATGATGATAAAATCATTGCTGCAATCAGAGCAAATCCCGTTTTATGTTGAATTTAACTACAGCTCGGGGATATATCCCGGTCTGCAAATCGGTTCTTTAGGAAGCCAGAACCTGTATGTATTGGAAAAGGACCATGAAGACGCAATGAACATTATTGACGATTATATGAAAAACAGAGTTTAGTGAAAGAACTCTTACTTCTTACCTCTTATCTTCTACCTTTTACCTTTTTATGCTACTATTATTTCCATGAGTGACAGCTCCGGTAATCCCCAAAATGACAAAAACAGAAACAAGGGCAGCGGTCCCAGGTTTCCCTTTGGCGGTCCAAAATTGCCCGATCTTAAACCGTTTGGGGGATGGAAGTTTTCTCTCATTTATCTTGCAATACTCATTATCGGAATGAGTCTGTTTAATTTTGTTTTTCTCGGCAGAGTCAATCCTCCCATAGATTTTTCCGAATTCAAGACCCGGATTAGTTCCGGCGAAATAAAGCGGGTAGAGCTGACCGATTCATATTTTACCGGTTATACGACACTATATCCTCAACGGACCAGGAACCGTTCCGTATTAAGCAATCAGCCTTTTGAACCACAGGGGCCGGTGTACCGCACGGTACCTATCAACGATCCTGAAATTATCAAACTGATGGACGAAATGGGTGTGGCCTATTACGCTGTTTCCCGAGAAGGCAGTGTTATCCTTAACATCATTTTTAGTTGGGTGCTGCCCATTGCATTTTTCCTCTTTATCTGGCGTTTTGTGATGAAACGGATGGGCGCAATGGGCGGGAGCGTGCTTTCCGTAGGGCAAAACCGCGCGGTTATTGTTGCCGAGGGAGATATTACCACACGATTTAACGATGTCGCCGGTGTGGACGAAGCAAAGGAAGAACTGGTTGAGGTTGTAGACTTCCTCAAAAACCCCCGCAAGTACACCGATATTGGCGGCAAGATACCCAAAGGCGTGTTGTTGATTGGACCGCCGGGTACGGGTAAGACACTCCTCGCACGAGCTGTTGCCGGAGAAGCACGTGTATCTTTTTTCCGCATGAGCGGCGCGGATTTTGTCGAGATGTTTGTCGGTGTCGGTGCGGCACGGGTACGTGATCTGTTCAAGCAAGCGCGGGATAAAGCGCCCTGCATTATCTTTATCGACGAGTTAGATGCTATTGGCAAAAGCCGCATCAACAATATCGGCGGGGGCAATGACGAGCGCGAACAGACATTGAACCAGCTATTGGTTGAGATGGACGGTTTTGACGCTGCCAAAGGCCTCATTATTCTTGCGGCGACAAACAGGCCCGATGTACTTGATCCGGCCCTGCTTCGTCCCGGCCGATTCGACCGGCAAGTGCTGGTTGACCGGCCAGACCTCAAGGGCCGCGAAGCAATCCTCAATATCCATGCCAAACCGGTAAAACTTGATTCCATGGTAGACCTGTCATCGGTGGCACGGAGCACGTCCGGATTTTCCGGCGCCGACCTTGCCAACATTGTCAACGAAGCGGCCCTGCTTGCTGTCCGCGCCGGCAGGATGCTCGTTTCACAGAAAGACTTTTCCGAAGCCATTGAAAAGACTGTTGCCGGCCTGCAAAAAAAGACACGGGTACTCAAGCCAGAGGAAAGAAGACTAACCGCTTACCATGAAACCGGCCATGCCATGATTGCAGCTTTTACGCCCAACGCAGATCCCGTCCAAAAAATTTCGATAATTCCCCGTGGTTTTGCCCTGGGTTATACCCTGCAGCTTCCGCTGGAGGATCGATACACCATTACTCAATCCGATCTTCTGGGAAAGATAGACATTCTTCTTGGCGGCCGGATTGCGGAAGAAATGATCTCCGGAGAATTCTCCACAGGCGCGGCAAATGATCTGACGAAAGCGACCGACATAGCCCGAAAAATGATCGTTGACTACGGTATGAGTGACCGTTTCCGCCATGTCGCATTGACATCACGCGGCACAGGCATGATGGGTACGGCCCAAACCCACGAGCCGGTACTCCACCGCGAGTACTCTGAGGCAACCCAGCAGTACATAGATGAAGAAATAGCCCGCGTAGTGGAGCAGCGTTACGCTCTGACAAAGGAAAAACTGGAACAAAACCGGGCTCTGCTGGATAAAATTGCCGCCGTACTACTGGAAAAGGAAACCCTGGACGAAAAGGAATTTAAGACTTTGCTGGGGGGATTGTAACAATCAGGTGTATTGAATATAGTTACTTAAGAGAGGATAGCTTGTGAAAACATTAATTTTCATACTGTTACTGCCGGTTTTTGCGGCAATTCCGGTAGATTCCCAACAAATAGTAACGGCTGAACGTTATCTTGAGATGGTTTCGGAGCAATACAGCGGAATAAGGGATTATGAAGCCAATGTAATAATACGATCCGGTAACAACTCAATGCCGGGGAACTTAAGTTATCGTTCGCCTTATTTTCTCAGAATTGATTTTACCCGGCCTGCAAATCAGGTCATTGTTTTCAACGGTGAGCTTCTTACCGTATATCTACCTGAGCAGCGTGTAGTTTTGAGCCAGGTTATCACTCCAAGCCGCCGTTCGGGGACAATTGGTCATGGTCTTGGTCTGCTCAGACGAAATTATCTTCCTTCGTATGTTTCCGGCCCTGCGCCTGTTCCTCTTGAATCAGGCTCCACGGAGCAGGTCGTCAAGCTCCGGCTTACGCGGCGAAATGTAACAGAAGGTTTTAGAGAACTCATTCTCAGTATTAATCCCAATACCAGGATGATCCGCCGTGTAGAAGGGCGTACCGCTGCCGATGGTTCCATTCAAATGGATTTTACCAATTTAAGAACCAATCAGGGAATTCCGGACCAGCGTTTCCTTTACGATCCTCCGGCAGGTGTCTTAATGCAGCATAATTTTCTTTTTAGGGAATAAGTACGTACGTAAGTACGAGGGGAGACAGCAGTGGAATCACTGGGGCAAAAATTAAAATCGGTACGTGAATCAAAAGACATCAATTTTGATCAGGCAAGCAGGGATACAAAAATATCCCTACGATACCTCCAGGCTCTGGAAAACGAAGATTTTTCCGGTTTCCCCGGAGAAACCTACATTACCGGTTTTCTGCGAAACTACGGCGCATACCTTGAGATTGATGTTGAGGAACTTTTTTCACTCTACCGTGCACTGAAGATACAGGAACAGCCAATCCCCGTTGAACAACTTTTGAAGCAGCCTTCGCAGCTGCCAAAAATTATCATTGGATTGCTGATAGGAGTTCTTGTTACTGCTCTTATCGGCGGGATTATATTTTTTTTTATTAACCGTCCGTTAACTACTGAAGTGTTCCCGCCGGCCCCCAGGACTCCGGTTGTATATACCATGAGCGGTGATACTTTTGAACAGCATCTTTTCAGAGGCGACTCAATTCTGGTTTCACTCGGTGACGAACAGCAGGTAAAACTGGAACTGGAAGATTTGGGTGATTCTGTAACCATTGGTACGCCGAACGGACCGGTAATTGTTGGTTTAAGTCAGGACGCGAATGTTGAGATTGACAATGGCGGAACAGCCATACGTATTACGGCTATTGACTATGACAGAACCAGGGCCGTTATGGGTGTCCGTCTTCGTTTAGAGTTTAATATTCCGTCAGGATGGGAAACTGCATTAACTGATACGGTCAATATACCCAGTCAGGCAATTACCACCGTAGTGTTTACATCACCCAACCCTCATCCCTTTACCCTTCAATCCGTTTTTCAGGGCAACTGTATGTTTCGTTGGGAAATTCTAATGGAACGTGACCGCCGGGAACGCGGGCAGCAATACTTTCAACGCTTTCAGGAATTCAATATCCAGGCGCAAAACGGCATTCGTGTTTGGATCTCCAACGCACAAGCTGCCCGGTTTAGCGTAATTGGCGCAGGCAGGGTCGTACCCTTTGAAATTGGCAATCCCGGAGAAGTAGTGGTAGCAGATATCCGCTGGGTTCGGGATGATGACAACCGCTTCCGCTTGATAGTCGCCCGCCTTGAAACATAACCTCTGTCTGTACCAGTGCTTTATTACATAGACCCATTTGGCTGTGCCAAAAACCAGGTTGATGCCGAAAACATGATGGCGCATCTTAACGCATCGGGCTGGTCTGCGGTACAGGATGCGGCAGATGCCGGCCTTATCATTGTCAATTCATGCGGTTTTATCGAAAGCGCAAAACAGGAATCAATTAATGCGGTTTTAGACTGGAAAAAACGGTATCCCGGCAAAAAAATTCTACTGGCAGGCTGCCTTGCCCAGCGTTACATGAAAGAACTGGCAAAATCCCTGCCCGAAGCCGATGGCTTTTTCGGCGTTGACGATATAACCGGAATTGTTGATAAGGCTGAGGCAACACTAGGGATCAGGGATCAGGGACCAGGCATTTTACCTCTTACCTCTTCCAGACCCCTCCTCTCCTTACCCGGCTCTGCCTACATCAAAATCAGCGAAGGCTGTGACAATTGCTGTACGTATTGCGCCATTCCGCTCATCCGGGGCCCCCTCCGTTGCCGCTCTCTGCCGGACATAGTAGAAGAATGCAGGGGGTTGTTGGCAAGAGGTATAAAAGAATTGTGCATTATTGGGCAGGATATTGGTTCGTATTGTCATGATGGCTCGGGCTTACCGGAATTGCTCTGCGCAATTGCAGAACTTGAAGGGCAATTCTGGGTACGGCTTTTATACATGCACCCCGGTCATTTCCCCCTGCAAATTCTTAACATAATTGAACGCGATCCACGGTTTTTGCCGTATTTTGACATTCCATTCCAGCATGCATCGCAAAAAATTCTATCGGCAATGGGGCGCGGGGGCAGTGCGGAAAGCAATCTTGCTCTGGTTGATGCTATCCGAAACAGGATCCCCGCCGCTGTAATTCGCACGACATTTCTTGCGGGCTTCCCCGGCGAAACAAACGATGATTTTTCTGCTTTACTGGATTTTCAGGAAAAACTCCGCCCCGACTGGCTCGGCTGTTTTGCCTATTCCCGCGAAGAAGACACACCCGCATTTTCCATGAAAGGACAGGTTTCCCAAAAAATTGCAGCTCAAAGAAAGTTGGAAATAGAGAGAAATCAGGTTCTCATCACCGAACAAAACATGGATCGTTTTACAGGCCAAAATCTTGAAATTTTACTGGAAGAGCAAATAATCGGCTCCGGCGAAAACAGCAATGACCATTTCTGGCTAGGCCGCCTCTATTGCCATGCGCCTGAAGTTGACGGCGCTGCGCTAATTACCGGGACAGTGCATGGCACTGCCGGTGAAGTTATTCCATGTACCGTGATAGCCCGCCGTGGGTTTGATTTGGAAGCAATTGTATCATTGGCAGAGAAATGATACATTATAGCTGGAGGTTACAATATGGCTAAATTATCCATTCCGGCAGCCGAAGGAACAGTTCATGATTTACTGTCCCTGGGGGCTTTGGTAACCCGGCTTGATCCGGGTATTATTCCTTTTGCTGAGGCCAGCGAGTACCTGCTGCACGTATCGGGGGGGGAATACAATGTTGCAACCAATCTTTCAACCTGTTTCAAACAGCGCACCGCCATTGCCAGCGCCATCGTTGATTACCCCATTGGCCGCAGAGTTGAATATGCCGTGCAGAAAGCCGGGGTAACACCCTACTTCCGGCGTTTTAAACACGACGGAGTGCGAGGACCAAATATGGCTATCGTATGGAGCGACAGAGGACAAGGTGTACGCGCACCAACAGTGTTTTACAACCGCTCCAACGAAGCGGCACAGCAGCTTAAACCGGGCAGTTTTGACTGGGATGCTATATTCGGCAATTCTGCCGCACCGCGTATCCGATGGTTCCACTCCGGAGGAATTTTCTGTGCGCTTTCACCCTCCACTTCAGAATTGGTAATTGAAGCAATGCAGGCCGCAAAAAAAGCAGGGGCCATAGTTTCCTTTGATCTGAATTACCGGGCAAAACTTTGGACGATTGTTGCCAATGAACAGGGACTTGGGCCGGAGCAAGCCAGTGAAAAAGCTGCGCAAACCCTGCGAAAAATCGTAAGCTATGCTGATGTACTGGTTGGCAACGAAGAAGATCTGCAAAAAGGACTGGGACTCAAAGGCCAGGATGTCGAGACAAAAGGCGAACTTGATCCGAGCGCGTTTTTCGGCATGATAGAAAATACAGTAAAAGATTTTCCCAACATCAAAGCTGTGGCAACTACTCTGCGCGAGGTACATTCGACCAACCGCCATTCGTGGAGTGCCGTACTGTGGATGGATGGCAGCACTTACCAGGCACCTACTGCGGAGCTGGATGTATACGACAGGGTTGGCGGCGGAGATGGTTTTGCCTCAGGCCTGTTTTACGGCTTGTTAAACGGCAAATCTCCCGAAGAATCTCTGCGCCTTGGCTGGGCGCACGGGGCGCTTTTGACATCCACTCCCGGTGATACTTCCATGGTAAACCTTGACCAGGTTGAAGCGTTTGCCAAAGGCGGATCAGCGAGGATTCAGCGCTAGCTGTCATTGACAATTTTTTGATTAAATAATATTATGCTCTTGTATATTTCAAAGGAAGTGGGGTGAAATTCCCCCGCTAACCCGTAACTGTGAAAGGGAAGACCCTGCCATTTACGGTCACTGTCTGCGCTTTGGTGCGATGGGAAGACCGGCAGGAAAATTGCCCTCAAGTCAGGAAACTTTGGTATGCACCGTCTCTGTAAGAGATGGCATTTTTTACATGCTTCGAGGAAGAGCCTGTGAAAAGCTGTGTTTACCAATACAAGAATACCATTCTCTTTGGATCGCTGCGTCAACAGTATCTTTTTCGGAACGGAACCGCAGGTTCCAAGGAGTCTCTATGTTTTTATTGAGAAAGGCCCCTTTTGCAGGTGCAGCCTTAACAGGCCTGGTTTTCGCAGTACTTTTATTTATTGGCTGTACAATGGATGGGGGTAATGGCGATGGTATTATTGTGGGACTCGATTCCAGGTTAATCGGCACATGGGAATCAGAATTCGATGAAACATACGTAATTACAGGTACACATCTTACCTACACGGATTATATGGGGGATATCTGGGGAGGAAGTATAGTGTACGCCGCTAATTTTAACCATAACACAGGCGTTATTATCATTCTGTATGATACAGATAAAAAGCAGGAATGGCCAATCTATGATACAGATTGGAATATAATAGGTACCCGTGATACAACCGGTAAAGATTTTTACGGAATTTATTTTAGAAACCTCACTCAAAATTCGGTAGTACTGAGCAATTCAAGCGATCAAACCGACTATAGCCCTTCTGAAACGGCAACCGGGATAGAAGCAATAAACAGGTTTACGCTTGACAACATGCCAGGTTGGATAAATATCAGTTCTGCAACACCATTCAAAGCACCGTAGGAGTAATGTTCTTAAATGCCAATGCTATTGTCATGGGCCGGAAAGTTTTTTTCGGCTCTTCTTTTTCTTGTATTACCCTTGTTTTCTCTTTTTCCGCAGGAATATATTGAGGACGATGAATTTGAAATTGCATTTGATGATGAAACCGGCATAACAATTGTTGGAACCCAACAGACCAGCCAGCAGATGGCGGTTATTAACCGGGAAGACATTGAACAGCGTGGCGCGCAAGACATTGCAAGTCTCTTACAAGAAACTCTCAATCTGAATATTGCCCGCTATGGCCCCTACGGCAATCAAACAAGCATTCATATACGCGGTTATAGTTCAAGACGGATAGCGTTTCTCATAGACGGAGTACCGGCAAATTCGGCTATGGACGGAGGATTTGACATCAATCAAATTGATCTTAATGCAATTGAGCGTATTGAAGTTGTTTACGGCGGCTCTGATACAAAGTTCAATACTTCAGGTGCACAGGGTGGGGTGATCAATATTATCACGGTGAAAAGGCAGAATCCGGGCTGGCGATTTCATGGCTCAATATCCAATACCTCATCAATGCCGGGGGAATACCGGGATCGGGACGGTAAAAAGCAAAACCCTCATTATGCAGACCTTTTTGATGCCCAAAACATTGCTGTTTCCGCAGCTTACGGCGGCGATGGATTTTCATTCAGAGCCGGCGTATTTGCCAATCGCGCGGCGAATAATTTTACTTATACCGATCTTTTTAACCACATCCGCCGCAAAGAAAACAATGAAGTGTGGGACACCGGGGCAAATGGGACCGGAATCTGGGAATTAAGCGGCTTTACCAGACTAATTGCGTCTACAAATTTCTACTATGGCGATAAGAATATCCCCACTTCCGGTTATGCAGGCATTTTTGGCAATCAGACAGATTTTTTCAGCCGACAAACATTCATGTTTGATATGCCTCGTGCCGGACACGACGACCTTGCAACCGAAGCTTCTCTTTCATGGCATTTTGCCCGGATGGATTACACTTCGTCGGCTGATGCTTTTTCCCGCCATGATCAAAACAACCTCAGCGCAATCAACCGCTGGACATGGTACACATGCGAAAAACTGACATTGAAAAGCGGTTTTGATTACCGTTTTATCCGCCTTGATTCCTCGGAAACGGGAGACCTCAACCGACACGACGGAGGTATATACCTGACGGCGGAATTCCAGCCGATCAAACCGTTTCAGGTTATCCCGTCAGTTAAGGCAGTGTTTACCAGCAGGGGAACAGAGAATGTGACAGCAGTACCTAAGCTTGGTCTGCTCTGGAATGTGACAGATTCCATTGCAATCAAAAACAACTATTTCCGCAGCTTCAAATATCCCGAGTTTGAGGATCTGTACTGGTCGGGGGGGTACGGGTATGGTAATCCGGATCTGCGTCCGGAAGACGGCTGGGGCGGGGATATTGGCGTAGAGTGGAATTTAAACAATCTGTTGACACTGGAAAGCGTTTTTTTTACCCAATGGTTAAAAGATTCAATACACTGGTTTTCGGGAAGAGGCGGAGTTTGGCGGCCTGAAAATGTCGGAGAAGCACTCTTTTTAGGACTGGAAAACAGGCTTGGTTTTGAAATCCCGGTATCCATCGGACCGGTGAGACAAATATCCCCGTCATTGACCTATACTTATCTGCGCAGTTATCTATTAAGCTTTGGTTATACCTTTGATTCCGATATGCGAATCCCCTATAATCCTGAGCATACCATAGGAGGCTCACTGGACATTTGCTGGGGCAGCGGTTCCCTGTTAATTTCCGGACATTATGAAAGCGTACGCTACCATGACAGGGCAAACCTCATCGAACTGATGCCCTATTTTCTACTCAATGCTGCGGTAAATCAAAAAATCACCGGCAGTCTGACAGCTTTTGGTTCATTGCAGAATATCCTTAACACATCGTATGAATCATTTTACGCATACCCCATGCCCGGCATCACCCTGACTATTGGCATGCGTATAAACATCGAAGCAGGCGGCCATGAGACACAGAGATAAAGAATGAGAAAGGATTTGAGAAAATGTTATTATTAGTATTTTTAGTAATAAGTGTTTTGGGGTGCAATGAAAATACAAGCAGGGAAATAACCGACCGGTCGGGAAGGACTGTAACCATCAGCGGCCCGGTAAACAGAATCATTTCTACCGCTCCTTCCAACACGGAAATAATAACCGATCTGGGACTTGCACACAAGCTTGTTGCCATAGACCGTCATTCAGCAAATATCCGGGCACCCGCCGGGTACCCGGATATCCCCGGAGGACTCCCTCTGCTGGACTTTTTCTACCCCGATGCCGAGGTGATAATCGGCCTTAAGCCAGATTTAGTAGTTGCAAGCGGTCATAACCCCACCGGATCCGGCGAAGACCCCTTCCGTCTGCTGAGCGAAGCAGGAATTCCCGTCGTGTATGTTCCCATGAGCAGAAGCATTGATGACATTTATGAAGACATCATTTTTATTGCAGGTATTATGCAAGTACAGGAAAAGGGAGAAGTATTAATTTCGTCAATGAAAGAACAAATTCAGGATATTAAAGAATCAATCTCTACTCACTCTCAACTCCCAGCTCCCCCTTCCGTTTATTTTGAAATATCCGCCGCACCGGAAATGATGACATTTGGCAGAGACAGTTTTATTGACAGCATGATTTCTGTAATCGGCGCGGTAAATATTTTTGCAAACGATAACTGGCTGGTTACTCCCGGCGCAGAGTCTATTATAAACCGCAACCCAGATGTGATTCTTACCAATGTAAATTATATCGATGACCCCATCGAAGAAATAAAAAACAGGCCCGGCTTTAGTCATATTAACGCCGTTATCAATAACCGTATCTACCAAATCGACACCGATTCCTCGGTGCGGTCTTCGGCACGAATTATTACCGCCTTGCGGCAAATGGCAGAAGCTGTCTATCCGGAGGAGAACCTCGGCTCTGAGGAGCCTCGGCGGAGGATTTCGGAGTTGTATGACTAACAGTAAACGTCTTATTATCGGAGCAGCAGCTGCACTTGCAATAATCGCAGCAGCAGCCTCGCTGGGCAGTACGATCATCAGCCCCGGTGATACCGTCATGATTATACTGCATAATATTTTCAGGATACCTCTGCCATCAAATATTGACCCAAGAAATATTTCCATTGTATGGCTGCTGCGGCTGCCCCGTGTACTGCTGGCTTTTCTTGCCGGGGGCTGCCTTGCCGTCAGCGGTGCGGTTTGCCAGTCTATTTTGCGAAACCCCCTTGCTTCACCCTACATCCTGGGTATTTCTTCGGGCGCATCTCTTGGCGCAGGGTTAATCATCATTTCAGGAATAACATTTCCCCTGCTGGCCGGCTTAACCCTGCCGCTTGCCGGTTTTATATTCGGACTTATGACTGTATTTATCGTTGCTGCTTTTTCATCACGAGTAGACAAATCGATGTCGAGTAACACGATTATCCTCTGCGGCATGGTTTTTTCACTGTTCCTCAACGCACTGCTTACCATGTTGAGTGCGCTATTTTCCGATGACCTGCGGCGCATTGTAATATGGCAGATGGGAAGTTTTGCCATGCGCGGCTGGTCGTATGTCAGGCTGCTGCTGCCGTTCATGATTATCGGTTTAATCGGGGTTATCCGCAATGTAAAAGAAATGGATATTGTAACCTTCGGCGATGAGCAGGCACAATCAGCCGGGGTGGAAGCAGGAGCCTTGCGAAAAAAGTTATTGGCGTTTACGGCAGTTTTAACAGGAGCCACAGTCGCGCTCAGCGGCGTTATTGGTTTCGTAGACCTTATTGCCCCGCATGCCGCACGGAGAATCACCGGCTCGCGTCACAAATACCTGATCCCCATGGCATTTATTCTCGGTGGTTCGCTGATGGTGATAACAGACCTTATCGCCAGAACTGTCATTTCGCCTTCGGAACTGCCTGTGGGGGCAATCACCGCCCTTATCGGCGCACCCTTTTTCGCATGGATATATTTTCGAGGTAAAAGGTAAGAGGATGTTGGAAGTCAAGGGGTTATATACTGGTTACGGCGGGAAGGATGTAATTCGCGATATTAGTTTTAGTGTTAATAAAGGCGAATGTTTGTGCGTACTGGGGCCGAATGGCTGCGGAAAAAGTACTTTGCTTAAAGCAATAGGCCGAATTATAGATTATCGCGGCATTGTTACTCTGGACGGCATCGACACCACCGGTATTCCCAGGAAGGAATTCGCGCAAAAAATCGCGGCACTTGGTCAAATTTTCCAGGTTTTATTCCCCTACACGGTGTATGAAACCGTTTCAATGGGAAGATATGCCTATTCTGAAGGCATTTTAAAGAATCTATCCTCATCTGATAATGACATTGTTGAGGATATAATAAAAAAACTGGACATCAACGACATAAAAGAACGCATGATCGACGAACTTTCTGGCGGACAATTACAGAGGGTATTTCTGGCACGGACTCTGGCACAAACCCCCGATGTAATTCTGCTTGACGAACCGACGAATCACCTGGACCTGAAATATCAAATTGAACTGCTGCATTACCTTAAAAAATGGGTCAGGGGAAATAATAAAATCCTCATCAGCGTATTTCACGATATTAACCTTGCCAGGCATTTTGGCGATACGGCGGTTGTAATGGACAATGGCATCATTACCGCATGCGGAACAGTTGCAGAAACTTTGACCGGTGAAACATTGCAGCAGGTTTATGGAATAGACATTCGCTCTTTTATGCTGGAATCGCTCAAAAATTGGAAATAATACGCTTTTTTTGTCCAAATTGAAAAATCTTCTCGCTTACTTACCCTGTCTTTTTTCTCCTTTTTAGCTTTTTTTTGCCCGATTTTGGCTTGACAATCATCCCTATTTTCGGGTATCCTCATTAATAGTAGAAAAAGGCTTTAAAATTGAAGCTAGGGCATCTTAGGAAGCCCAATAATCGGTAAGGGGTATAGCTATGGCTAACTGGATATGGTATATTATCCTCCCTCTTGCCGGGTTGACCTTAGGCTGGACAATTAGATGGCTGTATGCCAGATTTCAACTTACGTCGTCGGAGTTGCGTGCCGAACGTATAAAACAGGATGCGATAAAAGAAGCTGAAGCTAAAAGAAAGGAAATCCTTCTTGAGGCAAAAGAAAAAGTTATCCAGGAAAGGAACCAGCAGGAGATAGATACCCGGGAACGCAGGGCTGAATTACAGCGGCTTGAACGTCGTGTTGTACAAAAAGAAGATGCATTAGATAAAAAAGTTGCTCAGATTGAACGGACAGAACAACAACTCGCCGGTAAGGAAAAGGTATTTCAGGAGCGTGAAGATGCCATCTCAAAGGAAGAACAACGTTACCGGGCTGAATTGGAACGAATTTCCGGTTTAAGCGCCGATGAAGCAAAAGCGCTCATCATCAAGGACATGGAAAGCGAAGCAAAACATGATGCACAGTCGCTAATCAACAAGATTGAGCAGGAAGCAAACCTTGCCGGTGAGAAAAAGGCAAGAGATATACTGGTTTCTACCATTCAGCGCTTTGCCAGCGAAGTAACCGGCGATGTTACAGTAACAACCGTAACCCTGCCTAACGATGAAATGAAAGGCCGGATTATCGGGCGCGAGGGGCGGAATATCCGGACCCTGGAGACCCTGACCGGCGTTGACATCATCATTGACGACACACCTGAGGCGGTCGTTATTTCGTGCTTTGACCCGGTCAGACGGGAAATCGCCCGGCTGGCCCTGGAACGGCTCATTCTGGATGGACGCATACACCCGGCGCGTATTGAGGAGATTGTTTCCAAGGTAAGCAAAGAAATTTCCCAGAAGATATTTGAAGAAGGGGAAAAGGTACTTTTTGACCTGGGCATTCACAATATAAAACAAGATGCCATTCGTGCCCTGGGACGGCTGTATTTCCGCACCAGTTACGGTCAGAATGTGCTGAACCATTCCAGAGAAGTGGCGGTTATCGCGGGAATGCTTGCCGCCGAAATCGGCTGCAACCGTGATTTGGCCAAGCGCGCAGCGCTGCTGCACGACATTGGCAAGGGAGTTGATTCGGATTCAGACCTCAACCATGCGGAAATTGGCATGGACATGGCCCGCAAAATGGGTGAAGACGCACGGGTAATAAACGCCATCGGCAGCCATCACGGTGACATAGAGCCTTCCTGTCCTGAAGCAGTACTCGTTCAGATCGCTGATGCCATTTCTGCAGCCAGGCCCGGTGCCCGCAAGGAAACTCTTGACAACTATATAAAACGCCTTGAAAACCTTGAAGGTGTGGCAAAGGATTTTGCCGGTGTTGCCAATGCGTATGCGATTCAGGCGGGACGCGAGCTTCGCATTATGGTTAATAACGAAACGGTTAGTGATAACCAGTCACGCGACCTTGCCAAGGAAATCGCAAAAAAAATCGAAACCGATTTACGCTATCCGGGCAGGATCAAAGTAACCATTATCAGGGAGACAAGGATTACCGAATATGCTCGGTAAAAAAACATGAGTTCCGATTATTCTGCACAAAATATTACCGTTCTTGAGGGCCTGGAAGCTGTCCGCATGCGTCCCGGCATGTACATTGGCACCACGAGTATTGACGGCCTGCACCATCTCGTATATGAAGTGGTAGCCAATGCCGTTGACGAAGCCATGCAGGGTTACTGCGATGAAATTCTCGTTGTTCTTGAAGGCAACGACATCGTCCGCGTTGAGGATAACGGCCGGGGTATTCCTGTTGATATACATCCCAAAGAAAACATCAGCGCTCTTGAGCTTGTTATGACACGTCTCCATGCCGGCGGCAAATTTGACAAGGAATCCTATCAGGTCTCCGGCGGACTGCATGGCGTAGGCGTATCGGTCGTGAACGGCCTTTCTGAATGGTGTGAGGTTTTTGTCCATTTAAGCGGCAAGATCCACACCCAGCGGTATAAAATAGGCATCCCCGAAAAACCGGTGCATGAAACTACTGCCGCCGGTCTGCCGTATAACGCCGGTGATCCCAACCGGCGAGGTACGGTTGTCCGCTGGAAGGCCGATGGATCAATTTTTGAAACTACTACCCATAATTATGATGCTCTTTCCAATCGGCTGCGGGAGATTGCTTTTCTCAATAAAAGCCTTAAAATAACCATCCGTGACGAGCGTCTTTCTTCACCCAAGGTCCACGAGTTTAAGTTCGACGGCGGAATAAAAAGCTTTGTCGAATATCTTAATGAAAATAAAACCATTCTGCACCGGGAGCCGGTGTACTTTGAAGGTTCCCGGGATGATGGTTCGGGTTCAAATATTGATGTAGAGTGCGCGATCCAGTATAACGATGGATTCAATGAGATGATGTTTACTTATGTAAACTACATCAACACCCGCGAAGGCGGCACTCATCTGGTAGGCTTTAAGTCAGCGCTTACCCGCACGTTGAACGAGTTTTTAAAAAAATCCAAACATGCCAAAAAGCTTGATGAAAATTTTTCCGGTGATGATGTACGTGAAGGCCTGACCGCAATACTTTCGATAAAAGTTCCCGAACCCCAGTTTGAAGGTCAAACAAAGAGCAAGCTGGGAAACTCCGAAGTGAGAGGTATTGTTGAAACACTGGTAAACGAACAGCTTGAATTGTATTTTGACAAACACCCCGATGTGGTGAATAATATTTTAGAAAAATCCGTGCTTGCCGCCAACGCCCGGATTGCTGCCCGAAAAGCGCGAGACGCAACCAGGCGTAAAAATGCCATGGACAGCGCCGGCCTGCCCGGTAAACTTGCTGACTGCTCCGAAAAAGACCCTTCCGTATGCGAACTTTTTATTGTTGAAGGCGACTCCGCCGGCGGCACTGCCAAGGGAGGCCGCGATCGCCGTCTTCAGGCCATACTTTCCCTGCGGGGCAAAATGCTCAATGTGGAAAAACAGCGGATTGAAAAAGTTATCACGAACGAAAAGCTCCAGCCCATTATCGCCAGCATTGGCGCTGGATGCGGCAACGATTTTGACATTGCAAGAATACGCTATCACAAAATCATCATCATGGCAGATGCTGACGTAGACGGCTCTCATATCCGCACCCTGCTTTTAACATTTTTTTACCGTTATATGCCGGAGCTGATCGAAAAAGGCCATGTGTACCTTGCCATGCCTCCGCTGTACAAGGTCAGTTACGGTAAAAAAACATTTTATGCCTACGACGATGCTGAAAAAGATAAAATCATTTCCGAATCAGGCAAAGACACGGAAAAAGTAACAGTAGGCCGTTTCAAGGGACTTGGCGAAATGAACGCCGAAGAGTTATGCGACACCACAATGGACCCCGTCAAGCGCAATATCGTTCAGATTCACCTGGACGACACCGTTGAAGCCGAACGGATTTTTACTACACTCATGGGCGATGTTGTCGCCCCCCGCCGCGAGTTTATTGAAGAAAATGCATTGGCGGTGAGTAACTTGGATGTTTAGTAAACCAACCCCAACACAACCTGATCAACCAACACCAGCGTTCCCAGAACCCCCGTGTAAATGGCAAAACCCCACAGCGATTTTTCCCTGACAATTTTCAACATTAACCGCACCGCGAAAAACCCCACAATGGCAGCGCTTAATGTTCCTGCGATGATCGCCGCCACACCAATGCCGCCTGCCGTTACAGCCGCAGCTTCTTCAACTGCCGCGCTGCCTTTCACTAAATCCTTAAGCTGAAAAACTACTGCGCCAAGTATTGCCGGGATTGACAGCAGGAACGAAAACCGGGCGGCAAAATCACGGTCAAGCCTGCGGGAAAGCGCCCCGGACAATGTTGCGCCGGAGCGGGACACGCCGGGAAGAACAGCAACAGCTTGCATGGCTCCGATAACCAATGCATCTCGCCATGACATTTCTCCGGGATTTTTCAAGCAGTTTGCAGCGGCGCTGTCTGTGGAAATGTTTTTCGTTCTTTTTGCCAGCAATTCCGCCGTTATCAGCAAGGCCGATGTAACGAGAAAGGAAACGCCTAGAAATCGCCCTGTTTCAAAAGCATCTTCAAGCTGGTTTCTGAAGACCAAAGCGCATAGTGTTATTGGAACTGTAGCGATTATCAGATAGAGGGTTAGCGGCTGCACAAGCTTCCGCAAGATTGCCCAAATGTCTTGCCACAGCACCGCAAAAACAGCGGCAAGAGTTCCGACATGCAGCATGGTATCAAAAAACAGTGTCGGTTCCTCAACTCCAAAAATCATATGAAACAAAACCAGATGCCCCGAACTGGAAACCGGCAGGAATTCAGTCAGCCCCTGAATTATCCCCAACAGGATTGCTTCGAATATACTCATATAATGGATTTTATCTAAAAAATGGGTGACTGTCACCTGCTATTATGCTAGACTTATACCATGAGAGTTATTGGAACAAGAGCGTTTGGTCTACGGACACCCATTATCAGGGAGACCGATGATTTGGTAACCGTTGTATGCCAATCGGTAAAAGATGCGGTTGAACATGAAAAAGTCATCATTAATGACGGTGATATTATCGGGATAACCGAGGCAGTGGTAGCGCGCTCACAGGGAAATTATGCGTCCGTTGACCATATTGCCGCCGATGTACGGGCAAAAATTGACGGCGGTCATGCCGGTGTTGTTTTTCCGATTTTAAGCAGAAACCGCTTTGCCATGCTGCTCAAAGGTATTGCACGAGGCGTAAAAAAAGTGACTGTTCAGCTCAGTTATCCGGCGGATGAAGTGGGTAACCAGCTTATCTCATGGGAAGATGTTGATGACAAAAAACTAAATCCGTATTCTGACTGCCTGTGTGAGTCTGAGTACCGCCGTCTTTTTGGCAATGAAATAAAACACCGGTTTACCGGTATAGATTATGTTTCCTATTATAAATCGTTAGGCGACAATATCGACATTATTCTCTGCGCCGATCCCAAACGCATACTTGAATATACCGATCAGGTTATTGCCGCCGATATTCACACCAGATTCAGAACAAAACGGGCGTTAACTGCCGCCGGTGCAAAAAAAGTTATCGGGATTGATGAAATTCTGACACAACCGGTGCGCCTCAACGATGGAGACTCAGGCAGTGGGTATAATGAACAGTACGGTCTGCTGGGTTCAAACAAAGCGTCAGAAGAACGGGTAAAATTGTTTCCCCGTGACTGTAGTGATTTTGTTGAAAAAATGCAGCAGGCGCTGCGGAAGCTGACGGGAAAAACGGTAGAGGTCCTTGTGTACGGGGACGGCGGGTTTAAGGATCCGGTCGGCGGCATTTGGGAATTAGCCGATCCGGTAATTTCGCCGGCGTATACTTCCGGTTTAACGGGAACGCCAAACGAATTAAAGCTAAAATACATTGCTGACAATGATTTTGCTCATCTTTCTCAGGACGAGGCACGCACCGCCATCGAGCAGGCCATACGGGCAAAAGCCGGACGCAATCAAATGGGTAAGATGGAATCCGAAGGAACCACGCCGCGGCAGCTCACCGATCTGCTTGGCAGCCTGTGCGATCTGGTCAGCGGTTCAGGCGACAAGGGTACGCCAATTGTGCTGATACAGGGATATTTTGATAATTACTCCAATGGGTAATATAAGTAAATTTAAAAAGAGGTTCCTTGCAATTTCAGTAATTGCGTTGGTCATGTTTGGCTGTATTGGCTATAATGTTGTCAAAGGCATTGAGGAAGATCAAAGGCTGCAAAGAGAACTGCTTGAACTACAAGAAATGGAAATTGATATTGCTCGATTAAAATTGCTTGAACAGGCGGAACTCCTTTTCAAAGGTTATTATTACGATGAAGCTCTGGCACTGTTAACCGAGAACACAGGATTGGTTAACGAAACAACTGCAGAACTTGCAAAAAGAATTAACCATGAAAAAAACAACCTTGTGTTATATGAAGATACGGTACAGCATATTTTCTTCCACAGTTTGATTTTGTATCCGGAATATCTTATTCCCAACCTCAATGTTTCAGGCGGACAATTTAACGAAGGATTCGTTTTTCAAAGGGAATTGATCAGGATTTTACCGCAATTACTGGAAAGGGGCTATGTTTTATACAATGTAAATGACGTATTCGGAAAAGATATAAACGGTATTATGCGGCAAAAAGAAATTTATCTGCCTGAAGGAAAACACCCGCTCATAATTTCAATGGATGATCCTTCATACCATTACGGAATCGGATTAGCACATCGAATGATACTGGACGAAAACGGAAAACTTGCAACAGAAGTTATAACACCTCAAGGAGAAGCAATCGTAACCTACGACGGCGATGTTATGCTTGTAATTAACAACTTTGTTGATGAACATCCGGATTTTTCTTTCAGAGGGCATAAAGGCATTATCGCTACCACCGGGTTTTTTGGATTTCTGGGACATAAGCTTGATACAGACGAATCCAAACAACGGGCAACGGCAGTTGCCGGCAAACTTAAGGAAACAGGATGGATATTTGCAAGCCATAGTTACGGCCACACAAGGGTGGGGTTCTGGGGACCCGGCAGCAACGCAGGTAATATAACCAGAGATACCGCACGGTGGCAGGAAGTAATAGAACCAATTACAGGCACCACAAACATTTTCGTAGCGCCCTTTGGTTATACGCTGTCCGGAGCCGCAATGGATGTAATTTTGAATAACGGATTTAATATATATTGCAATGTCGTTGCCAGCCAAAGAATATCGGTTAATGACCGGTACGCATTGATGGGCAGGATAGAAATTGGCGGCTATGCATTGGAATTCTATAAAAGTACCCTGGATAGACTGTTTTTTGATGTAGACAGCGTCAAAGACAGCCATAGACCAGGATTGAGATGATGAGGTTCATTAAATGCATCAAAACACACAACCATACTTATCACTTGTTGTACCCTGTTATAACGAAGAAGCTGTTATTCAATTGTTTTATGAACAAGCCATTAAAACATGTACGTCAATTAATACGCCATTCGAAATAATTTTTGTTGATGACGGTTCAAAAGATGACACGCTTAAAATAGTACGGCAGACTGCAAATAAAGATGCTCGTGTTCGTTATGTTTCTTTTTCACGGAATTTTGGAAAGGAAGCGGCCCTGCTTGCCGGTCTGCAGGCAGTTCGCGGTGAATATATCGTAACGATAGATGCAGACGGTCAGGATCCGTTATCTCTTATTCCGCAAATGCTGGAGGTTGTCGTATCGCAAGGGTACGACTGTGCCGGGGCCAGGCGGATAAACCGTAAAGGAGAACCTCCGGTTCGGTCCTTTTTTGCCCGGCGGTTTTACAGGCTAATGAAAAAAATCGCCGACATAGAAGTTGTTGACGGAGCCAGGGATTTCCGTCTAATGAACAGAAAGTATCTTGAAGCGGTTTTATCCATGCCGGAACGCAACAGGTTTTCAAAAGGTATATTCCCCTGGCTTGGTTTCAGAACAAAATGGTTAGAATATGAAAATATAGAAAGGGTTACAGGTAAAACGCGATGGTCATTCTGGAAATTGTTTACATATTCTCTTGACGGCATAATCGCCTTTTCCTCAAAACCGCTTGCTATTGCGTCAATTCTGGGAATTGTGTTATTTCTGGTGGCATTATCATTTATCATATTTATTGTCATCCGCAGGCTCGTATACGGGGATCCTGTTGCCGGCTGGGCGTCAACAATCAGTGTTATCCTTTTTTGTTCAGGCATTCAGCTTTTTACGACCGGTATTCTGGGGCAATATTTGGCAAAAATATATACCGAAGTAAAACAGCGGCCCCATTTTATTGTGAAAGAGGCAGGGTAATTATTTTTAAATACCATATTCACATATGGGCGCTTGGAGCATCCGCCCGCTTTACCGTGGGAGTGTGGATGGGAAATTTTGCGTCAAAGACAGCCATAGACCAGGATTGAGAAGGTGATCAGGCGATTATGTTAACCCGCTGCCCCAGATTGGGGTCGAGTATCGTATGTGCAGAGGCAATGAGTTCTTCCACTGCAACAGCCTGTTCTCTTGCGATTTCAAGACTCATTTCTTGAACCTGCATGGCTGCCTGTTCTTGCAACATGGTCTGACTGTAGCTTGTTATAGTTGATTGTACTTCCATATAATCATTATCGGCTGATATTATTTTTCTTTAAAGAAATATTCTGTCTACTTGGATTCTGTCTGCAAACCCAGCCACTTGGCGGGCAGGCACTATTTTATATCAAAGCGTTTTTCAACCGCGGAGAAGCGTACATGGAAAAACACGACTACGAAAACAGATAAAAAATTTATAGAGAGTTCTCTTCTTTAATAATAGTGCATATTCCTCTACAGCTAAATACTGAGTATACTACCCTATGCGCCGTATCGCAAAAATAGCCTTTATCGTTCTTGCCGGCTTAATCTTAATACATTTAATTCTGCGGCTTATTCCTTATCCGGAGCTCAACAGCTACCTCAGCCGATCATATGGTTTTGCCGTACTTGATCGCAACGGCAGGCTTTTGCGGGTATTTCCCGCAGATGACGGGGTCAAACGTGAATGGGCTGCACTCAAGGATATTCCTACCGGCGTTGTACGAATTTTTACCCGAGCCGAAGACAAGCGTTTTTACCTGCATCCCGGCATAGACCCTGCGGCAATAGCGGCGGCCGGTATCCGGAACCTGCAGGCAGGCCGTACCGTGTCCGGAGCTTCCACCATCACCATGCAGCTTGCCCGAATGATCAAACCACGTAGACGGGGGATAGCAGGAAAGTTCCATGAGGCTTTTGATGCGCTGCGGCTTGAGGCACGGCTCTCAAAAAAGCAAATCCTGGAACTGTGGATAAACGGCATTCCCTTTGGCAGCAATATCGAAGGGCTGCCAGCCGCCAGCCGTGCCCGTTTTGGCCGGGAGCCGGCACAGCTTGATGACGCACGTGCCGTATTACTCGCCGTTATTCCCCGCAGGCCAAGCTTGTACGATCCTATGCGGAATCCTCATGCAACAATGAACGCTGCGCTTATCCTGTCCCGCCAATGCCGTCTCAATCTGAATGAATCTGATCTGATAGAAGCCGCCGCCGATGCTGCCCCGGAAATTCTTACCGATGCAAAAAACCCTTTTCATGCACCGCACTTCACCGATCGTGTAAATAGTGCAAGACACCAATCGGTACACACCATAGGTGTGAGAACTACCCTTGATCTGGATTTGCAGTTATACGCAGAAAGACGGTTACTTTCGGAGCTTGCAATGCTGGAAAATAACCGCATCAGCAACGGGGCAATTCTGGCAATTGACAATGCTACCGGGGAAGTATTGATTTATGTTGGTTCGGCTTCATGGTTTGACGATGAAAGCGGCGGCAAGATAGACGGCGTGCGCTCTCGGAATCAACCCGGCTCCTGCCTCAAACCGTTTCTGTATGCACTGGCTTTGGAGAATGGATTTTTCCCCAACGACATACTGCCCGATATTCCCACCGTTTTCGGCAGCAGCGAAGCGTACAGCCCGGGAAACTTTAACCGCCGCTTCAACGGACCGGTGCGTTTTCGTCTTGCCCTTGCCTCCTCGCTCAATGTACCGGCAGTATACCTGATTGAACGGCTGGGGGTACGTAATTTTGAAGACTGGCTTGCGGCTCTGGGTTTTGATTCAATCGCGGCAAACAAGGGAAATTATGGCGTGGGCCTTGCCCTTGGCAATGCTGAAGTCAGCCTTGAAGAGATGACACGGGCCTTTGCCGTATTCCCCCGCGGGGGGAAAATGTTTAATTTGCGTTTTACCGAAACCCAGCCGGAATCACAAGCACCTCAGCTTATGTCGCCGTACTGCGCATGGGTCATCACCGACATTCTTTCTGATCAAGCAAGCCGTTTTGTCGGTTTCGGCGCTGCCGCAGCAATGGCAACAGAATTTCCATCAATGTTCAAAACAGGAACTGCAAACCAGTTTCAGCACATATGGGCGCTTGGGGCATCCGCCCGCTTTACCGTGGGAGTGTGGATGGGAAATTTTTCCGGTCAAACGGTAATTGGCAGGACAGGCAGTTCCATCCCCGCCCGTATTGCCTCTGATCTGCTGGCAGCGCTTGAATCTCAAGCACCGGAAACAAGCAGTTTTATTGAACGAAGAACCCTTCTCCCTGTCCCCGGAAGAGTCCGAGAAATTCCGGCTTGCTCCCTTTCAGGAATGATAGCCGGACCATCCTGCGGAGGCCTGGTGCGGGAATGGCTGCCGAAAGACATGCCATCTCAGGGTGGCGCGGCCATCTCTTTATGCACTTGGCACCGCACGTATTCAAATGGGTATGCACGCGGATTTTCGAATGGGTATCCGGTTGAGTACCCTCCCGAATACCAGGCATGGCTGGCAGAACGCTTCCGGCAAGGCAGAGCTGTTCAGGACGGTACAGCACGAATCCGTCTTCCCGTATCCGGCTCGGTGTTTTTTGTTGATCCTGCTCTTCCCCCCGAAGCCCAGGCAATCCGCATAGAAACGGCCGGTTTTAGCCCCGGCGCATTGGTGTATGCTAACGATGTTCTGCAAGGCAGTTTAAATCACGCCGGGGTGTTTGCACTGCCGCTGCGCCGGGGTTCACAGTATATAGTTGTGGAAGACGAAAACGGTCTAAGCGCGGTAACCATTGAGGTTCGCTAGAATTTGCGAAACCATGCATTAAGTACTATATTTATATCAACCAGTTTTTTACGATAGGAGAATTAATTGAGAAACTACGGAAAATGGAACCGGGCAGGGATTATCATTATTATAGTCTTAATTGCCCTGATTTTTACCGCATGTGCCGCAAAACCGGAAGTTATTCCCGATCCTGAACCCGTCACTATTCCCGAATATATCCCGCCTCCGCCTCGGCTGGAACCAGAACCTGAAAAGGAGTCACTTATAGAAATGATTTTCATACCCAGCGGCACCTTTGAAATGGGCAGTAGAGCCCAATTCCCGGGAAATGAGCGTCCGGCACGTCAAGTTACCCTCCGGAGTTTTTACCTCGGTAAATTTGAAGTAACCCAGGGTCAATATGCCGAGATAATGGGCGTTGAGATAAGTGAGTTCCTTAACAATCCGGAAGACAGCGACCCGGAAGGCTGGAGAAAACTCCCTGTTGAAAATGTTTCATGGTATGCCGCATTGGAATTTTGTAACAGGTTAAGCATCATGGAAGAATTAGACCCGGTCTACCGGATAAGCGGCAGTACAAACCCTGATGATTGGGGGGATATTCCTCCAAGAAGAAGGCTCCCTGCATGGGACGCAGCAGAAATGATCCCCGGAGCAAACGGGTACCGTTTACCTACCGAAGCAGAGTGGGAGTATGCAGCAAAGGGAGGCCGCAGTACACCGCCGTTTTTTACTTTTTCAGGGAGTAACAATTTCGAAGAGGTTTCCTGGTTTTGGGATAATTCATCTTACTCAACCCACGAGGTTGGACAAAAAGCGCCAAACGCCCTTGGTCTGCATGACATGACCGGGAATGTCAAAGAGTGGTGCTGGGACTTGCTCTCCGATGATTACAGCGAAGCAGAGACAGATAACCCCACAGGCCCTACTTACGGCATTATCCGGGTAAGCAGGGGCGGAAGCTGGTCTATCCTGGCACGTCACATCACAGTAACCACCCGTGAAGGAATGGAGCCTCAAACCATTGCAATAAACCAGGGGTTTAGGGTAGCACGGAATGCTCCCAGCGAACCCTGATGTACCCCACATATGGTGTCGATTGCACCTAACGACACTAGGCATTTTTGGTGACTGACACCAAATTCCACACTTCATCCGGCCTGTCGATGATGCTTGCTGCGCCGGATTGTTCCAGTGTTGCGCGTGAACGAAATCCCCAGCTTACGCCAAGAGGATAACAGCCTGCGTTGAGCGCTGTTTCCATATCAATTTCAGAGTCGCCCATAAAAATAGTGTCATGGGGATTTTTACCCAGTTCGGCAAGTATTTCCCAAACAGACTGCGGATCGGGTTTTGGCGCCATGCCGGGGCGTAATCCGCAAACTGCATTAAACGCATTGGGCCAAAATAAATGGTTCATAAGCCGGTGTAATACGGAATCAGGCTTGTTGCTCAAAACGGCAGTGGCAATTTTATTATTCTGCGAAAATTCTTTTACCATTTCCCGAATGCCGGGATACGGTTTTGACAGGTAATTATTCTCCGTCTGTTCTTCCATGAACTTCAGTGCGCTGGCTGCGACTTCCCGAATAACTTCATCTGTCCGCGCTTCTTCCGGCAGGGCCAGAGTTACAAGCCTGGTAAGGCCCCATCCAACCATGTCAAGGTATTTTTCAACAGGTACC
Source organism: Treponema sp. (assembly GCA_009777735.1). Classification (GTDB taxonomy): domain Bacteria; phylum Spirochaetota; class Spirochaetia; order Treponematales; family Breznakiellaceae; genus WQXQ01. The sequence continues at coordinate 31,473 of WRLF01000019.1, forward strand.
GGCTGAAAACCATGTTGGATAAGCGCCTGGTTTGCGGCGGCAGCAATGTCTCCAATAGTATCAACCAGGGTTCCGTCGCAGTCAAAAATGATGCAGCGATAATTTAGACTGCCGAATATCATAGGGCAAGCTCCTGTGTACCGCGCAGTTTTCGCAGCTCAAAAATAATCATGGTTCCGGTAACAAGTACAGACAGAACATCGGAGACCGGCGCTGCAGCAATTACGCCCCATAAACCCCAGATCCTGCCAAAGATCAATATACAGGGAATCAACACAATGCATTGGCGCAGTAAAGAAAGGAATATTGAAATTTTGGGACGGCCGGTCACCACAAAAAGATTAGTCGAAATAATCTGAAATCCGGCTGCCGGCAGAAAGAGCGTTATTGTACGCATGGCGCGCGGAGTAAATGCCATCAGCGCGGCACTGCCGTCAGGAGTAAACAATCTTACCAGATGTTCGGCGAACAATACCACCACAATATATCCCGCAGTACAAATTACCGTTCCGGCAGCAATAGCCCTCAGGTATGTACCAAGTACACGGCGGAATTGTTTTGCCCCGTAGTTATATCCAAGAATGGGCTGCGCTCCCTGATTGATGCCAAAGACCGGCATGACGATCAGCATTTGGATTGCGATAATAATATTCATACCTGAAAGGGCAATGGCTCCGCCATTTGCAACACCGAGTGCAGAAGCGCCGTACCATCCCATGCTTTTATTATACAAAAGCTGTACACTGGATATGGCAAACTGGAGCAGTGACTGGGCCGAACCAAACGCCATGATCTGCAGTACAATAGCGAGAGACGGTTTAAATGATCTCAACTTGAGTCTGATTACCGGTTTTTTTCCCATGTTGAAACGAAGTATCCAAAAAGCAGAAACAGCCTGACTGATAACTGTCGCCCAGGCGGCGCCTTCAACACCCCATTTGAAAATAAAAATGAAAATAGGGTCAAGGATTGTGTTGATACCGGCACCCATGATCATGGCAATCATGGTAATAGCGGGAAAACCCTGCGCCCTGGTGCAATGGGAAAGACCAAAACCAACAAGCGAAAAAACCGAGCCGTACAGGATTATCCGCATATAGCTGCGGGCATATCCTAATGTCTCCTCGTTACCTTCCTGCCCGCTAAGCAGGGATAGCAACGGTTCCAAAAAAAATAAACCCAGTACCGTCATCAAAATACCGGTACCCACCAATAGGAAAAAACAATGATCCAGGGCGTTTTCCGCTTCCTGTTTGCGTCCCTGTCCCAGACGCATGGAGATCATGTTTGCTGCGCCAATACCGAATAACATGGCAAATGCCAATGTCACAGTCATTAACGGCAGAGCCAGAGAAAGCCCGCCAAGAGCTATTTCATTAACGCCCTGCCCGACAAAGATACGATCAACCACATTATACAAGGCATTGGCCAACATCCCGGTTATGGCGGGAATGGAAAAACGAAAAAGGAGTTTTCCTATCGGCTCGGTTCCCAGGCGGCTTGCTGCAGTCTGCGTTCCGGTATTTAATTCTGACATTGATTAATTTTAGTGGATTAACACTTTAAATTCATCGCTCTCATCATCAAAAAACCACGTTATTAGAGCAGGAAATCCATCCTCGGCTACAGCCGAAAAACCTGGGTTTTTGGTATATATAGTTCCGGTTTCCACACTGTCAGGATCGAGCGTAATATCATCCATCCATCCACCGGCAGAGAGCGTGACTTTTGTATCAATAAAATCGTTTTTGATCTCTACCGTCCAGGACGGAAGTGTGACAAATTTTCCCGTATAACCGTCATTCGTTGAAGAGAATTCGAATGTAACCCTTTTTACCGGATCATGTTTTTCAAGGTATTGATACACCCTTGTCGGAAAAGTGACTGTTGTTACACCGTCTGCATCAAGGGTATATTCCCCAGTGTGGTTGAACTTGAATGTTACTTCGTATCCGGATTCATTGCTGATTACGGTATCGGCCCAATCATTGCCGCCGCACGAAACCAGTAGGGAGAGAATAAAAAGTATAACTATAAATTTTGGAAACTTCATTAATATAACCTCTATATATCATAAGACAATCCATTTGTCAATTACTGTCAGGTTTTTCCGGAAAATATGCATTTGACAATTTTTTACAGATAAACTATATTACCACCATGCGAACAATATACATTTTAATGCTCATTTTTATCTTCTTTTCATGCCAAAATTCAAGAAACGAAAGACAAAATGTTCCTGATACTGAAATTGTGATGGTTGATCCGGATACACCCCAAAATACCAATGTCAAACTGGAATCAGACGAATTGAATAACACCAGAACCCTGGGTAACAGCGGTTTAAACCCTGGCATTGCGGCCACAATGCAAAAAGCGGAACTACCGCAATCAATCATTACCGGAATTCTGACTGATTCTGCACTGAATGGGAATTTTATTACCGATCTGAATAACAGCCTGCAAGGCGATCATTTTTTACGGATACTTGTGGATAAACAGAATGCGCTTCCCCATGGCTATGCGCCTACAGATATTGTCCCCTTGAGAAACGGCGGTTCCTACCAGGTTAGCCGTAACGATTTGTCGCTGCGCAGAGTTGCTGCCGCAGCTCTGGAAGAGATGGCTGCCGCAGCCCGTGCCGATGGGATAACGCTTGTAGTTGCATCCTCTTACCGTTCGTTTGATTACCAGACGCAGGTCTATAACCGGTATGTAAATCAAATGGGACAAGCTGCGGCCGACAGGATATCTGCAAGACCTGGTCACAGTCAGCACCAACTTGGCATGGTTGTTGATTTTGGCCCCATCGACAATTCGTTCGCGCAATCCCCCGCCGGCCGCTGGGTAGCGGCAAACGCTTCACGTTTTGGCTGGTCACTTTCTTACCCCCAAAATTTTGAAACAATTACCGGTTACAGTTGGGAAAGCTGGCATTACCGTTATGTGGGCAGGAACCTTGCCGCGTTTATTGACAGGTACTTCGAAGGCATTCAACAGCATGCTCTGCGTTTCATCCACGAATGGGAACAGATATAATTAGTTTCTCAGGTCAAACTATATGCTTGAAACCCATAACCCCTTAATGATACAGTAAGAGAACCGCTATTTGGGCGGAATTTTACCGGAGTAAACCTTGTTTTTAAAACAACTTTCAATATTGGGGTTTAAATCCTTCGCGGATCGTACCGAAATTTCATTTTCCGACGGCATTACCGCCCTGGTGGGGCCGAACGGTTGCGGAAAGTCAAATGTGGTTGACGCAATAAAATGGGTACTGGGAGAACAGGCAACCAAGTCTCTGCGGGCGGAAAAAATGGAAGATGTTATCTTCAACGGCACGGAGAGCCGCAAGGCCCTTAACGTGGCGGAAGTAACACTGACCATAGCCAACGAGTTAGGTCAATTGCCGCTGGATATTCCGGAAATCGAAATCAAGCGGCGGCTGTACCGGTCGGGCGAGAGCGAATACTATATTAATTCGCAACTGAAAAAACTTAAAGATATCCGGGAACTGTTCTGGGACACCGGTGTGGGCAAGGCCGCTTATTCGGTTATGGAACAGGGAAAAATTGATCAGGTACTGTCCTCAAAGCCCGATGAGCGGCGCTACCTGTTTGAAGAAGCCGCCGGGATTACCCGCTTCAAGATACGAAGAGCGGAAGCAGAGCGGGATCTTGCCAGAACTGCCGAGAATATGCGCCAGGCTGAACTGATACGGGGGGAAGTAAAGCGTTCTTACGATACGCTTAAAATACAGTCAGAAAAAACCCTGAAATACCGCGCCCTGCGGGACGAAATTTTCAACTGCGAACTTGATATCCAGTTACTGCGGCTCAAGCATTTCCGCTATGAGCGGGACGAGCGGCACGAGACACTCAGGCGGCGCACTGCCGACCGTGACCGTATCCGCGAACAAATGGAAGCTGAGAGCAAAGCCCTTGAAGCACATATGGATGAGGTGAACTCCAAGCAAGCGCAGCTGGTGGAAATGCAAAAAAATATTTATGGTCTTGCTCTGGAAAAAAACAACAAGGAAAACGCCGTCCGGCTTTTGAGTGAACAGCGCAACGAAGGTAAAATCAAAATAGGGCAGAGCGAGGCACGGGAAAAACAGGTTGTTCTTAAAATCAAGGAATTGAATGACGATGCCGCAGGGCAGGATGAAGCAGCCCTGGATCTTCGGAAAAAAGCAGAAAGCATCGAAGAGAATATCCGTACATTTGATGAGAACATCCAGCTTGCCGTAACCCGCATAAACGACAATGAAAAAGCCATGCAAAAAGCGGAAAATGAAATCCGCGGCTTTGAAAAAGAACAAGCCGGTTTTGAAAAATTGCTGGCACAAATAACCGATGATATTGTCACCGAACTGGACGCAGGCCTGAAAAAAGCCGGTTATTCTGCCTCAGAACGCCGCAGTATTGAAGCGGCGCTAAATGAGACACTCGGTAAATTGCGAACGGTTCTTGCCGGCAGGGAAAGCCTCGTCCGCGACTTTGCCGATGCGGCAACAGGTTCTGTGAAAGCGGCAGATATGCAGCGTATTGCCGAGGGGCTGACGGTAAAGCTTGCCGCCGCTGCTGCAGATGCAGAAAAGGCCATAACACTATTTGAGAGTTACCGCAGCCATTCCCCCCTGTTTATTGACGAATTCCTTGCTCCGGAAGGTATCATCACAAAAAAACGGGCGCTGGACACAAAGATCCGCAGCACGAAAGACGGCATTGAAGAGCGCCGCCTGCGGATCAAAGAACTGCACAGCGACAATGCCAGGCTTACGGTGAAAATCAACGAATACCGGACAACACTGGAAGGTTTACGGGTTAACCTTACCCGGATAAACACCCAGGCTAAAGCCGCAGAAGAACAGGCAAAACTGATACGGCGGGAACTTGCCGGGCAGGAAGCGATGCTCAAAAATATCCATGACGAATTAGCGCTGGACCGTAAACGACTGGAAGAAACTGATGAACGCATTGCCAATACTCACTCAGAAATCGCCGAAATTGAGCAAAAAGAAACTGAGCTGACAAAAGAGCTGGACAAACTGGAGCAAGATATAAAGAAGAGCAGCGGCGATGTTGCGGGCAAGCAGGAAACAATCAAAAAACGCACAGCGGAACTTGGCAAAGTACAGGAAGCCCTCGAAAAAATCCATGTGGAACTGGTACAATCAGAAACCGAAATAAAGAATATCCAGGACAATTTCCGTGAAACCCATTCCCGCGATTTAATGGAATTTGAAGAACGTATTTTTACCATCACTGCCAACCCAGCCGACCTGCGGGAAAAGCTTGCCATAGCCCGCACCCGGAGGAATGACCTTGGTTCGGTAAACCTTATGGCCCCGGAAGAATTTATCGAAACGAAAGAACGCTATGAATCCCTCTCCGGCCAGCTGGAGGATTTGGAAAAAGCCCGCAAGGATCTTGAAGATCTTACCACAGAGATACGAACCGAATCTTCAGAACTGTTTATTAAAACATACAACCGTATTAAAAAGAATTTTCATAATATGTTCCGCCGGCTTTTTGGCGGAGGCAGAGCAGAATTGCAGCTATCCGATAATAACCATGTCCTTGAATCGGGCATAGAAATTTTTGCCCAGCCCCCCGGAAAAAAACTCGAACACATTTCCCTGCTTTCCGGCGGCGAGCGTTCCATGACAGCGGTGGCTTTGCTCTTTGCAACTTACATGGTAAAACCCAGCCCTTTCTGTCTCCTTGACGAAATTGATGCCGCTCTGGACGAGGCAAACATCAGCCGCTTTGTGCATTTGCTACGGGAATTTGGGAACACTAGCCAGTTCATCATCATCACTCACAGTAAAAAAACCATTGCCGGTTCCGGCACCCTGTTGGGCGTTACAATGGAAGAATCCGGTGTCACGAAACTTATCTCTGTGCGGATAGAGAACGATGAAGCTGTCATTGCCGATGATGAACCGCCGCAGCAGAACCTGTGGGATGACAGCGGCAATTTTGAGGAAGAAGACGTAGAAACCGAAGAAGGCCGTGAACTGCCCCCCGGTATAAATGATCCCCGTAAAGTCAGCGAAACACAGCTACGGCCGATAAGGGCAGTCCGTCAAGGTGACGCTCCGCAAACCCCCATTGGAAACTAACATAATCCGGATTAACCAGCAATGTAATGCTCTAAGCCTTGTGCGGGGCCCGTCGGCGACCAAGCGCACCGCTTCGCGGCACACTTGTCGCCGACACCCGCCTTATCATGTTTAAGAGCATTACATTGCTGCCGTTATTCAGTGGGCCGTCTATGGGGGCTTGCTTTACTGATGGGGAAGATGGCTCACAAAGCAGCAGGGGAATATGGTTAAGTGAGAAAATAGCCGGTGAAAGCGCGAGTACCGAACTATTGACATAGTGTGTATACAGTGTGTATAATAATGGGTAGAGTCAAAATATGAAATATAGCGAACTGAAACGGTTCTTGCGTAATCAAGGGTGTTACTGTTACGGAGAAGGCAGCCGCTACGAAAAATGGATGAACCCTGCCGTAAAAGGAGCAATAACAGTTATCGGAAGACACGATAAAGAAGAAATAAAAACAGGGACGCTAAACGGAATATTGGAAGATCTTAACATTAAAAAAGGGGGAAAAAAATGAAATACACATTTCCAATGATTTTTACGCAGGAAAAAGAGGGCGGTTATTCGGTTTGTGCGTATGATATAAAAGGCGTTAATACACAAGGCGAAACAATAGAGGATGCATTGTCTATGGCAGAAGATGCTTTATGCTTAATGTTACACGATATGGAAAAAAGAAATATTGCAATACCGGCCGCTACCGATATAAATGCAATAAAAGTTGGTAAAGGTAAATTTGTGCAGTTTGTCACTTGTGATACCGAATTTTATGAAAAATTTTTTGAAAAGAAGGCAGTGCGTAAAAATGTAACAATCCCCAGTTGGCTTGACTATGAAGCAATGCGTGCAGGCTTAAGTTATTCCGGCGTCCTGCAAGAGGCACTAAAACAAAAATTAAACTACGGCAGTTAAGAGCAGTTATATACTTATGCGGGGCCCGTCGGCGACCAAGCGCACCGCTTCGCGGCACACTTGTCGCCGACACCCGCCTAATCATGTTTTAGAGCATTACATTGCTGCCGTAATTCAGTGGGCCGTCAATGGGGGCTTGCTTTACTGATGGGGAAGATGGCTCACAAAGCAGCAGGGGAATACGGTTACTGTCACCGGGGTGCGGCTCTTTAGAAGTTTATTACCCACCTGAGGTTACTGGGATTTGCGATGGAAATAGTCGAGATTCCAACATAACCTGATGCGCTTTCTGTCCATACATACTTATGCAGTATAGCGTTCCAGCCTGCCTTCAGATTGATAGTGAAACCATTAACCGTCTCTGTCCAGGCCACTCCATCTTCAACGCCCGACTCACTCTTGGAGTTAGCGCTCATGGTTACATCGCTCGTAACGTAAGTATATATTACCTCATCATGACTTGTAGCAGTTTCGTACTCCCTACTAAAAATACCAGTAACACCCCATATTTCCAGTCGTAGTCGTAGTTGGATAGCATCCACTGCAGGAGAGCTCAAAGTGAAATTGTTCCAACGATCATCAAACCAATTTGTTAACCTTATCTCGCTTATATCTAACAAGTGATCTGGTGTACCAATGGTGAAATTTAACCGCCCATTATTGTTAATTAACCCGGTTCCGCCAAGGTCATGACTGACATCGTTCTCATCATCATAAAAAATGGCAGTAACTTCCCCATAGTCATCATCCTCGGAAGGTAAGGCAGTGTATTGACGAGTATTTTCATTATACAAAAATACCTGTCCGCTCAATGTCAGGGTTGCACCAAATGAACCGGGGGGTGGGGGCGGAGGGGGGCTGCCATCGCCGCCGCAAGCTGCCATTGTAAATCCGATTACCGCGATAAGAGCGATAACCCCGAACAATTTAATAATGTTCTTCATAAAAGAACTCCTTTTTTGTGATTGAACTGAAGTCCTCGTCTACTCCCTTTAGCAGACTAATCACGCTTGAATAACCCGCCCTCAAGAGCAGAGATATAGCAAGGCTGTATGCCCTATATCCAGTGTATTTAGGAAAATGCAGTGAAAAATTGGTAGTATTATTTGAAAAATTGTGCTTGTTAAGTAGTTTGTATAGTTGACACGAATCTAAGTGGTGGTTTTCATATAATTGGGAGCTTGCGATTAGAACAGGGAACAGGGAACAGGGAACAGGGAACAGGGAATGGAGGACTCTGCTTTAAAGGCGTTGATGTTGATCATTGGGAAAATACTACCAGAAAACAGAAAAATTGTCCAGTAAAGCACAGTGATTTATCAAGTAGCGTAGGAGGCTCTCCCGGTGACAGTTAACCTTTTTTAAATGTTAAGATCTTCCTATTCCTGGGCGGTATTGCTATGCTTCGCTTGTATTAAACCCTATCTTTCTGGTTTTTTTGGGTTGCTCTATAAGATTATTAAGTGCATGGACAATTTGTCTTATGGTTTCGTCATATTCGGAAAATTTATAGTCATTATTTTCAATGTGAAGCATTAGAAGCTTATGTAGTTCTTCAATCCGCACATCGTTTGATGTGCGTTTTAAGGCATATTTTCTTAATTTATCAAAAACCCTTATTATCTGTATACTCATATTAATTGCATTTTCAGAATTAAGTACATTTGATAGCATGAGTACGCCGTGTTCGGTGAAGACATTGGGAAGGAACCGGACTTTAGATATATTCTTATTTGCGGTCACAAATTGTGACCACAAAATGTTCCACTCATCCTGTGTTAATTGAAACATAAAGTCTGACGGAAATCGTTCAAGGTTTCGTTTAGCAGCTTGATTTAAGACCTTAAGCTCTACCCCATACAATTCAGCTAAGACACGATCAAGCATGACTTTTTGCCCCCGAATTTCATAGATAATGTCTTGAATTGGCATTGCCTTTCGCATAGGTACTCCTTACCCTATTTATGGTGCGAAAATGCGAAATGCTTGCATCACAATCTCTCATTGGTCGTTGTCCTACTGGTAAAAACAGCAATGTAATGCCACAAAACTTATGCGGGGCCCGTCGGCGACCAAACGCACCGCTTCGCGGCACCCTTGTTGCCGAGACCCCCCCAATCATGTTTTACA
>WRLF01000020.1 GCA_009777735.1 Treponema sp.
TGTTAGCGGGAAACGGGAGTCGGACCCGCGACATCGACCTTGGCAAGGTCGCGCTCTACCACTGAGCTATTCCCGCATTTATGTATACTGTAACAGAAAAACTAAAATGTGTCAAGGCATCGAGTATATACCTCCTGACCCCCAAGCCCTCATCTCCCGTTCCTTTACAGTACCGGCAATTTTGTTTATAATACGTTAAAAATCGGAGGGTTCATGTTATTTTCTAAATTAAAGATTTCGACCAAGCTGATAATATCAAGCGCTGTTTTTTTAATTCCCATAGGGGTGATGCTCCTGTTAATCTGCACCACTACAATAGATAAAATACAGAAAAGCACCGATGAACTTGAGGGAATTGCTGCAATTCAGCCGGTGGTGACCGCCATGCAGTATTTGCCTGAATACCTCAATGTTTATCTGGAACTACAGGAGGGAAACCTCAAAGAGCTTGAAGATACCATCAACAGCGCCGTCAGATCCCTGGACAGGGCGATGAGACGGTATCGTATACAGCAGGAACAGCCGGAATTTTCGTCTGTCTGGGACGATCTGAAAAAAATCGAACATGACGATGAAGACCTCTATCACAGATATCTGGATTTTTTCCGTTCCCTGAAAGACGCAATAAATATAATCGGTGAATATTCCGGGCTGCTTTTAGTTTCCAATATGAACGCTTATTACTTTGTATCGCCTGCGCTTTCCGGTATACCCGATGCATTTGAAAGGCTGCTGGATATTGGTAATCCAATCCGGAGAAACCTTTCCAGAGCACAGACTTTAATCGATCGGTACAATGAAGAACTTGCCATCCGCCATGCAGAAGATCCGCCGCGCAATGTGCAGTCAAGACCGATAGAAGCCGCTCCCAGAGCCATTACTCTAAACAATCTTACTACCATGCTGAATTTACTTTCCTTGACCGCTGAGATGCAGGAAGTCAACAATGCCCGTCCTTTTGTCGAATCTGATCGTGAACGTATCATTTTTAACATCAATGCGGCGATAGAAGAAAATAACGAGAGCAGAAGACGAAGGGTAAGGGCGGACCAGTTTGAAAACCTGACCGAAAGCCTGGAACGATATGATGAAACCATTAATATTTTATTGGCACAGTACCCTGCCACCAGAAGAGCCGGCGCAGGAAGAGCCGGAGGTCAGGATGGATCCGCTGTACAGAGTCCTGCTGCATTTGATTTCCTGGAAACCATATCGCGGGCGCATTCGGATATATACGCATTGTGGGAAGAAACGCTTTCACAACTGGATTTAATGGTTCAGCGCAATGCCAGAGCCGCACGGATAGAATTGATATTTTATTTACTTGTCGTTTCCATTTCACTGGGAATTGCCATTGCTTTTGTAGTCTTTATCGTGAAAGACGTTAATAAATCGGTAAAACACCTGCGAACATTGTTCAAGGGTTTAAACGAAAATGATTTAACACTGACCCTGACACCAAACTCAAAAGATGAATTCGGCGAGCTGATGGTTGCATTCAACGGATTCCTCAACATACTCCGATCCACATTCGGCAGCTTCAGGAAAAGCGCCCAGCTGGTAGCCAATTCTGTTTTTGATCTTTCATCATCATCAAAGGAAATAACCACCACGGCCAATGAACAATCTGCCAGCGTTTCCGAAATTGTCAGCACGATGGAAAGCAGTAAAAACCTGTCCGAGCAGATTGCCCTGAAAACCACCGAAGTAGCAAACCTTGCAATAGAAACACAGAGTCTGAGCAGTAAAGGCGCCGAACTGCGGGAAGCGAACCAAAGCATGATGGAAGATATTCGGGTTCAAAACCAGAAAATCATAAGCGAGATTCGGAATTTGTCGGATATGATAATCAGAATCAGCGAAGCCATCAGGATCATTGACAGCATTGCAGACCAGACAAAGCTCATTGCCTTTAACGCGTCTCTTGAAGCATCTTCATCCGGCGAAGCGGGAGCGCGGTTTTCCGTTGTCGCCTCGGAAATAAGGCGTTTTGCCGATAATGTAGTCGAATCAACACGCGAAATAAAACAGAGAATAGAAGAAGTTCAGGGCGCATCCCAGATACTGATAACCGAAGCGAACAACGGATCCAAGCAAATTGAAATCGGATATGAAAGAATGAGCGAGCAAAAAATTGTTTTTGATAATATTGTTGATAATTCTCAGAATGTCGCAACAAGGTCTCAGCAGATATCCAACCTCAGTAAACAACAGGAACTCGCGTCTACACAGATTTTTGGCGCCCTGAAAGAAATATCCGCCGGTGTAAAGCAATTTGTGATAGCAACCACATCCACCTCAAAAACAGCCGACAGCCTGAACGGAATGTCCGAAGACCTAAAGGAAAAAGTGGATAAGTACAGGACCGAATCCTAAGGAGTTATCATGTATTATTTGTTTATCATATTAATTATGGGGATGCTGATAATGGGAGCGGCCATGATACCGGTAGTGCGTTCCTACAGAAAACGAATCGCCGAATTGGAGAAAATAAACGCAGAATCAGCCAATGGCCTGTCTGAATTCCGTTATAAAACCGTCAAACTTGCCGCAGCGGTAAAAGAATCCGCCGGGAGCATTTCACTTTTGGGTCGGGACAGCGGAACCATGGGAAAAAGCCATACCGGCAGCATTGAAAATATTGAAAACACCATTAATAAAAACTCGAAAATTGCCGCTGAAATCGTTGAAAAGACAGGCAGCGTGGCCGCCATTGCCTCAAAAATGGAAGAACATGTGATTCAGGGGTTTATGATACTGGAAAAAAACGTAAAAAAAATGGAGGATATAAAAGAAAAAAATTCCGGTGCCATCAACGGCATTATTTCATTAAGCAATAAAGTCGGCAAAATACGTGACATTGTCCGCATCATTAATACCATTACCGATCAAACAAAAGTAATCGCTTTTAACGCCGCGCTGGAAGCGGCAAGCGCCGGAGAAACGGGGAAACGATTTTCCGTTGTTGCGGGGGAAGTGAACCGGCTGGCAGATAATATAGATGTCCTTACCCGCCAAATCCGGGAACAGGTAGAAGAAGTTCTCAGCTCGTCTTCTTCTCTTATCATGTACAGCGAAGAGGGTTCCGATAAAATAGCCGAAGGGTACCGTCTGATTAAGGATCTGGAAGATGTCTTTGAAGAAATCAAGTCCGCCGCAGAGATAACATCAAATCAGGCCCAGACAATAACCGTATCCACGCAGGAGCAATTAAAAACCAGCGGTCAGGTCAATGCCGGCATTGCAGAAATATCCACATTGGTAAAAAGCCTTATCGGCGCATCGGAAACGACAGTGATGACAGCCTCGGCTTTGACTGAACGTACTAACGAACTGGAACAATTTCTGTCTGTGAAAGAAATTATTGAACAGGTCTGACATGGCAATGAAAAAATCCAGGTACATAAATAAATTTGCCGAAGAAGGAAAGGAAAATATTGCCATCGCAGAAACCCTTCTTTTTGAAATGAGGGAAAGTAATTCTCCCAAAGAAGATGTGACAACCATATTACGTGCACTGCATACCCTGAAAGGTTCGGCACGTATGCTGGATTTCAGGAACATCGAAAGCCTGTCACATTCTCTGGAATCGGTGTTTACCGCTATACAGGAAGAAAAAGTGACTCTTGGCGACAAGGAAGTGAGACTCATTCTTGCGGCTCTTGACGAACTCAAGACAGGGATTAACGTGATAAAGTCCGGCGCAGAAGATGCCGGAGATTCATCGCTTCTTCAAAAAGATCTTGCCGCTCTTGCCGCGAACAGGGATTTCTCTGTGCCTGCCGCAGATTCCGCCGGCGATTCAATTACTCCGCCTTTTCCTGTGCCGCAGGAAACAGATCAGCCGCAGGATGATACTGTCCCGGTTGTTCCGGAACCGGCAGTTCGGCATGTTAATCTCTCCGACTCTGATCCGGATGTGAAAAAAATCAACCGGGCAAAATATATTGCGCAATTTGCCGAAGAAGGTCATGAAAATATACAGAAAGTTGAGTCGCTTCTTTTTGATATAAAAGAAGGCGTGTCTGTCCAGGATGACATTATAACGCTCATGCGGGCACTGCATACCCTGAAAGGTTCGGCGCGCATGCTGGATTTGAAAGATATTGAAAGCCTCTCTCACCTGATGGAAACTGTTTTCACCTCATTAAAAGAAGAAAGGATAACACTGAACGATAAGGCAGTAAGGCTCATTCTTACCGCTCTGGATGAACTTACAGCAGGCATTAATTCTGTTAAAGCAGGCGAGCAAAGCGGCATACGGACAGCGGTTTTTGAAAAAGAGCTTTCGGCGCTTTCCGCAAATGAGGAATTTAACCTTCCGGCAAAAGCAGATGCCGTCAAAACCGATCGGGATGCAAAAGATCAGATTCGGGATAAGCACAAACAGGGATGGGCAGACGCAAAACATCCCGGGCCGGAAGAGGCAAAATCCGAAAGCATCAGAATTTCCATTGACCGGATAAATGACATAATCCACAACATGGCTGCACTGCAATCCCTGGAAATTGTCGCAAGAAATATTGCGCGGGATACGGAGGCGATCAAAACGGCTGCCCGGCAGTATTCAAAGTATGTCAGCGCCGGTCAGTTCTATAACTCTCCCCTGCTGCAGGAATTCCGCGCATTGGAATTGATGACAAGCAAACTGGGATCTCTTGCAAAAAACTATTCAATAGATGCGGGCAACCACATACGGAGTGCATACAACAGCGTCATTTCCCTGCGGATGCTGCCGCTTTCTACGGCCCTTGACGCATACCCGCGGTTTGTTTTCAACATAGCGTCAGAATTGGGCAAACGGGTAAAGATAAAAATCGAAGGCGCTGAAAATGAAATTGATAAAAACCTTATAGAATCATTGTCAGAAGTATTTCTGCACATGATACGAAATTCCATTGATCACGGAATAGAACCTCCTGAAGTACGGCGCGCCGCCGGTAAAAGTGAAACCGGCCTGATAACGGTCCGCTGTGTGCGGGAAAGCGGCAACATGAAAGTTACCATCACCGATGACGGTAAAGGCATCGATCTGGAAAAAATCCGCAATAAAATAATTGATAACGGTTTGGTTTCAAAAGAAACCGGAGAATCTTTTGGCGATGAGGAGCTTATTAACTATATTTTTCAAAGCGGTTTTTCAACAGCAGAAAAAATTTCCAATGTTTCGGGACGCGGCGTGGGAATGGATGCGGTCAAGAGCAACATTGAACACATGAAGGGCAGCATCGCAATACAAACAAGGGTTGGAGAAGGAACAACTTTTACGATAGCTGTTCCGTTATCAATGGCATCGCTCATGGGATTCCCCGTTGCCTGCGGAAAGATGAAATTTATTATTCCCGCCAATTTTGTGGATACCGTTCTTCTTATCAATACAAAAGACATAATTACCATTGTTGACAGACCGGGGATCATATATAACGGGCGTATTATTAAACTTTTTTATCTGCATCATATCCTGAAAATCAATCTGGAGGCAAAAAAAGAGGATAGTAATTCCGTCTTTGTGGTAATTGTCCAGGCTTATGAAGAAACGATCGCTCTTGCGGTTAACCAGACAAGCAGCATGCGCCAGGTTATCCTAAAAAACCCGCCTTCATTTTTGGAAAGCATGGAACTTCTTTCCGGACTGGTGTTAAGCGAAGATTATGAAATGATTCCCGCACTGCACATTCCGACAGTTATCAGAATGGCGCGCAGGACAAAAACCATTGATATGAAAAAGCGCCATGTTGATTATGAACGGATGAGAAAGTCCATTCTGATAGTCGATGATTCCCTTCCGGCCCGGGAGGTGCAAAAAGATATTCTTGAAGCGGAAGGGTACAAGGTTGATACCGCAGCAGACGGATCCGAAGCCCTTTCCGCCGCCAAAAGAACACAGTATGACCTTATTTGTACGGATATTGCCATGCCGAATATGGACGGCTTTATGCTGACCGAAAATATACGGAAAAATGAACTCCTGAAAAAAATACCTGTTATTGTCGTCTCGTCAAAAAGTGACATGGAAGATAAAAACAGGGCGGCAAGGATTGGCGCAAACCGCTATATCATAAAAAATGCATTTAACGATCAAAATTTAATAACCGCCGTCCGTGAACTAATCGGAGAAGCTCAAACGGCCGCACCCGGAGGAATCCATGGATAAAAAACGGATATTGATTTTTGAAGATTCGGATATCTTTGCGGACATGCTTGCGGAATTTTTAACCTCGGAAGGTTATGAAACAGATCGGGCAAAAAACGGCATGGAAGGAATAAAAAAGGTGTACAGCTTTCTTCCCTGTCTCATTATCAGCGATGTGGAAATGCCGTTTTTCAGAGGTTACCAATCCACCCGGCTTTTGAAATCCCGTCATACAACAAAAAATATACCGGTTATATTATTTACCACTCTTGGAGAAACAAAAGATAAATTCTGGGGGGAACAGGCCGGAGCGGATTACTATATTGAAAAGTCACCGGAAAATTTTGCAGAACTGTTAAAACATATAAAAAATCTGTTAAGCGACCCCCCTTCGGTTGATTATGAACTGATTAAAAAGGAAGGAAAAAAAATAAACGATAATTCACTTGTTGAGATGATAAACAATCTTTTGGACAGTAAACTGTTTCAGACAACCATAATCGGGATGCTTGCTGATTTATCCGGCAAAGTCAGCTCGCTTAAAGAAACCGTTCAGGGGGTGTTTGCGCTTCTCAACAATGTCTGCCATTCGGAAATCTGCTCCATAATGATAAAAGACGAAGACGATAACGGACTTTTGGTGTATAACGCCAACAATGCGGGCTATACCCGGGAAATCACGGAAGATTTTAAAGCTATTACCATCGCTGATTTTAACACAAGGTTTTCGGATTATAAAGTTATCTCCAAAGAACTTGAAGATTTTTTTCCCGCCGGAGAAAATGGCAGCAGGATTGAATCCTATATAATGATTCCGCTTAAAATATCCGGTGACGAATATGCGACGGTGCATATCGGCACATCAATCAAAGAATATTTTTCTCCGGTTATTCTGGAAAACCTTAATATATTTCTTGCTTCGGCCGCACCGATTATTGCCAATGCACTGAGAATCAGGCAGATGGAAAGCCTGCAGAATAAAACAAGAATAGCATTTGCCCGGTATGTTCCCATTGATGTAATGGATGAAATAATCAAAAAATCAACAACACAGGTAACCCAGGGTGAAACCAGAGTTGTAGCGATTCTGTTTTCGGACATCAGGAGTTTTACGAAAATATCGGAACATACGGAAGCGCAGGAACTGGTACAATTTCTCAATAATTACTTTGCCTGTATGGGCAATGAAATAATCGCCGAGGGCGGCAATATTGATAAATTCATCGGAGATGCTATTATGGCGATCTTTGGCGCACCGAAAACCCTGGAAAATTCTTCATCAAGCGCAATCAGGGCAGCGATGCGGATGGTAAAGGCTCTTAAACAGGTGGATGTTTCGGGCATCAAACTGCCCGATATTGGTTTAAGCACGGGAATCGGCGTTAACAGCGGTGCATGTGTTGTCGGCAATATTGGTTTTCAGAACAAGCTTGATTATACGGTTATCGGAGATACGGTAAACCTTGCCTCCCGTGTTGAAGGTGTCACGAAATATTACCGGGCGCCGATAATTGTATCCGAATATACATTTCAGTCAGCAAAAGATGATTTTATTTTCCGCAAGGCAGACAGCGTCCGGGTAGTGGGTAAAGAAATTCCGGTAGGGCTGTATACGGTATATGCCGCCTGGCAGGGAGAAGAAGAAGAAGATACCCCACAATCCCTCGTTATTAACCGTGAATGCCTCGATCAATACAACAAGGGTCTCAAACTGTACACCATGCGTGAATTTGATATGGCAAAACAATATTTCGCCAAAGCGTTATCCATTGCCGAAAAAACAGGCAAAGAAGATTACCTTTCATCACTGTACCTTTCCCGAATTGCCGGGCATCTTGCCAACCCGCCGCCGCCCGACTGGGATGCAACAATAACAATGACAGACAAATAAAGATATTGTTTCACATTAACATTTTAATTTTCAATTAGCTCGTCAAGCCCTTCCTGGGTTCGGAGGTATGTCAGTACATCCCCGGCAGCGTTGCGTATGTGGATTTTTCTGTCTGGCCATGCGGTGTCCGCAATAACCTGGTTCAAATACTTGACTGCTGCCAGGGAAATAGAGGTAAGATTTTCCATGTTCAAGATAACATTAACGGATTTTTTACCATGCTGCGACTTTATTTTAACAAGTTCGTCCGAGACTGCCGTAGTATTTCCGATTTTCAATTCACCGTTAAACGAAAGTACAATACTGTCGGATTCGTCACTGCGTATGACAACAAATTTTTCTTCCTGTACCATGACATTAATAAAACCGGTCATTTCAAAAACTTCACGAACAGAATCACGCATATTAATTATAGGGAGACTGCGGTTTTCCGATTTCATTGTTTTTATTGCCTGCAGCAGTACCCGCAGGCCCATACTGGAAATATATTCCAGTTCCTTAAAATCAAGGACAATCTCGGTTATATCATTTCCCCATTGTTTCAGCTTTCGTTCAAGCAGGGGAGCATTTGCCGTATCAAGACGTCCGGCAAGGGTCAACACCACCGTTGATTTATCTATCCTCTCATTATCAATAGTCATTGTTCCTCCTTTGCCATTTTCTGGAAAATTCCAGACAATTTAATCCGTTTTCATGGCTATACTGTATTGTATCCATTGTTTTCTTTACAATCAATATACCCAACCCCCCTGCTTCACGTTCTTCCAGGGATTGATCAATATCGGGATCGATATGGTCAAGCGGATTGAAGGGCTTCCCACTGTCGGAAAATGTAATTTTAAATACGGTATTCTCACCTTCCGTTTCGATCCGGCAGCCAACGGTCACATCACCGCCGTCTTTTTCACCGGCATACGCATAATTGGCGATATTGACAAATATTTCCTCGGCGGCCAGCTCTATCTGCCCGCGCTCTTTCCGAGGACAGCCCGCAGAATCAAGCTCATTGCCAATAAATGACATGAGTGAGTGCAGACTTTCTATTTCGGATCTTAAGGTAATTACTTGTCCTTCGTCCTGCGGCCGGCAAATACGGATGGCGAGCATGGTAATGTCATCTGACTGATCAGCGCCTCCGGTAAACTCTGTCATGTCGGAGCGGAGTTTATTGAGTAAATCGCGGAGGGGTAAGCTGGTGTTGGCATCCAGAAACTCCCTGAGCCGATCCCTGCCGTAAAATACACCCTGTGCATCCGCAGCTTCGACAATGCCGTCTGTGTAGAGGAACAGCATATCGCCGGGTTTTAGCTGCAATTGCCGGTTGTGGTAACGGGTATCTTCCATACCGGCAAGAACAAGGTCGGGCGGCGAAACAAGAAATGTAAAATCTCTATCGTCCTGTTTGACGAGGGGTGGATTATGACCGGCATTGATATACATAAGACGGCCAGTAGAAATTTCCAGCACGCACAGCCATGCGGTAACAAACATATCAATAATGTTATTATCGCAAAGCTGGCGGTTTATTATTTCCATCGCAAGTTCGGGGGCTTCCCCGCTTTGCAGATGGTTCTTGATAATGGCTTTGCTGATTGCCATGTACAGCGCCGCCGGTATTCCCTTGCCCGAAACATCGGCAACAACCAGGGCAAAGTGATCATCATCAATAAAAAAGAAATCATAAAAATCTCCGCCCACTTCCCTGGCGGGATGCACCTGTGCGTAAAGTTCGAATTCGTTTTTTCTGCCGGAAAACGGAGGAAAATTATCGGGCAGCATGCTCATTTGGATTCGGGTGGCAACATCAAGTTCCGTATCAATACGCTGCCGTTCCGCAGTAGCTCTTGCTGTCTCCTCTATCTGCTTGCGTAACTGGCCGGTCATCATGTTAAACGACACGGCAAGTTGTTCAAGCTCGTCGCCTGTTTTAACAAACACTTCGCGTTCCAGGTTACCGGCGGAGACTTCGTGTACTCCTTTGTTTAACGCAAGTATAGGGCCGGTAATAGCCTGGGTAAAACGTATAGCAAAAACGGCAATTCCCAGCAGGATCAGTATAAGCAGAACTGCGATAATGCCTGCAGAAAAGAGCATGTACCTGTCCATTTCGGCTTTTGTATTGTCGGTTATCTGCCAAATCTGGTTTTCAATGGACAAGGTCATGGCAGATACTTCCTGAACGGAAACGGCAACACCGAGACTCCAGCCGAGAGTTTCAATGGGAGCATAGGCAACATAGACGGGAAGGCCGTCCATCACCAGTTCGGTCATACCGGTAGCGCCAAGCGTCATACTCAGCCCCAGGCTTCGCAGATGGGAACTGGAACTTTCAAGAAAATTCTCTCCCTTTATGACACCATCTTCCGGCGTTAATTCCGTACCGTCTGATGTATAAACCCTTATACCGTCCTTGTTTAAAACAAAAACCCGAGCACTGTCTCCTATGCCGATTGAATTGATTATCTGCGAAAAATCAAAAATTTGGGGCAGAGACTGGGAACTCCAGTCCTGACCGGCAGCCATACGGGAATTATTTTCGATTATGCTCAGCCGCTCGTCCAGGATAAACGCCATATCCTGTGCTATACGGTTGATCATTCCGGTAAGCTGAACTTCCAGAGTATGGCCGCTTATATCCGCAGCACTGTCTCCCAGATCGTGTGAATGAGCAAGGGCCATATTTCTGATTCCCGCAACAGAAATGAAAAACATCGTACCAAGAACAAGAATAAGGATGAGAGACGCACCGAGAGTCTGTACCAGAATACGATTTTTTATATTCATGGCGCAGCCGCAGTTTCCACTACCGGAGCAATTCTCAGGTATCTCTCCGCTGCAGTATGCAGTTCAACCATCCACGGGTAATGATCAAAAAGCCCTGTCCCGTCTCCCCAGCCCGGCAGCATTACCGAGAAATTGCTGATATGCACTCCAAAGTTCAAGTCAGCCGCATTTACCAACTGCGGGCTGAAGTAAAAAGTTTCTTCAAGCGGCTCTCCGGCAAGAGCGGCTGCAAGGATACGCATGGTAACAGTACCTGCCAGCCTCGTATCCGTTGCGGCGCTTGCAAGCCATATATCCGGATAATGCAGCATCTGGTGTATATCTTCACCGGAAATGCCGACGCTGAACAGCTTTATATCCTCCCTTCCTGCCGAAGCAAGCGCGCCGACAGCTCCACGGGCAAACTCATTCCAGGGAACCCACACAGCATCCGCCGATCCCGGCAGAAACCGGGGGAGAATTTCGGCCAGGGCTTCCTGTGCCGCACTGTAGGGATTCTCAAGGCCAGGCAGGAGAATGAGGGCAACTTCCTCAATTATGCCTTTGTTTACCAATTCGTTAAACACCCATGCCCGACGATCCAAAAAGATTACATCAGAATCACTGCTAATTCGGATAACTCTTGGTACATGATCCGGCCGGCTGTATGAAACGAGAGTTTCAAGGCTTAAGCGGGCAAGACTATAATCATCCTGAAATGTGGTTACCAGACCATGAATTGATCTTCCGTCTCTGTACGGAAGAGTTTCAAATGTTACTATCTTTATACCGGAATCAGCAATGGGTCTTAATATATCATAAGAAAAACCCGCATTGCCATAAGAAAAAATCAGACCGTCGTAATCAGCATGGGCAATACCCCGTGCCATCTCCCTGCATCGTTCTTCATCACCGCCGGAAAAAAAAATATCTACGGTAAAACCCATAGACCTGCCCTCTGACACGCTGCCTTCAATAAATTGCTGGACATTTTCGCCCGGCGTTGAGTTGACCAATACAGCAATTTTAATAATGCCGTCAGCAGCGGCAGCAGGCATTATTTGCCTATGCAAAACACGCGCCGGCGGTCCTTTCCTCGCAGTGGCGGCAGAAACGGCATCCGGCTGCTCACTATTATTAGGAGTACAGGAAATGAACAGTGATAAGAAAATTACAGAGTATAGTAAGTGAAATCTGTACAATTAGTTAACCTTGCCTTCCTTAATAATCCCGGTACGTACCGGTTTTCCGTTGAGACAAAGGGGTTTTCCGTCAAACTGAACGATGAAGTCTCTCACCATCATGGGGTATGAAAAAAAAGTGTCAATGTCAATTTCGGCGGGGGCAGGAGGGTCTGCCTCATCTTCGGGGAAGAACAACGCATCCTCTGAAAGCGATGACGCTCCCTGCGTGCTCAATGGTGTTTCTTCATAAACCGGCGCCGCTTCATCAGGAAGCAGCCTGGTCCCGGTGGGGGTATCGCCTGCGTCCAAAACTTCGCAGCGTTCAGCGGCATGAGCTCCGCCACTGTCACCGGCTTCAACATTACCGCCTTGATCTTCCGCTGCAAGGAGCATTCCTCTGGACTCAATGCCCCGGAGTTTTGCCGGTTTAAGATTGTTAACAATAATTATATGTTTGCCCAATAATTGGTCTTCGGTGTAATAGGGTACCAGACCGGAAACAATGGTACGTTCATTTCGGATTCCGGTTACGCCTTCGCCAACCTCAATTAAAAGAACATACAATTTGTCCGCCAGCGGATGGCGTTCCACTTTTTCGATTTTTGCCACCCGAAGATCAATCGTTTCTTCAAAAGAACCTTTCTCATCCGAAAAAAACAGCGATTCATCGGGATCATCGCACGGCAATACCAATTCGGCATCTTCGAATGGTAAAACAAGTTCGGCATCTTCATCGTCATCAGCATTTACAGTGACGGATTTTCCTGTTGTTCCGGCCGGAGCAGTTTCCTGTTGGCGTTCCTTTTGACTGCCCGAATAACGTTCCCGCAAAGCGTTAATAAAATCATCTTCCAGTTTCGTAAAAAGGATTTCACTGTTTATTTCCCTGGACGGATTAAGTCCCCGGGCCTTTCCGATATTAATCCAGTTAAACGTATCCCCCAGCGGAATTTCAAAAAACCGGATGATTTTTGTAGATGTATTCGGTAAAAACGGATCAATGAGAATCGCAAGATCCCGTACTACATGGAGAAGATCACAGATTACCGATTTTGCCTTTGCGGAATTTTCCTTCAGCAGACGCCACGGTTCGGCCTCCTGAAAATATTTGTTCGCAAACGAGGAAAGTTCAAAAATCTCCCTGAAAGCATCTCTCAATTCGGCGCGATCAAGTTTGTCTGTAATGTTACTCTCAAATTTTTGCACCGTTTTCCAAAAAACCGGATCGGGGGGACCGGACGGAACTTTACCTTCATAATACCTGGTTGCAAACGACAGGGTACGGTTAACGAGGTTTCCCAAATTCCCGATAAGCTCACCGTTTACTTTTTCCTGAAAATCTTTCCAGGTAAACAGGGTATCGGCTTTTTCGGGCCGGTTGTAAAACAGGTAAAACCGCCATACATCGGCAGGGATTCCCGTTTCCATTACATCGGTGCCAAAAACCCCAACGCCCCTTGATTTGGAAAATTTACCGCTTTCATAGTTGAGGTACTCGGTGCTTGACATGTGGTGCAGCATGGTCCAGGTGGAGCCCGCATCTCCCTGTGATGATCCCAGGAGGCTTGAAGGGAATATTACCGTGTGGAAGGGAATATTATCTTTGCCGATAAACTGGTACAGTTCAACTTCATTGGGGCTTTTCCACCAGTAGTCAACAAACTCACGCCAGTGCTCAAACTGTTTGGCACCGGAGAGAAACCGCATATTGCCATATCCAAGTGTAATATCTTCACCGAGGCAGCCGGTTATGGAAATATAGCCGATGGGAGCATCGAACCACACGTAAAAAACCTTGTTTTCGTAACCGGGCCTGGGTACCGGTATGCCCCATTTTAGGTCACGGGTAATTGCCCGTTCCCGCAGACCGTCGCGTATCCATGCCTGAGTCATCTGTACGGCGTTGTTTGCCCAGAAACCCTGTACACTGGCAGTTTGAATCCATGTATTCAGCCTGTTTTTAATTTTGGGAAGGTTTATGTACAGATGGCAAGTGGACTGCGGTGAAGGCGTAGAACCGCAGGTAGAACAACGGGGATCTTTCAGTTCGATGGGATCAAGGAGCTTACCGCAGGATTCGCACTGGTCGCCCCGCGCATCAGCAGAACCGCAGGAAGGGCATATCCCCCTGATAAATCGATCCGCCAAAAAGCGCTTGCACTGTCCGCAGTACAACTGTTCGACTGTTTGCTCGTTGATAAAACCTGCTTCATCAAGTTTTGTGTAAATTTCCTGGGTTACTTCGGTCTGAATGGGCGTGGATGTGCGGCCGAATTTATCAAATGATATATTAAACCAGCAGTAAATGCGGTTATGGATGGAATAATACTGGTCACATAATTCGCGGGGAGTAATCCCCTCCTCTGCGGCAGTGGTTTCGGTGGCGGTTCCGTACTCGTCGGTACCGCAGACATACAGGGTCTCATACCCCCGAAGCCGGCAAAAACGGGCATAAGCATCGGCGGAAAGCACTTGAATCAGGTTTCCCAGGTGAGGCACATTGTTGACATAAGGCAGCGCTGAAGTAATCAAGCGTCGTTTCATAATATAAATAATAGTGGAAAACGAGAGAAATATCTACCTAAAACCGATAAACATCTGGAATTTATACCATATATCATCCATACTGTAACCAATATGAAACGAGAATATTCTCCTCCGTCCAGGTGGCCGCAATCATTGCACCGCGTATTGGTAATAATACTTCTGGGAATCATCATAGTATTCATTGCATGCACGATTTTCGCTCTTATCCGTCCATCCGGTTCCGCGCCATTATTCCGTATTGGCGGCATCACCCCGGACCTGCAGAACATGACCTACAACCCTGCCAACGGCACAACTCATGTGTTTACCGACATCAGAGGACTCAGGATACCCATTGGCAATCCTCCTACGGCTACGGTCATTGTGTCAATCAGCTTCACCTACCCTCCGGATGATATTACTTTTACCGAGGAAATTAACGCCCGTGCCGAAGAATTCCGATCTATTGCGTTTGGATACTTTTCATCTTTATCAACGGGACAAATAGCCAATTTCGATGAAAATACCGCTAAATCAGAAATTCTCAGACAGTATAACGCCATCCTGCGCCTTGGAAGCATAGAAACACTGTTTTTTTATGATTTAATGATTATTGAGTAATTATTCATTCGCCAAAAACAATGGCGGTAAAAGTGTACAGAACTGCGTCTGGAGTCTCATAGGATTTTGGCGGCAGACCGGCTTTTTTGCAGATGTAGTCCAGGTATTCATCCAGATTCCAGCCTTGCTCGACAGGAACCTGCGGCAGCAGAACACCTGAATATCCGCCTTTTACCAGGTACAATCCGTGTACGCCCACGGTAATCCGGCGCGGATCGGGGCAGACAGTCATTGGTGAAAGGGCGGATATCTCAATATGACATAACTCCAGTTCGCCAGGTTTAACCGGGGAAAAACGGGGATCGCCAAAAGCTGCCTCGAGCGCCATCACCCGAACCGTTTCCACAAGGGGCAGATTTGCTGTTAACCGGCCAATACATCCCCGCAGAATGCGTTCACCGTTTGCATCTGTCTGTTTGTGCAGGGTAACAAAAGCCCCACAGGGTTCCAGCAGGACGGATTTTTTTTCGCTCAGTGCATCAAATTGATATTCAGGTCTGCGGCTTTCCAGCTTGGCGGTAATGCTTTCACGGGCATCGGCAAGCAATATCCGCTGTTCTTCGGGGGTAATGGTAAAGTTCATGGGTTTATTATACTCAACACCCCCTGATTTGTCAGCCTGGCAAAACAGCGAAAATTAAGGGTTGCGAAGCAAGCAAAACGTAAATTCAAGCCATATAATGGGTATGAAGTATTTCTTTTTCATTGCCGGGCTGTTAATGCCATTCGTTCCTGTTTCGGCACAGGAAAAACCGGAAAAAGAACCGGATTTTTCCTGGAATATGTTATGGTCGGGCTCATGGGAGGAAAGCAGAACCCTCCATAACCGTGCTGACTTCCGTCTTGGGCTTTTACAGCCGGGATTATTCATGCGAGGACAGACATTGGACAGACGTACCCTGAACTTTGAGCTTGAATCACCCTGGGGAGATCCGTCAAGAGCGATTAATGATATTTCGTTCGGGCTGTACCACAGAGCCACTGGTTCACGCCTGCTGTACGGAACTCTTGACGAATGGGGGCTTCCGGCACGTATCCGCAGCCCATGGATACGTTCTGCTCCGTATGCCGATAACCACAAACCAATAATGGCCGACCTTAAAACAGCGGCTTCATCGACCAAGGAACCGGAAGCATACATGTACCTGTCAAGCCCCCGCCTGGAACTTTTTCAGAATAGTAATGTTCCCATACAATCTATCCGCGGGTTTGCTTCCATGCAATTTGGTGCTGATGAACAATTTGAACCGGCATTTTCCGGCGGGCTGGATATTTTCATGAGTAAAAATACCGAACTGCGGCTGGAAGGTTTTTACACCAGTAGAGAACTTCCCGCCAAGCAAAGCAGTGCATGGTTCAGCGACCCTCCCCCCCTGCCGGACAGGGATTTCCGGATTGGCGCGGCGGCAATGATGCTTAACATACCGTACTTTTCACTGTCATCCGACTGGGCCTGGTCACAAACATTTGCCTACGGCAGCGGCGTTTACGGCAATGTGGGCATCCGCCTTAACCCGCCGCTTTCCCGGGATACGGCAGGAAAACCACGCCACATCCGGGCGGCGAGCCCCTGGATACTGTCTCTGGCAGCGGACGGCATGAGCAGCCGCTATACCGGCAGAGACGGTACAACTCCCGGAGGCGGCTTTCGAACAGCAGGGAAACTGGAATGGAAGGGGCCGCGCAGCAGTTTATTCCGTGCCAGTACCAGCCTGCGAAGCCCGGACATGGATGACTCGTTTAACAGGAGTTCCGCGGGGTTGTATTACCGTTTTCCTGCATTAACAAACCGTACCGGCAGCGATCAATTCCCCCTCCGGATACGCCGCATCTCAATTAATGCCGACAGAAACGCATCTGATTTGAAAAAAATCAACGACAGTTTTGACGGAACCCTTGGGCTTTCACTGGTCTTACCGCCAATGAACCTGCCCAGTGCATTTTTAACGGCTTCTGCCCGCAAGGTAAAAAACCCAAGACCAGGAAGTTACCCCCTGAACATTACCATTACATCTAACATTAAAATGCTCGGTTCAGCCGCTGAGGTTCCGTCACCCTACCCGTTCACACCGGTAAACCAGGTATTTGATTCATCAAAATCAAGCTGCGAATTGTTATGGTCGCCGGGAATTTTTCAGCTTAGAACCAGATGGGCGTATACCGCATTTGCAAACAAAGATGATCTGTGGGAGACTTCGATGAGCGCTGCAGTCCGTATTCCGCTTGGACGTTTCAGCGTCCGGTTAGCATCGCCGGCTTTTCCGGAAAAATGGAACTGGACTCTATCGTGGCGGCTGGAACCCCGCATACCGTGATTTACCGGCTGCTATGCAATGTTGTAAAAATTTACTATCATCTGAATAATTGAGGCTCTATTGAATGAAATTTACGGATTTTAACCTGCACCCTGACTTGCAGCGGGGAATTGCCGAAGCGGACTACATTGATTGCATGCAGGTACAGGAACAGGTGCTGACCCACGCCTTTAGCGGACAGGATTTATACGTGCAGTCCCAGACCGGGACAGGAAAAACCGCTGCATTTTTAATTGTGATTTTTCAGCGGCTGCTCACGGAAGACCTTCTGTCGGGAAAGAAAGCCCTGATCATGGCGCCTACAAGGGAACTTGCGGTTCAGATTGAAGAAGAAGCCCGGATGCTGGTAAAATACCTGCCCATAAAAGTCGGTAGTTTTTACGGCGGAGTGGGCTATGGTCAGCAGGAAAAATTGCTGAAAGACAATGTACAGATAATGGTAGGTACTCCGGGACGGGTACTTGACCTGAATAAAACGGGCCGAATGAACCTGATGGATATTGCCTTTCTTATTCTGGACGAGGCGGATCGGATGTTTGACATGGGGTTTTACCCGGACCTTCGGAAACTGATAAAAGTAGTGCCCAAAGCAGACCGCCGCCAGACAATGCTGTTCAGCGCAACCCTGAACGCATGGGTTAAAAACCTTGCATGGGAATATACAAAATCACCGTTTGAGATTGAGATAAAACCGGAAATTGTCACCGTTGAAGAAATTGATCAGGTTCTGTACCACGTTCCTTCCGAATCAAAAATGAAAATGCTCCTGGGTATCCTTGACAGAGAACAGCCCGAAAGCGCGATTGTTTTCTGTAATACGAAACGGTACACCGAAATTGTCGCCCAGCGCCTGCGAATGAACGGCTACGACTGCGAATTCATTATCGGCGATCTGCCTCAGTCACGCCGGCTTAAAGTAATTGATGATGTCAAAGCGGGAAAAACCAGGTTACTTGTTGCAACCGACGTTGCGGCACGAGGTCTGGATATTGAAAGTCTTGCGATGGTGGTGAATTACGATCTGCCGGTTGAAGCGGAAAATTATGTGCATCGCATTGGACGAACAGCGCGAGCCGGAAAAACCGGCAGAGCGATCACCCTGTCAAGCGAACAGGATGTCTATGAGCTGCCCGCAATCGAACGCTATATCGGAAAAAAAATCCCGTCGGAAATAGCCATGCCGGAACTATACTCAGAAGACAAAAGTGCCGGACACCGTATTGCCAGCGATTTTTATGAAGATCGTCCTGTTCGAGGTAAGGCAGGAGCACGTACCGGGACTCAAAGCCGGAAAGGAAAAAGCCGTTCCGGAGAACCTTTGCCTTCCCGGGCTTCGGCAGCCGGCAGCGGGAGTAAACGCAGGGATCAAAACAAGACAGGTCAAAAACGGCAGGACCGCGAAAAAAACAGCAGACAGGATATTAAAACACAGGATCTTACCCGCATGAGCGCCGAAGAACGAATGACATATTACAAGCGTAAATATACATCGCAGGAAAAGCAACAGCCTAAACCAGCCGCAGTTAACACAACAGAAACCGCGGCGGTTACCGCTGCAGAACCTGTCTTACAGAAGAAAAAAAACATATTATCCCGGATACTTGGTAAATTTAAGATTAACCAATGATTGCCGAATGTCCGGCTAAATCTGCTTTCCGAAATTAATGGGTAAATTTCAAAGTAAATTCAACATCCCAGGATTCTTCAGGTTTAAGAGAAACAGGGAAAAGCGGCATTGCGCATAACGACTGGAACAATGATTCATTTGATTTTGTGCCGGGAATGTGTACCGGCAGAATATTTATATCAAAAGAACGGTTTACTGTCAGGGTAATCTGAATTTCATTTTTCAGGTCATGGATTTTTACCCCATCCCCTAGACGTACCTGCGGTTGTGCAAGCTGAGTATCCTGGTTTCCCGGTTTACATGCAAAGAAGCGGGTAAAAGCACTCCCTTCACCGGGAAAGGCAAGATCTATTTCAGGAGCAAAACAAAAATCTTCCGGTTCAGTACCACGATTTGATAAAGAATATCCTGCTAAAACAGTGTCTTTTTTTACCTGAAAACATTTCTTTATCTCAATCCTTCCAAAGGGAACCGGCGTCTTTGAACCCCCAAGAGTCGCTGCATTTGGACGTAACACAAGACGGAGTATGCGGCGGACTTTATCCATTTCATCAAGGTCGTATTGTTCTTCACAGCATTTTCTCGATTTGCTGACATTGCCAATGCAAAGATTTTCAATCTTTGTTCCGGACGGCAAAAGACGGTCGGAAAAAGCAGTTCTGCCATGACAGCTATCAAGGTAATTCCATGATTTAGGCAGATAATCAAGCTCAAATATCCCGCCGCCTGTTGACTGCACATAGCAATTAATTCTTGAATCCTGAAAAAGCCACTCCTCGGTTCCGTCCATGTTAAAATCATAAGACACCAGCATCGGGTTAAATTTACCTTTTTCCCTTGTCACCCGTTCCGCTCCCAAAAGCGCACTATATGAGGCGTTTCGCAAGGTGTGGTTATGCAGCCCCTGTTTGCCTGTAGAACAGAAAAGCGTACTGCCCTGCGCTTTCCACAATTCTTCATGAGCAGATAATTTACGGGACTTATCACCCCTGAGCTGGTTAATCAAAACATTGGTAAAAATCATTTTTGAATATATCCTGCCCGCTTCAGGATGCATGATTATAAAACGGCGCGGTGATATTCCGTTTTCAACACCTGTTGAATCGGAGAAACACCGTTTTTGCAGGCACTTAAGGTTTCTATATAGTTTACCCGGGCTAACTGTTTCAACAAAAGTATCGCACAGCGAAATCTCTTCAAAAAAACGACCCCACGCATAATCGGGAGATTCGGCAGATTTTGCGCTGATTTTTTTTGGAAAGACAGAAATGATCATTTCGTTTTCCGCATGGCGTTTTTTTCCAAGACTATCCTGCAGGACAAGCAATGAATCCGAAATACCTTTGCCTGCAAAAGCTTCTTCCAGGGACTGCATTACGGGGAACACGGTTATAAGTTTTCCCTGATCTTCGCATATGCAGGGTGCAATTCCAGCGGGAATGCCGGCAGGATTCGCAGAGGTGATGCCGCCCGCAAGGGCAAATTGCCGTTCGCTCAGAAATGTATATCCCATACCGCAGGCGGCAAGGGGGCTGACGAGGGACTGTTCCCATGCATACTCCGGAATCCAGCATCCCTGTGGACGTTTGCCAAACTGTTTGCGCAGATACGTGGTCATAAGCTCAATCTGACCAATCTTGTCCTGCTGGGGAATAATGGGCAGCATTGGCTCATAAAAACCGCCGCCCAGCATTTCGATTTGCTTGCGGGCAACCATGTCTTCAAGCAGCATAAATAATTCGGGGTGGGAACGCTCAATCCAATGGAGCAGGACTCCGGAATAGTGAATCACCGCCTGAATACGGGGATAACGATAGAGGCCGGAAACAAACGGTACCACCAGATTTGTGTACATTTTTTCAAATTCACCGGTTTCCGCACCATAAGGCACATGGGCATGCGATATAAGGATAAGGCTGAGTTTTACATCGGACATTGGTATCAGCCGGGCCTCATCGTTTCAAAAAGCATATACGCCGCTGACGAAAAGACAAGCGAAAGCAAACCCATAGCAATGAGCGCAAGAGGGCTGCCGCGCAGGAAACGAGGAACTGCTTCCATTTCGCTGCGGCGGCGGATTTCATTAACTACAGTAACCGCAAGCGCAATTCCCAGAGTAAAACCAACCGAAAGAACCACGGCTTCAATCAGGCTGCCTGCGATGTTCAGAAGGATAAAAAGCGCCGCCCCGGAAAATAAACCGCCTGTAAAAGGACTGCCCATGTTAAGAGAATCCCCCTGCCCGGCAGATACTATTATGTTAAAACGAATTGCCAGGTATTCAAGGATCGAACACACAAGGAAGCACGCAGGAAAAAGAAACACATACTCAAGAAGGCCCAACGGCAAAATTAACCGCGCCAGTAAAATAACAAGCCAGAGAAACAGAATGGTGATAAAAACAATCCCCAGGCCGGCAAAAAAATATTTTTGACTGTCAGATGCGGGTACTGCCGCCGAGGGATCCTGGTTTATCCTGTCCGGAGAAGCATGTTCATCAGTTTTTCCGAAGCGTCCCGCCAGGGCAAGCTCTTTAATTGCAAAACCAAAATGTAAAACGAGATTCATGGATAAACCGGAAAAAACAGCAAGCATTCCCAGCCAGGCTGCGTATGAACCCATTAGATGCCTCCCTTTACGGCATTTTTAGCCCGGTAATAACGGTACAGCCCCAAAAAGTACCCCATGAGAAGCAATGCGCCTGATGAACTTGCCAGTATATGGACAGGCAGCAAAGCGTCTGACTTGAAGGAAAACAAGAGAATAATTCCATGGGCACTGCCGGGTAAGGAAAGCGATAAAAAGCCAAGCGGCTCTCTGATAAGGGAAAAAACAACTATCAATGATCCTAAAATCAGGGCATCCGACAAAGATTCAAAAAACTTTTCCTTTAAATTTAATGCAGCATATTTCCTGAAAGTTCCCTGTCCAAGGTACAGGAAAGGAATAAGGGAAACTACAAAAAATGTTTGTAACGCACACAAAGGAGAAAAGACCCATATAAGGAAAATATATATGCTTGCAATAAACGAAGCAAGAAAAACAAGGAGTACGTTTTTTCCCCGTTTGGGGAAAAATCTGATGCCGGCATGAACCGCCAGTGAAGTCAGGCAGTATACCCATACCAAAGCTGCTGCCGCTATTATTGCATGGGCAAGCCGATCAGATGCCATTATAAGCATCCACCCGCCGGAAAGACAGGCCATGGGAGATATGTCAGCGAGCTGAGTAATATATCGTTTAAAATCTGTCATCTTTCCCTCATTTGTTTCTCTGCGGATGTTTCTATGCGCCGGACATATACCTGTATCAACCCTTGAGGGATCCTGTCCATAACACTCCGCGCAAGATTGCCCAGCGGAATAACTTCAACAACTTTCCCCTCTGCGGATATTTCCGCGCCGCACGTGACAAGGATGCCGTTATGCATAATCGTGAACACCGCAAAAAATGCATTCGTACCGGCAAGATGATACCAGCCGCCCAGAGAAATATGACCGGCAGCAGGGCGGGACAGGGGAGCGGAAAGAACCCTTCCGTCTTCCATGGCAGCCAGTACCCTGTTTGTTGAACGCATCAGATGGGCAGCCCTGAAATTGAAAGTCAGCGACCAAAGCAGTATGGCAAACACCGTAACACCGGCAATCCAGCCGCACAATACAGCTCTGTCCTTAAGCACAGGAGCAGTTATGGTCATATACTGCCTCCATAGAACAGACATCGTTCGATTCGGTATGCAAGCGGCGTCAGGATGTTAATAAAAATAACGGCAAAAAAACAACCATATAATTCATTGCCAAAGTACCGGAATAAAAAACCCAGAATCGCGGCAAGAACTACCAGGACAATATTTCCCTGTATTGACTTTGCCCCGCTGGAAGGATCAGCAATCAGAATAAAGGCTGCTGCCAGAGTTCCGCCGGAAAGAAAAGCAAAGATAACATCGCCGTTCCACCAGTTCCCTCCGGAAGGTACATCACCGAACATTCGGACCAGAAAGCCAAAAACGGCAAGATACAGCAAGGAAAGCCAAAAACGGCTTATCCGGAAAGCGGCAATGATGATAATACCAATGACAAGAGCAAGCCCTGCACGGTCGGCAATTATTCCCGGTGATTTCGACGTAAAAAGATCAATATAACCCGGCGGCATAACAGAGCCAAATAATGATAAAATGTTATTATTAAAAAAATCTCCGACCAGTTGAGCGGCATTGCTCCCGGTCAGGAAAATATTTTCGGCAGTTCTATCCGGTTCTGCAGCAAACACAAACGGCCATGAAAAACGGATAAACAGCCAGCCGCCCAAAGCGGGATTCATCCAGTTTGATCCTAAACCGCCAAAACTGTGTTTTATTACAATCATCGCGAAAGCCGAACCGAACGCCGCATATATAGGGAGGATGTTGTTTGGAAGCAGCAGGACAAGTACGAGCGCAGATGCGGCGGCACTTCCGTCCTTTAGTTTTCCAAAACCATGAGTTGGGTAGGTCATAACCAGTTCCGCCAGAAAAGCGGAAACAAGTGCAGTTATCGCAACGGCAACCGATACTCCCGAATCCCCGATTGATGATTGCACTACAGCCATAAAAGCGCAGCAAAAAACCAGCCACATACGGGCAGCTGTTGAACGGGATAAATTAATCTGGGGTTTTACATGCAGCAGGATCTCTGAATGAGGCGCCGCCAGAGATGAAGGCTCTTTATTGGGCACCTGCACCTCCATCGGAGGTTATATCCTCCGCAATTTTTCCTGTAATAACATCTGAAAGCGGCAGGCATGACGGGCATACTACTTCGCAGCATCCGCATCCATGACATTCTTCCATGGCGCTGCGTTTTAAACGCAGTATCGTTATTTGCTTATACAATTCTTCCGGATCCAGCCCGACAGGACATACACTCCTGCATTCACCGCAGGAAATACAGTCTCGCTGGGGGAAATCCCCTGCCTGGGATTTAAGCATGGCAAATATTGCATAACTTGTTTTCGTCACCGGTTCATTGAGCGTTGTTACTGTTTTACCGGAAAGAGGTGATCCGACGGCAATGCGGCAGGGAGTGTCAATAAACCCCCCGCATTCATTAAAAATATCAGACAGGCGCTTGCCTATGCGAACCCGCATCACCTGGGGTTTGCGTACTGCGGAGCCGCCCACCGCAACATACCGTTCAAGAATTGGGCGGTGAAATTTTGCCGCATCATGCACTGCAGCGAGAGTCGCCGGACCCAGAATAAGAAAACTGCCAAAATCGTAACCTTCTTTTTTTTCGTAATTCCGCAGCGCCAGTTCCAGTTCCCGGCGGTTTCGCTGGGGATATTTTGAACCGGTTAAAACCAATGTTGAGGGAATATCATACTGCTGTGCTTCGGCAAGCATAGTCTCGCCTAAACTTTTTTCCCGGTACGAAACGGCAAATACAACCCTCCCTATCCTGCCGCCGACTTTGGCAATAATAAAACTCCCCTCCACTACTTCTTTGAGTCGTTCTTTACATAAAACATAATCGGCTGCAAGCCAGGGATCATCAAACACACAGCGTACAACGAGGGTTAGCGGTTTTTTTTCAGCCTTCAGCGCTGAAAGAATATCGGCAACAGGCTTGCCCGATCCTTCCATTTCGACAATGCCGCAATCAGTGAGAATTTGCTGTAATTCCTGCCGGTTCATTCCATTGCCAAGAAAATTTTTCTCCTTTCTGCCCAGACGTTCAAATGCACCCTGCAGACGGATTACCAGCCCTTTATTTTTTTTACCGTCAGCATCATTCCATTCGACATTGTCAATAATTTTGCCCGGAACTGCAGCATGAACATTTACCGAATTCTGGTTTTTTGCTTTTCCGATTAGCATTCCTTCTGTAACGGTATCTCCTATTGAAACAAGGGATGTTACCGATTCATCTGAATGCTGAACCAGCGGTATAACCGACAAAGCAGGCAGAAATGCGATGACACTGGAATTCCTGGACGGAACGGTAGGGTCTTCAAACGTAAGCCCCCCCCGAGGAAACGAAAATACTCTCATGTGAATTACTTGTTACCTTATCAGACTATTTTTTAATAATCAACCCACCCTGCGTGTAAATCGTATGCGTGAAATTATACATGGGATAATGATAAGCAGCGGAAAACACGCTAACCATATTTCAGGCACGGGAGATCGTTCGGAAAGATTAATGCTGTCCTGACGAATGATCCCGTTTTGCAGTTCATGGAACAGATCATTGAGCGGAAAGGGAGGGATATCCAACAGGGACGACTCTCCGGAAACTTCAGTGTCAACTACTGGTTCAGGAAGTCCGTCGGGAGCTAACCGGAAAGAACTCAAGGCAAACCCGGTCTCATGAAGAGACCCGGTCTCATGAAGAGACCTTAGCGAAAAAGTTGATTGAAAGATATAATGGTTATGGTAATCCTCCTCGGTTACCATTGTATC
Organism: Treponema sp.; assembly: GCA_009777735.1. GTDB lineage: Bacteria > Spirochaetota > Spirochaetia > Treponematales > Breznakiellaceae > WQXQ01. The sequence goes on from WRLF01000020.1 coordinate 25,500, forward strand.
CGAAGGTAAAAATGAAAAATCCGCCGGCACTGCCCTGATGCCGGCAGTACCGGTTAAGGCAAAGGCAATCGCGATAATGGTACAGGGTATCATTGCCCATGAAAAACGAACCATCTCTGCAGCAGATTCGTAATCCAATAATGGTGACTTTTTGTGACGCGGAGGCAAACTTTTAACTTTAGCTCTGGGTGTCCGAAGAGAACTCCGAAATGACGGTTTTCGGTCTCCCCGTATGGGAACCCGAAAGCCCAAAGAATTGCGGTCGAGTATCATTACCGGGGTAAAACGCTGATGTTCCGGAACCCGCCTGCTTAAAATTGGGCCTTTAAGAGGTTTGAAAGTACTTTTGGGATGGGTAATGATATTTACGGTGCCTTTTGCCTTGTGACCGCGCTGCGCCATAATTGGCGGTGCAATCCCGGGAACCGGGTTCGTTACCTGTTTAGAATGTTGCAGAGGTTCCCGCTTCTTTCCTGTCTCAAGCCGCAGCAAAATGGTAAAAATGCAGAAAAATAAAGCAAGAACAGACAGGTAAAAAAAGATGGGAAGGATTGAAAAAAAGGCAAGTGCACAAAAACCCGCAACAAGAACAAGCGAAAGGAACCATTGCAGCAATCTCCCTTTTAATGCCGGAGAAAATCGTTTTTGGCATTCCGCAAGAAACACCGCCAGGCCGGTGAGTATGGACAACAGTGCAAATCCGATTGTTCCGCCCAGTGCGAGCGGGGCAAGCGCCGGCAGACAGGGCAGCAATATACCGGCATGGGGCCGCAATAATGAGCGTAACTGCCGTATCGCCAATAAAAATAAGAAAGCCAGGCAGAACAAAACAAACAGCAGTCCCGGGGAGTTTGCGATCCTAATAACGGATCCGGCATATTCAACCGAATAGGGAATACCTTCCATTGCTGCTTTCAGCCTGCTTTCATATACAGACCATGCAGAAGAGACCGGGATGTAGATGATACGTTTTTCATCCTGAACAAACAGAGACCTAAGTTTATCCGCATAACCGTCATTCCTTGGATCAAAAGAAAAAACACGTGTATGGTACCTGTCCAGCGGAACCTGCTCAATGTATCTAAAGTTATCAATATAAAACCACTGCCCGGATTCTGAAAAAAATCCGGTAAAGCCGTGGTTTTCAAGACGTTCGGTGATTTCCCTGTCCGATACCGTTTCGCTGCAAATAAGTGCGGCAATACCGCCGCTCCGGTCTGCAGCCGGAATGAAAGAAACTCCCCACAACCACAACCCTGCTGAACAAAGCAGAGAAACAACGGCAAGGGCAAGCCATATCCAGTTTCGGAAACGTCGTACTATCATTGCATATCATCACAGTAAATGGAGGCCGGCGGCAATAAAAACGCCTAAAAACCCCCCAACAGCCACTTCCAGGGGTGTGTGTCCCTGAACTTCCCTGACAGTACAGAAATCAAGCCCGTGTTTTTCCGATGCCTGTTTCCCCAAATTATTCAGCGCCCGTGCCAAAAGACCTGCCGAACGCCTGACTCCCATCGCGTCCCGGAGTACAATCAGGGCAAACCAAAATGAAAAAATGAACAGGTTTGATGTTATTCCTTCGGCAAATGCAATGGAAGTGCATAAGGAACAAACCACAGCCGCATGGCTGGAAGGCATTCCTCCTGTACGCCACGTAATATACTCCATCAACTCCTTTTTTCTTCTTGTACGGTTTTTTAATATGTAAATGATGCCTTTAAGCATTTGGGCGGTAAACAAGCTAAAAAACGAGGATAAAAAAATAAGGTTTTCCAACAATGATTTCAGACCATCTGTTTCGGAAAAAGATTCCTCAAGCATGGTAATACCATGCAATTTGCCCGTTACTTTTGTCAAGGGTACGTAAAGTGACTTTTCCCTATTCCTCATTCTCTGCTATAATCTGTCTGTGGGCAGTAAAACATTAAACAGACCAACAGAAAAAAACAGGCTAAAAGTCAAAGAACCGGATGAATATATGGTGATTCTGCTGAATGATGATTATTCCACCATGGATTTTGTGGTGGAGGTTCTCATGGTGATTTTTCACAAAAAAATCGAGGAAGCAAATGCTATAATGCTGGATGTGCATAAAAAAGGTAAAGGCATTGTGGGAATGTACCCCTGGGATATTGCTGTTACCAAAGCAGAACAGGTTCATGCTGCGGCACGGGAAAATCAGTTCCCCCTCCGCTGTATTGTAGAACAGATATAAGATGGGAGATAATGAGTTATGAGAATTTCGGGCCATGTGCAGGCCATAATCAATGCGGCATATAACGAGGCAAAAGCACGAAACCACGAATACCTCACGCCGGAACATATACTCTATGCGGCGCTTTCTTTTGATGAGGTACAGGGAGTGCTTGCTTCCTGCGGTGCAAATACCGAACAGCTCAAAAGCGGGATGGAAAACTATTTTGAACAAAAAGTTCCGATTGTCAATGCAACGGCAGAGCCTACTCAGACAGTCGGCTTCCAGAGTGTTATCCAGCGGGCTTTTATGCAGAGCCACTCCGCCCAGAAGCAAATGGTTGATGTAGCGGACATTCTTGTATCCCTGTTTGACGAAGAACGAAACTACAGCGCTTATTACCTGCGCAAAGCCGGGATCAAACGGCTGGAACTGCTGGATATTCTTTCCCACGGAGAAGCCGGCAGTGTACTGGGAAATACGAAAAATACCGACGGAGACGGCAGCGGAAAATTCGCCGGTTTTCCCGATGAAGAAATACTCGAACAAGGTCACCGGACAAAGGGCAGCAGAAAACCTGCCCTGGAACGCTTTGCCTCTGACCTTACCGCACTGGCACGGGAGAACAAGCTGGAACCGTTTATCGGCAGGGAGGACGAGCTTGACCGCACCGTGCAAGTGCTGTGCCGCAGGCTAAAGAACAACCCCATCCATGTCGGCGATTCCGGCGTGGGAAAAACAGCCGTTACCGAGGGGCTGGCACAGCGCATTGTCGCGGACAATGTACCCCCGCTGCTGAAAGACTACAGCATTTTTGCCCTGGACATGGGCGCACTCATTGCCGGAACAAAATACCGCGGCGATTTTGAAGAACGGGTTAAGAGGGTAATCGAAGAAATGCTGAAAAAAGAAAAAGCTATCCTCTTTATTGACGAAATTCATACACTGGTTGGAGCCGGCGCTGTTTCAGGCGGCGCAATGGACGCGTCAAATATGCTCAAACCCGCGCTCACATCGGGAAAACTCCGTTGCATCGGTTCCACGACCCACGAAGAATACGGCAAGTTTTTTGAAAAAGACCGGGCGCTGTCTCGGCGTTTCCAGAAGATCGACATCAATGAACCATCTGAGGCGGATACCATAGCCATCCTCAATGGGCTTAAATCTAAATACGAAGATTATCATAAGGTGCATTACAGCGCCGATGCCATCGAAGCAGCAGTGCACTTGTCAGCCCAATTCATCACCGAGCGCCGCCTGCCCGACAAAGCCATTGATGTCATTGACGAAGCCGGAGCTTATGCCCGCATCCTCGCTTACCAGCCGGTGGCAGAACAGATAATAGAGAACAGTGAACAGAGTACAAAACAGGAAGCTGAAATTCAATTTATTGATGTCGGGCTGCCGTTAATCGAAACAGTAGTTTCCAAAATTGCCCGTATACCGGAACGTTCGGTGGGCGAAAGCGAAAAAGATAAACTCCGCATGCTGGAAGAAAGACTAAAAGAGCGTGTTTTTGGGCAGGACAAAGCCATTGCCATGGTTGTGAAAGCCGTAAAACAATCCCGGGCAGGTTTCCGCATGGAAGGCAAACCGGTAGCAAATTTCTTTTTTGCGGGGCCAACCGGTGTCGGCAAAACAGAGCTTGCACGCCAGCTTGCAGACATTCTCGGCATTGCCATGCTCCGGTTCGACATGAGCGAATATCAGGAAAAATACACCCTGTCCCGGCTCATCGGCTCATCGCCGGGCTATGTGGGTTACGAAGACGGCGGGCAGCTCACCGACTCGGTGCGCAAGCAGCCCCATGCCGTTGTGCTGTTAGACGAAATCGAAAAAGCCCATCCCGATGTGTATAATATCCTTTTACAAATAATGGACTATGCAACACTTACCGACAACCAGGGGCGCAAGGCGGATTTCCGCAATGTCATATTGATAATGACAAGTAACGCCGGCGCGCGGGAAATCGGCAAGGGGCTTATCGGATTTGGCGAGCGCATCCAGGACGACAGCGCCGTTGATGAGGCGGTGGAAAAGATATTCACTCCGGAGTTCCGTAACCGCCTGGATGCAGTAGTCCGTTTCGGTCACCTTTCCCGTGAAATTATGGAATCGATTGTCCGCAAGGAAATAGCCCTCTTTGCCGCACAGCTTGCCGAAAAAAACGTAACCCTTACCGTTACCGACACCTGCATAGATAAACTTGCCGAAGAAGGCTACAGCCGTGAATTCGGCGCACGCAATGCAGGAAGAATTATCGAAGATAAAATTAAAAGCTTCTTTGTCGATGAAGTCCTGTTCGGCCGGCTTTGCGGCGGCGGCAGCGCAACAGTTGACTGGCGCGATGGTGAATACAAGGTAGAAGTGAGGAGTTAGTTAAAATGGGGACCGGGGATCAGGGATCAGGGACCAGGGATTGTTGTTCGGAAAATAGTGCTGCTTCCGGGATATGCTCCGGTAATCCGAATAGCAGCTCTCAGCTCTCAGCTCTCAGCCCTCAACCCCCGGTCCCTGATCCCCCATTCCCCTACCTGAACGAAAACGATCGGTACTTGTTCCCGCCGCCGGAAACCTGGGAGGACTGGATAATAGCTGTAGGAGGGAATCTTTCTCCGGGAATGCTGCTGTCCGCCTACGAACAGGGAATTTTTCCCTGGTACGGTCCGGAAGATCCCATTCTCTGGCAGTCACCCGATCCGCGCATGCTGATATTTCCCGAAACGCTCCATATCTCGCGTTCCATGAAAAAAATTCTTGACAATAATGTGTTTGAGATCGCTTTGAACCGGGACTTTGCCGCCGTTATTTGCGGCTGCGCCGAAACAAAACGCCCCAGCCAGGGAGGAACCTGGATCACTGCGGACATCATCACCGCCTATACCGAAATGCACCGCCTTGGCTGGGCGTTGTCGGCAGAGGCATACCTTGATGGGGAACTGGCCGGGGGCTGTTACGGTGTGCGAATAGGCAAGGCTTTTTTCGGGGAATCCATGTTTGCGAAAAAACCCAATGCATCAAAAGCTGCCTTCCTCAGCCTGGCATGTTTCCTTTTTGCCAACGGCGTGGAATTCATCGACTGCCAGGTTCCCACAGATCATCTGCGCAGTCTTGGCGGAAAAGTTATGAGCCGCATGAATTTTTTGGCATTGCTGAAGGAAACGCTTTTACCTTTCCCCATTCCCTATTCCCCGCTCTCCATAGTATAATATTCCATGCTGCGATCCATGCGTAACATCGGCATTATGGCGCACATAGATGCCGGCAAGACTACTACCACTGAACGTATTCTCTTTTACACCGGCAAAAGCCACCGCATCGGCGAGGTTGATGACGGCGAAGCGACCATGGACTGGATGGAACAGGAGCAGCAACGGGGAATAACCATTCAAAGTGCGGCAACGACCACGTACTGGAAAAACCACCAGATCAACATTATCGACACGCCTGGACATGTTGATTTTACCGCCGAGGTTGAGCGTTCTTTACGGGTGCTGGACGGAGCAATCGCTGTTTTTGATGCGGTGCACGGCGTAGAGGCACAGACGGAGACGGTGTGGCGGCAGGCGCAGCGCTATCAGGTTCCCTGCATTGGCTATGTGAACAAAATGGACAGAATGGGCGCTGATTTTTTTGCCGCACTTGAAGATGTCCGAAAGAAACTTGCTGTCAATGCCGTTGCGCTGCAAATCCCCATTATGAAAGACGGATCATTTGAAGGCATAATCGATCTCATTGAAATGAAAGAAATTCGCTGGGAGGGAAACGGCGGCGAGAACATGACAGAAACGCCGGTTGCCCCGGAACGTGAAAAAGCGGCAAAAGAATGGCGGGAAAAACTCATTGACGCACTTTCCAATGTTTCCGATGCTGTTACCGAAAAATACCTTGCCGGAGAAGAACTCGATGCCGCCTTGATTCGCGCAGAACTGCGAAAGGCGGTTTTGCAACGTCTGATACTGCCCATGTTTACCGGTGCGTCCCGGCGTAATCTGGGCGTACAGCCCCTCATTGATGCAATTGTTGACTACCTTCCCGCCCCCGATGAAGTCCCTCCTGCTGCAGGCCATCACCTCAAAAAAGAAGAAGATATAAGCATCCCCTGTGATCCCAAAGGCCAGCCGCTGGGTCTCGTGTTCAAAATTCAAAACGACCGCGAAGCGGGAAGCCTCTGTTATGTGCGGATGTATTCCGGTTCGCTCAAACCGGGCAGCGCGGTATTTAACACAGGTAAAAAAAAGCGTGAGCGGGCCAACCGTATTTTACGGATGCATTCCAACAAAAGCGACGTGCTGGATGAATTAAAAGCCGGGGACATCGGCGTCGTTATCGGGATGAAGCTGGCACAGACCGGGGATACTGTCGGCAGTGAAGGCTGGCCCGTACTGCTGGAAAAAATGCAGTTCCCCGAGCCGGTGGTTTCTGTTTCCATCGAACCCAAAACAATTTCCGAGCAGGACAAACTCAAGGACATTCTTGCCATATTGAGCAAGGAAGATCCCACATTCACCACCAGAGAAAACGACGAAACCGGTCAGCTTATTATCTCCGGCATGGGAGAACTGCATCTTGATGTACTGGTAACACGGATACTCAAAGATTTTAATGTAAGCGCAAAGGTTGGAAAGCCCCAGGTCACTTACCGAGAATCAATCAGCGCGGTCAACGATCACCGTGAAGAATTTTCGCGGACCATCGGCGGAAAAGAAAATGCAGCGGCTATTACCCTGCGGGTTGAACCTGCACAGCGTGGTACCGGAAACAAATTTGTCTGCGCGGTGAAACGCAAAGACATCCCCGAAGAAATTTACAGCGCCGTTGAGCGCGGGGTAACGGGGGCGTTTACGTCCGGCATAGTCATGGGTTACCCCTGCATCGATATACTGGTGACAGTCACGGATATGGGGTACTCGGAACTGAACGGCACGGAGTTTGCATTTGAAGCCTGCGCCAGCATGGCGTTTGACGAAGCGTGCCGCGCCGCCGCTCCCATTCTTCTGGAGCCGATAATGGCAGTAGACCTTACCAGCCCCCACGAATTTGTCGGCGAGGTAATGAGCCTCGTTACCCAGCGCGGCGGTCAGGTTCTCAGCCTGAACTCAAAAGCCGATATCGATGAAATTAAAACCCTGGCGCCCATGGCACAGATGTTCGGTTTTATGACTTCACTGCGCAGTGTCAGTCAGGGCCGGGCAAGTTTCAGCATGGAATTCTCGCACTTTGAAAAGAAATCGGGAAAGTAAATACGAATGCTTGAAAAGGCATTAACCACTAAAACACTTCCCGCGACATTGCTATTACTCTGGCAGTTTGAACATCCAAAGCTCTTAGCATAAGCCGATTACCGCTAATTTCTCCTGTAATAACAATACTGGCACCAAGCATATTTCCAATGGAAACTGCCGATCTGTCGTTTACATCACCTGACATTTGAAAATTTTGTTCACGCCGTATCTGCTCAAGGCGGCGGCGATCAACTACATGAAATTTTCTTGTGCGAATTAATCTGAATTCAATTTCGTCTACAACATATTCCGAGGCGATATTATCACTTGAAAAAATATTAAGTATTGCTATGGTAGCATTTTGCGGAATACTTTCTACTAAAGATGCTGCAGAAATATCTAAAACTCTTTCCAATCTCTCCAGATCAACCTCTGAAGCTCTTGCTCTGGTATTGAGCATTACTACATCTCCGGTTGCAGTAATTTTTTGAAAATTACCGAATATTAAAGTAGCAGCAGCAGCCCCTCCGGCTGCAATACCAGTAGTAAATAATGCAGAATCCATTTCTCCATAACCATAGGCTAATCCACCTGCAATGAGAGTAGGAACAACTATATACAGAGCTTCCCATCCGCTTCCGCTTCCGGCAATAGTAATATTTTTAATATCAATATCACCTGAAAATTGCCTTTGAGCAGCCCTTCTTAATTCTGCATAAGCCTTGTTTTTTATGCTTCTTTCGTTAGTAATATTGAAAAATTGGAATGAAGGAAATGATACCGTAACTGAACTAAGTACCTCCACCTGAGATCGTTCCTGCATAGTCAACTCTCGATCTTCCAGCGAGACACATGCTCCAAACAAGGTAACAAGGACAATCATTGCTATCCACGAAATAAATGTTTTTTTCATAAAACCTCCAAATATCTTATGCCGTCTATTACAATCAAAAAAATACCCCGGTATTAACCGTAACAGTAAAAAATTGTGGTCATTATAGTAAATAACCACATAATATAGTGGCTTTCATCAGTATGATAACCACATATTATAACGGTTGTCAAGTAATAAGCCACCATTTTTAAGTAGTCTATGTGTATGGGTTTCAGAGAAAACTTAAGAGAGGCTATAGATTTCAGAGGGTTGGAGCAAAAAGAATTGGCTCATAAAACGAACATAAGCCTTCGGAACATTGAAAATTATCTGCGGGAAAATGCCTCTATTCCGGCAGCAGATAAAGCGGTAAGGATTGCCCAGGAGCTTGGGGTTACTGTCGAATATCTGGTAACCGGAAAGAATGCACCTATGGAAACCGTTTCATCGCTTGCCCCTGAAATTCAACAGTTAATTCGAAATATAAAAAAGCTGCCCAGAGACAAACAACATATTGTCATACAAAATGCCCTTAACCTGGCCGGAATTCTTGTGAAACAAAATTAAATATACCCAGATAAATGTCCCCGGTCCGATAAATAAGGGTTACTTTTTCATGGTGTTTATAAAATCATCCAACACATCATCCATATTCGGGCGGCCGATTTCCTGCAAACTGTACTCCACCCGCGTGCAGGGTTTATTGATGGTTATCACCCGCTGCAGGTCAATGGGTGTGGCGATGACAACCGAATCGCAGTCCGTTTTTTCGATAGTGGCGGACAGATCCTGCATTTGCTGTTCACCGTACCCCATCGCCGGCAGCAATTTCCCGATGTTCGGGTATGTGCGGTACGTTTGCGCCAGTTTGCCAACTGCATAAGGCCGGGGGTCAATAATTTCAGCCGCTCCGAACCGGCGGGCTGCGACAATGCCCGCGCCGATTTTCATTTCACCGTGGGTAAGTGTAGGGCCGTCTTCCACAACCAATACCCGTTTGCCGCGTATCGCTTCGGGACTGGTAACACTGATGGTTGATGCGGCATCAATAACCGTTGCTGCGGGGTTTACCTGTTCAATACTGCTTCTGACTGCCTGAATATTATCAAAATCGGCGCTGTCAATTTTATTGATAACCACCACATCGGCTATGCGTAAAGTTACTTCACCCGGGTAGTAGGCAAGCTCGTGTCCCGGACGGTGCGGATCAACAACCGTTACCATCAAATCCGGTTTGTAGAACGGGAAATCGTTGTTGCCGCCGTCCCACAGGATCACATCACAGCCGTTGGGGTCTTGTTCAGCGGCACGGAGGATTGCTTCGTAATCCACACCTGCGTAGATAACATTCCCGCGTGCGATATGCGGCTCGTATTCTTCCATTTCTTCTATGGTGCATTGATGTTTGATAAGGTCATCGATGACGGCAAACCGCTGTACTTTTTGAGCGGCAAGATCGCCGTAAGGCATGGGGTGGCGGATTGCAATCACTTTAAGGTTTCTTGCCATTAATGCCTCGGCGATCCGGCGGGAGGTTTGGCTTTTTCCGCAGCCGGTGCGAATCGCCCCCACAGCGATTACCGGCTTCGTGCTTTTAAGCATGGTATGTTTATAACCCAACAATGTGAAATCCGCTCCGGCGGCATTGACTTTTGCCCCCAGGCCCATCACTGTGGTATAGTGCACATCGCTGTACGCGAAGACACATTCGTCGGCATCTAGGTCTTTTATGATCCGCTCAAGTTCGTTTTGATCGTAAATGGGAATGCCTTCGGGGTAGAGGCTGCCGGCAAGAGCCGCAGGGTATTTTCGTCCCGCAATGTCCGGTATTTGCGCAGCGGTAAACGCCACTACATTATAGGCAGGGTTATCACGGTAAAACGTGTTAAAATTATGGAAATCCCTTCCTGCAGCGCCGATGATAATAATTTTTCGTTGTGTCATAGTGTCTTCCTTGTGGTTATTATTATGTATTTTAAGAGAGAAAAACAAGGGGGGGCATCTGTCTGCACACTTATCTGCATGACTTGATTATCTATGCCTTTTACGCTAAAACCATACAGAGGTACCGGATATGGTTTTCAGGGCAAATGATAATCGCTATAAAGCTATGAAATACAGACGATGCGGCAAAAGCGGCCTGTTGTTACCCGAGATTTCACTTGGGTTATGGCACAATTTCGGAGATGCTGATAAATATGAAACAGGACGCGAAACAGTACTCAACGCCTTCGATGCCGGGCTGACGCATTTTGATATTGCCAACAATTACGGGCCGCCTCACGGTTCTGCAGAAACGATCTTTGGCCGTATTTTAAAAGAAAATCTCCTGCCCTACCGGAACGAAATCGTTATTGCCACAAAAGCAGGCTTTAGAATGTGGCCGGGACCTTACGGCGATTGGGGCAGCAGAAAATATCTTTTTGCCAGCCTGGACGCAAGCCTGAAAAGAATGGGGCTTGATTATGTCGATATATTCTATCATCACCGTCCCGATCCGAACACTCCGGTTGAGGAAACAATGAGCGCTCTTGCCGATATTGTCCGCCGCGGAAAGGCTTTGTATGTTGGGATTTCCAATTACAGCGCAGAAGAAAGCGCACAGGCCATTCCCGTACTGCGTTCTTACGGTGTTCCCTGCCTGATCCATCAAGCAAAATATTCCATGCTTAACCGCACAATCGAAAACGGCCTGCTTGATGTCCTGGAAAAAGAAGGAACCGGCTGTATTTGCTTTTCTCCGCTTGCACAAGGCCTGCTTACCGGCAGGTATCTGGACGGCAGTATTCCGGAAGACTCAAGGGCTTTTCAGGACCGTTTTTTAAAAGTGTCATCCATTACACCGGAACTGCTTAAAACATTAAATGCCCTCAATGACATAGCACAGGAAAACGGCAGAACCCTTGCGGCCCTTGCGATCCTCTGGATTCTGAGGGATGCACGCAATACGTCGGTGTTACTGGGAGCCAGTTCATCAGCTCAGCTTTCGGAAAACCTTTCTGCTCTTGCACAGGAACCGCTTTCCAAAGACGAACTGGAGAAAATAGAAAATGTTTTATGCAAGGAGTGATTATTATGAGTCAACATGTTGTCTCTGCTCTGGTGGAAAACCGGGCAGGAGCGTTAAGCAGGGTTTCAGGCCTTTTTAGCCGCAGAGGGTTCAATATCGAAAGTTTGACAGTGGGAGAAACGGAAGATCCTTCCGTTTCAAGAATGACCATAGCGGTTCGCCTTGCGCCGAATGGCTCCGGTACAAGGCAAAAATCCGACAAGCGGATACTGGAGCAAATCGTAAAGCAGCTTGATAAACTTGTTGATGTGATTGCTGTACGTGAACTGGATAACGACTCATGTTTGCGCCGTGAAATAATGCTGGTTAAAATCGGTGTTAATGAAAAAACACGTCCCGCCGTTCTGGAAATAACCGGAATTTTCCGCGCCCGTGTTGTGGATGTTTCTCCCGAGACCATCACTGTGGAAGCAACCGGCAGCCTGGATAAATTAAACGGTCTTTTACTGCTGCTGAGGCCTTATGGTATTATGGAACTTGCCCGCACCGGCATGGTCGCACTGGAACGGGGAAGCAAAGTACTGTCTGCTTAATGTTTCCTATATATGGGAACAGGAAAAATTCAGAAAAAAGCAAAAAAAAGCTGGAAAAACACCGGGTTTGTGATTATAATGAAAGCCTGTAAGCTATCTGACACCAAGGGGTAACGGTGACCAAACACGACTTTCCCAAAATCCACTTTTATGATCAGGATTTTGTTGATATATACAATAAAACATGGGCATGGCTTAATGACTGCTGGAACAGCGGAACCGAAAAAAACGGGATAGAAGGAAAATTTTTCTCCTATCCGGGTTCACAGGTTGTCTATCAGTCCGATGCCATTTATTCTTCTTTTTTTCTTGTTTATTCAAACCGAATCTATCAGGCAACACCGAGTCTTGATCTTTTTTACAACCGCCAGGAGCCGAACGGAGCCATTCGTTGCGCTTATACCATCAATACCGGTTTACCGGCACATGAAAAAGACAATGCCGAAGGGCTGGGCATCCCTCTTTTTGCCTGGGCTGAACACAACATTTACCATAAATCGGCAAACAAGAAACGGGTCAAGGATGTTCTTTCTGTTTTGCATAAATATAATGCATGGATCGATAAAACTTTCAAAAAATCCAACGGTCTTTATCGTGTACCTCTGGCGGCTACGGGCATGTTGAACTCTCCCCGTGAAGGAACTTACTATTCCCTTGACTTTAACTCCATGATGGCGGTAAACGCATTGTTTATGTCGGCAATGGCGGACATCCTTAATGACAAAGATACAAGTTTCCTGTACAAGAAACAGTATTTTGCACTGAAAACAAGAATAAATTCGTTGATGTGGGATCCGGACGGCGGGTTTTACCATGATATTGATAAAAACGAAAAAAGGCTGCCGGTAAAAACAATCGCCGGATATTGGCCGCTTTTAGCGGAAATACCCAATGATGAAAAAGCGGAAAAAATAATCGCCAAGCTTACCGATCCGGAACACTTTGGTACGCCGCATCCGTTCCCCACACTATCCCGCTCAGACAAAAACTTCAGCGAAGAAGGCCGGGGATACAAAGGATCGGTGTATCCCCATTTGACGTTCATGGTGATTAAAGGGCTGGAGCGGTATCAACGATGGGAACTTGCACGGGACAGCGCTATACGGCACCTGTACTTCATGCTGGATTCGATGACCCCCGACTCTGACCATCACCGGGGCAACCTGTGGGAAGCCTATTTGCCAATCAAAGAAGGCCCCGCGAAATGGTCCGGCAAACCGGATTTTCCCCGCCCCCAATACCTGTCCTACGACGCCCTTTCCACTATTTGCCTGACCATCGAAAATATAGTTGGCCTGTTTATTTCCCTTCCCCGTAAAACAGTTGACTGGATAATTCCCAACCTGGAAGTTATGGGAGTGGAAAATCTTTCGCTGAAAAAAAATATGATCACCATTCTTTCCAATAAAAGCGGGCGGGGATGGGAGATACACATGGAAAGTGAAAAACTGTATTACTTTACCATTAACATTTTGGGTAAAAAGAAAAAAACCCTGCCAATTCCTTCGGGAAAATGCTCAATGCTGATTGATAAACTGTAAAAACATGAAAAGTGATCTTGTTGCTGTTCTGGAAATAGGTTCCACCGGTATCAGGCTGCTCATTGCGGAAATGGAGCGTCTTGCGGGAGGTTCGTCTTCCGGAGGCGGCCAATGGAAGGTGCTGGACAGGGCAGAACGGCCGGTTGCTCTTGGCCGTGATGTTTTTAACTCCGGCGAGCTTTCCCGTGAATCGCTTTTGGAATGTCTGGCTGTATTAAAAAATTTAAAGGAA
>WRLF01000021.1 GCA_009777735.1 Treponema sp.
CTGATTCCTTGAATTCTCTGGTAAACTTTCTTCTTCTTCCCATGTTTTCCTCTCCTTAAGGTTTATCATGGGCTTAACTATCTGTCCACCTTACTGGGGGAAGTCCAAGCCTGTGGTTTACGAAGTTAAATGCCATTTGACAAAATTTCTTAGGTATATATCAAAAAAATTATTTTTTAGAATTTATTACTTTCTCTACGGCTTCGTTTACAATCTGTTTCATATCTGTAACAATCTTCTGATGTAAATGTTCAAGTGGTTCATTGGGATCAGATTCGACACTAAATAGTTTATAAGATTCTATTTCTAGGGTTTTCGCTAAATGTTCCAGCATATCTGGCTTAGGGTACTTTTTGCATGTTTCTATCATAGCGATATAATGTGTAGACACACTTGCTTTTTCAGCTAGTTCTTCTTGTGTCATTCCCAATTTTCGGCGGTTTTCCTTCAGGTTCGCCGCTAACACCTCTCTAATTCCTTTATTTTTCAAAAATTACCTCTTAGGCAATAATAACTTGCTTTTCCTACTTGACACATTTCCGATATGGTTATTATAATTTGCCTATATGGTCATATTCATGTGTTTTATATGTTTATGATGTAGATTTTTTGCAATTAAGGGCTGGTATTATCCGGTCTTTAATATATCTGCCTTTTGAGCGGGTTAATTACCTATGTTTTTACAACCTCTTCAAAAGGGGTGAGAAAAAAAGAAGAAAAATAGTATTATTATTAAACTTCCCATATGGGTTGTAATATTAGTCGGCGGGCGTTTTACGCAAAAGGAGTTCTGTATGAAAAATTTATTAAAATTTTTCGGGATTATTGTTGTAATGGCAGTAATCATATTTTCATTTGGCAGTTGCTCGACAGTTTCTAACGATTGGCGTGCACAATCCCCTGAAACAATAGGTATTGAAATGGTCTGGATACCCGCAGGAACCTTTATCATGGGCAGCCCTGCAACAGAAAAAGGTCGTGATAGATACCGTAGTGATGAGGATCCACAACGTGAAGTAACATTAAGCGGTTTTTATATGGGTGTGTATCAAGTAACACAGGAGCAGTACCAGGCAGTAATGGGAACTAATCCAAGCCATTTTCATGGGGGAAGAGGTAGAGAGCCGTCAGAAGGTGAAATTCAAGAAAGACGGCCTGTGGAGAATATAAGATGGTTTGAGACGCTTATATTTGCCAACAGGTTGAGTATAATTGAGGGGTTGAGTCCTGCATATAGGATTTACAATAGTACCAATCCCGATGATTGGGGGAAAACTCCGTCGGTACATGGTGTAGAAATTGTCGCTGGTTCGTCTGGCTACCGTTTGCCAACTGAAGCACAGTGGGAATATGCCTGCCGTGCAGGGACAACAACAGCCTTTAATAATGGTATAGATGATTGGGAAGATAAAGTTGGACTTGATCCGATAGGTTGGTTTTGGTTTAACAGTAGAAGTAGGACGCATGAGGTAGGCAAAAAGGCTCCTAATGCATGGGGTTTGAATGATATGCACGGGAATGTATGGGAATGGTGTTGGGACAGACATCGTGGATATCCCAGTGAATCCCAAACCGATCCTACTGGTCCGTCTGACGGTGCATTCCGTGTGACTCGCGGGGGTGGGTATGATTCGGATCAGCATGCCCGATCTGCAAATAGGGTAGCCTCTAGTCCGACTAAAAAGGATCGCTACAGCAAATACCAGGGTTTCCGCCTTGTACGCCCTGGTGTAGGCAATGAACAAGAAATAGAATAATCATCGGAAAACAAGCGGTTAAATAACCATTTTCAGGGCTATATTTTGGAACAAGTAAAAAACCTTGAAAAAATACAGAAAAAAGAATTGAAGAGGCAAAAATAAAATACTTCACCGCAAGCAGCAGGGTATTCCATACATTGACAAGCGTTGAATGGAATGGTAGGGTAAAAAAACCACCGGACGATTAACTCAGTGGAAGAGTGCCACCTTCACACGGTGGAAGTCACTGGTTCAAATCCAGTATCGTCCATGTTTTAGACTTTTCTGAACCCTCGGAGAGCGTTTTTTACTACTTCCCGGTCGTCAAGTTGTACATTGCCGTTTTTCCAATACTGGAGTTTCTGATGGCCGCGTCCGGTAATAAGAATAATATCGTTTTTTTGGGCTGTGGTAATAGCGGTTTCAATAGCCTTTACCCGGTCTGTAATGACTTCATAACATTTATTGTCCAGCCCCTTTACCATGTCGTTCAGGATAGCCATTGGATCTTCTGAATGAGGATCATCGGTTGTAAAAATAACCTTGTCGGCATTATCAACAGACAGTCTTGCAATAACCGGGCGGTTGGCACGATCCCGGTCTCCCGCGCAGCCAATCACGATGGTTACCAAATTCTGTTTGATTGATGTTACATATTCCAGAGCTTTTTTAACACTGTCAGGAGTGTGGGCATAGTCCACAATGACGGTAAAATCCTGCCCTTCATCCATAATCTCCATGCGTCCATCTATCGGGGATAATATGGCAACTAAATCTATAATTTTTTCCATTGACAGCCCGGCTGAATAAACAGCGCCCACTGCGCCCAATACATTATATACATTAAAATTCCCGAAAAGCGGCGAGTTGACCAGGAAGGATCCTTCAGGACTGTTGAGGAGGAATTGTGTTCCCGCAGTGGTCATGTGAATATCTCTTGCTTGAAAATCAGCGTCATTTTCTACAGCATAGGTGTAGGTGTGAATGCCGTTTTTCCGCAAACGCTGAACAATCCGTACGCCATAATCATCATCAATATTAATTACAGCACAACCGTTAGGTATAATTCTCGTAAAGAGCTGGTATTTAGCTTCAAAATAGTCTTCCATGTTCAGGTGGAAATCAAGATGTTCGGGGGTCAGATTGGAAAAAACAGCAGCTTTGTACAGACAGTAATCCGCCCGGTGCAGGGCAAGGGCATGAGACGAAACTTCAAAGGAGACATTCTTTACACCTGCCTTTGCCATGTGAAAAAAAGTTTCCTGCAAACTGAGGGCTTCCGGCGTTGTGTTTACCGGTTCAATGATTGTTCCTGCGTACCGAATCCCATTGGTACCGATATACCCGGCAGGCTCCCCAAAGCCACTTAACAAATGTTCAGTAATATACGCAATGGTAGTTTTTCCGTTAGTTCCTGTTACTCCGAACAGGTTCAACTTATGTGTTGGTTCGTTAAAAAAAATGTGTGCCAGACGCGGCAATTCAATGTGGGTACTTTCCACAATAATCTGAGGAACGGTTATCCCTTCAATAAAACGCTCGCATACAATAGCGGAAGCTCCTGCTTTTTCAGCATTTTTCGCAAAAAGGTGACCGTCTACGGTATACCCCTTAATGCAGACAAAGAGATCCCCCGGCCCGACTAAACGGCTGTCTGTTTTTAACCCGGCTATTTCCAAATCATCATTATAGAAAAATTTTTTAAGATTCATGTATTCACCACTTTACCGGCTATCCCCCTCTTAATCAACATAGTATAGTGTAATTATGATTAATGAAATTTGGGTACTGGAAGTTATTGTTATTGCTCTCCTTGCGTTGCCGCATATCAAGTCTATTGTCAAACCAATTCAAAACCTGAGTGAACCGGTGTCTTCGGACGGGTTGTCATGGCTTTCGTTTATCGCTCTTGGAATTGTGGTGGGGATTTTTCCGGCTTATGGTTTCCGTCCTGAATGTCTGCCTATTCTGATATATGCCCTATTAATGAGTATAGGCAGCTTGATTTCTTTTGCTACACGAATAATTTCTCCGGCAGGTGAATTTTATTATAACCGAAAACCTGTTGTGTCAATTCTTGCATTATTTTTCCTTTTGATGACAACTCTTCCCATGTTCATTTTTTTCCCCAGACATAGAGAATACATCCGACTGCTTGCAGATGACCAGATTGCAATTGCCGAACCGGACATAACGGTTAAACTGGAAAATACGGGCAAGGAGTATTTTCTTCGGATTTATTATCCCGGCAATACAACAGACCACACTGCAGCAACGGAAACCCGCTATCAGCGAGAACGCCCTGTTATTTTTATTGTTCCGCCGGATATTGGCTCTGCCATTTCCATTGATCTTATATGCACACAGCTATTGGAAATGGGCTATACTCTTGTTACTTATTTTCGCAAAGGTTATGATTCCCCGCTAATAGATGATACTGGACGAAAACACCCAACCTCTCCTGTTATATTACTAAGACACTGGCGAATTTTCAGACAAGCTGTCAACCACATATCAATAAATCGAAAAGGGAAAAATTCCGAAGCTGAGCGAATGGCCGATGTTGAATTTTTACTTTCACACCTTCCCGCTTTACTTGATGATACCGAGAATAATAATGTACCGCCGCTGATACTTGCCGGTTATGGCGCCGGCGGTTCTGCTCTTGCCTATTTAGCAGGAGATGAAAATTTTTCTTCCCGTTACAGTAATGTGTTGGGAGTCACCGCCATTGAAAGCTATCTGTGGTCTTCATATCAAAACGAACATTATCAAGCTCCGCAAACTCCAGCTGTGGAGAGAAGAAGCAGGATCAGAAGTTCCTTTATTCGATATCTTGATCAAGAAATCCGGCGTCACTGGCTGACCTTTACTAATCGTATGAATGAATTAAGACCTCAGCGAATTGTTCGTTCCGGGCCTTTGCCCGGCGAGAATATTTCCCCGGAAACCCTGCAAAGAATACCTGTTTTGTATCTGGTTTCCGGAAGGGCATTGATGAATAATCAAAGAGTACAAAAGCCTTACCAAGCCGTTTTTGACACTTTACGTGACGGTTCCGGTCCTGCTGCCCTTGTAGCGATCGAAAGCGCCGGCCCGCTGGACTACCAGGACTTTCCGTTTACTCATCCTGTGGTGTCTTTTTTATTTCCCGGATTAAAAGGCGTAACTAAAAGCGAAAACCCCGTCAGTGATACAGCAGGCATTATCAGTAATTATACAACCTATCTGCTGGAACAGACAGGACAGGAATTTCCCATACTGCCCAGCAAATTAATCGGCGGCAGCCTGTACGTTGAAAGCAAAGGACTCCCTGCATTCCGGCTATAGAAGCATCCGGTTAATGTTTCACGTGAAACATTACTCCCTAAACAGCCCCACTGTGCCGGTTTTCCATTCATCCCTGGCTTCCATAACCATACGTTCAACCTCAAACCAGTTATTTGCGCGGGGGCCGGGCAGATCACGGTTCGTGGAATTGTTGAACACAATGGTATTACAGCCAAGTTTTCGCAGATTAATGATGTTTTCCGGTGCGTCGTCAATATATACATGGGCTCCTACGGCGCCTTTGTCTTTCATAAAGCAAATGTCCCAATACGGAATATCATAATTATCCAGCCAGTCAACAGTTTGGGTGATGGTTGTGCGATGGGAGAATTTGAGGAACAGCCGATGAGTGATTATTCGGATTCTGATTCCCTGGTTTGAGAGTTTTCGGAGAATTGCGGGGGCGTTCTTTATCGGTTCCATAACGCGAAAAATATCCCGCTGGGTTACGGCAAAACGGTGAAGCCGGTCGTATCCGCCTAATTCGTTAATTCCCCATTCATCAAGGCCGTAAGTAACTTCTGTGGTGAGTGCTTCCAGGGGTTTGTCCAGCCATTCAGCGGCAATTTTTCGTATTGCATCATAAAAATCACCAACAACACCGTCTAGATCAACGCCAAAAATAAAAGTGCTATCATCCATTTTATAATTCATCTCCATTAGGCGGGGCTTTTGATATAAGAATTACCATACTGCGGGCATTAACTTTATATTTATACGAAAGGGTAAGCGGTTTTTCGCTGCCATTGGGAAGAATATCATTGGGAGAATTCATGCTCGTGTCCACAGCTCGATACCAATGTTTGAGGTCATTGGCAGGCGGAATGGTGAAAACCACCTGATCGAGGCCTGCATTAAACATAATAAAAAAGTCATTATCATCTCTGTCCCGTGCTACTTCGCCCCTGCGGCCGTTAATCTGCAAAGCAAGGCTATATCCTAACATATCCCAGTCCGGACTCATGCCTTTATCCGTATACCAGTTGATGTCGGGAATTGCTTTATAGCTGCCTTCACGTCCGGTATAAAATTCAGGCCGCATAAAGCCGGGGTGACTGAGGCGGAATGTAATCATCTCTTTAACAAAACGGAACAGCCCCTTGTTTTTTTCCAACAAGGTCCAGTCATACCAGGATATTTCATTGTCCTGACAATAAGCGTTGTTATTCCCATTCTGGGTTCGGCCAATTTCGTCACCGCCCAGGAGCATGGGCGTCCCCAGCGATACCAGGAGGGTGGCAAAGAAATTTTTTACCTGTTGCTCCCTGATTTTATTCAGTATCGGATCGCTTGTTGGGCCTTCACTGCCGTAATTATAACTGATGTTGTTATCGCTTCCGTCCCGGCTTTCTTCGCCGTTGTCTTCGTTGTGTTTGTGGTTGTACGAAACCAAATCAATGAGGGTAAAGCCATCATGACTGGTGATAAAGTTAATCGAGTGAAAAGGCTTGCGGCCATCGCGGAGGTACAGGTCAGAACTGCCTGACAGCCTCGTTGCCAGGCATCTTGATTCTTTAGGATCCCCGCGCCAGTATTTGCGGATATCATCACGATAGCGGTCATTCCACTCAGCCCAGCGTCCGCCGGGAAACCAGCCAACCTGATATGCGCCTCCGGCATCCCAAGCCTCGGCGATTATTTTAGTGGAGCTTAATATCGGGTCTTGTGCTATGTGTTCCAGTACAGGAGGAGATTCCATTAAATTGCCGTGCTGATCCCTCCCCAATATCGAACCAAGGTCAAAACGGAATCCATCCACATGCATTTCCACTACCCAGTAATGAAGGCAATCCATAATAAAGGTGCGGACGATGGGGTTGTTGCAGTTTACTGTATTACCGCACCCGGAGTAATTTTTATAATACCGTTTGTTGTCTTCTAAAGTATAATATATGGAATTATCCAACCCCCTGAAAGAAATCGTTGGACCATGTTCATTACCTTCGGCAGTATGGTTAAAAACAATGTCCAGAATTACTTCTATGCCTGCTTTATGCAGTTCCCTCACCATGAGTTTAAAATCCCTCACCTGGCCTCCGGGGCTGCGATCTGCGGCATAAGATTCTTTGGGTGCGAAAAAAGCCATTGTCGAATAGCCCCAGTAGTTGGTTAGCATTTTCCCGGTGTTAGGATTAATTCTGGGATACTCCCGTTCGTTAAATTCCTGCAATGGGAGGAACTCCAGGCTGGTAACACCCAATTCTTTCAAGTATGGAATTTTCTCAATAACCCCCAGGTAGGTTCCCGGATGCCGCACTCCTGAATTGGGATTAGCTGTTAACCCCTTAACATGTGTTTCGTATAAAACACTGAACCGCAAAGGGTAGTTTAACGGAGCATCTCCCTGCCAGTCAAAATCGTTATCGTCAATAACTGTACAACGCGGCATATCAAGCAAAGTATCTACAGTAGAAAACGAAAGGTCTTTTTTCGATGCATCAGGATCATAACCTGCACTTTTTCCTAAATCCCAGTTTTCAAGACTGGTGAGGGCTTTTGCATAAGGATCTAACAAAGCTTTGTGAGGATTAAAACGATGCCCCCGCTCAGGCTGATAAGGACCGTTTACCCGGTACAGATAACAAGCTCCGGCTTTCAGACCGTGAACCAGAATGTGCCATACATCTCCGGTTTTACCGCCTTTGTTGCCAAGGGGTATTTCAACATAGGAGCTGTCTTTTTCCTGGGAATCAAAAAGGACAAGTGTAACCGATGTTGCATGACGGGAAAAAATGGCAAAGTTTACCCCTTCACTGTATAATGTTGCACCCAGAGGGATTGGTTTGCCGACGCTGATGGTAAAGTCAACGAAGTTCATTAAGTATAATTATAAGACAACTCTGAGGAATTTGCAATTTTTTTCTATACACCGGAGTTGTAACTTTTTCCTATATCAAATACTACGCCTGTTGCGGTTTTATGTTTGGATTGCGCTCTGCGTTTATTGAGTTCTTCAAGGAAAAGATCTTCGTCAAAAGGCAGACTGACGGTTGTGTTGAGCCAGCTTGAAAGATGCATTGCATTGGAAAAAGTAAGGCCATGAATGCCTTCCGTGCCTTCCGCCACCATGGGTGTTCCGTGCAGAATTTTACCGGCAAATGCCCTAAGAACGCCGTTGTGCTCTTCGTTACTGCCGTCTGTTTCGACATTGTATTGGTTCATGGGGGGCTGATCAAATCCGCCTTTGGCTGTCTTGCAGAATTCCCGTTCATTGACCTCAAGTTCTTGGAGGATTAAATTTTTATTATTCTCGATAACCAGCTTGCCTTTTTCGAGGGTTATTTCAAATCTGTTTGTTCCCGGCGCGTCTGCTGTAGATGTAATGAATGTCCCGGTAGCGCCGTTTGAATATTCAAAATACGCGGTTACATCGTCTTCTACTTCAATATCATGCCATTTGCCGTTATGGCAAAAAGCCCGCACCTTATCGGGCATCCCGCAGATCCATTGGAGCAGGTCAAGGTTATGCGGACATTGGTTCAATAGCACACCACCCCCTTCTCCTGCCCATGTTGCCCGCCAGCCACCGGAATCGTAATAGGCCTGTGTCCTATACCAGTTGGTAATAATCCAGCTTATCCGTTTGATTGCACCGTATTTCCCTGAATGTACCAGTTCGTGCATTTTACGATAATTGCAGTTTGTCCGCTGATTAAACATCAGCCCAAATACACGATCGCTTTTTTCGGCTGTCTCATTCATTTCCCGCACATGCTTAACATGAACACCGGCCGGCTTTTCACACATAACATGCAAACCAGCGTTGATCGCGTTTATTGTTAGCGGAGGATGATCATAATGAGGGGTAGCAATAAGGACTGCCTGAACAAGGCCGCTTTGAATAAGCTCGACACCTTCATCAAAAATGGGAAACCCGGCCGGTAAATAACCCTTTGCCCATTCTCTGCGCGCCGGATTTCTGTCTGCAACAGCTGTCAGTTCCAACCCCGGAACCTTGCCTGAAAAGACACTTTGAGTATGGACAGTCCCCATATTGCCAATGCCAATAATGCCAAATTTAACATTATCCATAATTATATAGATACTGATTTTTAGGAAAAAAGCAAGTCATAGTAATTCATGAATTCGAAATGTATCATTTTTCATACAATTGTATGTACCGCGACAACTTGCTCAGATTTTTTATTTACTGTATACTGTCAAATAATGAGAATTTATTGAGTATTCTCCTATTTTTAAGGTTTTATGATTATTATTTATTATGGAGATAAACTTGGCATGGAATTTGCTAGAGTATTGATGTTGAAAAAAGTATTTATCGAAAAAAGTTTTTCTTATCCTCCTGCCGCCGTCCTCTATCCCGGGACGGCGGTACATATTTCTGATGTAAAAAAAGAAACCGTCAGAAAAACTATTCATCTTCTTATCGCCTTAAGCCCGGCATTAGCTGCGTTAAATTATCATTTTACTGTACTGTTTCTCATCACAGGCGTGTTGAGTTATACCATTATGGAATTCATGCGTCTTATTGGCGTAAAAGTTCCTCTGGTTTCCGATCTTACCACTATGGTTAGCCGCAGACGGGAAAGGAATCGTTTTGTACTTGGTCCCGTAACTCTGGGGTTAGGCGCATTAGCAACTCTGCTGCTTTTTCCTCCGCCTGTAGCGTACATCAGTATTTTCGCCCTGGCTCTTGGCGACGGTTTGTCCAGCCTTGTCGGTAAAATGTACGGTAAAATTCGCCCCGATTTTCTTCTGGGTAAAAGTGTGGAAGGTTCTGCGGCTTGTTTTATTGCGACATTTATTTCGGCGTGGATGGTTTCCCACAACCACATTGTTTCCCTGACTGCAGCGGTGACCGCAACGATCGTAGAAGCGTTACCTCTAAAAGACTATGACAATATCGTCCTGCCTCTGGTCGTTGGCGTTGTAGTTAATATTGTTATTTAAACACCGCTTTCATTTTCTTACAGCCAAAGATATATCGTGTGAAGACGGGTACAAATCAGCCACATACCAACTGCAAGTAATACCAGCCCGGCGGACATCCCTGCCCACGTGTCTGCACTTAGCAAAATATTTCTGCCAAGAATAGCCAGCACAGAACCTATACCGATTAAAATATATTTCTGAGATCCTTTTGACCATACTGCAACAAAAAAACTGATGGCAGTACTCAGGAATAGTGCTGCTTCAACCAGGCGAAACATGGTAACATAACCCGTAATCATGATCAGGCTGGAATCCCAGGCTTGAGTATCAATGGGAATTCCCAGAGCTATGAGCAGAGCCGGTACGATAATAAATAAAACTACATTGCGATAACTCTGTACCACATAACCTGCGGCAATAATACCTGAAGCAAACAGCGAAAAAATGCCGAAATTCCTGGCAAACAGGAGAATCCTTGTCGACAAAAGTACATACAACGAAGGTATTTCGTACATCTGCTCCAGTGGAAGAACTAATCGCAATGTTTCAATGGAAAACGAAGCGGCAAAAATACCCAAAAAAAGTATTTCCGGTGATTGGGTCTTTTCGAAAAAAAAGTATATTAAAACTAATGTTATTAATGAAACTAAAATCATGCCAAAAATACTCCCATTCGCCGCAACGAGCCTTGCATCCAGAAACTGTCCAATGAACAGCTGAGAAATCCCCTCAGAACGATGTGCTATACTTGCCTCAATTGAGGCATAAACGGGGATTAACTTAATGGAAGCAAAAATACATATAATCAGGCATAATATTGAAAGACCTATTCCCGCCTTAAAAAAAATATTTCTTTCTGATAGAGTCATATATCAAGTGTAACCGCTGCCATTGTTTTACTCAAGAGTCACATTAAGCAGCCGATAATCGTAAGGAGGGGACTAGTATGATATTAAAACGGACAATTCCTGCAATAACGGTAATTTTAATCTTGAGTACATCTGCTCTTTGGGCAGGCGATTCGGCTTCTTTTGTGGACCTTGGTTTTTCACAAGATGGCAGTTACTACATGTTTGCACAGCATGGGGTAAGAGCAGTTACACTGAGGCCCTGGGCAGACTTGTTTCTGGTAGATGTTGCAAGAAACAATTTTGTCAGAGAAGGAAGAATATCTTATATACATGAAAGGCCAATAGCCGCCGGGCAGGATGGGACGGGTGCGATGTACCGCCTGATTGCGGAAAATGCAGCTCTTGCCAGACGGTATGGGATAATATACCCCAGCCAGGGTCAGCCTTTGTACATTGCATTAGAAGGAGATCCGGCTTATGACGGTCATGCGATAACATTCCGGGATTTTGTGTCCGGGATCACTTACAGGGCAAGCCTGGATGAAACGATAGAAGGCAGCAATCAAAACCTGCGATCTTCGTTTTTTATCACTCTGGAAGCCGTTGACCATAACAACACAGCAAAATCATTCACCATTGGTACACCAATCTGGCGCCCGCTAATTTTATCTTACCGGATAAAAAGAGTGCTGATTGATCCTTCAGGCAGTTCGCTTATTTTTGTGATAGAAATGAAACGCCGCAACGAAAGAGGCACCCACGACATTCGCTACATGATTGAGGCTTTACGGTTTTAACCCGATTGTTGCCTTTCAAGAATCCTCCGTTCCAGCCGCATCAAAACTTCTTTCAAAGCCGGATCTTTAATTCCCTCATATTCGCTGTATTGAACGTCAACCGCAGAAACACCTTGCACATCCTCACTCGCTGCTCTCTGTTCCATGTCTTCCATTCCCCGATCCCCATTTTCAGGGCGGCATAGTACTATTGATATACCGGAAATATCCATTTTCGGAAAACGGTAGTGAAAATCCGATAACAGCTTGCTTTTCTTGGTCTGAAGAATTTGTTTCCAGCCGGGGTGATCCACTTCAATCCAAACAAGGCCCTTCTCGACGGTTTTTATCCGCGAATGCGCGGCGGCAGCGGGAATGTTGTTTTTAGCAACAAGGTCATTCCAGCAGGAAAAAAAAGCAGAATATTCTCCTGCCATTTTCATCTGTGTATCGTCAAAAAGCGTGGAAAAAATTTCCCCTACGCGTTTAATCATTATTCAGCCTCTGTTCTTGCCATAGCACGATGCGTTTTCCAATATACCATTCCTGACAAAGTATATCAGGGTATCTTCATTTTGATAACGCTGGTATGGCTCATCCGGCAGAAAAGTATAAAAAGCCTGATCGTAGCCGGGCAGCACCGAAAGAAAACGACGCCGTTTCTCACTGTCCATTTCCAGTAAAACATCATCCAGCAGCAGTATTGGCTTTCTTCCGGTTGTTCCGGAATAGCGGCGAGCCTGCGCTACCCTAAGCAGCAAAGCCAGCAGCCGGCGTTGTCCGGTTGATGCATATCCGGCAAAATCCGTGCCGTCCAGAGAAAAAGCATATCGGTCCCGGTGCGGCCCCGAAAGCGAAATTCCCGCAGCAAAATCTGCCGGCCTTCGTTTTAACAAACATGCAAGCGTTTCATTTTCATCAACATTCTTCCATGACGGCATGTACTGTACAGTCATACCGCTAACACCGGAAACCTCTTCATACAGGGTTGTAAAAACTTCTGAAAAAAGCCGTGCAGCGGTTTCTCTTTTTTCCATGAGCCTTAAACCGTATATTACAAATTGGGAGTCCAGCGCATCCAGCAGTTCCTGACCACTGGCAGTATCATCCTTACATTGAGAGGCAATGTTAGTGCCATTGGTCAGGTTCCGCAATATGCTGTTACGCGATTTTAAAATCCAGCGATAACGGCGCAGATCGTCAAGGTACACCGGGTCAGACAAGCTGAGTACCTGATCAAAAAACCAACGCCGCCTTTCCGGGCTGCCTGTAATAAATTCCATGTCCTCATGACAGAAAACAATACAGGGCGCTATGGAAAGCAGTTGCTTACGATCCTCCGCCCTCTTCCCGTCAATGAGAACCGTTTTTTTATTTTTTTCAAATTTGATAAGAACATCACTGTGGGGATTATCCGCCGCCGGTAATGGTGTAATGGTAATTTCAGCCGAAAAATTATTTTTTCCATTTTGAGCAATGTCACTGTCACGCACCCCGCGAAATGATGAGGCGTAAGAACAAAAATAAATCGCTTCAAGGAAATTACTTTTTCCCTGCCCGTTTTCACCGACAAGAAATATATTTTTCGCCGAAGTAGCAACTGTAGCATCCGCGAGATTACGGAAAGCCGCTGTACGTAAAAATGATATTATCACCTTATTATGACTGCATGGGCATTATAATGTGAAAGAAATCGGTCTTTGGTACCGGTGTTATGGTTATAGCTTTACTTTGCCCGGTAAAACGGATGCAAATTTCATCGCTGCTTATTACCTTAAACGGTTCTTCAATATAACGATAGTTAAATGCAAGTGCTATTTCCTCTCCGTCATATTTGCAAGGAATTTCTTCTTTTGCCTCGCCTATTTCGCCTTCTTCGGAATATACTTCCATTGTTCCCGATTTAAGTCCGATATAGACCCTATGAGATTTTTGTTCTACAAGAAGTGAAACCCGGCGAAGTGCATCCAGCATTTCAATACGATTGACTGAAAGGGTATTTATCTGTTCTTCGGGAATTACTTTACGGTAATTGGGAAATTGCCCTTCCAGCAAAACCGAAGAAAAATTATATGTTCCAAAACGGACATACATTATTTTATCGGTGATGGATAATTGTATATTTCCTTCATCTCCGGATCTTTTTACAATAATATTTAATATTTTAGGCGGTATAATAACAGCGGGAAAATTATTTATTCCCCCTCCGTCTTTTTCGGCATAGGCAAGTCTTCTGCCGTCAGTGGCTACCATTATTATTTTATCGTCGGTTTTTTCCATAAATACACCGTTCATAAAATACCTGGTTTCATCATCTGATATGGCAAAAACAGTTTGATTAATCATTTCTTTAAATTCCTTTACAGGAATTTCAAAGTATTCAGAGTTGGATACCGGAAATTCCGGATATTTATCAGAAGCTATGCTTTTAAGCTGAAAATTTGCTTTTTTAACGCTTGTCTTTATTTTAACTTTGTTATCATTGTACTCAAACTCCATTTCTCCTTCCGGAACAGATCCAATTATGCTAAAAAATTTATCTCCAAATACCGTTGCAGGACCGGGTTCCAGTACTGTTACCGGTAACTTAGTCTCAAAATTAACTTTTAAGTCGGTTGCTTTTATTGTAAGACTGTCATTTTCCGCTTCCAGGTATATATTAGACAATATTGAAATGACATTTTTTGACGCTATAATCTCCTGTGCCATGGATATTTCCTTAAGGAGAATGTTTCTTTCACAGATAAACTTCATTTTCCACTCCTTTTATTATTATACTATATAAATATAATAATAGTAATAATAAGCCGCCGGAAATGTGGAAAACTCACTTAATTCCTTATGGCTTATATAATTATATTATTCCATAAACAGGGAAAATTATCAAGAATTTTCACCGTTTCCGCAAGTTACGTATTTAGACACAACTTATACAGTACTTTATTAGAATATTATTGTCTTGTATTTAATTCCTTTACATTCTTTTTAAGGTTTTCTATGGTTGAATCAAGAGTAGGATCGGTAATTAATAACCCCTCTATTTTAGCAATGGAATGCATTACTGTAGTATGATCCCTGCCTCCGAAGGCTTCTCCTATTTCTGTCGTGGAAAAATCGGTCATTTCACGGCATATAAACATTGCTATTTGCCGCGGAAAAACTACTTTTTGATTTCTTTTTTTTCCCTTAAGGTCATTTATACCCAGTGAATAAAAATCGGCGACAGCTTTCTGAATTGTTTCAATGGATAAATTAGCCTGTCTTCGGGAAGCGAAATTATCCCTTAATTTTTGCTGGGCAATTTCCAGGGTAACCGGTTTTTTCATTATTTCGGTAAATGAAATAAGCGTATTGAGCGCACCTATAAGGTCTCTTATATTGGTTGTTATATTTTTGCTTATTAAATTAATTACTTCGTCAGAAATAACAACACCCCGGTTTTCTGCGGTTGATTTGAGTATTGCACAGCGAACTTCATAACGGGGCGGCTGCAGATCAACTTTAAGGCTTTGTTCAAAACGGGATATTAGCCTGTCAGGTAAATTTCTTAGTTCTATAGGGGGACGATCACATGTCATTACCAACTGTCTTTTTGCGCTGAGCAGGGTATTAAACGTATGAAAAAATTCTTCTTTTATGGCTTCTCCTTTATCCTGGAAAAACTGAATATCGTCAATTAATAGTACATCTGTATGGCGGAATTTATTTTTAAAAGCTACCATTTCTTTCCCCTGAATTCCCTTTACGTATTCGTTTAAAAAATCTTCGGAAGTAATATAAATAACTTTATAATCGGAATTTTCATGGATATAATTACCAATGGCCTGCATTAAATGTGTTTTCCCCAGTCCCACCCCGCCATATATAAAGAACGGATTGTAAGAGATTCCCGGATTCCGGCTGATGGCAATTGCGGCGTTTGCCGCAAAACTATTATTCTCCCCGATGATGTACTTTTCAAAGGTATAGTCATCCCGCATATGCGGATGTTGTTTTCTTTTTGGCTTTTGTACCTGAGAACTGTCCAATTCCCGGGGTTCTTCCCCTGCGATATTACCGGAAATATTTTCAGCGGTTGTATTTTGAGAACGGGCTTTCTGCGCAGGCAGGGTATCTCCTTCTGTGTCCGCAACAACCACGCATTCCAGAGCAATTTCTCTGCCTGCAATTTTTTGCAATTTTGTACAGATGGCGTTTTTATAGCGTGTTATTACTCTGTCACGGTGAAAACCGGAAGGGAACCCAACTATGATGTTGTTTTCTCCTGCCTGTAAATACTTAATATCGGTAAACCAGCCGCTAAACTCCTCCTCCCCCAGGTCAGTCTGCATTTGGCTCAGGGCCTCATTCCAGAAACCCTCATAGTCAAAATCCGCCATTTTATGCCTTTATATGCAAAATAATCAACATATTATCCACAAGTATGGTTAATACTGTACATACCCCCAATAAATAATAATACACAAAATTATAATATTTTACCTTAATGTCTGAATAGTAAAAAATTGCTAATTCGTTACTCAATAAGGATTTAACATTATTATATGATAAATTTATATATTCCTGAAAATTCCTCTAATAATACCTGTGCTAAACCGTGGTTATTCCTGATATTATCCACAGGTTATCCACACCATTGCATCCAGCCGCTGCCTCCTGCTAATACAGTATGTAAAATCATTATATCAGATGTCTAGTGCATGTCAATACTTCTGTCTTATTATTGCACAAAGCCATTTAAAATGGTACTGTTAGTAATGCCCGACGTGAATCAGCAATCTGAAAAGTTAACGGTTATCCGCCATTCGGTAAGTCATATCATGGCACAGGCAGTTGTAGCGCTTTTTCCCGGGACAAAAGTGGCTATTGGCCCATCTATCGAAAATGGCTTTTATTATGATTTCCTCCTGCCGCGTACCATTGTTCCCGAAGATTTGGGTGCGATTGAAGCTGAAATGAAGCGGATCGTTGATTTACGACAGGAATTTGTCCAGGTTTCGGTGAGCAGGGATGAAGCGCTGCAGCGGTTTGCCGGAGAGGAATTTAAAATTGAGCTTATCAACGAACTGCCGGAGGACGCAGAAATAACGGTATATGAAAACCGGGTTGATGGCGCATTACTGTGGGCCGATCTCTGCCGGGGGCCGCACCTTGCCAATACTAGGGAAATAAACTCTGCGGCGTTTAAGCTGCAAAGCATTGCCGGTGCATACTGGCGCGGCGATGAAAACCGTCCCATGCTTACCCGTATTTACGGCACTGCCTGGGAAAATCCCAAAGACCTCAAAGCGTACCTAACCTTTCTTGAAGAAGTTGAAAAGCGGGACCACCGCCGCGTAGGCAAAGAGCTTGACCTTTACTCCGTTCAGGAGGAAACCGGTGCCGGATTGATATTCTGGCATCCGAACGGCGGCCGGATGCGTGTTGCCATTGAGGATTTTTGGCGGCAGGAGCATTACCGAAGCGGCTATGAGATTCTTTTTTCACCGCACATTGGTAAAAGCTGGCTGTGGGAAACTTCCGGCCATTTAGGCTTTTACCGGGAAGGCATGTATGCCCCCATGCAGATTGATAACCAGGACTACTTCATTAAACCGATGAATTGCCCTTTCCACATCATGATCTATAAAAACAAAGGCCGTAGCTACCGGGATTTGCCTTTGCGCTGGGCAGAGTTGGGGACGGTGTACCGTTATGAACGTAGCGGCGTTCTCCACGGATTACTGCGGGTGCGGGGGTTTACCCAGGACGATGCCCATATTTTCTGTACGCCCCAGCAGATGGAGTCGGAGATCCTTGAAGTACTGCGTTTCAGTCTTTCGATGTGGAAAGTGTTTGGTTTCAAGGATATCAAAGCGTATCTTGCAACAAAGCCAAAAGATAGTGTCGGTGAACAAAGCCGCTGGGATGCCGCTCTTGAAAGCCTCCGCAAGGCAGTGGAAGCTGAAGGGCTTGAATACGAAATAGATGAAGGCGGTGGTGCGTTCTACGGCCCAAAAATCGATCTTAAAATAAAAGATGCTCTGGGCCGTGAATGGCAAATGACGACAATCCAGTTTGATTTTAACGAGCCGGAACGTTTCGACATGACATTTGTTGACGCAGACGGTCAGCACAAACGTCCTTATATGATTCATCGTGCCCTGTTGGGCAGCCTTGAACGTTTTTTTGGTGTTTTGATAGAACATTTCGGCGGTGCCTTCCCTGCCTGGATTGCCCCTGAACAGATCGCTGTTATCCCTGTTGCAGAAGGATTTAATGAGTACGCGGAAAAAGTTGCCGCAGAACTCAAGGCCCATGACTTGCGGGTCTCTGCGGAATTAGGCGACGAACGGCTCAATGCAAAAATACGCAACTGTCAGAACCGTAAGATCCCTTACATGCTGGTAACAGGCCAGCGTGAGGCGGATGATGGTATGGTGTCAATACGGCTGCGTGACGGCAGACAGCTTCCTGCAATGAAGACAGGGGATTTTGCCGCATACGCGCTTGAAAAAATAGCAAACCGCTCACTGGAGTTGTAATACAAAGGATAAGAGGTAAGAGGTGAGAGAGAAGTTAAAGAAAGAGAAGAAAAAAAAGAGGAGAGAATATTCCCTTACCCCTTATCCCTTATCTCTTATTATTTACCTCTTACCTCTTACCTTTTACCTTTCTTGCGCTTCATCCCAGCTGTCCGTACCGGTTGTAATTCCGGCAGATGTTGCCGGGCTCGTACATGCCGGTGAGACCAACTCGCCGGAAGAATACGCTTTTCTGGAAAGAATGGGCATACGCTGGACTTTAACAACTTTTAACTGGAACAGGATTGAACGGGAACAAAACCAGTGGAATTTTGATTTTTATGACAGGTTTGTTGATACGGCAAATGCCAATGGAATAAAAATATTAGGTGTTCTGGCCTATGATGTCCGCTGGATACATGAAGGCGGCTCAGGACCCAGATATATTCCACCGGATAAAACACACTATTTTCTTGAATATGTACGGCGGACAGTAGAACATTTTAGCGGAAGGGTTGATGCCTGGAGCATCTGGAATGAACCAAATGTTACCCGATTTTGGGCCGGCACCCCGGAAGATTTTTTTGAACTTACCCGTCTGTCTGCCATAGCAATCAGAGAGGTTGATCCCGATGTTATTATTTTAGGCGGTGCATTTACCCGTGGGGTTTTCGGTATGCCGAAAAGTTTTATCCGGGGTTTATTTGAATCGGGCGGGATGGAAAATGTTGATGCTGTTGCGTTTCATCCCTATGAGATGACTCCTGCCCGTACATTGCAGTTGTTCCGCAGATTCCGTGCTATAGTCGCTCCCTATGGCTTTGATGACCGGATATGGATAACCGAAGTAGGGTATCCCACCGGAGGCTGGTACCCTACGGCAACAACAGAGAAAAAATTCCCCGCATATGTTGTACAAACATTTGTAAAACTTGCGGTCGAAGGTACAAGCCCGGTTTTCTGGTATCATCTGTTTGATCCGGAAAACCGTGTAAAGGGGAATTCAGAGGACTTTTTCGGCCTTGTGCGGAGCAGAAACGATTTCACTTCAAAAGGCGCGGAGGCCTTCCGATTGTGTGCTGTACATCTTACCGGAACTGTGTACTACCCTGATAAGCCTATGCGGGATAATCTGCCGTCATCATTAATGACATATTATTTTGAATCGCCATCAGTCATGGTTGATGGCGAGCCATCAGGCGGCGGAACACTTGTGCTCTGGAGAACGAGCGGGTCAACGCGGGTTATGCTGCAAATCCCCGGT
Source organism: Treponema sp. (assembly GCA_009777735.1). Classification (GTDB taxonomy): domain Bacteria; phylum Spirochaetota; class Spirochaetia; order Treponematales; family Breznakiellaceae; genus WQXQ01. The sequence goes on from WRLF01000021.1 coordinate 19,357, forward strand.
ACCAATCACACAGTACATGACCCGGTTTCCGGAAACACTGTTGCCATTCAGTCCGGTGCAGTTGTTAAAGTTGGTTCCATGCCGGTTGTTGTTACCTGGCAGGGAAGTGCAGATGGTATGCCTGTGCGGTTAAGCAGAGCGCGCCGCTGACAAGGAAACTGTATGGGGGATATAGTACGCCGGGGAATTGACGCATATCAACAGACGATGTCTCAGCAGCCGCAAATACCGCAGCAAGACCCTCTCCAAAAAACCAGTGAAAATACACCCCCGCCTAAAACTCCGTTGCCGCCAAAACTGACGGCAAAGAATGATGCAGACGGCCTCCTTAAAACTACATCCAAAGATTCTAAAACCCGGCGGGTGGCAAAATTCCTTATTCTTATCGGCAGTGAACAGGCTGCAAAAATTCTTGGCGAGTTTGACAGTCAGCAGGTTGAAGAAATATCTCAGGAAATTGCGACGATCCGGGGAATTAGCGAAAGTGAAGCAGAATCGATATTTGCCGAATTCAGAGCACTGCTGACTGGTCATTTCGGTTTTATGGGTGCTTCACACGGCGGAGTGGAGACGGCGCGGCGAATTTTGTATACGGCTTATGGCCCAGAAAAAGGCGAAGTTCTGCTTAACAATGCCGTACCTGATTCAAAAGAAAATATTTTTGACTTTTTAATAGAATTTGAGCCTGAGCAGGTGCTTTTTCTGCTCAAGGATGAAGGCCCCGCAGCGGCAGCACTTGTTCTGGCGCGACTTCCCGCAAAGGTTTCCGCCGAAACATTGAAAAAATTTCCCCCGGCGCTTAAGCCGGAAATTCTCAAACGCATTGCCCGTCAAAGCGAGGTTTCTCCGGAAGTCCTGGAAAGGGTTGCCGGGGCGATTCGGGAAAAAGCGCGGTATTTGGGCAGCGGCGGTTCAAAGGATATTGCCATTGACGGAATGCAGACCCTTACTGCCATTCTTAAGCAGGGTGACTATTCGTTTGGCGACAATATCATTAATAAACTGGAAATGGAAGACCCCGATATTGGCAAGGAATTGAAAGACCGGCTGTACACGCTGGATGATGTGATTACCGCTTTTGACCGTCCCCTTGCTGAAAAACTTGCAACCATGCCGGAACGGACTATTGCGATTTTACTGAAGGGCCGAAACGCTGATTTTTGCGAAAAGATTTTATCAAATGTATCTGCCCGGCGCAGGGACATGATCCGCGAGGAAAGTGATATTATGGGACCTGTCTCCAGACGGGATTGTGACGAAACAGCGAATGATTTTCTTGCGTGGTTCAGGCAGGCGCGTGAAAACGGCGAGCTGGGGCTTGCAAGCGATGAGGATTGGGTTTAGAGCGAATATGTTCCGGATGTATTAAGGATATTCTATCCTTAATGAACGTCTAACTGATGCATTAATGCCATCAATAACCGATGTTGCTGGAACAGTTATTGACCTATATCCTGCTATTAAATTAACATTATTTCCGTCTGTTAAATTTATAATACTAACTGAAAAGTTATTTAATGTTTCTGTTCCGCTAAAATAATAATAGTTACCCGGTTCAAAATCAAAAGTCAAGCTGCCTCCCTCCTGAAAATATGTGCGCCCGGCGTTTTTTGCATTATTATCCTGATATCTCCAATAGATTGTATGGCTGCCTGCTTCCAGCACGGTGAATTCCATATTTTCAAGTAATTTACCATCTAAGGTTAATGTGAGCTCTTCTGCCAATGAAATTGGTATTGGTAAAGTGCCAATAATAAAATCTAACCCCGCAAAATGGATCAGAAAGCTATGATCAGAAGAAATTCTATCTTTTGTTTCGGATAATCTTTCCTGCGCCACTCCAATATTAAAACCAGTGCCTCCTCTTCCGATATTAAAATCAAAAGCGCGTCCGCTTTCAATGCGTTTCTGACTCATACAACTTGTTAATAAGAGAACAAGTAAAACAATGATAAAAGAATAATAACCTGTTTTTTGCATAATTTTCCTCAATTGCATAAACAAAAACATTTTTCATCCTCCGTCATTATTATTCTCATTTTTTTGATTTTATAATAAAACCTTTATTTTTTCAATAAAGATTCTGCTTACTTTCTCTTGGGTACCTTGAGATTTTCTTTGTTTCGGAGTATTTTACATCAATGACGCCGAATCAGGAAGATGCCCTGTTCAATTTTCTGGAAAATGTAACCGAACCGTTTGGTTTGGATGATGTGCTGGATTATATACAGGTAATGGATAAATCCATACGATCCGGCAGCCTGCCAATGGAAGTTGCCGCTATTATCGATTCCCATCATGTAGCGTTTCGGCTGAATGGCAAGCAGTGGGTGTCCAGGCGCGGTTGTTTTGAGAACATTCCCTTTGTGATTAGCCCGACTAAACTGGAACTCCTGAACGGGATACTCATCCCCGGCCACCGGTGCGTTCCTTTTGCTAACCCTGCAAGAATGCCTCATGAGTATAAATTCTTCTGGAAGGACAAGGAAATCCCCGTTACAACATCCGAAGGCCCGCCTGAAGATTTTTACCCGTATTACTATATTTTTGGGGAAGAATATGCTCCTCAATATGTGGCGAGAGACAATCCGGAAAATGAGTCAGCTTTTAATTGCGACCCCTATGAAGATCCGCCGGAAGTTTCAATTAATACCATTGACATGAGAAATATATTCCGTGAGGCAGCCTTTGTTCCCGGCGACCGTTTTATTGTTCGCAGCAGAGACTGGAAACTGGGGTATTTTGATCTGGAAAAAGTAAAAAAGGGAGAATGGTCTGAGGCGGATCTGTATACTTGGTTTGAAGCGGCGGAAAGCGGCTTTGAAGACAGTTTTGCCCTGCTTGGGCCGGGGGTATCCACAGAAGAGCAAATCGCCTATGCCTACTGGTACGGTGGGAAACGAATGCGGGAACTCCCTGCCTACTCGCTGGAAGAATTCCTTTCAGAAAAAACCGACCGCATTGAAAACGTCGCTTATGGAATTGAATCCCGTTTTTGGTTTGCCGGAAAAGATATCCCTGACAGCAAGGGGCTTTCGGGCTTTGCTGTTCCCCCTGACCGGACGTACATAGAAGATATTCTTTACATGATTAATATTCCTGTCTCGGAGTATGTCATTCTTTCGTATGTACGGGATGCTCTGTTCAGAAATGATACTGATATAGATAAAGTGCTTGACCGCATTGTTCCGTCTTCGATTAGCCTTGAAGAAAAAGAATGGGACGCTATTGCCGGATACATAGATGAAACAATGGGAGAGATGCGGAAATTTTACTCCATTTTTCTTGATCAACGCATGGGTCCTATTAGGCAACAGGCAGTAGAATTGCACACAGCGGTAATTGATCTTGCCGCACGGCTGCAAAAAGGAGAAATCGATTCCTCCTGGCTGCCCAGGCATACATTTATAATGCTCTCCCAAATTCAGGCCCATGCGGCACGGCTGCTGGAAGACCTTGATACGGATGAAGCGCTGCCTAAAGCCGAGATGGAAGCAATGGACAATTCTCTTGACAGCATGGTGGAGACTTTCAGGGAAATCAAGGAAATGATTGATGATGCCATGAATAATTTCAGGCGTAGAAACCTGCTGTTAATACGTCCCGGCAGAGACGAATTAACGGATACATGGCGTGCGGTACAGATAAGCATAGTCGGAACAGAAGTTTGGCGGAGGGTTCAATTACCAATGGACGCACGGCTGGACGATCTGCACCGGCTAATTCAAATATGCCTGGACTGGAAAGACAGTTATCGGCACCGGTTTTTTGCGGGAGGATTATCCAGCGGTCTGGACAGAAAAAATCTGGATGATAAAATAAAGATAAATGAAATCTGTAATCAGGGTTTCAACGACCTGCATTATGAGTATGGCAACAAATGGAGTGTCAATGTGATCATGCTTTCTCCCTATCAACCGGGAAAAGATGAGACAATACGCTGTGTTGCCGGCGAAGGCGCTGCACCGCCCGAGAAAATCAGCGGCCCTCTGCGTTTCCGCAAGATTCTCATATCTCTTTCGGGGGGCAGTGATTCGGAAAAACAGGCAGCTTTTCATGAGATTGGCCACGATTATGTTCAGGACCAGTTTGATATGGAAAGCTGTAATAAAAAAATACTTTCAATATTTTCGGTGGAAAAATGACAGAGACAACAACAATTGAACAGAGCCTTGCAGACCTCATTGAACGGGGCGGAATATATTACAATGTTCCGGGAGCAAACAAAAAAGATCTGCTTGCCAATGCTGTCGGTCTTTTGCCGCCCATTCCGTCACTTGACCCCGGGAATCTGCTCAAGGAAATTCTTGACAGGGAAGCATTGATGTCAACGGGAGCAGGAAGGGGGATTGCCCTGCCTCACCCGCGCAGCCCTATGCTTGAAAAGCACCGTTCGGAGCTGCAGTTTCGGCAGGAGCCGCTGGTAGCGGTTGTTTTTCCCGTTCAACCGGTTGATTGGAATACCCCGGACGGCAGCAAGGTACACACGCTTTTTTTACTTGTGTCATCATCGGCAAAGCAGCATCTCAACGCATTATCAAAAATAAATTTCCTCTATCAGCAGGAAACATTCAGTTCTCTGATAAAAGCGCGTTCTTCAAAAGAAATAATTATTGCAGCAATTCGTGAAGCTGAAAATACATGGTTAAGGAGCAAATAATGAATACGAAAGCACTGGAAAAAGCCGCATTAAGCGTAAGGGCATTAAGTATCGATGCCATTCAAAAAGCCAATTCCGGACACCCCGGCCTTCCGCTGGGAGCGGCGGAACTCGGCGCGATGCTTTACGGAGAGCTTTTGCGGCACGATCCCTCTGATCCTGCATGGGTAGACCGTGATCGCTTTATTCTGTCGGCAGGGCATGGTTCCATGCTCCTGTACTCGCTGCTGCATCTTGCCGGTTACAAAGACATGTCAATGGATGCCATCAAGTCATTCCGGCAGCTTGGTTCCAATGCTGCCGGCCACCCCGAATACGGCATGGCAGCCGGCATTGAGGCGACATCAGGTCCTCTGGGTCAGGGCATTGCAATGGCTGTTGGTTTTGCCGTTGCCGAAACCATGCTTGCCGCCCGCTTCAATACGGCAGCGCATAAAATTGTCGATCACTATACGTATGTTTTGTGCGGCGACGGCTGTCTCATGGAAGGTGTTTCTGCTGAAGCAAGTTCTTTTGCAGGGCATCAGAAACTTGGAAAACTTATCATGTACTACGATTCAAATAAAATCACCATTGACGGCAGCACCGATCTTGCCTTTACCGAAGATGCCGCTAAACGCTACGAATCTTACGGCTGGCAGGTGTTGAATGGTTCAATGTACGATTTTGATGAAATTGCCCGTTTGACTGCCCTGGCAAAAGCGGAAACAAGCAAGCCAAGCATCATCATTCTCACATCTATAATTGGCAAGGGATCGCCCAATAAGCAAAACACCGCCGATATTCACGGCGCTCCGCTGGGGCCGGAAGAAATTGCGATTACTCGGGCTAACCTGGGAATCCTCGGCGATTTTTACATCGCACCGGAAGCGGCGGAATATTTCACCGCAAAACAGGCTGAATGGAAAAAGGCCCGTGCCCACTGGCAGTTGCTTTTTGACGCATGGTCAAAAGAAAACCCCGAAAAACGCCGGGAATGGGATACATTCTACTCCGGCAAGGCAACAACAGCGGCATTGCCTGTTTACAACGCCGGTGATAAAATCGCCACTCGAACGGCAGGAAATAAAGCACTGGCAGCAGTTGCCCTGAAAAACACCAACCTTGCCGGCGGTTCTGCCGACCTCAAAGGCCCCAATGCCGTCGGCCTTCCCGCAGAACTGGGAACATGGGGTGCTGCAAACCGTGCCGGGCAATACATTCATTTTGGTATACGCGAGTTCGCCATGGCGGCAATATGCAACGGCATTTCCCTGCATGGCGGTTTTCGTTCCTACTGTTCAACTTTTATGGTGTTTGCCGACTACCTCCGTCCGGCGCTCCGCCTTTCTGCATTGATGCGGCAGCCGGTGGTGTACGTGCTTACCCACGATTCAGTCTTTGTTGGCGAAGACGGTCCCACCCACCAGCCGGTTGAACACCTCGCCAGCATGAGAGTCATACCGAATCTCTGCGTTCTCCGCCCCGGCGATGCTGAAGAAACCGCCGAAGCCTGGGCAATAGCCATGGAACGTACCGGAGGCCCGACTGTTCTGGCTCTTTCCCGCCAGAACATCACTGTCTTCCCAAAATCTGATCCGGACTGGAAAAACACCATCCGCACCGGTGCGTACATTGTAAAACAGGCCGAAGACGGAACACCTGACATAATAATCATTGCCACCGGCTCTGAGGTATCCATTGCGCTGGAAGCACTGGATAAAACGACAGGAAAGAACATTCGCGTGGTTTCCATGATCAGCAAGGAGTTGTTTGAGTCGCAGCCCGCAGCCATCCGCGATGCCATTGTTCCCCCCGGCGTTAGGGTCATTGTCTGCGAAGCAGGCGTGCGGTTCGGCTGGGAACGCTGGGCCAAACCGGAAGACATCCTCTCGATTGACTGCTTCGGCGAATCCGGCCCGGCAGCCGATGTCGGCAAGCACCTTGGCATGACGGCAGAGGCATTGGCGGCAATAGCGGGCAGATAGCGAACCGAGCCGTTGAATCAGGAGTTTATAATGAGTCAATTTATTAGTAACCTGTGGGCAACACATTCTGATGATGTTTTTTTATTAGCCAAAAATATTTTGGTGGCTATAATCATCATTATCATTGGCATTGTCACCTCAAAAGTGCTGCTGAAGCTTATTAAAAAAGTAAGAGCAAAATTCCTGTCTATTGATGGAACGGTATATTTAATCCTGAAGGGATTTGTCCGTTACGGTATTTTTGTAGTCTGCGCTGTCATGATTCTCAGCGTGTTTGGTGTGAACACCACAAGCCTGCTTGCCGTAATGGGAGCCGCAGGCCTTGCTGTCGGCCTTGCGCTAAAGGATACCATGGGAAATATTGCAGCAGGAATAATCATAATTGTTTTGGGATGTTACCGCAGGGATGAGTTTGTGGAATTTAGTTCGTTTATGGGAACGGTAAAAGAAATAAACCTGTTTACAACCATTCTGGAAACCCCGGACGGTATTTATATTTCTGCGCCTAATGCAAGCATCTGGGGCAGTCCTTTACGGAATTATTCCAGGAACGGGAAACGCCGCATGGAACTTTCCATCGGCATTGCCTACTCGGATTCTGTTGACACAGCATTTCAGGTAATGCAGGATATTATCGCAGCGGAGCCGAGATTCCTTAAAGATCCGATGCCTATGGTTATTCTTCAGGCTATTGAAAGTCATTCGGTTCGAATCACCATCCGTGCATGGGCTGCCGTTCAGGATTACTGGGATATCTTCTGGGACCTGAATAAAATTATCAAGGGGAAAATAGAAGCAGCAGGTCTTTGCGTCCCGCTGCCTCAACGTGATGTACGTGTAGTTAATCCAGCCACTTATCCCCTGCTGGATGCGGGCAATTTCCCTGTGCCGCCCGCGCCCGGAACAAAATAAAATATCCGCAGCACTCATGCCAGTGCGAGGGTAACTACGGACTTGGGCGGAATGTTTACGGTTATTTTTCCGCCAACTCCTTCAGTTCTTGCTCCGTTAAAATTCTGAATTTTTACCGCATTTTCTGTTTCAAATGTATTGCGATCCTGCATATTCTCCGAGGAAATAATCCAGCCGCTTACCGGTTTTACGGAAACACCTCTCAGTTCAAGCCGGATACCCTGTTCGTTTTTCGGGTCGATATTTGTCATGGAAACATGGATCTTCCCATTGTCGTCTTCCGACGCGCTGGCGGTAACGGCAGGCAGATTAAAGTGAGTGCAGTTTTGACTTTCTACATAAACCGGAAGTTTTACCGCGTCATGATGCACTTTGTACATATCAAAAGCATGGTAAGTGGGGGTAAGTACCATCTTTGCACCTTCGGTAAGGATTACCGACTGAAGCACATTGACGGTCTGGGCTATGTTGGCCATGCGTATACGTTCGGCGTAATTATTGAAAATATTAAAATGTACTGCTGCAACCACAGCGTCCCGCAGGGTGTTCTGCTGATAGAGAAAACCGGGATTTGTACCGGGTTCCACATCGAACCAGTTTCCCCATTCACCAACAATCAGGGCAACTGTGCGTTTTGGATCAAATTCGTCCATGATGGCGCCATGCTTATGAACCAATTCATCCATGAAATAAGCCTTACGCATGGTTACATACCACTCCGATTCGGCAAATTCTGTTGATGATCCTTTGTGTTCCCAGTTACCGGGAACGGTGTAATGATGAAGGTCTATGCCGTTTACCATGGGACAGGTTTTTTCCATCAAAATCCTGGTCCAGTTATAGTTATCCCCGTTGGGGCCGCAGGCTATTTTGAAGGGAGCCGTTTCTCCGTATTTTCTCACATATGTCGCATAACGCCGGTAATTATCAGCGTAAAATTCCGGTGTCATATTTCCGCCGCAGCCCCAGTTTTCATTGCCGACACCCCAGTACTTTACATTCCAGGGCTTTTCCCGCCCGTTTTTTTTCCGGACTTCCGCCATGGGGCTTGTGCCGTCAAAGTTGCAGTACTCCACCCATTGGGCCATTTCATGCACAGTTCCGCTTCCCAAATTTCCGCAGATAACCGGTTCGCAGCGCGGATTTCCCGGTTCTGACAGTTGATCGCACAGGTCAAGGAATTCATGGGTGCCAAAACTGTTGTCTTCCGTTACGCCGCCCCAATGGGTGTTGATCATTTTTGGCCGTTCGTTATGCGGGCCAATGCCGTCCTTCCAGTGATACTCGTCTGCAAAACAGCCTCCGGGCCAGCGGAGATTGGGGATTTTTATTTTTTTTAATGCTGCGACTATATCCTTCCGTATGCCCCGTACATTGGGAATGGGGGAATCTTCCCCAACGAGATAGCCGCCGTAAATACAGCGTCCCAGGTGTTCGGAAAAATGACCGTAAATGTGACGGCTGATCCGTACATTTGCATCCGCTGTGTTAATAACAATTCTATTCATAAGGCGACTCCTATTAATAATTATCTGACTCTATTTATTGGCAGCCCAAAAAGCATCAAGCTGCGCCTGTACTTCTGCTTTTACTTTTTCATATCCGGCTGCCATCAGATCCCTGCGAAGGTTTGCTACGGCCTGTTCGGGAGATTCTCTTGTTCTGCCAAATCCTATTTGCCCGATCTGCGATACCAAAACATTATTCATTGCGGCTAACTCTGCTCCGACATTTGAATCATCAAAGGCGAATTTTAACATCGGGTACTCATGGGCAAAACTGTTGAAATGTTCAATAAGAGCTTCTGTTCCGGACCACCAATTTGCATCCAGCGGAGTATATTTGTCCATGCGGCCGGCCCAGAAATTTGTTGCAAGGCCGTGCGTCACTGCTTCCCAGCCTTCCGGCCTTTCCAGTTTTCCCTCTGAATTTATCAGGTAATCTTCGCCATAAATACCATAATTTAGGAGCATATAAATTTCCTTGTCATTACGGAGAAGATCGTAAACCCTCAAAGCAAGATCCGGATTTCTTGATGTTGCATTGATTGCCATTGCGCCGTGGGTGATTATATCTTTCCGGACGTTATTGTTCTCCATTCCAAAATAAAAAAACTGAACATCGGAACCTGGCTGCAGCCTGTCCATGCCAGGACGAATTGAAGAGTAATATGTCATTGTATGGTGAGCATCCGCTCCCGAAAACCCGGCAAAGAAGAGATCGCGGGTGAGACCCCGGTAGTTCATTACATCTTCCCGCCAAAAACCCTTTTGGCTCCAGCGATTGAACATAATGGCAGCATCAATCATTGCATCGCTGTCCATGTAGGGGCAGACCACAGTATAAGGATCATCGTTATTATAGCAAAATATGGATGCGCTTAAGATTCCCTGGGTATTCGTATTACTGGTTAAATATCCGTTTAACAAACCGCCGCCGGGATCTCCGGCAACATCCCAGGGGTAAGCCTGCGGCTGGTTTTGCTTTACAACATCAAAGTACGCTTCCAGTTCGTCAAAAGTGGTCACCTGGTAAATACCGCCTTCTCTGGCCCAATCGCCGCGCCAGTAAACCCCGTGATTCGTATATTGGGTATATTGATCTTCGGGGATAAACCAAATCTTACCGTCCAGAGTACACATTTCCCAGTGTTCAGGTATCACTTCTTCCCATGTCCTGGGGGCGTTTTCCTGAAGCATTTCCGGCGTCATGGGGAAAAACCCGCCCCTGCGGACCAGTTCCCAGCCATACAGCCAGTCAGTCGCAGTAACTGCCAGATCAAAGCTGCCGTCACCTGCAGCAAAGGCAAGCTGATAACGGGTCTGCCAGTCGGACCATTCTATATGGCGGAGATGTAATTCTGCATTTAACTCGGAGACAAGCCGCTTGTTAATTTCCCTAAGAACGACAGAGGTGCGGTTGTTTGTGGGTCTGTTGCCCAGGACCAGCATGGTTATCCTGACCGGTCTGCTTCTGTCTGTACAGTTTAAAAAAAACATCCCGGCAAATATGAAAAAAAATACCAGCGCCAGGAACTTCTTGATATATATTTTCATATATTCTCCTGTTAATTAAGTATACCACATACGGTTAGTAGTTGTAATCTGTTTAATTTATCTGATGCCGGTAGATTTTTCTGTATAAATTGGGAGATCATGTTATTGACATAACGAGAAGCTGCATGATATTAATTAAGCGAGATTAGGAGAATTATAAACCATGGCATTTGCATTAAACTCGTACCCCATTACCTACCGGGCAAAATTTTTTAATGGAAAGTGGGATGAAGAATATCTGGAAAAACCCCATCGAACACCGGAAACGGAAGCGGCTATGAGCGCCGAAGAAAGGGATAAAATTGAAAATTCACGGAACTGTTATGACGATATGCCGCTGGTAAATTACACGAGCCAGTACGGCCTGGCTTGTTTTGAGGGACTCAAGGCCCTGCCGCAGAAAGACGGCGGGCTTGCCATTTTCCGGCCTGACAGAAATGCAGCCCGATTCAGCAAGTCCATGCAGGGGCTGTATATGCCGCCTTTTCCGGATGAACTGTTTCTCAAAGCCTGCATCGAAACCGTTAAGCGCAATACGGCACTTGGGTTCTGTCCCCAATACAAACCGGAATGGGAAAAAGACGCTTTTATGAGTGCAGATTCGGTGTACATCCGCCCTTTTACCCTGGCTGAAGGCGGCATTGGCGTAAACATATCCAAAGAGCCGTGGGTACTCATTATTACCACACCGGTCAGCTCTTATTTTTCCGGCGGTAATTTTGACACTGTGGTAACAGACCGGATTCGGGCAACACCAAGAGGCACCGGCTGGATTAAAGGCAGTTCGAACTATACCATTGCCGCAATGGCAAAACACGAGGCAGTACAGGCCGGTTACATGGAATGTATTTTCCTTGATGCAATCGAACAAAAGTATGTCGAAGAAGGTTCTTCCTGCAATATTTTCTTTTACCTGAAGTCCGGAGAACTGGTTACACCAGAGTTAGGCGACACGATACTTCCGGGGATAACGCGGGCAAGTATTATAGAGCTTGCCCGTGACCGGGGTATAAATGTGAGCGAACGGAAAGTCGCCATTGAAGAAGCGCTGGAAGAAACAAAAGAATGTTTTGTCAGTGGGACGGCTGTCGGTGCGACGCCCATTACATCAATCACCTGGAAAGGCAAAAAGGTAATTTTCAATAACGGTACAGAAGGTGAGTTTACCGCCGATATACGAAACACCATCAAGAGTATTCAGTACGGCACCCTGCCCGACACAAAAGGCTGGATGATGCGGGTTATTTAATATTATTGAATAACTGCCTTCCCCTTCCATTTCGTTTTTACCCGGCAATAACTCATGACTGTCATCAGAGTAAAATATAACGGGGTAAAGAGCAGGCTTAATAAATAACCAAGATTCAAAAACCCGCCGGATGGGAGATTTTGTCTGAATAGAATAAAAGACGCAATGGTATTAATAACCATCACCGTAAAAACACCGGCGGGCATGGGCCACAGGCCGGGGAGAAATGGCACGAGAGGAAGGGCGAGTATGCCTGCGGAAGTCATCAGCATTAAAAAGTTGTAGTTTAAGCGGGTTATTGGTTCATGGCTGAAAAGCCCGCCGTTGTTCCAGCGCAGGGTCTGTTCAATGAAGTCTGACCATGTATTTTCTGCGGCGGTTTCCACTGCTGCATCAGGCAGGACAATGGCCCGTATATGGTATTTGCTACGGGAGCGAATCCGGGAAATTAGCGCTGCGTCTTCGGTGGGGGACGGAGGTACTGCATCATAACCGCCGATTGTATCCAGCGCCGCTTTTCTGACAATGAGATTATTCCCAAAACCGCCTCCTGCCGCACCAAGTCCTGCTGATCCTGCAAGGTAGATATAGCGCACCGCATGATCATAACACTGGTACAGGGATAAAAAACCTTTTCCCTGCTTTTTCTTGAACACCGGGCCAATTACCGCGCCAACGGTTTCATCGCTCATGCGGCTTGCCATCGCCCGGATCCAGCCGGCTGGTAGTTCGCAATCGCTGTCGGTGAATATCAGAATATCTCCCTGTGCCTCAGCTATGCCCGCCGAAAGGGCATATTGCTTGTGGTTAGGGCCGGGGTTTTCCGTTAGAGTAACAATCCTGCAATTAAGGCCTCGTTCTGCCGCTTCCCGCGCATAACCGGCAAGTATGATTGGGCTTTCATCGTCAGAACAGTCATCGACAAAAATAATCTCTACGGGGTAATCTTGTGCCGACAGGCTCTGTAAAAGGCAGTTAATACGCAAACTTTCGTTGCGGACAGGGATAATAAGTGATGCTGTAATGCCGTTTTTGCCTGTTTTCTTTGCGGATAATGCGTTTTTATCCCTCAGCCATTCCCTAAATAAACCGGACATCAACAGGATATGCAGTGTAACAAAGAAAAGTCCATGTCCAAAAGATAAAATGTCGAAAACTGTCAATAATCGCCTCAAAACAGTATACCATAAAGTTGAATTAATTTACATAATATAGTATACTAAATGGGGGTGCATTATGGCAGATGATATAGTTGGAAAAATGATCAACTTCTTTTCAGGTGACAGTACAGAACACCTGTCTGACAAGGAAATAATCCTGCGGCAAAGATTAAAAGAACTTGGAGAGAACAAATATTCCAAGTTTTTCAGGCAAAAGACAGAAGAAGCGGATATATCGCTGGGACAGTTCTTTTATTCTTTATATAAAATAATCATGCCTGCCAGGGTTTTCATGAAGGATATAGCCAAGATAACCAAGCTTCGGCAGATTGTACTTGAAGCATTCATGGATCAATCGATCATAGAATTGGTCAAGCAGCTTAACCCGGTCAAAATAGAAGAGCAGGCCAAAAAAACTCCTCCTGATGAGTTAACTGCCCAGATTCGCCGGGATATAGATAAGCTTTCTCAAGGGTTTGATGCCAACCGCATTAACGGAATTAACCGGTGCTACAATTTAGTAGTAGCTGTTTATCAATTGGTTAATTTTGATTATCCTGCCCTGATAAAAAAATTCGACCCCAATTTTTCTGATGGGTTGTATGGCGGAGATCCCAAATTTGCGCCGGTTAAAGCGGCGCTCATAGCAAAAGATCTGGCGGAATTTCTGACTGTTGCCCAGGCTATCAGTCCTGACAGTGACTGGAAGAGCCTTCTCAAACTGCTCAAAATATGTGCCGGAGAGGAACTTATTTCAGAAAGCCAGTTTGCCCAAATGCTCATTGGGCTGCGGGATATTATCAACTCAAAAATACTGCTGCTGATGGTACAGTATGGCAGCAAAAACCCTGTATGGATCTGCAAGCCCAGAATCCCCGACGAACATATTGCCGAAGCGTGGATGGAAGCAAGAACAATCAAGGCACAGGAGTGTATATCCAAAATCAGCACCGGTGAAAAACACAAGCAAATTGACGAATTACTAAAAGATGTTTTCTACGGCGGCGATCTTAACCGTCTGGATTATTATACCATTGCCAGAAGCGAAATGTTAAGTAAAAAGGAATTAACCTGTTTTGCCTATGCGGAAGGGCTTAACTATCTGTCAGTTTTCCTGAGCGAGTATATTCAAAAAGATATGCAGGAGCTTTTTGATATATTGCTTATCCGGGGGCAATGGACCAACATTAACAACTCCAGGGAATTATCAGAGGCATTTCACCAATTACAGGATATCCCCGAAAATATCTCGCAATTGGATTCATCGCTTAGTGATGAAGGAACAGACGGTTCAAGGTTAAAAGCCGGACTCGTCCGTATAGACAGAGATCGTACCCAGGCACGTTACATAAACAGCATTGTAGAAAGCGTTAACGAAACGGCGCTTGAAATCCTCAATAATGCCGCTCAGCATCTTGCAATAATTGACAAGCACATGAAAAACCTGGTAGACGATGTACAAAAAAAGCATCCTGACTTAATTATCAACTGGAAAGAATTAAATTCAGTCTCAAAGGAACCTTTGTTGCAAAAAATGGCTGAGGAGCACCTGCGGCTCAACAGTTTTGTCCGCCTTATGCAACTTTGTGCCCAGTAAATAATCAAGGATATTATTATGCGCTACATGCAGGCTTTAAAACATTTTGGCGGGATTTGCATGGAAAAGCGCCGGCAAATATTCCGCCTTGTAGTAGTTTTATGCCTGTACGGAGCTATATTAACAAGTATATACCCGTTAGTTGAAGAATGGACGAGTTCCGGGAAAACACCGGGAATTAAAACAGAACATGATGGTATGGGCGGCGGAGGTTTCCGGGAAGCCTCTAGTGAAGAATTTCCTGACACAGACAGAACCGCTGAAACATGGGAGGCGGAACCAACATCTTTTTCAAGGCCGCAAACATTGCTGTACAGTTCTTACACAGTCCAGCAAGGCGACATTATTGGCAGTTTAGCAGAGAGGTTTGGGCTTAGACAGGATTCGCTCATTTCGGTAAACGGCATCAGGAATACGCGGCTTGTTCAAATAAATCATATCCTGCGGGTGCCAAATCAGGACGGGATTTTATATACGGTAAAAGACGATGATACCCTTGACTCAATAGCTGAAAGTCACAACTCTGATGTTAAGACCATTAAACTGACGAACGAGCTTTTTTCCGATAATGTACAACCTGACTCAACGCTGTTTATACCTGGGGCACGGCTGCCTTTGATTGAACGGCAGGAAATAAACGGAGATCTGTTTATATGGCCTGCTATCGGCCGTCTTACATCTCTGTATGGATACCGTGGTTCGCCTTTCAGCGGCGTAAGTCAGTTTCATAATGGTATTGATATAGCTGCACCTACCGGCACCCCTGTACGTGCCGCAATGTCGGGTCGTGTCAGCACAGCGGGCTGGAATGACATGCTGGGAAATTTTGTTGTGATCACCCATCATTCGAATTACCGGACATTATATGCACACATGAGCGTCATAAGAGTGAGGACCGGAGCATATGTGGTAACCGGCGAGCGTATCGGCGATGTCGGTAACACCGGCTACAGTACCGGCGCCCATTTGCATTTCACCGTATACAAAGACGGCGTAACAATAAATCCGCGCAGCCTGTTGAGATAAAGCTCCGGTTCAAATCCCTTTACTTGGTTTTAGTTATTTATTTCGGAGAGAGAGGGATTTGGGGTTCCAGTCGCAAACGTCCTGTTTGCTCCTTTCACCCCCGCCTACGCGCTCCCCGGTACGTCCTGTACCGGCCTTTCTGTAACAAGGCGATGCCTTGGGATTTACTCAGGAGCGCTCCGGTTCAAATCCCTTTACTTGGTTTTAGTTATTTATTTCGGAGAGAGAGGGATTTGAACCCTCGGTACCCTTCCGGGTACATACGACTTCCAATCGTACACCTTCGGCCGCTCGGTCATCTCTCCATAGAAAAATAGCTTCGGAGAGATAGGGATTCGAACCCTAGGTACCTTGCGGTACAACGGTTTTCGAGACCGCCCGATTCAACCGCTCTCGCATCTCTCCAGTAAACTTTAGAATCAAAGTATAGTCACAGCTTTTTTGATAGTCAAGTACTCGTGTTGCCTCATGAAAAATGGGCGGCGTATCGGTATGACGGGTAACGTCAGGGGAAGCGGCAGGGATGGAGAACATTTTGAAATGGCAATGCCTGAAAATGTGCGTTTGCTATTCGGTGACTGACACCCTGGCGTGCCCGTTCGAAGATTACCTAAACCTTTCATGCTGCTTGTCATTCCTAATTTTACGCTTTTTACTGGTTGTTGATTTTTTGAGTTTTTCATGCTATGTTTTCCTTATGAGTATTACGCAAACTGTTTTTATACCGGCAGACCGCCGTTTGACCATTGAAGTACCTCGTGAAGTGCCGTCTGGGCAGGTTATTCTTACCTTTACCCCTAAACCGGTAGAGCAAGAACCCGCTACCGAACGAGCGACAACGAGTGTCGCATCGGAGATGAGCGGTTCCCCTCCTGTACAGAAAAAGGATCGTGTACCCGGCTGTGTGAAAGGGCAAGTATGGATGGCGGAAGATTTTAATGCTCCCCTTGAAGACTTCAAGGACTATATGTAAATGAATAGCTATCTGTTGGATACTCACGCTGCTATTTGGTTTTTTGAAAACAATACTGCATTGTCCTCTTCCGCAGATCGAATTATACGGGACGGAACTAATCTTATTTATTTGAGTGTAGCTTCTGCATGGGAATTGACTATCAAAATAAGTGTAGGCAAACTGAGTTTTCCGGGCGATGCAGCAGGTTTTTTGCAAATAGCACAAAACAATGACGTAATAGTTATACCTATTGATGCCTCCCACCTCACTGCCCTTAAAGAATTACCCTTTATTCATCGAGACCCATTTGATCGCCTGCTCATTGCAACGACCATAGCAGAGCAGATGACACTCATTACTGCCGATGATAATATCGCTAAATATGATATCCCGCAAATCTGGTAATTATGAGTCTTGGTTGTGTGTGGAAAATTCCCAAGAACCCCCGACACCCGCATCCCGACAGGATGGCTGACAGGGATTGTTGACAGTTTCCTCACACAAAGAACACAAAGGCGTAAGGAACGCAAAGATCAGTCTTTTGTAGACATTCGATGACCAAAAATATTAATCCGTGTCAATCCAATAACCGTTTCCACGTTCCACCCCAGTATCCTGGATTCGCTTTACCATCAGGATTAGCTGTAATTGTAAAAGTATCAATGTCGTCAAAAATAAATAAAAATATTAAATTAACAGGATGATATGATTCTGTAATCCATTTGCTGCCATCCCATATATGAGTTTTGGTTATATTAAGTACATTGCCCTTAAAAGAAAAAGTCCCTTTTTCATGCACATAAATGGGTTCATCGCTTTCGGGAACATGATCAAATATAATTTCAAATTCATTCACATTGAATTTATAGAGATAAGTACCCTTGCTCCACGATCCTTCGAAATTAGGCGCAATTCTGCCAGTATTTCCAATATCGCAACTGAAAAATAAAAAACCAATAATCAACACAATAACTAAACTAAAAACCAATTTGCTTTTCATCTTTAAAACCATCCTTTCAAATATAAAGAGAGTTAAACCACGGAGGACACTGAGGTACATGGAGCTTTGATAAGAATTTGAACATTTTTCTCCGTGTAACTCTGTGTCCTCTGTGGTTAAAATTCTTCATTCTCCCCCCTAGTCCCCATTAAGATACCCCCGACACCCGTATCCCGACAGCATGGCTGACAGAGATTCTGACAATTTCCTCACACCAAGAACACAAAGGCGCAAAGAACACAAAGAAAATTAATTATTTCAGAAATAACTCTGCGTACTTTGCGCCCTCTGCGTTAATACTGCTATGGATTTTACACCTCATCATTCCATAAAAGCGTCCCTATATATGTTCCTTCTAATGTTCCAGCATCTTCATAAATAGATTCCCCTACAACAACTACAAGAGTGCAATCAATGACAATAGTATATACAGCGCTATTTCCGCTTCCGGAAACAGACACCTCTACAGTTCCGCCGCTTACATAATACGAAGTATCAGTATCAGATAATACAACACTGCCAGAAGAATAGGTAAACGGAGGATAATCATCGTCTGGGGGGGCTGGGAACTCTGGACTGTATGTACCTTCGACCAATCTATTATTACCATTTGGAACAAACATTTCAAAATAAATCCAAGAATCCTCATCTTTTGTAGACAGGGTCAAATCCACATTAACGGCGCTTTCGGAAAAAAAATTCCCAAAATGGTACATTGTACCATTTTTTATCTCATAGGTTTCTCCAATGATTGTAAATTCACTGTATACGCCATTATCCTCCTCATCATCCTCAAAATCCTCCCATAAAAGCGTTCCCCGGAATGTTCCTTTTAATGTTCCAGCATCTTCATCATCTTCGTCAACAA
>WRLF01000022.1 GCA_009777735.1 Treponema sp.
GGGGAGGAAAAAAAAGTAGGGGGTTTGTGCCTAAACCGGGGGGGCAGAGGTGTCGACTTTTTGGAAGATGGGGGAGGGGGGCCGGGGGCCGGGGGCCGGGGGTTGGGGGTTGGGGGGCTGGGGGTTAGAAAATGAGGAATGAATATTGGTATTCGGACTATCAGTGCACACCTCAGAAGTACCATTTTTTTTCGGACAACAATCCCTGTTCCCTGTTCCCTGATCCCTGATCCCGGTCAGACAGTGTAAAAACCAACGATCTACTTTGGTCTGTAGGTGCAGGTCGTCTATGGAAAATCCGCGCTTGATGGCTTCGTAGAGAAGGAACAGTCGTTCGTCAGTTACGGTGTTAAGCGATTGGCGAATTTCATTATCGGTTTGTGTTGACAGGCGGGGCAGATCAAGGCTATCCAGACCAAGTTCCGCGCCGCGCACGGCTTTCAGCAGCGCTTCTTCAAAGCTGTCGGCGATGGCCATGACTTCGCCTGTTGCTTTCATCTGTGTTCCCAAATCTTTTTGTGCATAGACAAATTTGTCGAATGGCCATTTGGGAAATTTGACCGCTACATAATCCAATGCCGGTTCAAAGGCGGCAAATGTGGTTCCGGTGACGGCATTGGGGATTTCGTCGAGGGTATAACCGATGGCAATTTTCGTGGCGACTTTGGCGATGGGGTATCCGGTGGCTTTGCTCGCCAGTGCCGATGAACGGGATACGCGGGGGTTGACTTCGATAACAGCATACTCAAAGCTGTGCGGGTGCAGGGCAAGCTGTACATTGCAGCCGCCTTCCACACCCAGCGAGCGGACAATGTCGAGTGACGCAGATCGCAGCATTTGATATTCTTTATCTGCCAGTGTAACAGTGGGAGCGATAACAATGCTGTCGCCGGTATGGATGCCCACCGGATCAAAATTTTCCATTGAGCAGACGATGATTGCATTGTCGGCACGGTCGCGCATGACTTCAAATTCGATTTCTTTCCAGCCGGCAATGGACTTTTCGATCAAGATTTGGTGTATGGGCGATAGTTGTAAACCACCTGCACCGATCTCGCGCAGTGCAGATTCATCCTCTGCAATCCCACCCCCTGCGCCGCCCAGAGTGAAGGCCGGGCGCACAATGATCGGGTAGCCAATCTTTTCAGCAAAGGCAAGCGCTGTTTCAATATCGGTGGCAATGATCGACGGGGCGCAGGGCTGGCCGATGGCAAGCATGGTATCTTTGAAGAGCTGCCGGTCTTCGGCTTTGTCGATGGTTTGCGGAGAAGAGCCTAAAAGTCGCACGCCCATTTTTTCCAAAAAACCTTCTTTGGCAAGCTGCATACAGCGAGTCAGTCCTGTTTGCCCGCCAAGACCGGATAAAATGCTGTCCGGGCGCTCCTTTTCGATGATGCGTTTGACGGTGGTTAGTGTCAGCGGTTCAATGTAAATCCGGTCGGCAATGGTGCTGTCGGTCATAATGGTGGCAGGATTGGAATTGACGAGGACAATCTCGATCCCTTCTTCACGCAATACCCGGCAAGCCTGTGTACCCGCATAGTCAAACTCCGCCGCCTGCCCGATGACAATGGGGCCGGAACCTATGACCAAAACTTTTTTTATACTTTTATCTAGGGGCATACGCGTCGATCCTTTGAATAAACCGGTTAAACAAAAACGCCGTATCCGACGGCCCGCCGCGCGCTTCGGGATGGAACTGCACGGAGAAGGAATTGCCGTAATCCAATCCTTCACATGTTCCATCATTAACATTGATAAAAGAGCTGTTATTCGCAACAACCTCGTATCCGTGGTTCTGGCTGGTGATGTACACCTTTCCGGTGGCTGTTTCCTTCACCGGCTGGTTTGCTCCGCGATGCCCAAATTTGAGTTTGCGGGTTGTGTGCCCTTTTGCCAGCGCCAGCAATTGATGCCCCAGACAAATGCCAAATAACGGTATCCCGCTTTTTTCCAACACACGAATGGTTTCCACAATTGCGGCATTGGCAGAATCGGCCGGATCACCCGGACCGTTACTCAACATGATCCCCTGCGGCTTTGATGCAAGTATCTGCGCCGCCGAAGCGTTGTGCGGGAATGATGATACCTGACAGCCGTTAGCTGCAAGCGCATCGGCAATTCCGCGCTTTGCCCCAAAATCAATCAAAGCTACACGGCGGCGGCCGGTACCGGTCAATTCAGCGGGAGCGCTGACAGCGGCAACCGGGTCATGGATCGTATATGCCTGCGCTTCGGCTTGGTCGGCGGTGGTTGGCACGGCGGCGGTGATTTTGCCGTTCATCACGCCGCTGGTGCGGATAATTCGTGTCAGGGCGCGGGTGTCGATGCCGCACAGCCCGATAACGCCGCGCTCTTTTAAAAATGCGTCAAGGTTATTCTCGCTGCGAAAATTGGATGGGTTGTGGCAGGGATATTTTACGATGTATGCTTTTGCTCCGGTGTTTGGGCTTTCAAAGTCTTCGGGAATAACGCCGTAGTTGCCGATTAGCGGAAATGTTTGAACTACAATTTGTCCGCAATAACTTGGGTCGGTCAGCGTTTCAAGATAACCGGTCATGCCGGTGGCAAAAACCACTTCTCCCACAGTCTCGCCGCTTGCTCCGAATGATTCCCCTGCAAATACCACGCCGTTTTCCAGTATTATATATGCTTTCATAATTATTTCTCATGCTCAAAAATATTTTTCTTGTCCCGAATGGTTGCGTCATTTCCGGTAAAACAAGCTGTGCACAGCGGTAATACGCACTCGTCACACGCTTTTTTTAATCCTTCAATGCTGATATACCCCAGACTGTCCGCGCCAATACTGCGGCAGATTTCTTCCAGATTCATTTTATTGGCAATGAGGTTTTCTTCGCTGTCAATATCTGTTCCGTAATGACAGGTATAACGGAACGGCGGTGAAGAAATCCGCATATGCACTTCTTTTGCACCGGCATTTTTTAAACTGCGTACAATTTTTTCGCTCGTCGTGCCGCGAACAATGGAATCATCCACAAGGACAATGCGCTTCCCGCTGATAATTGCCGACAGCGGATTGAGTTTGAGTCTAACCGCACTGTCACGCTGGGTTTGTGTTGGATAAATAAAACTTCTGCCGATATACCGATTCTTCACAAACCCCGACACAAGCGGTATCCCGCTTTTTGCGCTGTAGCCATTGGCCGCATCAAGTCCTGAGTCAGGTACACCGCATACAACATCGGCGTCCACGGGAAATTCTTCGGCAAGCACACGTCCCATGTTGTACCGTGCTTTATACACGGAAAGCCCGTCAATAACCGAATCGGGGCGGGCAAAATACACAAATTCAAAAATACACAGCCCGCACACATGTTCTTTTTTGCCCAGTTTTATGCCTTGATGGGTGATCTTTCCATTTTCGACAACGATAACTTCGCCGGGCAGAACATTTCTTTCAAAATTGAACCCGCACGCTTGCAGCGCACAGTCCTCAGACGCAATGACATAGCCGATTTCATTGCGCCCTATGCACAGCGGACGAATTCCGTTCGGGTCACGAACGGCGATCAACCGGTTGCCGCTGGTTGCAATTACGAGTGAAAACGCTCCCTGCAACAAATCTGCCGCTTCTATGATCCCAAATAATACATCGTCTACTCTTGTAATGCAGTATGCCATTAACGAAGAAATAACCTCGCTGTCGCTGGTCGCATTGAACTGAAGCCCCTGTTTTTTTAATTCATCACGAAGTTCCTGCGCGTTTGTAATATTGCCGTTATGCGCTGTGGCAATACGGCCGGTGAGATACTCGGTAATAAACGGGCCGACATTTTCTATAGTATTGTTGCCGGTTGTCGAATAACGGGTATGCCCAACGGCAATTTCCGCGCCGGGGAGCTTTTCCAGATTGCCGGAAGAAAACACCTCGCTGACCAGGCCAACATCCTTACGACAGTGTATTTTTCCGTTATGTACAACGGCAATACCCGCTCCCTCCTGCCCGCGGTGCTGTAATGTCAGTAATCCGTTATACGTAATGCCCGGCGCTTCGTTTGTTGTTAAACTGGCGCCAAAAACAGCACATTCCTCGTGTAACTTCATTCTACGGTAACACTCTTTGCTAAGTTGCGGGGTTTATCAATATCTAACCCCTTGTTGGCAGCTACATAGTAACTGAAAAGCTGCAATACAATTACCGATAATGACGGTGAAAACAATTCATTGATCTGCGGCAGGGTAATGAGGGACAATTTGTCACCCGGTGCGGCATCTATGCAATTCCCGACAAACAACACCTTTGCCCCGCGGCTGATCACCTGCTCCGCATTGCTCTGAATTTTACCGTATAAGCTTTTGCAGCACGCGATAGCGACGACAAGGGTATTTTCTTCGATGAGCGCGATTGTTCCGTGCTTTAATTCACCTCCGGCATACGCTTCGGAGTGGATGTAGGAAATTTCCTTGAGTTTCAAAGACCCCTCAAGCGCAATGGCATAATCAATATTTCTGCCAATGAAAAAAATGCTTTTATAACCAACACATTCAGATGCGTATTTTTGTATGTAATTTATTTGGATCAGTAATTCCGCAGCTTTATCCGGTAATGACACAAGCGCCGATACCAGTTCGGTTTCGGTCTGCGGGGTAATTTTTTTCAGTTTAGCGGCAAACCGAATAGCCAATGCATACAGCACAACAAGCTGTGCGGAAAATGCCTTTGTGGTCGCAACAGCAATTTCAGGCCCCGACAGTGTATAGACCGTGTGCTGCGCCTCTTTTGCGATTGTGCTGCCGACAACATTAACGATTGATAAAGTGACAGCCCCTTTTGATTTCGCTTCCCGCATGGCTGCGATGGTGTCCGCCGTTTCGCCGGATTGACTGATGAGAATCACCAGCGTTTTTTCATCAATTATCGCATCTTTATACCGGAATTCACTTGCCAACTCAACCTCAACCGGAATTCTGCACAGTTTCTCAAACACATATCGTGCCACAACTCCCGCGTTATACGCAGAGCCGCAGGCAGTAATGACGATCTTGGAAAAGCGGGTAACATCAATATTGTCAATGATATTTTTATTATCACCGTTATGTATAACTGACTGAATCGTCTCCCGTAAAACCCCGGGCTGTTCCATAATTTCTTTGAGCATGAAATGCGGATACCCGCCTTTTTCGGCGCTGTCTACACTCCATGTAACGGTTTCCTGCGGTTTCTGAATCGGTTCTTTGTCCGGATTGAAAAATTCCACCTGATCTTTTGTCAGTACCGCGATTTCCCGATCGTTTAAATAATAAATTTTATTGGTATGTTTTAACACAGCGGGAACATCGGATGCTAAAAATAGCCCGTTTCCGGCAACACCGATAATCAGGGGGCTGTCTTTTTTTATCGCAATGAGCGTGTCCGGCTCATCAAGACACATGATTCCGAGCGCATAAGAACCTTCCAGGGCGTTTGCAACCTTGATGACAGTATCCAGTAAATCTCCGGTATAGTAATACTCGGCAAGCTGGGCGATAACCTCGCTGTCGGTTTGGGAAACAAAGGTTACGCCCTTGCGCTCAAGTCGTTCTTTAAGCTGTTTATAATTTTCGATTATTCCGTTATGAACAACTGCAACCCTGTTTCCACTGCCTACATGCGGGTGTGAGTTGACATCAGACGGTTCTCCGTGCGTAGCCCAGCGGGTATGCCCGATACCCATGTGGCCATCAATCGGTTCTCCCGCAAGACGTTCCTCTAGCGCCGTCAAACGCCCTTTTCGTTTAACGACGTCAAATCCGTGTCTGCCGAAAACGGCGATGCCCGCCGAGTCATATCCCCGGTATTCAAGTTTTTTCAGCCCATCCATAATGATTGGGACAGCGTCTTGAGTTCCCACATATCCGATAATGCCGCACATTACGTACCATCCTTTCTCTCAATTCGCCGTATACAACTGCTTATACGGGTTTTTTGCATTTGGTTTTAACACAAAAAACCTGTCGTGCAAAAGCGCGTCCGCATCCATGCCAAAATACCCCGCAAACTCGGCTATGTACGGCTGTATCTCCTCCATGTCTTCACCGGATGCGATTTCTTTCGTGACCTGCGCCGGCAGGGCGGCAAGTTCTTTGTCTGTCCGCAGAAATATCCGGCCGCCATGCATACCGGTTCCCGTGAAATTACCCACTGGCACATCGTGCGAACTTATTCCAAGCACCACGATAATTCCTCCGGCAAGGTATTCGCCAAGAAAACTGCCCGCCGTTCCGCCTATGACAATCACCGGTATTTTGTCCCTGTAGGCCTTCATGTGAATGCCGGTTCTGTATCCGGCGTTGCCGCGCACAAAAATGCCGCCGCCGCGCATGGCATAACCGAGTGCATCGCCCGCGTTGCCGCTGATGATGATCTTTCCGTCGTTCATCGTGTCGCCCACAGCGTCCTGCGCGTTGCCGTTTACTTCAATGATCCCGCCGTCAAGATATGCGCCTAACGCATTACCCGGCGTGCCGTTAATGGTAAGTGTCTTTCCGTGCATTCCGCAGCCCATAAATCGCTGACCGAAACAATTATCTATGCAGACATCTTCCACCGAGGATTTAATCTGTTCATTCAGCTCTTTGAAGTTAATACTTTTAGCATTAATATTCATCGTGCGCCTCCTAACTTGGCCATTCTATCCTCTTTCGTAAATGCCATCAGCCCCGGCTTTTCGCAGATGAGCTTAAAGTCGATAGTATCAAGGGGGATTTGCTCCCGGATCAGATTTGTGTAAATACCGGCTTTCTCCACACTGCCGACAAGAATGTATCCGTTGAGTTTGTTGCCGCTGTAAAACAGGCGTTTGTAACTGCTGTCTCCATCTTGTGCATACACATCACCGCAGTAATTTCCCGCTGTGATGATGTGCAAACCAAAAAAACCGATAGCATTCATGGGGATTGCCTTGTCAAAATATTTTTCACCTCCTGCCATATTGATGCCGGCACATTCCCCCTGCATATACGCATTTGGTAAAAGGGCCATGATCTTACCCTGGCCGCTTGATATGTCTATCGCCTGAGTGCAATCGCCCGCCGCATAAATATCCGGCGCGGAGGTTTCGGATTTTTCATTAATGATAATGCCCCGGTCAATCTCGGCGATGCCGTCAAGGAGAGCGGTGTTGGGACGGACGCCCATCGCCGGAATGAGAATGTCAAAGCAAATCGCATCCCCGCTTGCAAGAACGGCGGAATTATCGTCAAATCGCTTAACACTTTCTGACAACCTGAATTCAATGCCCTTGCTTTCAAGGTGGGTTTGAATGATTTTAGCGCTGTCTTCGTCCAAAATGCTGGATAAAATCCCCGGTGCAATGTCTAATACCGTGACGTGTGATACTCGTTTTAAAATACCCTCGGCGCATTTAAGCCCGATAAGCCCCGCACCGATTATCAACACACGCTTGTCAGGATTTAACACCGCTGCAAGCTGCCGGGCATCATCAAGACTCATAAACGTGAATTTATTTTTAACCGTATTAATTCCCTCAAACTTTGGAATAAAAGCCGATGAACCGGCAGCAACAAGCAGCTTGTCATAATATATCCGGTTACCGTTTGAAATAATCACCTGCTTTTTTTGAGAGTCTATCTCAGTAACATGAGCGTGACATAATGTACAATTATTTTTTGCATAAAATTCATCATCCCGGTATTTCATAGATTCTTCGGTTGCCTTCTCCATTAAAAAATACGATATGAGCGGGCGGGAGTATGTATGATACGGCTCGTTCGTAATTAGCATTATTTCTCCCTGTGTATCTATCTGCCGGATACCCTCGACCGCGCCAATTCCTGCTGCCGAATTACCAATGATTACATATCTCATGAGCTTACCCTCTATCCTCATAAACAATTGCGCCGTTGGGGCAGCCTTTTACGCATATCGGCGTACCTCCGGTTGCCTTGACACACAACTCGCATTTTTGAACAACGCCATCCGGGGATGGCGAAACAGCCCCGTACGGACAGCTTAAAATACATGTGTAACAATTCACGCATTTATCCCCGTTGATTGTTATTACACCATCCGTTATCGTCAAAGATCCGGTTATGCAGGCCTTGACGCATAACGGCTCGTGACAGTGACGGCAGGACACGGCAAAGCTGATGTCATCATGTTTTTCAATTTTAATTCTCGGGTTTATTTGTACGTCCTTCAGCGCCCTCGCCATGTCTTTATCATCAGAGTCGGCAAAGGCACAGTAATACTCGCATAAATGGCAGCCGAGGCACCACTTTTCATTCACATACACTCTCTTCAATGTTTTTCACCTCATAACAAGATAATCATCACGCCCGGCGCCGACAGACACATACGTAATCGGGCAGCCAACGGCGTTTTCTATGTAACGGATATAGTTAATTGCCTCATTCGGCAAATCTTCGGTCTTCCGGCATTGTGAAATATCGGTTTTGAAACCATCTAAATATTCAAAAACCGGCTGCGCCTTCATGAGCCTGTCCCCCGAAGGGAAGCGGCTTGTTCTCACACCGCCAACCTCGTATGCCACACATACCGGAATTTTATCAAAGAACGAAAGCACGTCAAGTTTAGTTAGCGCGATTTCATCGGCACCCTGCGCTTGTATTCCGTACCGGCTCGCCACAACATCAAACCCGCCTACTCTGCGGGGCCTGCCGGTTGCGGCGCCATATTCGGCTCCCGACTCCCGCAGAACAGCCGCCTCATCTCCAAACATTTCAACCGCAAACGGTCCTTCGCCCACACAACTGGAATAGGCTTTCATAACGCCAATCACCCGGTCGAGTTTTATACCAGGAATACCCGCCCCGATGGGCGCGTAGGCCGCCAGTGTCTGCGATGATGTGGTATACGGATAAATGCCGTAATCAATGTCTCTTAACGACCCAAGCTGCGCTTCAAACATAATATTCTTTTTTGCATCAACCGCGGCTTGTAAATATTCTGTCGTATCGGTAATGTGCTGGATGATCGGATCCCCGAAATCGGTAAGCCAGCCGATGACATCGGCGATGCTCCCGATAGAGGATCCGTATCCGTTAAACGTCATATCTTTCCATTCGAGTATATCAGCAACTTTCTGCTTCAAGGTTCCTTTACTTAATAAATCGCCAATCCTTACACCCTTTTTCATGTATTTATCACCATACACAGGTGCGATGCCGCGGCGCGTGGAGCCGTATTTTTTATCGCCCAGCCGCTCCTCTTCCAATATATCCTGCGCTTTGTGATACGGCATACATACAATGGCTTTATCGCTGATTTTAAGGTTATTAGGCGTAACCTGTACGCCTTTTTCTTTAAGCGCCCGTATCTCACCGCACAGATGCTCTAAGTCTATCACCATGCCGGTGCCCATGACATTAATCGTTTCTTCGCGTAATATCCCCGATGGCAAAAGGTTTAAAATAAATTTCCCTTTTTCGTTAATGACCGTATGACCGGCATTGTTGCCGCCTTGATAACGGCAGATCACATCATAGTTTTCTGCCAGTAAGTCAACCATGCGTCCTTTACCTTCGTCACCCCAATTTATACCGACTATCGCTGTTAACATTTCATCCTCCTCATACGGTGATATTGACATCCAATCCCAAAAGTTCATGGTTTGTATCGAGTAACGCCCGAACCTGTAACAAAAATTCTTCAGTTTGTTCTTTTGCTCTGCCGGTAAACTGTTCCGGCTGCAACAACTCGTTCATTTCATCTTCGGTGATGGGAAAAGCTGTATCTGATGAAATCCGTTCAAGTAAATCATTTTTTTCGCCTTCCAGCTTCATTATTTTTATCGCTTCCATCGAGTGTTTACGAATTCGCTCATGCAGCACTTGCCTGTCGCCGCCTTTTTTAACACAGTGCATCAGGATGTTTTCGGTGGCCATAAAGGGCAGTTCTTCATTCAGGCGCTTTTGAATCATGTTTGGATATACTTTTAGCCCGCCGGCTACATTGATGTACAACGAAAGAATTGCATCAACGGCAAGGAACGTTTCGGGAATGGTTATGCGCCGGTTGGCAGAATCGTCAAGGGTGCGCTCAAGCCATTGGGAACTCGCAGTTAATGCGGGATTGAGGGCGTTAACCGTAACGTACCGTGCAAGGGAAGCAATCCGTTCACTTCGCATTGGGTTTCTCTTGTACGCCATAGCGCTTGATCCTACCTGTGATTCTTCAAACGGCTCTTCTATTTCTTTCATGTGCGACAACAGCCGTATGTCGTTAGAGAATTTATACGCACTCTGTGCAATGCCGGAAAGCACAGATAAAATATAAAAATCGATCTTTCGTGAATATGTTTGACCGCTGACCGGATAAACGCTGTCAAATCCCATCTTTGCGGCTATTTTCTGTTCCAGAGCTATTACTTTATTATGATCGCCGTCAAATAGGGCAAGAAAACTTGCGGCAGTGCCCGTGGTTCCCTTACAGCCAAGCAGTTTCAGATTACCCAGTGCAAAATCAAGATGATCAAGATCAAACAATAAATCCTGTATCCAGAGCGCGGCGCGATTTCCCACCGTCGTTGGCTGCGCCGCCTGAAAATGCGTATACCCAAGGCAGGGCAGCGATTTGTATTTGTCCGCAAAATCGTATAACCTGGCAATAGCATTTAACAACAGTTTTTTAACCAGCAGCAAAGCGGATCGCTGTACCATGATGTCGGCATTGTCGCCCACATAACATGACGTCGCGCCAAGGTGGATGATGGGTGCCGCCGCCGAGCATTGTTCGCCGTAGGCGCGAATGTGCGCCATGACATCGTGCCGGGTTTCTGTTTCTAACTGTGCTGCCCGTTCGTAATTAATATCAGTAATATGGGCTTTCATTTCATCAATTTGTTTAGCTGTGATATCAAGCCCCAGTTCCATTTGACTTTCGGCTAACGCTACCCACAGCTTGCGCCAGGTAGAAAATTTAATGTCATCCGAAAAAATCTCCTGCATTGCACGGCTGGCATACCGTTTGCACAAGGGGTTTTCGTACCGGTCAGACATTTTGCAGCCTCCCCAACACTTCCCGGTAAGCGTCAAGCACATTGCCTAAATCCAGCCGGAAACGGTCTTTATCAAGTTTTTTTTCTGTTTCACTATCCCACAACCGGCAGGAATCAGGTGAAATTTCATCGCACAAAATAATCTGACCGCCGCATCTGCCAAACTCAAGCTTGAAATCAACCAGCTTGATACCGGCTTTTGCAAACAATGCGTATAACAGATCATTAATCTTGAGCGATTGCTGAATCATCTCGGCAAGTTCTTGCGGCTGCGCAAGACCGATGGCGGTTATCTGACTCTCGTTTATCATCGGGTCGCCAAGATCATCGCTTTTTATACAGAATTCGATAGCCGTATTGTGCAATACCGTCCCTTCTGCAATGCCGAATTTTTTGGAAAAGCTTCCGGCAGCGATATTTCTGACAATAATTTCAACCATTATAATGTCTGCTTTTTTCACCAGAACCGATGTTTTGTCAATAACCTCAATTACATGCGATTGGATGCCATGCTGTGCAAGGTAATTGAAAATGATGTTTGAGATTGCGGCATTAAGCTGTGCTTTACCCGGAAGTTCCGCTTTTTTTTCGCCGTTAAATGCAGTGGCGGAATCTTTAAAACGAATGAGCAGGGTTGATTCATCTCTGCCTGTGCACACAATTTTTGATTTGCCTTCATATAAAACATCGTCCATATTATTCCCCCGCATGCTTGATGCCCAAAATTGCAAGTTCTTTTTCATTTAAGCCCACACCGCGCAGCATAAGCCGGTTGCCTTTCAGGGCTTCGATGGAGTTGATTCCCATACCACCCAGCATCTCCTTGATCTCGTGCTGCCACGCGGTAAGCAGGTTTACGAGGCGTTTGTACCCGATGTCGGGATTGAGCCGCTTGACAATCTCCGGCACCTGCGTTGCGATACCCCAGTTGCATTTTCCGGCGTGGCAGCTCCGGCACAGGTGGCAGCCAAGCGCCAGCAGCGCCGCAGTCCCAATGTACGCACAGTCAGCGCCCAGCGCGATCGCTTTGACAATATCGGCGCTGGAACGGATACTGCCTCCGGCGATGATCGATACACTGTCGCGGATGCCTTCGTCACGCAGGCGTGCGTCAACACTGGCAAGGGCAAGCTCAATGGGGATGCCCACATGATCGCGCATACGGGTGGGAGCCGCTCCGGTGCCGCCGCGAAAACCGTCAATGCCGATAATGTCAGCGCCGCCGCGTGCAATGCCGCTGGCAATGGCAGCAACATTATGCACTGCGGCAATTTTTACAATGACCGGTTTTTTATAATCAGTTGCCTCTTTAAGTGAATACACCAACTGCCGTAAATCTTCGATTGAATAAATATCATGGTGCGGCGCGGGAGAAATTGCATCACTGCCTTCGGGGATCATTCTGGTACGTGAAATGTCGCCAACAATCTTTGTGCCGGGCAAATGACCGCCGATACCGGGCTTTGCCCCCTGTCCCATTTTAATTTCAATTGCAGCTCCGGCATTCAAATATTCCGGATGTACGCCAAAACGCCCGGACGCCACCTGCACGATGGTATGTTTGCCGTAGCGGTAAAAATCTTCATGCAACCCGCCCTCGCCGGTGTTGTACAGAATGTCAAGTTCTTCGGCTGCGCGTGCCAAACATTCATGGGCATTGTAGCTCAGAGAGCCATAGCTCATGGCGGAAAACATTACCGGCATGGAGAGGGAAAGCTGCGGCGGCAAATTGTTAATGATCCGGCCGTTTTCATCGCGTTCAATACACTGCGGCTTTGCGCCAAGAAACACCTTTGTCTCCATTGGCTCACGCAGCGGATCTATCGAGGGATTCGTTACCTGTGAGGCATTAAGGAGGATCTTGTCAAAGTACACCGGATACGGTTCGGGGTTTCCCATGCTCGACAGCAGCACGCCGCCGCTTGATGCCTGCCGGTACAATTCATTGATGGTCTTACCGTTCCAGTTAAAATTATCTTTGTATGTATTTCCGCTGTGCATAATCTTTAACGCTCTGGTCGGACACAGTGAAACACAGCGGTGACAGTTAACGCATTTGGCATCATCACAGACCATTTTATTATGATCTGAAAGATATTCATGCGCTTCGTTGGCGCATTGCCGCTGGCAGGCGCGGCAAACAATGCACCGGTCATAGTTTCGGATTATTTCATAGTCGGGATATATAAAATTAACCGGCATTACTCTCCCCCTCGTTTACATGAACGATCACCGGCTGCCCGCCTTTTGGTGACCAGACGGTATCAAGATTCGGTTCAATGATACGGATGGCCGCTTCCTCGCTTGAAATGTACACAATATCGTCCTTTTCTCCGACAACCATGCTCCGCAGTTTTAGCCGGTCGTTAAGCGCCATCATCCCGCCCTCAAAACCGACGAGGATGGAAAATGGGCCGGTGATAAGCTGCGATGAAAACATCATCCGCAGGTACTCACGCGTTGCCCGTTCCTCCGGCATCATACGTGCAATGGTCTGCCAGAAAGGCGCGGCAATAACCGAGGCAATTTCTGTGTAGTGCAAGCCTTTTTTTCGATGCAGATAATCAATGATATAGGTAATAACTTCGGTATCGGTTTGAAGAGTACACTTGTAGCCGTACATTTCTATGGCGCGGCGGTTGGCATCATATGACGATATTTCCCCGTTATGCACAACCGAGTAATCGAGCAGCGCAAAAGGGTGCGCGCCGCCCCACCATCCCGGCGTATTCGTCGGGTAGCGCCCATGAGCGGTAAAACAGTATCCCTCATACTCTTCAAGACGGTAAAAACGTCCCACATCTTCAGGAAAACCGACAGCTTTGAATACACCCATATTCTTCCCGCTGGAAAACACATACGCGCCGTTTATTCTGGTGTTCACCCGGAACACACATTTGGCAATAAACTCGCGCTCATCAAGCTGGCTGTCGGCAAGTTTTGTCGGCAGCGGCTTGACAAAATACCGCCAGATCAGCGGCTCATCGGAAATTTCCTTAATTTTTCTTGTTGGTATTTTGGAGAGGTTGATAATATCAAAATGCCGCTCTAAAAATTCCTCACATTCTTTTTTCGCCGACGGGGAATCATAAAATATATGCAAGGCATAGTATTCTTTATATTCGGGATAGATACCATACGCGGCAAAACCGCCGCCCAAACCGTTTGAGCGGTCATGCATGACCGCAATGGATTGAATAATCGCTTCCCCGCTCATACGCATTCCGGCCTTATTTATAATACCCGATATGGCGCAGCCGGACGGTATTCTGATGTGCCCCTCTCGCTGCATAACTCCTCCAAATAAAAAGGCGCTCACCACATGATGGGGATTAAATCCACACACCATCTGATGAACGCCTTTGTTCAATAGATACCATATTTGTACAGGAAAAATGTTTTTATGTCAATTAGCCGTAGCAGCCGTAGTAGCCATAGCAGCTGCTCTCGCCGCTCTTTGGAACGGTTTTATTCGGTTTTTAATGCTTTGTCAAAAGCCATGGTTGACGGCGCAAAACAGATGTTTCTGACAAAACTGCAGGCTTCCGCTGCACCGTAGTCCCGATCCATGCCGGAATCTTCCCATTCCACCGAAAGCGGGCCTTTGTAGTTCATGGAATTGAGCTCCCGGATAATGTTTTCAAAGTCAACATCCCCATGTCCCAGAGACCGGAAATTCCAGCCCCGCCGGGTGTCGCCAAATGTAATATGTGAACCAAGTATCCCCGCTTTTCCGTCCAGTACCACCGCAACATCCTTCATATGAACATGGTAAATTTTACTTGCAAAATCCCGCAGGAAAATGTGCGGTGTAACCCCCTGCCAGAGCAGATGAGACGGGTCAAAATTGAATCCCAGAGTTTTGCGGTTTTTAAACTCTTTAAGAAGGCGTTCGGCGGTGTAGTAATCAAAAGCAATTTCAGTGGGGTGTACCTCCAGGGCAAATTTAATGCCGCATTTATCAAACTCGTCAAAAATAGGAGTCCACAGTTTTACGATTTCCCTGAATGCGTCGTCGATCATTTTTTCGGTGGTCTGGGGGAAGGAATACCAGTACTTCCAGACAGGGCTGCCCATAAACCCGGTAACAACCTTAACGCCCATGTTCTTTGCCGCCGCCGCCGCATACTTCATCTCCTGAATCGCCCACTTGCGAATTGCTTCAGGTTTTCCCGCCAACTCGGGCGGAGCAAAATTATCCAGCCGCTGGTCCCATAAATCACCGACGCACTGACCGACTAAATGGGTTCCGATCGCCCAGGTCTTCAAGCCGTGTTTCCCGAGAATTTCCTTGCGCCCTTCAACATATTTCAGATCTGTCGCCGCTTTTTTCAAATCGATATGATCGCCCCAGCAGGCAATCTCAATACCGTCGAAACCAAAAGCTTTAGCCTTCCCGCAAAATTGTTCAAAGGGCAGATCTGCCCATTGTCCCGAAAAAATTGTTATCGGTCTTTTCATGTGTAAGTCCCTCATTATATATTATGAAAATACCATAAGATTTCTATGTTATCAACATGTATTAAAATTATTTCAGGGATTCTACAATCAGTTTGCCGGCTGACTTATCCAGGCGTATGCGGACTTTACGAAGCGGCTCAACAACATAGAGAGCTACATTACATATTTCTATCAGGGTGCTTGCGGCAATTTCGCCAAGTACCTCAATGGTTGCTTCGTCGTCTGCTTTGACTTTGCCCGAGAGTTCTGTGAGCTGAACTGTCACAGACTGCTTTTCTGATTCCAGCTTATGGAACAAATCCATCAGCTTTGCTTTTTTCTCATTGCCGGTACCCGGATCATCAATTATTCCCCGCAGCTTGGCAAGCTTGACCCCCAAAATCCGCAGTTGGTTAATGCACTTATCCATTTCCTGCTGAATTGCAAAATCGATACCGCAGTGTATGTAGGTAGCTTTGCTCCTTTTTTTCCCAATTCCGCCGGCCCGCAAACCATGTAAAGAGTAAATTTCTCCGCCGAGGATTAATCCCTTATCACCCATCCGGACCGTATCCAGAGAAAATACCTTCGAGTTAATTATTCCTGACTCTACTATGACTGCACCCCGTGCGGTAATACTGCAGCTTTCAATAAATTTTGTTTTTAATCCGCCGCCGCATTTAATACGGCCCGCTCCCTTGCCAATAACTCCTCCGGAAACCATAATATCGCCATTGGCAACAATCTCGGTAAGGTCCAGTGTTTGCTTAACGACAATCGAGCCGCCGGAATATATTTTAAAACCGTCGGAAACAGGCCCGTCTATTTTTACATCACCGGGAAAAACGATATGCCCTGTACGATATCCAACCGCCCCCTTGATAATAAGGTGTTCCTGGACAGAAAGAACGCCATTGGAATTAATTAACTGTCCGTGAATATTAGAAATTATTTTATTTCCTTCTATGGTCGTATTTGTTCCGCTGGTAACACCGTCAGGGCGGATTGTCTCGTAATGAATCGCTTGTCCGTGTACATTTGTTCCTTCTTTGCCGGGCTTGCGCGGATGCATGACAGCAAGTATTTGCCCTTGTTTTACAATAATAAAAGGAGATCGCTCACGGTGATCTATACGGTCTTTGCCGGTAATTACCTTCTTTTTTCTATTAAGTAAGGAATTTATTTTATAATATTCGATAACCTCTTCTACAGGCTCTACACCTATCGCTATCAATATGCCCGGAACATGGCGGCGGGTCATATTGCATTCTTCAAGGGCAATTTCTATGTCATCCCACTGGACGCCAAAAACAATATTATTACTGTCCAGAAATCTGGCAATTCCGCTGACATCCAGCGGCTTGCCATTCATGAAAGGGGGAGTAAAATCAGCATAAGCTTCAAGACTATTATCAGAATAAGAGATCGTAACATATCCGTCATTCAGGCCGCCGTATATGCCTGTTTGCTGTGAAGAGTCATCCTTCTTAATAACTACATCTTTTTCATTAACCATATAGTAGTTTAGAGATCTCCGTATAATATTATCGGCATTTAACCGATAATACCAAAACATGATAATTGGAATTACCGGAAAATGCTGTACTGGAAAAAATTATATATCAGTTCTATTAGAAAAACGAGGATTCTCTGTTCTTGATGTGGATATTTTAGGACATATTGCCATAGAAAATAAAAAAAAGTCCGTTTTTTCCCGGTTTGGGGAAGATATTAAAAACCATGACGGTTCGGTAAACCGCAGAATTTTAGGAGAAAAAGTTTTCGGGAAAGAACATGAGTTAGCCGCACTGCAGGATATTATTCATCCTGAAGCAAACCGCCTTACTCTGGAATGGATTGAGGCTCATAAAATGAACCATTGTGTTATTAATGCCGCCCTGCTCCACAAATCCATTGTTTTTAACCAATTGGATTGCATCATCCTGGTAAACGCTCCCCTCATTACCAGGCTGATTCGGGCAAAAAAGAGAGATAAGCTTCCATGGATTACAATTTTCAGACGGTTTTCGAGCCAAAAAAGTTTTTTCACTCAATATTTAGCCGGAAACGCCGATATTTTCAGAGTAGAGAACCGGGGGTCCGGAAAACCGGGCGGTTCCGTCAGACTGGAGGATGCAATTGATGCAATCCTATCCAGGCTGAATATACATAACCTAAAGACCGAGGGGAGGTTTTAACAACTTTATGGAAAAGAAAAAATTATTACTTGTTGCGGTTTCAGTAGGCATTGTTTTGCTTATTTTAATCAGCATACCGTTAGTATTGGTAAGACAGGGTTCTTCATCGTCCCGGAATACAATTTCATCTGTCAGAACAGATCCGGAAAATTTTGTGAGAATCGATCCTCAGGACGAAGCCGAAAACGCCGAAGAAATTCCGGATACAGAACCGGAAGTTTTAATAGCAACTCATGAGCCAGCTCCGCAGAGACAGTCTGAAACTCCCCGTGTAACCATCACCGTTCCCCAACCTCGCTCTGTCGCAGTTCCCGATGTCAGGGCGACTCAGCCGGCACAAAGACCCGCAGCGACTCAAAGACCTGCGGCACAAAGGCCTGCTCCGGCAGCGGCAGCAAGTCCGGCAAGTACGACGGTCCCTGCGGGAACAACGGTCCCGGTAGGTACAACGGCCTCTGCGGGAACACTCCCCGAAACGGAGTCTCTGTCTGCATCAACTCCGGCCAGAACACAGCAAACAGCAGCACTGCAACCGGCGGCAAACTCAATCAGAGCGCAAACAAACTACTGGGTTCAAACCGGTGCATTCAGTACAAAAATCCGTGCGGAGGGTGTAAAAGAATCTCTGGAATCCCAGGGCATCACTTCAATTATTGACAACCCCGAAATTAACGGCAGAACACTGTACCGTGTACGTGTTGGACCATATATAAACGAAACAGAAGCCAACTGGTGGCTTACTCTGGTACAATCCATCGATGGTTTTGCGGACAGCCAGGTGCGCCAATCACAAGTGGTAGTCCAGTAGCGCCCGTACTTCCGAAGCAAGATAAAATGATCCCATGCAAAGAACCGGCAGATTGTTTTCAAGTGCTGTATCCAGAGCATGCCGAATTGCTTCGCCGGTATCTTTAATATTCAGTATTTTTCCTTTTTCCGGAACGGCTTGCATGGAAAAAACATGATAGATTTTCTCCGGGTTACTGACTTTGAATGTCCCCGGCATGGTAATAATAATATGCGAAAACCGGGGTAAAAGAACCTGTGCCATTCCGGCGGCATTTTTATCGGCAGCACACCCAAAAATCAGTACACCCCCCTCGCCGTACAGCGAACAAAATGTATCGGCACAAAGTGAGGCGCTTTCCGGTGTATGAGCACCGTCAATGATAACAGGCAGAATACATTTTCCGTTTACTGCGGCGTTTATTTTTTCAAAGCGCGCCGGAATATTCACCTGCTTTAAACCGAGTTGAAGTGCTTTGTCTCCTATGTCAGGAAAAGCTTTTTTAAGTGCAACTACCGCAAGAGCGGCATTCTCCGCCTGGACTTTTCCCGGTATCGGAATGGAAAGCTCCAACCCAGCACCTACCCTGCAATTAATATTTTGGTGTTGGGTAGGTGCCGGGAGAATGATAAGAGAAAAATCCGTGCCGCCGGAATGTATCTTCGGGTTTTCAACTGCGGCAATATCGGGGAAGTACAATAACGGGCTGTTTTTTTCCGCCGCCCGTTTGATAAAAACTTCTTTCGCTTCGGCACATTGCCGCGCCAGAACGAGGGGCCTGCCTTGCTTGATTATACCCGCTTTTTCTCCGGCTACTGCCGCAATGGTATTACCCAGAAAAGCGGTATGTTCAAGCTCAATGAGGGTAATGACAGAAACGAGCGGATCGACGATATTCGTTGCATCAAGCCGGCCGCCCATGCCTGTTTCAACAACCATAACATCACAGCTGCCGGCACGGGCGCAGAGGAAAAAATATATTGTAAGCAGTTCAAAAAAAGAAGGGACATCGCCGCCTTTCTCCGGATCGAAAATGCTGTAACCGCAGGCCGGTACATTGTTTTCCGCCAGATCGCGTAGTTCATCTCCGGCAGTGCAGTACACCGGCTCATCAAAAAAAACATTGCCCAGGCAAATCCGTTCGCGGAAATCGCTGATATGCGGCGACATAAACCGGGCCGTCCGCCGCCCGTCTGCTTCCAGCATTGAAGCAATCATCCCCGTGACCGATCCCTTGCCCTTTGAGCCGGCAATGTGGATAACCGGAGCGCAGTGCTGCGGGTTTCCGGCAAGTTCCGCCAAAGCCTCCATGGTTTCCAGGCGAAATATTTTTGGAGGGATCATCCCGCTCTCATAATTAATAAATCGTGAAAGCCAAGCAAATACTTCGGAGGACGATGAAAAACGGCTGTTCAAAAACAATTCCTTAAATTTCCAAATATGAATCTGCGTAAAGGCTATTGTTCATAATTATATCCGCGGACTTGATTGTTTCCATGAGTCTCCGGTCGCAGGGGTTTACAATGGCAGATGTTAACCCGTTGCCGATGGCCATTGCAACCATCGCCGAGTCCATAATGGGGCGGATGTTTTTTGGCATCATGTTGGAAACATTGGACAGCCCCCCGGTTGAGTTAAACCCCATATCCCTCAGCTGGCGGATAAACTCCAGCATCTCGAATTGCTTGTCCTGCATTCCCTTAACAACAAGGAACAGGGGATCAAACCACAGGTCTTCCGCTTCCATGCCGAGCTCCATTCCGCGTTCAAGCATCTTTTGGCAGTACGCCATACGCTCGTCATTGTCTGCCGGAACACCATGGCTGGCGCACAAGGCAATGCAAATCGCTCCGTTTGCTGCGGCAAGGTCGATGAAGGACATGCGATCACCGGCATCGGCGGAATTGATAATGGGTTTACCCTTTACGGGATTGTACACGGCAATACCTGCTTCGATTGCCTTTTTATTTGCCGTGTCAAGGCACAGCGGCACATTGTCACAGTTTTCCTGCAAAAGTTTTACCGCCCAGCTCATCAACTCCGGTCCATTTTTCTCGGCAGGCCCTATGTTCACTTCAAGATAATCCGCTCCGGCAGCAAGCTGCTCTTGTGCACGTTTCAAAATAGGTTCCGGATCCATGGATTCCATCGCTGCCCTGATTACCGGAGAAATACAGTGAATTCTTTCGCCAATCGTAATAAATTTTCCCATGAGATACCTCCTTACACCTTTAGCTCCTTAAGGAATTTTGTCAAAGCTACCGCTTCATTGGGTGCGACAATTATTTTCCAGCCGGGAAGGTTTTCTTCCAGCTCGCCTTTAAGTACAGCAACTTTTCCCGGAATAATCAGATTCCGGTTTTTAATTTTACCTTCAATATTATTTTCTTTAATAAATTTTGCAACTGTTCCGGCAGAAAGTTTGCCCGCAGCCCATGCAGTCAGTACCGAATAACCGCCGGCATCGCTTATGAGCAGGTTGACTGGTACGCCTGAACGTTCCATCTCGCCTGACACAATAAAATATGTAAGAGCAAAATCAACCGTAGTGGCGACGACGGAATTTTCATCGGCGCTGTTTATGGGAT
Source organism: Treponema sp. (assembly GCA_009777735.1). Lineage (GTDB taxonomy): Bacteria > Spirochaetota > Spirochaetia > Treponematales > Breznakiellaceae > WQXQ01. Next base: position 20,996 of record WRLF01000022.1, read on the forward strand.
ATATTCCCGGCTCAACCTTCATCGGCTTTTGGGGATCGGTAAACAGGTTTTGTCGCAATCCAAAGAGCGGGAGCGCCTGAGCGTAGCTGACACTGTCCATAATGACAATAGAACCATATTTTACCGTAAACAGCGAGGCAAGCGCTGTCTGCATGTAACTATCGTTAGGCGCAAGTGCCGCAGTATTAACGAGCGACGGGTACCCGCAGCTGTGATCCCCGTCCTTCAGTGCGGCGCGGCGTATCTGCACTGCCCGCGCAAATGCATCCTTGATAGAAACGGCGCCAACGTCGATAACAATGTTTTTATTTCCCAGGCCTTCAACCGCCCGAACAGTGTCGTACAGGCTGTCCGGTGTTGCGCCGCTTACGCCCAGAGCAACACCGTATTTGACAGCAAGCTCACTCATTGCCTGATAATTTGATTCGTCGGCTGCATTCAAAAGAGGCTTATTGTCCCGGGCAATTTCCAGCGCTGCGGCTGCAGCATCCGGATCTTTCACATCAAGTATAAGCGTTCGTCCCGCAGAGAGGGCTGTTCGCACTGCATCCAGGTACGCTGTGGTATTACCGGTATATGCAATATTAATCAATTCAACATACATCCGCTCGCTTATGCGTTCATAATCTATTTTTTTTACATCGGCAAGCTTTGCTTCAATATTTTCCGCATTAACGGTTACCCCGTATAATGTTTTTGAAATAAAAGTTTTTTCATGCCGGAATAATACGGTTTCTCCGCCCAGGGACAGCTCATTTCCCGCAGATGCATTTCCGATTTTTATCAGTTTCATCGGCGGCTCGGTTGCCGCACCCAAAACTTTGAGCGCGTCGTCTGACAGATGGGGACATTTATCGATTGTTATTCCCCCTTGCGCAACTTTCATGGAGAACGCCATGCAGGTAGGAATGCCGCAGTCTTTGCAATTCGTCTTGGGAGTCAGTTTAAAAATGTCGATGCCTTTCAATGTCATGATCCGCCTCTTGTCAGTTCTGCTATAAGTTTTTTAACAACCGGCACAGAAGCCGGATGCCGCAGGATAACAGCGTTTGCTCCCGATGCAATGCTTGCAACAGCAGTTGTAATTTCCATGTGAATGCCGCGCTGTTCCACCGGCCCCCATTCGGGAAAATCATCTTCGGAAACCATCGATTCTTTTACCGCCCACACCTCGCTGCCAACCGGAGTGATAATCGGTAATTGCAACATGGTATCGTTTTGCGCAAGCGCTGCGGATTTTACCCGTTCCATGGTAGAGGCAACATACTCAAAACCGTAACCGGCGGCGGCGGAACCAATGTTCATCACCGTATTCCCCGGCTGGATGCCAAGCTGTGCAATCAAAACATTAAGCTGCTTGGCAAGATTTATATCAACAGCCGATTCCGCTCCGGCCTTCTGCCCGTACGCCTGAACTGCCGCGACTGCCACAGATTTGTAATTTTCTTCTCGCGCCGAAAGCAGCAGTACGTTTTTTCCCTGTAAAACCTCGGCTATTTTCTCGAAAAGCCTGCCGTCTTTCTCCGGATTCCTGCAGCCCTGAATTACTAACGGAAGCGGCACCGTACAAGCTGCTGCCGCATCGGCAGCTTCCTTGCATACCGCAATACATTCCTCGACAGATTTGTTCAGCCCGTTGGGATCGGCGCCTTCAAAAACCAGGCTGATAAAATCCGCCCCGGATTCTTCGCAGGTACGCCTGGTAATATCAGCTATATTTTCTGTAAGATCGGAAATCTCCAGTCCCACACAAGGCGGGTTCTGTATATCACCGTCAAAACTGTACAGGGGAAATACATGTTCCCCGCCCAGAGTTACGGCTTTTTCTCCCGTGCCAATAACCACCTCATTTATGGAGGCGGTAAATTTTTGCTCAATATTCTTAAACGGCACAATACCTCCTTTTTTTATAAGTCATTATAACCAGAATTACCTTGTAATACAAGGCTATTCATTTTATACTGACTTAAGGCGGAGGCGAATATGATAATAATCGGTGAAAAACTCAATGGTTCAATTCCATCCATGGCAAAGGCGATTGCTGAAAAAAACGAAGACTATATACGTAACATGGCGCAAAAGCAATCTGAGGCAGGGGCGGATTTTTTGGATGTTTGTGCGTCCGTGCCGGAAGAACAGGAACTTGAAGTGTTAAAATGGATGATTGATCTGGTACAGAGTGTTACCGATACGCCGATCTGTATCGACAGCCCCAGCGCAAAAATCTGTGCCGAAGCGGTGCAGTTTTGTAAAAACCCCGGCCTTATCAACTCTGTCTCCGGTGAAGGAGATAAAATAGCAACGATTTTTCCGGTAATTGCCAACAGCAAATGGGAATGTATAGCCCTGCTCTCCGACGATAAGGGTATTCCGCAAACCACCGAAAGGCGAATAGAAATATTTCATGATATAATGCAAAACGCCGGTGAATATAAAATTGCCCCCAACAGGCTGCATATTGATCCCCTCATTGAAATGCTCTGCACGTCAGAAGACGGCATTATCCGGGTGATCAATACCATAAAAAAAGTAAAAGAACTGTACCCGGAAATTCATGTTACCGGAGGAGCGAGTAATATTTCATTTAACCTTCCGGCACGAAAATATATCAACCGCGCCTTTATGATCCTTGCCATAAACTCAGGTATGGACAGCGCCATTTTAGATCCGCTTAACAAGGACATGATGGGTTTGTTATACGCAACCGAAGCTCTGATGGGATCTGACGAGTATTGCATTAATTATATCAACGCATTCAGAGACGGATTGTTTGGGAATCCCTAATACCGCCGGGGCGCATCAGTAGGGCCGCGGACAACACGGAATCCCATAACCCACGTAGAATTATTCGGCGGGAAACTGTTTCGCACCACATTCCTGAGATTCGTATTGGCGTTACTCCATGCGCCGCCGCGCCTGACCCGTTCGGTACCAGTTATTGGGCCTTGGGGATCATCAACATCGTCCGGGTCATACGGGGCATACCAGTCCCAGCACCATTCGGATACGTTACCGCTCATGTCGTAAATGCCAAGGCTGTTAGGCGCCAGTTGACCAACTTCGTTTGTCGTGCCTGAGCTGTTATTATTAAACCAGGCTACCGCTAAGGGATCGTCACTTCCTGAATAGAGAAAACCGTCCGGCGATCCGTTCCCTCCCCGTGCCGCATATTCCCATTCGGCTTCCGTGGGCAGCCGGTAGCCGTTTTTGCTAAAGTCCGCCGTTACATCGGCGCTGGTTATCGGATAAGCATTATGATACCCGCTGCCGCTGAGAAGTGGCCGGGTAAGGGAAGTAAACGTGTAAACCGGCTCAAGGGTATCGTCATATCCCGGCCCAAGCCCACCGACCCAAATGTTCTCCGGGTAGGATGTCGGCGGAAGCGCTTGATTAGCAGCTCCCCCCCACGATACAGAACTATGCCAGCCTTGTTGGGTTAACACATTGCAAAACGCCACTGCGTCAAACCAACTGACCCTCTCCACTGGCAAAAAATCCAATCCGATATAATGATTACTCGGTTGTACTCCCATTACCACATGATAATCCTGTTGTGTTACCTCTAATTCGCTCATGTAAAAGCCGCTTACTTTTACCCTGCGTGCCGGTTTTGCGCCGGTTGTTTTATCATCCCCCATAATAAAACTGCCGCCGGGAACCCAGACCATGCCCTGGATATTGGGAACCCATCGGGCATAGAGATTAAAGGTTCCGGTACCGGTTAGTCCCGTTGTAACGGTGTTTAACAGCGTATCAAAATCCCAGGGTTCATCCCATGGAGTACTGACGATTTGATCAGGTGTCGAATACCAGCCGACAAAAGTATACCCGGCTCGGGTAGGATATGAGGGTTCAACAATTCTGCCGTTATACACAATATCCTGCCCATTGGGAACAGGAATCCCCTGCCCTGATTGAGGGAGAAGGAAGGAAGTATCAAAAATAACATTGTAATGAACTACACCCCATTTGGCGTACAGGGTTGTATTACTGTCCACCGTATCTGTCAAGAAATTCCACTCGGATGGCGGGGAAAAACCCGGATCACGATACCAGCCTTCTAAACCGAAACCGTCTTTAACCATGATGTCCGGCATTGGTATCCTTTCGCCATACGAAATGCTTTGGGCTGCAGGAGCCGGGCTTCCGCCATCAGGTACAAATGTTACATTGTACAGATTCCCGACCCACATGGCATGTAACGTTAAACTTCTGGTTCCTGTGCTGATGGTATCCTCGGCAAAGTTCCATTCTCTGGTAAAGGCAGCATCCCGGTACCAGCCGCCAAAACCATAACCGGGGCGGCTCATAGCCAGCGGCTCAATTATTTTTGAACCTTCAAGCAGATCCTGTATTCTTGGCGCCGGGTTTCCGCCGTTTGCATTAAATGTAACCGTACAATAACGTGTCTCCCATTCTGCGTACAGGGTTATGACAGCACCATTATTTAACATAACGCCGCTCAATTTTGGATTGGTTGCTGTTACTTTATCCGTGCTAAAATCCCATTCAGAGCCCGGATCAAAAGTCGATGTAGTATACCATCCGCCAAAACCCATCCAGTCACCGCTGCTGCCCCAAACCCCGCTATTTGATTCATCTTCGTCCCAGTCAGGATAATGGTCCCTGTTTTCTTCTTTCCTTAAAGATGTTGGAGTGGGGATTAATTGGTTATCAACAATAAAAATATCTGCTAATTTAGGGCTTCCGCCGTTTTCATCAAATGTAATTGTGTAAATATTAGGCGGTGAAGTGGTGGCCCATTTAGCATGTAAAGTCATATCAAACTGAACAGTGTATGTTGCAAAATCCCATTCATATTCACTGCCATCGTTGTCTATAAACCACCAGCCGGCAAAACCATCGGTACCACGAGTCATGTGCGGCAATTTGGCTATTTTCGCGTCTTTGGCAATAAGCTGATCTCCCGGCTTTGGCAACCCTTCATCTGAATCGAATGTTACCTGAAAAAAGGGGCCGGATATCTGCTGAATGGGTTTTTCTTCGGGCCACCATGAAGCCATCCAGTTATTTTGACAAGCAGAAAAAGCCAATGCTGCCAATACTATCAAACCAAAAACAAGTGTTTTTCCTTTGTTTTTAAACATATCTTGTCTCCTTAACTATTATATGTCTGCAGCCTGCGGCAGCATCTTTCGTATGTAACTTTATTATATACTAATGGAAGTGAATATTAGAATACCTGAAATAGGGACTTATGTATGTTTTTTCTCCAGCATCGAAAGATACACACCGCCGATAACAAGAGCCGCACCGGTTAACTGCAGAAAAGTCAAGCGATCTCTCATGATCAGGAAACCAAAAAAAACAGTTACCAGCGGAATTAAATTGATGAACATCGACGAAACCGACATTCCCAAAACTGCAAGAGAGCGGGCGTAGAGCCAGTAACCTAATGCTGAACAAAAGACCCCCAGGAAAACCAGATGGAAGATAACAGGCAGGTTGGGGCTTCCCCACCGGTTTATCTCCTGGATCGAAAAAGGGATAAATCCGGCAAAACCTGCAACAGTTTGCCAGAACACGATGTAGATTCGGGAACAGCGGGCAAAAAGGGGACGGGTTAACAGGGAATACACCACCCAGGAAAGAGCTGCCCCTGCCATATATACATAGCCAAGAATACTGCCTGAAATGGCAAAGGAGACCCCGGCAACCAGCCACACACCGGCAATGGAAATAAATGCTCCTATCCACTGGCGGGCCTTGAGCTGCGGAAAACCGCTGTTTTTATTTCGGGTAATTTTTCCGCTGGCCCAATCGGCGATCATCGCCAGCACGGGGATGGCTCCGGTTACGATGGAGGCCTCCGATGCGGTGACCAGAGATACACCGTTGTTTTCAAAAAAGAAGTACAAAGTTACGCCGCAGAACCCTGCGCCAAGCAGCAGAGGAATATCACGCAGTTGTAATGGTTCTTTGGGTGCCAGTTTTCGCTTGATAAAATACAGAAAAACCAGAGCAATGGCAAAACGCAAAAGGCCCAGAGACATAGGCGGAAAAACCGCCACAGTAATTTTTATTGAAATAAACGAAAAACCCCATAATAAAACACAGATAATTATTGCTGCCAGGGCTTTTCGCCTATCATTAATGAAGAGTTTATTCATCAATTATCTTTCTTCATCTTTGTGTCTTTGTGTCTCTGTGTGGTTAAAATTCAAATAAAGTCTTTCTGTAACGCCCATAAGCCCAACGCCGGATTCGGTACAAAGAAAAACCGCTCATTTTTGTTGGAAGACGCAGTATTCCAGCCGGTTGGAAGTTTCGTAACATCATAACAGCTCATTACTTCGTTAATATCGCCCCATTCGAAGCCCACAGATTCAATTTCCCGGCGGCTAATGCCCGGCCCCGGACAATAACGTACGGTAAAACGGTTCTCGCTTGATCCATGAATCAGATGGGCTGCTGCACTGAGGCTGTTTGCCAGTTCCGGATCGGATATAACTTTTTCTTTGATAACTTCTGCAGGGCGGTAGCCGTGCTTACGTATCAGCGCGTCAATGCTTGGGTCTTCGCCGAAACGTTCCAGAGCCGGCGCGATAATAATCAGTTCGCCATCGTCGGCCATTGCCATGCGGGTACGGTATACAGCCTTGTTCCCGAGCCAGGTACTGCGGAATTCTTCCGGTTCAAGGTATACCACTGCCTTTTGGATCGGCTCACTCAGGAGGTCAACATTCACCAGCCGTGAAAGGGCGGCGGCCTGTTCAAAACATTCCCGGCCAAACCCGCAGAAAAGCCCCCTCGTGGCAAGGCTTCCCCGGGGTTTACCCGATACAGCTGCTTCTGTTTCACTGCGGGCGCTTATTACTGTCTGGACAAACAGGACGGGGGGCAGTTTATGGCCATAACGGCGCATACCTTCGTCGAACATGGCCCGCACCGGGGTATCCGCCCTGCCCATGATCTTCTCCATGCCATAAGCGGCTCCGGCAAAATGGCTTTTGTCGATAGCTTCCTTGCCGCCGGTTCCCACAAAAATGTTCTTTGAATGATTCGCCATACCTATCACTTCGTGCGGCACGACTTGTCCCGGCGAAATGATCAGATCAAAACCGCCTTGAAGCAGGAGTTTATTTACCTGCACCGGCCAGTCATAACTCACTGCGCCGCCGGTAGTGTTTTCCACCCACTCCCGTTCGATACGTCCAAGTTCTGCAATATCGCTGCGCCAGTCATGGACCCGGAACAGCTGCTCCGCCACGCCGGGAAACATGCGCTCACGTTCAGCGGCGTTCAGGGGAACATGCGTTCCCAGAGCAGGTAATACCGTGACGGCGATTCCCGCCCTGCCTAATTCACGGCAGGCAATACCGGTCAGTATACCTGCCCGCGAATGGAATCGGGTAATATCGGGTGGAATGAGCAGTACGGAGGAGACCGGCTTGACCTCGGCGCAGGCTTGTGTCAAAACGTCCGAAAATAATGCGTCTGTTTCAGTATCAGGCATATCAAGATCAACACTGCCTTTGCTTAAAAGAGTCTTGTTAATCTGTTCCACCGGTTATCTCCTCAGTACAAACTACTTCTCAAACTTATTTACCATCTGTGCCGGCTGATGGGTAGCATCCAGGGTGTCGCGCCAGAGGTTCCCTTCAGGATCGACATGGCGGCGCTGGGCAATAGCCGCACCGATGGGCAGATGGACATATTTGTTGTTAACGAGGCCGATTATCACTTTGGTTTTTCCTGCCATGGCCGCATGGGCAGCTGCGTTCCCCAGGCGTTCACAGTAAATAGAATCCGCCGGATTGGCTCTTGCCGAGCGTATTGCGTAACTGGGATCAATATACTTTAAATTGATCTCCATTTTTTTCTCATCAAAATACTTATTTATTCTGTCGCGCATGTAAGTACCTACATCGGCAAGCTTTAGGTTGCCTCCGGCATCATGCTTGCGATCGGTGAGCAATTGTTCCTGCATGGCGCCTTCTGCCACGATTATCATCGCATGTTTACGTGTTTTAAGCCGGTCTTCGAGATGGCGCAGGAACCCGTTGTATCCTTCCAGGTTAAAAGGCACTTCGGGAATAAGCACAAAGTTTACCTCGTGGCTTGCCAACGCGGTACAGGCGGCGATAAAACCCGATTCGCGTCCCATCACTTTGACAAGGCCGATGCCGTTAATGGCGGAGACTGCCTCCATGTGGGCTGCTGTTACTATATCAGTTGCTTTTTCAATAGCGGTCTGAAAACCAAAAGACCTGTCTATGAGGGAAAAATCATTGTCAACCGTTTTGGGAATTCCAACGAGCGATATTTTAAGCTGCCGTTTTTTTACTTCTTCGGCAATATCAAGTGTTCCCCGTTGGGTGCCGTCACCGCCGATAGTGAACAGTATATTGAGGTTGAGCCTTTCCAGCGTGTCAACGATTTTGCTTACTTCCTTGCCGCCGCCGCGGGCGCTGCCGAGGAATGTGCCGCCGATCTTGTGAATGTCATCGACATTATCAGGTTCAAGAGGTTTTACCGGAAAAGACGATTCTGGCAAAAACCCCCGGTAACCGTAACGAATGCCCGATATTCGGGTTACCCCGTAACGGTACCACAAGCAGCGTACTATAGCTCTGATCACATCATTGATGCCCGGACACAGCCCGCCGCAGCTTACAATCCCTGCGTGTACATGAGCGGGTGTAAAATAGATCATCTCCCGCGGACCGGCTCGTTCCAGTATTTGCGAACGCTTAACAGGCTGCTGCGCTCCTGCCTTGACAGTAACACCCAGACGGACAAATTGATCATCGGTAACATAATTTGCAATCCCGTCTCCCGCCGTTTTTGACATGGCTATGGGCGACTTAATACTGCATTTGCCCAAATTTTCTACCGTAAAGTCTTGATTATCACTCATAGTAACCCCCTTGATATTATGGTGTTATTATATGGTAATATACGGGATTTAGCAACACATAAACCGGTAACACATTTAATTATAGATAAACCCTCATTCATCCACAGGTGATTATTTCGTAAGGGTCTTCGCCGTAACAGCGGTGCTGCACTGCTTCCAACAGATCATCAATGCAGATATCTTCCCTGCCTGCCAAATCGGCAATGGTACGGGCTACCCGTACTGTACCATGGTACGCCCGGCCTGAAAGTCCCAGTCGTGCCAGGGCTTTGTGAAACTCACCTTGAGTTTGCTCGTTCATGGGGCAAAAAAGCGCTATTTTTCCGGCTGGAATCGATGCGTTACGGCGTATTCCCGTGCTCTTATACCGTTGTTTCTGTATTTCTACGGCTTTAATCACTCTTTGGGATATATCAGCACTGGATTCGTCGTCATTGCTTACAATGTTATCCAATGGTTTGCCTATTTCGCTCAATTTTGGCGGGAGAACGGGAACACGAAGTTCAATACGATCGAGCAGTGCGCCGCCGAATTTACGCCAGTATCGATATATTTCTTCCGGAGAGCACAAGCAGATTTGCCTTTCACTATATTCTCCATCATCGTCTGTTGCTGTACTCCCAAGCCGCCCGCAGGGGCAGGCATTGGCAGCGAGGATAAGTTGAAATTCGGCGGGCAGGCGCAGCGGACCTTCAGCACGGGAAATACTTATCACCCGATCCTCAAGCGGCTCCCGTAATGCCTGTAATACATTTACCTTGAATTCCGGAGCTTCATCAAGAAACAGCACGCCAAAGTGTGCAAGGCTTATTTCGCCCGGACGCGGTATTCTACCACCGCCCAAAATCCCCTCAGCACTTGCCGAATGGTGCGGCGCGCGGATTGGCGGATGCGTGATAAGCTGATCGATAAAACCGCTTTTTAGCGGCCCAGCCAGGCTGTACAACCGCGTAACTTCAACCGCTTCGTCAGGGCTCAGCGGAGCCATGATTGAAGGCATCCGCCGCGCCAACATTGTCTTGCCTGCTCCCGGCGGGCCAAAGACCAAAACATTGTGTCCTCCGGCTGCAGCTATTTCCAGTACTCGCTTGCAAACAGCTTGACCGCGGACATGAGCAAAATCATCTGTGAAATCACCAGCAGCATCAGTGGTGGGTTTTGTACCGGCGAATGTCTGTTTTTGCATGGGCAGTTCCCCGTATTCTGTACGGGAAAAAAGCACATTAACTGCTTCTTTCAGGGTGGAAACCGCAGCAAAACGCATAACACGATTTTTTCCGGAACCGTTTACCGCTGCGGACATACCGTTCAGTATTGCCGCTTCCCCCCGGTTATCTGCCGGGACAATAAATTCGGTAATGCCTTCTTCCAGACCGGCGACAATTGCCGCCAAAACACCCCGTACCGGGCGTATTCTGCCTGAAAGTTCAAGTTCTCCCATCACCATGATGTTTGGAGGGACAGGGGCAAGTTCCGCTGCCTCCATCACCGAAAGAGCAATGGGCAGATCCAGCGCCGCTCCGTCTTTTTTCATGCCTGCCGGCGCCAGGTTGATTAGTATTCTATCCAGCGGAAACCTGAACCCGGAATTTCTGAATGCCGCACGTACCCGTTCCCGTGCCTCTCGTACCGCCCCTTCGGCAAGCCCGCTGATATCAATACCGGGAATCCCCCGGCGGATATCAGCCTCTACCCTGATTATTACCCCGCCTGCGCCATAGGGCGCGTAAGCCATCACACTCATAGTGTACCTCTATGGTATATATGGCGTGATATATGGAAATGCTTTAATTAATTTGAGAAAAAATGTGAAAAAATGATATAAGAACTGCTAATGTTTTTTTTATTAGCGTACTCTTGTATAGACCATTCCGCCCGTTCGTCTGTTCACGACATTTTTTGATCGCCTGGTTTTACTTCGTCTCCCCACCTATACCTTATTCTTCCTGATGAATCTTTGACCTTCACCTGAGTAAATCCTCCCTGTGCATATTTTGTTAGAAGAAATTGCACAAAGAACAAACCAAATAAGCCGACAACCGCAACTGCTATCACGTCACGCGCCATAAGGCCAATAGCCGCTATTCCTGACGTAAATACCAGTGTATAAAAAACGCCTCTGGCAAAGCCGATTTTTACGATAGAATAGATAAGGACAAAGACGGCATTTGCCGCCTGCACTCCGATAAAAATCCTGAAAATAAGGTTTTCATCAATACCCAGAAAGATACTTACCAGCAAGGCAACAAACAGCAGGAGTACTCCCAGCAATGGGACAAGTATGGAGTTTCCCACGACTTCCTGTAGGGGGGTAATAGATTTAAGCGTCATTAAAAATAAATAAATTTGCGCCAGTAAAAACACGGTAAAACAGGCAAACCATATCGCTGCCCATTTCCACCCGACAACGCTTGGCAAATAGAAAGAAAAGCCCGTCTGGGTAAGAAAATATATTTCAACAGCCGATAGCAGCAGCACTATAGCGGCTAACACAATAGTCCTTATACTTTTCATAAAACCCAGAAACGATATGACAAGTCCAATTCCTGCGAGAATGATACCCAGCGTGACAACCGTTTTTTCAAGCCCGCCTTTTTTGTCGTAGGCAGCTTTCATTTCCGCCGCCTGCTCGTCAAGCGGAATGAGCATACTCATTTTTGTATACCCGTTAAATTCTTTGCCTTCTGCATCTATGTAAAAAACCCTGCACCAGCCGTTTTTATTAACGGTGTCCACACGCACCTGTTCATTATGCAAAACCCTTGCCAACGCAGCGTTTGCTCCGCCTTGTGTCGAGGGACCGCTAAAAAGATACAGCCATCTGCCTTCAGGCAGGTCAGGCGTGAAATACTGCGCCTGCACCATTGTTGGTAGCAGGGCAAATAAAAAAAAGACAAGGCAAACTTTACTTGCATTTTTTAACGTAAATTTCATAATACCTTCCTTATCTATTTTTTCCCAAATAAGCCGCCGAGCTTGCCAAGTGCATTTTTGGCTTTATCGGCAACATCCAGCAGTTTGTCAGCAAACTCTTCGCCTTCCTTTTGCCCTTGTTCGTACTCATGTTTCAATCCCGGGCTTGCGGCGGTTTCCTGTGTTACAGGTTGGGCTGCAGCGATAGCATCCCCTGCCAAGCCGCTTGATTTTAACACCGATACTGTTTTTTCCAGCGCACTCATCAGTTGTTTTCCGTACATATATTGTATTGTTACTGTTTGTGAACCGGCATTGATATCGATGTATTCTTCTGGATTCATTAGCCCTTTTCCTTTGCGCCATGAAAAATCATTAATATCCGAAATGGCAGCAGACTCGCCGACACTGCAATCCGCATAGGTAGGCTGATTGACATACAGGCTGCTTGTCGTCAATACAAATCCCTCTTTTGCTGAATACTCATACAGCAATACTACTTCTTCGCCGCTTTTTAAGTGAGCATAGTGTTTAATAGCGTTTTGCAATTTTTTTTCCGGGATGTTGTTAAATAAAAACACCACTCCCTTGAAAGCGCTCGCATCTTTTCCGGTAAAAAATCCGGTGATTTCCTGTTTTTGGCTTTCGTTCATATAAAACTCCTTCCGTAATTTTCGTTTCCTTTAGTGGTTATATAATTGGCAGGGGTGTATGGATACCTACTTTTTAGCGTAGGTTGGGTTGTTTTAGGCTTTTTTCTACCTACTTTATAGAGTAGGTCAAGGTATTTTCAACTTACTTCGGAGCCATATTTGGTAATTAGCTCGTGAATACTCTGAATTCCCAGCTTACGGTACAGATTTTTTCGGTGAAAACCAACCGTATGATAACTAACTTTCAGGGTATAGCCAATTTCCTTGGGGGAAATTCCCTTGAGTAGCATGGCTAAAATATCCTGTTCCCTTCCGGTAAGTCCGAGGTCATCTCGTGCATTGAATGTTTCTGTTTCCGCAAGCGGCTGGGCATACTCCGGGATTTCCTGTAAATGAATGCCGTCTGTCCAATCGGCATTATACAACCTTTTTTGCATGACCGGAATAAACAATAAACAGACAGAACATAAAACCAGCACCACACCAAATGCCAGATAGTGGTTCGACCCATCATAGAAATTTAATATCTGGGAATACACTCCGGAGATAAGGCAGTATTCGATAAAGAGAACAAGGCAGGCAAACCGGTACATTTTCAACGACTTGCTTTTTTTGATTGCCCCCGCGCAAAGATAATAAATAATGATGTAGCCCACGCCGTCTCCAAGTCCATATATTAATGACCCTAAAATGCTGGTTATTTGCGAATTGTATATAAGGATGCCAAGCCCCAAAAGGGACAAAACCAAATACATAAGCCATATATACAATGCGCTTTGGTTAATTCGTACTTGTATAAGTAAAATAAAAAGAATAGCGGCAAATTGTCCAATGCCAAAAGGCATACTGGCCACGCTGTGTTCCATCCATTCTAGGTAATTTATCGTACACATGATCGTGTAATACACCATGTGCAGGGTAATGACAAATCCCGCTCCAGCCCCCTTGCCGTCCTCTGTTGAATCAATGTGTTCTTTCTGGTGGCACAGGAAAACCACGGCAACATAGACCGCCACCGCTAGTGCGCCGCCCCATGTTTTACCAATATCTTGTACAATGGGGAAAGTGCGCCAGATAGTATACCAAAATCCATAATAGAAGATGATCAACGACATTCCAAACAGCCGTTCAACATTATTCAATCGGAAGCAAAAAAGGAAGAAAGCAGAGGCGGCGCAGATACCGTTAATAAACTGAAATGCCATAAATACTGCAAGCCGTCCCAGGTCTTCGGTCAGTATAAACTGGAAAGGAAGCAGGAGAGCAGAACAAACAGCGGCTGTCCGCAATAAAGGTAATATCATTTTTTGGGGAATGAAGGCAAGGACAAGCCATCCAAGCCCCAGCGGGTACAGCATGAGTTCAAAAGACTGGAGACCCCACATTTCGATTTTCAGGTCAAAGTAACGTAAATCTCCGACAATGACAGACAGCGGGAAAATCAGAATAAGCGGCAGTATTTCTTTTCGGATGTTCCGCAACGATAGTTCATCACGGAGTTTGAGAAAATTAGTAATCGTTGTTTTTAATAAGAACGGCATATTTACCCCCTATCCAATGTTCTCCCTTCATTGCCCCCTTTTTTTCTTTATATATTTTCAAATAACTTACAATAATCAATGAATTGCCAATAATAATCAATATACTATTGATTGTCAATATAGCCGTAGACATTATCATTTTCTTATTCGTGAGTGAGCAAGGGAAAATATGAGCCGCCTTAGGGAAATATTAGCAAATAACCTGAAGGCTTTTCGTCAAAAATCAGGTTTATCCCAGGCAAAATTGGCTGAAAAAGCTGAAATATCCACACAATATATTGCCATGATTGAGCTTTCACGCCAGTTTCCCACCCCTGATGTATTGGAACGAATAGCAGTCGCCTTGGGGATTGAAGCCCATGAGCTTTTTGCAGTACCGCCTTCACCGGAAAACGCTATGGAACGGCTGCATAAGGATATAATTAAAGAAATAAGGCAAGTGATTGTCGAAGTCCTGGAAAATGCCCTTGCGGATAAATATAAAACCTAAGCTATATACCTCCAATTAAAATAAAAATACAGGAAACCCCTGCTATGAAAATTGCCAAGCTGGCTGTTGACGGCAGATTATCGGAAAAATATAACGGTATTGTTTCCTTTATGATTTATGCCGCTATGGGTAAAGCGATTGACTGTAATGAGGATTACTGCGCTGCTCGCTTCCTCACTGTTGACGCTGACATTGAACATGATAAAGGAGTTATTGCCTTTTACGAAAAAAACGGATTCATACCAAACGCCGAACTTTATAATAAAAAACGCACTACTATTAGCATGAGAAAAGATATTTATAGGTAATGACGGTGTGTACATTTTCCCACCTCTTTGTGCTATCATGCTTATAACAAACCAAATTATAATTATACTGAATTCGGTATAATTAAGAATAAGCCCGAGGGAGAAATGGTTAAAATAACCGTTGAAAAGATAACAATTTCCATATAAATAGGTTGAGTTTATGTATGATGTAAGAAAATCTATACGTGTCGAAAATTTACATTTACCTCTTTCAGAAAACGAACGCGAAGAAATAATAAATAAACTCAATCAACACGAAATAGAAATAGTATTTTTTGAAACTAGAGATTTACCTAGAGCGTCAGTTTTTGAGGCCATTACAATTTTTTTTAATTGGTACTGTTGTTTAGTGCAATTTTACTGGATAAGTCTATATATAGTATTCGCTATTATTGGCATCTTTGAAATTGTCTAAAGCATCTTCAAGGGTAATACTGTCAAGATAATTGTTAATAATTTTCTCTAGCTCCTGCCATATCGGCAAGGTTTTACAATACCCCCTGCGCTCACAACGGTTTGGCGTATCTTCCATACATGAAACTGGTGTCAATCCTCCTTCGGTGATTCGGAGGATTTGACCTACCGTATATTGAGAAGGCTCTTTAGCCAACATATATCCGCCTTTATTACCGCGGTTTGTACGCAGGATTTCAGGACGGCTCAGCAAGGTTACAAGCTGTTCCAAATATTTTTTAGAAATATTCTGCCGTTCCGATATGTCCTTCAATGAAATAAATCCTTCATTCTTATGTTCAGCCAGATCCAGCAACATACGGAGTGTATATCGTCCTTTTGTTGATATTTTCATAAATTCCGCCTCCTTACCATTTTTTCATTCCG
>WRLF01000023.1 GCA_009777735.1 Treponema sp.
AGCCGCAGGCCAAAACAGGTTAGGCATTTTATACGCCCGCGCCGGCCGTTTACCCGAAGCGCGCGCCGCCTACGAACGCGCCGCCGGCATGGGCTCCGTCCCCGCCATGACCAACCGCGGCAACCTCGCGCTGATAGAACGGGACTTTGCAACAGCCGAACGCTGGTTCAGACAAGCCCTGCAAAGAGAGTCCCAAAACAGAGCCGCCCTGCGCGGAATAGAACGAATTGCAGGTGCAAGATGAATTCACTTGCAAAATCCTCACACAGAGGCACGGGGTTCACAAAAGGCACAGAGAAAAGGCATATCCTCCTTCATCTATCTCCGTGTTCTCTGTGCCTCTGTGTGAAGAATTTGTGAATAAAATTTTTTGGAGGTATCAGATGAAAAAGATTGCTTTTGTAATGTTAATCGCACTAGCGGTTACAGCAACAATCTCGGCACAGACATACACTGTGCAGAGTGTAACAGGAAGGGTACAGCGCGAAGCGGGCAATAGCCGCATTGATATTGCTGTAGGCGATGTACTCTCCGCAGATACGGTTATCCACACCGGCATCGGCGCGGCGCTGGTGTTACATGACGGCGAAAGAACCGTTACCATCCCCGCAGCGCAAAACGGGAAAAGGCTTGCGGAGCTGGTTACCTCAGGTTCGGGGATTCGAATCGGCGGGAATGTGGTCCAGGTTGATACCGGCGCCGCAGGAAATATCAGGGGCCACACCCAGACCGCTTCTACCCGTTCAGCCGAAGCTGCCGAAGACGATGATATAACTGCGGAATAGTGCTGAAAATACAGCTTCCATGCAGCATAAAGCAGTATACTATGGGCAGAGCAAAGCACAACGAACCTTTCATCATTTTTTCTCTGAGCGCTTTTGCTCTGTCCTCATTGTTGTTTTTTACCTCTTTGGATAACAAGCTGTTTGACCTGTTCCTGCGCTTTCTCCCTTCGCTGACTGAACATGAAAATGTAATAGTCCTGACAATAACCGATGACACCCTGATTCAAGCAGGAGGTTTTCCGTTTAGGCGTGAAGTAATAGCCGATATTGTCGTCTTGTTAAAAGAGTTTGGCGTTGAAACTATTGCTTTTGATGTAAGTTTTCTTGATGAGAGTGCCCCCCGGTTTGATCGGGAATACGCAGCCCGGCGCTTTGAAGAAATTTATGGTGAAGATTTTTACCTCAGGCATTATGATTCGGGATACGGGCTGGATGAATCCCTTGCATTGCTGGGCAGGGATGTTGATGAGTATTTTGCCCAGGCTCTTGGTTTTTCCGGTAATGCCTGGCTTACACTCACATTTATTTCACCCCATGATTTACTTGACGATGTTGAATATGCAACAGATAAAGAAACAGACCGGTATCTTTCAGAAAATATTGCATTAAATAATGTTATTACCATGGGCGACACAAAGACTCCCGAAATGGGAAGAGTTTTAACGAATATTGATAAACTTTTTTTGAGGGCAAAAGGATCAGGGTTTGTAAACGCATCTCGTGATTCGGACGGCATCATACGGCGGGTGCATCTTCTGTTAAAATATCAAGGAGAGTATTACGGGCAATTAGCCTTCGCAGCAATACGTGAAAAACTTGGGTATACATCAATTGAGGCAGACAACAGGGCGATAACCCTCGCCATGCGCGACGGCGGAACTTTGCGAATTCCCCGTTCGCAGAATGGCTCAATTCTGATTAAATGGCCGAAAAAAACATTTTACGATTACCGGATAATGTCCCTTGATGAAATCGTGCAATATAATATTATTGAAAAAGCATTTGCAAATAATCTTGAATCAATGTTTATTGCGGGATTTTTCCATTATTGGAGCGGCAATCTGTCTCCCTGGGAATATTACCTGATTGCAGAAAGCATAAAAAACAATGCCTTTGCGGAAAACAGAGCGGCTGGTGATGACTGGCTGAGTGCCCGGCGGGATTTTATAACAAGCAGTGATGCCTTCCTGAACGGCCCTTATGAAGAAATAATACTTGCCGATGTCGGCGGCGATCCGGTTTTAGCTGCCTATGTACGTGAATTTTTCGATACTACCCGAAGTCAGTATAACCGGATGGCGGAAATTCGTGAAAAAGCCGCTGTCCTGAAAGACGGCTTCTGTATAATAGGATCCGACGCAACGGCAATGCTGGATGTCGGCCATACCGCTTTTCAGGAAAATTTTCCGCTCGTGGGGACATACGCGGCTGTTGCCAATATGCTGCTTGCAGGCGAATTTATCAATGATGCTCCCTGGTATGTTTCGGCATTAATTGCGCTTTTTTACGCCCTGTTGATTGGCTTTTTGTTAAACCGCATTGATACGCAATTGTACATCATGACCGGCATTTCAGGTCTTGTTCTTTTGAGCGGGTTTTTTATGGGGTTCTTTATTATTAGTAACATATACATTGGTTTTGCAGTCCCGTTGTCTTCCGCATTATTAACATTTGTGTTAATGCTGGCAGTCAGATTCCTTTTGGAGGGCCGCGAGAAGACATTTTTGCATAACGCTTTCTCCCGCTACCTTGCGCCGGAAATAATTTCAGAAATTATCAACGATCCGGACAAGCTGAACCTGGGCGGCGAGAGACGGGTATTAACCGCCATGTTTACCGACTTGCAGGGCTTTGCCGGCATCAGCGAACAGCTTGACCCGGGCGCTCTGGTACTGCTCTTAAACAAATACCTTACCGCCATGAGCGATATAATCATGGAACACACCGGAACAGTAGACAAGTACGAAGGAGACGCCATCATTGCTTTTTGGGGAGCGCCCCTTCCCCGAGACGACCATGCCGCCCTTGCCTGCCGCAGCGCCCTTGCAATGAAACGAGCGGAAACAGCATTAAACAAACAATTTCTGGAAGAAAGCCTAAGCCCCGTGCCGCTGTTTACCCGCATCGGCATCAACACCGGGGATATGGTAGTAGGCAACATGGGCGCGGAGAAAAAAATGGACTATACGATAATGGGTAACGCCGTCAACCTTGCCGCCCGGCTGGAAGGGGTAAACAAGTTATATAAAACCGGCGGCATATTGATAAGCGAGTACACCCATACAGCAATCGGCGCGGAGTTTATCTGCCGCCGGCTCGATCTGGTTCGGGTGATGGGCGTTACCACGCCGCTGCGCCTCTATGAATTGTTATCCCATGCAAGCGAAACGGACAGCCGGCAGCAGGAATGGGCAGCCGAATGGGAACAAGCAATCGACAGCATGGAAAACGGCAGATTTGCCATAGCCAAAAGCCTGTTCACCAAACTCAAAAACCAGCGCCCCGATGACCAGGTTGCAGCGTTATACGCATGGCGCAGCGAATCATATTTACAGGAACCCCCGCCGCCCGATTGGGACGGTGTAACAAATTTGACAGAGAAATAACCCATAAGGAATGAACAATGAAAAAATGTATACTGTTAGTTATTATCTACTCCCTGCTCCCTGCTCCCCACTCCCTTTTGTTTGCTGAAAGTGAATTTTCGTTACGCATAGCGCCTGCCTTGCAAGTGCCGCTCGCAGAAGAACTCATAAACCCCGGCATAGGGGCGAATGTTTCGCTTGATTGGGCTTTCTGGGATTTTGCCCCTTACTTTACCCTCGGTGCAAACGCAGGCGGCGCATTTGCAAGTTTACCCGTACAAGTCGGTGACCCCCTCACCCTGTTTGAAGGCAATGTGGGATTATTTCTCCGCTGGCGTCCCTCATATCTCCTGTGGAAACACGCTGAACGCTGGGCGTTTCAGGCCGGCATGAACGGCGGTCTATACCAGTATTCAAGGGGAGAGAATAGCGACACAAGCGGGTTATTCGGCGGATCATTAGGCGCGCAATTTCACCTGTCGCCGTATTTTTCTCTGTACGCCGAAGGCGGCTTCACCCGTCGCGCCTTCGCTTCCCGCTCCCTGAACACCTTTAATGCGGCTATCGGTTTACGCCTTAACCTATCAGAAATAATGGGCGGCAGATCACGAGTGAACATAGAGAAAACGCAGCAGCACAGGGTATTTCCCGTATCGTGGGCATGGTATGAACATAACCCTGTGGCAATGGTACAGATCACCAATGATGAACCCAACACCATAACCGATGTCAACATTTCATTCTTCATGGACAGTTACATGAGCCGCCCCTGGACTTTCGCTGTAGTGCCCCGTCTTACCCCCGGCGAAAGCATTGAGTTACCCGTAACTGCCTTATTCAATGAAGCCATGATGAACCTCACCGAAACGGTTAACGCAAACGGTGTTATTCAAATGCAGTACCGCAGCCTTGGTGCGCGCAAGGAAACAGCAACGCCAATACAAATGCCCATCTTCCATCGCAACACCCTCTCATGGGACGATGACCGCCGCGCCGCCGCCTTCGTATCCCCCAGGGACAGCGCAGCCCGAATGTTTGCCCGCCATGTAGCTTCGGCAGTTAACAGTGAACAGGTAATAGTGAACAGAGAAGGGCGAACTGGGGGTTTGGGAGCGTTGAGTACTATTCCAGCTAATGTTGTGCATGCGGCGGCTTTATTCGAAGCATTGCGTTTGTACGGCATAAGCTATGTCGTAGTTCCCGCCACATCGTTTGCACATGTATCTGCCGATGAATCGGCGCTTGATAATGTCAGCTTCCCCTATCAGGCATTGTACTACCGGGGCGGGGACTGCTCCTATCTTGCAATTTTATTTTGTTCCATGCTGGAAGCCTTAGACATAGCAAGCGCTTTTATCACCATACCCGGCCACATCTACATAGCCGTTGAAGTCGGCGATGACAACTGGCAGGTGAGCAATAATAATATTATCGAACTCGAAGATAGTGACGGAATCCGCCGCCGCTGGCTGCCCATAGAAATCACCGTCCCCGGCGAAGGCTTTACCCGCGCCTGGCGCATCGGCGCACAGCAATGGCACAGCACCGGCGCAGAAGCAGAGCTAATCCCCATACGCGAAGCATGGCAAGTCTACCCGCCTGTAACCGCGCCAAGCTCCGGCGACCGTCTCCCCCAAATGCCCGGGCGGGAGGAAATTTTGCGAGCATTGCAAAATGAAATAGTGCAAGTAAACAGATAGGAAAGATTAAAAATTGGTGTATTTGTAAGAACTTCAACGTTATGTGCCAGTTTTACAAATTATGGAAAGGGCATAAATATTCCCCAAAAATGCCAATTGAACAACCGGCGCTGTTGCAAAGAAATTAAAACGTAATTTTATTGGAATCGAAAAAGAAACCGAATATATAAAACTTGCTAAAAAGCGAATTAAAAACGTATTGACAAAAATGAGTTTTTCGTAAAGTATTTCTTAGTAATATAAAAGAGGTGTATAAAATATGTTCGTAACGTCAAAAAAAGCATCCCAATTGGACAATCCCTTCCAATCTGAAAATGAGAGTTTAAAAAGCAAATTAAAATACAATGAACTAAAGCTGGCACAGCTTGAAGGAATAAAATCGGCTATGCCAGATCCGTATTATGTACGGGATATGGATTATAATGTTGTTCTATGGCCTCCTGCAATAGCAAAACTTACAGGATTTTCCGAAGAAGAGGCCAAAAAGCTAAAATGTTATGAAATGTATAGAGCTTGTGTATGCCCTCCGGTAGCTGAATGTCCAACCCAACGTTGTGTTCAGACCAGACAGTTTTTAAGAGATGTTGCGGTTGATGTTTTTCACAAAAACGGCGAAACAATACACTGTCTTGTATCAAACGCTGGCGTATATGATGAAGACGGAAATCCAATAGGTGCCGTTGAAATTGTAAAGGATAATACAATTAATACGATAGTTCAAAATACTATGAACTCAATCAGTGAAATAATAAAAAAAATAGATGCTGCATCCGGGCATCTCAGTACAGCAATGGAACAAGTAAACACCGTCTCCCGGAAAGTGTCCGATAAATCAGCGGAATCGCTTTCCGACATAAAAATTGGAGTTGAGACCGGCATCGCTGTGAGTAGAAAAGCTGACGACAGCAGTAAATATATTAGTAATGTCCAAGAAAATATTAATAGCATTAATGATTCTATGAAATTTTCTGTGGATAAAATATCTTCATTAAAAAATAAATCTGAAGCGATCGTAGAATTTATTAAAATGATACAGGAAATATCATCAAAAACCAATTTACTATCTATAAACGCCTCTATTGAAGCCGCTCATGCAGGTGAATCAGGCAGAGGATTTAAGGTCGTAGCTGATGGTATTAGAGAATTATCAAAAAATTCTAATGAATCAGCCAATTCGATAAACAGTACGGTAAAGGATATTAATGAGCTTATTAAAGATGTAAATACATCATTTGCTGTTACTGAAAAAGACATAGAAGCCGGAACAAACACTATATCTGAGCTATTGTCATTCGTAAATGAAATTTCGGATTCTGTAAAGGAATTAATGAATATAATAAACATGACAGAAAGGGCAACCGAAACCACATCATACCATATCGAAGAACAAAATACTACATTTGTTGAAGTCAGCAAAGTTGGCAAGGAACTTTCTGTAATATCCAAAGAACTCACCCAAGAATTTGAAAACGTAATTAAAGTAATTCAACATACAGATATGGGATAAAAGATTATTCATAGTATGAGCACGGCATATAACGCTATAGCCTAGTAACGGTCTGAAACATTTACAAATCTGCGATCTTCAATAAAAATGGGCTGAAGCCTGCGAATCGCATCCCCCGCATCGTTCATGCCGTAAGGGCCGGCCAGGGCAGGATAATTACTCATCGCCGCAAGTACGGGCCGCATAACCCGGGAATCAGCCGAATTGGCCTGGTTAATAACCTCGGCAAGCTGGCGGACCACATCATACGTCTGCATAAGGAAATGATCCCCTTCTCTTCCTCCGGTTTTTTCCCGGTAAGCCTGCATAACCCGTGCAAAGTCATCCCCCTGGATATCGGGAGTAAAAGCGCTCATGAGAAAGGCACCATTCGCCATTTCGCCAGTAATATCAAGCAACTGCTGCCCAAGGGCTGAACTGGTCAGAATGACCAATTCCGGCCGGTACTGCAAAGAATTCATTTGGATGATAATCCGGGCGGATTCAGAAGAATAGGCAACCGGGAAAAAGGCCTGGGGATTCTCATGCATCATTCTGGTGATCATGGGGGTAAAATCCCTGGTTTCGTCAATTTGAAAACTTTCCGAAAGAATAATCGTACCCCCCAGCGCCTCAAATGTATCGGTAAAGATACTGGTAATGTTATTACCCCAATCATCATGTACATTAAGTATACCAACGGTTTTGATATCTAAATTATTAAAGACAAATTCAGCGTATGCGGTGGTTTCAAGAGCCTGGGTGGGGGTATTGCGGAAAATATACCCGCCCAGAGAAGAAAAATCCGCATGTGAAGCAGTTGGGGAATACATAATCAATTCTGCTTCATTATAAACAGGCGCGGCAGCCATGGAGGGAGTGGAAGCAAAATGACCAATAACAGCAGAGTATCTTCTTGCACGAACGATTCTGTTGGCAATTATTACTGCCTCGTCCGCATCGTTTTGATCATCGTAGAAATTTACTACTACTTCCCTGCCATCAAGGATGCCGCCGGCAGCATTGATATCCTCTAGGGCGATTTCTACTGCCATCATTTGAGTTAACCCGTATTGCCTGGCGGAGCCGGTGAGGGGCCCAACCCAGGCAAAATATACCTTGTCAGAGGTTACTCTGTCCTTTCGTGAACAGCCGCCAATGGATAATAGTAATACCGCCAGGAGCACATTTATTACTATAATTCGCATTTTACCACTATAAAGACTTTTGCTGATATGAACAAGCCTGATTTCATATGAAAGTAATATGATATATACAGAATTGATATTTTGTGCTTATACTGGGATAAATGAAAAAAATCAGCCGCGCCGCATTACAACACAATTTCCGCGAGCTTATCTTTGTATTTTTGGCTTTTACCGTGCTGGTGGTGGCAGCAAATATCTCCATAGGGCGTATTCTCCGCGGCCGTCTTTCAGACAGGACAGAAGAAATAATGTATACCGCCGATGCGAATGTCAGAGCGGGGCTGTCATCAGCAGAAACAATATTATTGAATTCCTATCATGTTGTAATTGATATGCTGGAACGAGACGCATCGAAACAGGAAATACTGGATTATCTGAGCGCTACAACGGAATGGATGCAGCAACATGATCAGGGGATGCTTGGCTTTTACAGTATTTACGGTTTTATTCAAGGAGAATTCTATGACAGCATAGGTATGGATCCGGGCAGCGAGTATGTCCCGCAGATGCGGCCCTGGTATCAGCTGGCAATAAGGAGCGGTGATTCCGTGGCTTATACCGCTCCTTATGTTGATGAGCATACCGGAGACCTTATATTGTCTGCAGTACGGAGCATTAATGTTAATAATGTGATGGTAGGAGTTCTCTCTGTAGATATTAACATCAGCTGGCTGGTAGAATATGTCAGTTCTCTTTCACCGGCTGCCGGCGGTTACGGTATACTCCTCAGCGAGAATTTGACCTTCATGACCCATCCCAATAGCGATCTTATGGGCAGGATGCTTCAGGTACTGGGCGATTCCTATAATGAAATCGCCCGGATTTTACACAGCGGCGGTTATGTGTCCGCCCGCCGGATAGAGGATTCAAACGGAAGTTCCGCCATTGCTTTTTTTAACCCTATTTCCAATGGCTGGTATATTGGACTAATAATTCCTTTTTATCAATTTTACCGTGATCTCTATGTGACCGCTCTCATCCTCATCGTATTGGGTCTTGTCCTTTCTCTGACGCTCTCGTATATATTGCTGCGTCTCTCTGCGGAAAAGATACAGGCTGATGAAGACAGCAAGTCCAAGTCATCATTCCTTGCCAGCATGAGCCATGAAATACGCACCCCCATGAACGCCATCACCGGCATGGCGGAACTTGCTTTACGGGAAGGAATGTCCGATACAGTCCGTGAGTATGTGCTTACCATCAAGCAAGCGGGGGCTAATCTTTTATCCATCATCAACGATATTCTGGACTTTTCCAAAGTTGAAGCCGGCTTACTGGAAATAATTCCTGTCAATTATACGCTTTCGTCTCTTGTTAACGATGTGGTGAATATAATCCGTACCAGGATTGCGGAAAAACCCATCGAATTTAGAACCGAAATAGACAGCAGCATCCCCAACAGTCTTATCGGCGATGAAGTACGGCTGCGGCAGATACTCCTTAACCTCCTGTCCAATGCGGTAAAATACACGGAAAAAGGACATATCAGTTTATCCATTACGGCAGAGAATCCGGGCATAGAACAGATCCTGCTTAAAATCGCTGTTGCCGACACCGGTTATGGTATTAAGCCCGAAGACCAGGCAAAATTGTTTGGTGAGTTTATTCAGCTTGATTCCGCAAAAAACCGGGGCATTGAGGGGACGGGCCTTGGCCTTTCGATTACTAAACGTCTTTGTGTTGCCATGGGCGGAAATATAAAAATGGATAGCGAATACGGTGCGGGCAGCACCTTTACAGTGATTATTCCGCAAGGTATCGCTACTGCCTTCAATAGCAATAAAGACAATGAAGCACGAGCTGACAATCCAAGGAACCGCGGCGCGGTTTCTTTTACCGTTCCACGCTGCCAATTTTTGGTGGTAGATGACACTGCCATCAACATTAAAGTTGCCGAAGGTCTTCTTGCGCCTTACCAGGCAAGAGTTGACACCTGCTTAAACGGAAAAGAAGCCATTGAAATGGTAAAGCGGCGCATCATGCATGGCGAGAACTATGACATTATATTCATGGATCACATGATGCCGGGAATGGATGGCATTGAAACAACCCTGGCCATTCGTAACTGGGAGCAGAAGCAAACACCCCTGGTCCCCGATCCCCGATCCCCGATCACAATTATAGCATTAACGGCTAATGCCGTTTTGGGCATGCGGGAAATGTTTTTGGAAAAAGGTTTTAACGACTTCCTTGCCAAGCCCATAGATGTTTCAAAACTTGATGAAATACTTGATCGCTGGATACCGGAAAAAGATAAGATAAAAGGAAAAATTGAAAATGAAAAAGAGAAAAATGTGGTAAACGCCGAACTGCTTAAGGTGTTTCGGGAAGATGCGCAATCAGCGGTTGTCTATTTACGGAAAACAACGATCAACGGTAAAAATACCGAAAGTGATATAAAACTGTTTACCATTACTGTTCACGGCATGAAATCCGCATTGGCAAATATAGGAGAACATGAAAAATCCCGGGCAGCGTCCGCACTGGAACATGCGGGATTGAACGGCGATACGGAATTTATCGCCGCCAATACGGAAAGCTTTATTGTATCCCTTGAAAAACTTATATTAGACTTAAGTCCTGCGGAAACGGTGAATGACGATGACACTTTGCAGGAAGATACGATGTTTTTGGTTGGGCAGCTGCACATTATCAAGTCCGCCTGCGAGGATTATGACGATGAGGCAGCCTACGCTGCGCTTGACCGATTGAATGAAAAATCATGGAAAAAGGAAACCTCTGCCGCTCTTGGAGAACTTCGCAACTTGTTGTTTTTACACAGCGATTTTGACGGGGCGGCGGAACAGGCTTTGGAATTAATAAATACCGCAGTGCTTTTTGATTATAAATGAAAAGATATTGAAGGAGAGAAAAATTTATTATGAAAACAATTTTTATCGTCGATGACAATGATACCAATTTGATGGCGGCAAAGACTGCGCTGGACGGCATGTATAAAACTTTTGCCTTGCCATCCGCGGCGAGAATGTTTAAACTTGCGGAAAAAATCGTCCCCGACCTTATTCTTCTTGATATAAATATGCCTGAAATGGATGGTTTTGAGGCAATGCAGGTGTTGAAATCGGATAATAATTTGAAATCTATTCCCGTAGTTTTTCTTACGGCGAAAAATGATGAATCTACTGAAATACGCGGTTTTGAATTGGGCGCTCTGGACTTTATTAACAAACCATTTTCTCCGCCTGTATTAATCAAACGAATTGAAATGCACATTGAAACAGATAAACTGATAAAGGAAAGCCAAAGGGCTGTGCGCGACATCCACAACGCAACCATCAGTGTTTTGGCGGACATGGTGGAAAACCGGGACAAAGTAACCGGCGGGCACGTTGAACGCACTCAGGCTTATCTGGAAATTCTGGTCAATGAGCTTATCGGCAAAGAAACCTACACCGATGAAATAGCAAGCTGGGATCTCAGCCTCGTATTGCCATCTGCCCAGCTCCATGATGTGGGCAAAATAACCATCAGTGATGTGATACTCAACAAACAAGGTAAACTTACCAACGAGGAATTTGACTCAATGAAGAGCCATTGTATTGAAGGAGAAAAAACCATAGATCGCATCATTAGTAAAACAAGTGACGACGGGTTTTTACTCCATGCAAAACGCTTTGCCGGTTATCACCACGAAAAATGGGACGGAACAGGGTATCCCAGAAAACTCAACGGCTTGGAAATCCCTCTTGAGGGGAGGCTCATGGCAATTGCAGATGTTTATGACGCGCTGATATCTGAGCGCCCCTATAAAAAAGCATTCACCCATGAACAAGCGGTGGAGATTATAAATAAAGACAGCGGTACCCACTTTGACCCGAAAATCGTTGAAGTTTTCCTCAATGTAGCAGAAGATTTTTGGGCTACTTCGGTAAGCATCTAAGAAGATTTATTTTATGGCATCAAATTTTATAAAAAAAATTATTCGGAAATACCATGAGCGGTTCGGGGTGTATGGCGGAGATAAAGTCAGAGACACTTATAAAGAAGAGCTTATCTACGAATCCGGGAAACTGTATTTTACCATTTTTTTGGGCCTTGTTATCTGGATACCGTATATCCGGCATGATTTATTAATTCATCAACTGCCCATGCTGGCGCTTGCCATTAGACTGGGGTTAAGCCTGCTGAGTGTTTGTTTAATCCTGCTCCGGTTCACAAAAACATTTCACCATAAACCTTCGGCGCTTTTGATGGTCTTTGTAGGATATATTTATATAGCGACATCTTTGGTAACAGCAACAGCCGGTCAGTATGCTTCGTCTTATATCGGCGGGTATGTGTTTATTATTATGATAATGATAATCGGCCCTTTCTACTTTTTATACAAAGCTTTCTTAAGTATATTTTCGGTTGTGTTGTTTCTAATAGTGGGGTATTTTTTCGATCTTGATTTTAATGCTGACCATATACTTTATTCCGTTACTGATTTGCTGGTTGCCGTTATTTTTAGCCTGGTTCTTAACTATGTCCATGACCGGTTAAGGCACAGAACCTGGAAACAACGGTACGAACTGCAGGAAATGGTTGTTAAGGAACAGAAAAGCACGCAAATCATTTCTGCTCTTGCCCGGAAAGCGGAGGAAGCAAACAAGGCGAAAAGCAATTTTCTTGCGACAATGTCACACGAAATACGCACTCCTCTAAACGCGATATTGGGAATAACACAAATACAACTGTATAAAGAGGATCTGCCGGATGAATTAACAGAATCGCTGGAAAAAATCAATAGCTCCGGAAAAAATCTGCTCGGGATTATTAACGATGTTCTTGATATGTCAAAGATCGAAACAGGGAAAATGGATATCAATCCCATTGAATACGATGTTCCGGGTCTTATCTACGATGCAGTTCAGTTAAACATTGTACGGATAGGTTCAAAACCGATAGAGTTCATGCTTTATATAAGAGAAGATCTGCCGTTAAGACTCATTGGCGATGAACTGCGAATAAAACAAATATTGAATAATTTGCTTTCAAACTCCATTAAGTACACGGAGAAAGGGTTTGTAAAACTACTGGTAAGACATTCAGTTGTTGATTCAGGGGATGCGGATTCCGGGAATATCATATTACGTTTTGTCGTTGAAGACACAGGCCAGGGCATGACACAGGAAGATTGCCAAAAACTTTTTTCAGAGGAATACTTACGCTTTAACATCGAAGCTAACAGGGCAACCGAAGGGACAGGCATTGGCCTGAATATTACGAGGAACCTTGTTGATTTGATGGGAGGTACCATTAAAGTGCGAAGTGAACCCGGAAAAGGAAGCGTATTTACCGTAAAGATCATACAGAAATCCGTGAAATGTGAACCAATCGGACATGAACTTGCCCGGCAGCTGCAAAACTTCACATATTCTTCTCAAAAACAGCATACTAATGAACAGATTCTCCGCCAGACAATGTCTTACGGAAACGTATTGATAGTAGACGATTTGGAAACGAATTTATTTGTTGCAGAAGGATTGATGGCATCTTATGGCATGAAAATCGATAAGGCAATCAGCGGTTTTGCGGTACTGGAAAAAGTGGAAAGCGGTAATTTATACGACATTATATTTATGGATCACATGATGCCAATGATGGACGGAATAGAAACAACGAATAAACTGCGCGCCATGGGATATAGCGGTGTAATAGTGGCGCTGACAGCCAATGCGCTGGTGGGAAATGCACAGATGTTTAAGGATAACGGATTTGACGATTTCATTTCTAAACCAATTGATGTACGGCACCTGGATGATATTTTAAACAAGTATATTCGTGATAAACACCCGGAAAGGAAAAGTGAAAAGGTAACCGGGAAAAGTGAGAAGACGCTAAATAACGGCAGTGCGTCAAACGATGTAAATCAAAAACTGCTGGAGGTGTTTCGGCTGGATGCGGAAAAAGCGATGGTAACATTGCAGGAAACATACACCAATTTTAATATTAAGTTATTAACCACTACTGTTCATGCCATGAAAGCCGCGCTTGCGAATATTGGTGAGCATGATAAATCAGAAGCGGCATCAAAGCTGGAAGATGCCGGACTAAAAGGCGATATGGAATTTATCTCCGCCAATATTGATAGTTTTATTGCATCGCTTGGAGCGCTTGTGCAAAGCCTCCGTCCGGCGGAAACTGCGGTTGAAGATAACACTCTGCGGGAAGATACAGAATTCTTAACCGGACAGCTGCACATTATCATGTCAGCTTGCGTGAATTATGACGATACTGCTGCGAATGCTGCGCTGGACCGATTGAATGAAAAAAAATGGAAAAATGAAACATCAACTGCGCTTGAAAAAATCCGGAATATGCTGTTTTTGCACAGCGATTTTGACGGAGCTGCGGAACAGGCTGCGGCATTGATAAATTCAGCCGCCTTTTGAAGTTGATTTAAACATGAATAATTTTTATTTTAATACCTCTTCCTCGGCTTCTTCTTCAAACTGGCGGGTGTACAGCTCATAGTAATGCCCCCTGGCTTTCATGAGCGCGCGGTGGGTGCCGCGCTCGATGATTTTCCCGTCCTCCACAACCAGGATAGTGTCGGCGTTCCGTATGGTGGAAAGGCGATGGGCAATGACAAAACTTGTGCGGCCTTCCAGCAGGCGGCGGATGGCGTCTTGCAGGACCATTTCCATTTCGGTATCTACAGAGCTGGTGGCTTCGTCAAGGATGAAAATACGGGGGTCGGCAAGGACGGCGCGGGCAAAGGAGATCAGCTGCTTTTCTCCGGTGGAAAGGCGATCGCCGCCTTCTCCGGCTTCGGTGTCGTAGCCTTTTTCCAGCTTGGTGATAACCTCGTCGGCGTGGACAATTTTGGCGGCGGCTTCAACTTCTTCGTCGGTGGCATCGAGCCGCCCGTAGCGGATATTGTCGCGGATGGTTCCGGTGAAAAGGTGGGGGCTTTGCAGGACATAGCCCAAATTGCTGTGCAGCCAGAGCTGGCTCCGCTCGCGGTAATCCCGCCCGTCTATCAGAATTTCCCCGGCGGTTGGCTCGTAAAACCGGCAGACCAGGTTTACCAGGGTAGATTTACCTGCGCCGGTTTCCCCCACAATGGCAACGTATGTCCCTCTGGCAACATGCAGATCAAAGTTTTCCAGCACATTCTCTGTCCCGTCGGGGTACTTGAAAGTAACGCCTTTGAATTCCACATCGCCTTCCAGCGGTTCCCAGTTTTCTCTTTTGGGAGTAAATGTATCGCCGTATTGCTCGACTACTTCCGGCTTGTCGGTAATGCCGGGGGTTTGCTCCAAAAGGCCGCTTACCCGCTCAATATTTGCCTGGGCCGATACAAATTCGGTCATGATATTTGCGATGTGCTGAATGGGCTCAAAAAAACTGCCGGCATATTGCAGGAAAATAGCAAGGACGGCAAGCTCGGCCCCAAAGGTTACGGCTCCCAGGGCAGCGCGGGTTTTCTCGGCAATTTCCCATCCGCCAAAACCCAGCACCGCCGCAGTTGCCGCCGTCCCGATAAAAATGACCACAGGGATAAACACCGCTTTAAGCCGCGCCATGCGGTTTGCGTGGATACGGTATTCTCCGGTAATGCCGGAATACCCCGCCAGGCTTAGTTCCTCGGCAACCAGCACCTTGACGGTACGCGATCCAGTGATGCCCTCGTTCATGGCCCCGGTCATTTTTGAATTGAGTTTACGGATGATCCGGTTTGTCGCGAGGATGCGTTTCTGGAAAAACCAGGTGAGCAGGGCCAGGAGCGGCAGGGTGGTGCAGACAATGAGGGCCATTTTCCAATGAACGATAAACATGGCAATGACCGCGCCAATGCAGTAAAACGCCGCCCAGCTAAAATCGACCAGCCCCCATGCAACCAGTTCGCCGATGCGGGTTGTGTCGGAGTTCGTCCGTGCCATCATGTAGCCAACAGGGGTTTTGTTGTAATAGGCAAGTCCCAACTTTTGGAGATGAAAAAACACTTCATTTCGCAAGGATCGGGTAATGCCCATTTCTATGCGGAGTCCCAGCGCCACAAAAAAGCGAACATTTATTCCCTGGGCGGCCATCAACAAGAGCATCGCTGCAAGGATTTTCCAAATGCCTTCGGCGCTACGCGGCTCAATGTGGTGCCTGATGGCATACCCCAGCAGCAGAGGTAGCAAAACGTCAATCAGCGCGATAAAGAGCATGAATATACCGCACTGTATCAACTGTTTTTTCTGGGGCACGATAAACGGCAGCATCTTTTTCCAGATGCTTATTGACAGCGGTTTGTTGTAATCAATGTCTTCGTATTCAGCCGTATCAGCCATTATAGTGTTCCTTCGGTGTCGTCATTGTCATCGGCAATGCCGCGCTGTAATTCAAAGATACGGCGGTAACTGCCGCCCCGTTCCAGTAATTCCTCGTGCGATCCAATGTCTTCGACGGTTCCATGTTTGAGGACGAGGATTTTATCCGCCTGCATGAGGCTTGATATACGGTGCGAGATGATGATAACTGCCGCCTCTTTCACACGCTGGCGCAGCGCGGCGCGGATTTTTGCATCGGTCTCGGTGTCCACCGCAGAAAAACTGTCGTCAAAAATCATCACCGGAGGTTTTCCGGCAAGCATCCGTGCAATGGCCACCCGCTGTTTTTGTCCGCCGGAAAGGGTAACACCCCGCTCCCCGATGATGGTATTGTACCCCTCGGCAAAACTTTCGATGGTATCGTCGACGACAGCGGCAGCGGCGGCGCTTTTCAATTCACCATCGGTTATCTGCGGTTGTACCATGGCGATATTGTTTTTTATTGTCTTGGAGAACAGAAACGGTTCCTGCAAACACAATCCAATGTGCCGCCGCAGATGGTGCCGGGAAATTCGTCGAATGTCAACACCGTTAATCGTAATTTCGCCGCAGCCCTCCTGCACATCATACAGGCGGCTTAACAAGTGCACCAGCGTTGATTTCCCCGATCCGGTAGCGCCAAGTATCGCCAAACTTTCGCCTGGTTTCAGCGAAAAGGAAATATTCCGCAAGATCGGGGATCGGGGATCGGGGATCGGGGACCGGGGTTCTATATTCGGACTACCGTCAAATATCTCGGTAGTACCGTTATCTTTCGAACAACAATCCCTGGTCCCTGGTCCCTGGTCCCCGATCCCTGCTCCTTCGTACCCAAACGTCACATTGTTGAAACAAACCTCTCCTCTCAAATCGGGCGTGAGGGCTTCGGGCGGATCGGTTTCCGGTTCGGCGCAGAGAATGTCTTTGATGCGGCCTGCCGCCACGAGCGTTTTGGAAAGGTCTGCCAGAATGCGCCCCAGCGAGCGTACCGGCCAGATCATCCAGTTGCAGTACGTGTAAAACGCAAGAAATGTTCCCGGTGAAAGCTGCCCCTGCACGCTCCGCCACACCCCCGCGCCGATAACAATCGCCAGTTGCAGGCCGGTGAACAAATCCCCCGCACCCCAGAACAGCCCCAGCATCTTCCCGATACGAACCCAAATGTCCTGATAGTTTTTTGTCTTTTCCGCAAACTTTTCCATTTCGTACGCTTCCCTGCCAAAAGCGCGGACAACCCGTACACCGGTATAGTTCTCCTGCGCAGCCGCCTGCATGACCCCTTCAGCTTCATCGGCACGGGCAAACTCGCGGCTTACCTTGCGAAAATACACCATCGAAAACACCAGAATTACCGGAATGAGCGCCAGGGACACCAGAGTCATGAATACATCCATGGAAAACATCATCACCAGAGCAACGACAAACACACACAATGTCCGCATAAGCTCGCTTAATTGGTTTTGGATAAAGTTGCGGATATTGTCAACATCGGTAGTGCAGCGCTGAATAATGTCGCCGGTTTGGCAGCCGACATGCCAGTCGTAGGGCAATTTCTGGATATGGCCGTACAGGGTATTATGCAGCCGCCACGACACCGTCTCCCCGATTTCGGAGCCGGTATACCGGCGAATCACATGGCAAACCGCCGACAGCAGTGCCGCTCCCAGAATAAAAAAAGCGCAAATCCAGATATTGCTGCGAATAAAATCCATGCCACCCATGCGATCCACCAGCGACAGCACAAAAGCCGGCGCCTGTAACGGCTCGTTCCCCAACCCCGAATCGATGGTATAGCGGATAATTTGAGGAGTTAAAAATGAAAACGCGACTGCCGCAATAGTTGTAAAACAGCACAGGAAAAACCGGAAACGCCGGTCATTCGCGGCGGCGAATACCAACGCCGCACGCCCGCCTGTCCAGGGAAGCTTCATGTTACTTTATTGTCTCTGTAGGACGGGATTGTGTCAATTGAGTGGCGGCGGACTATACCGGCCCGGAACGTACATGTCACGATTAACCGTTTGTTATTAAGTATGATTTATATCTTTTTATACCAAGTAATACCATTAAAATGCCAACAACGCTGAAAAATATCCTGCCAATAATAAAGGCGATTGGTAATAAAAATGGAGGTTCACCGTCAGGACCTAAAGATAATGACATTGGGTATGTAGTAAAAACATTTGATCCATACAAGTCAAAAAATGGAGGCAGCGGTAAAAATCTTAATGACAGGACAACGATCATCAAAACATACAGAATATTTGCGTGTATGCAGCCCAGCAGCAAACCCGATCCAATGATAAATAATAGGCACGGAATTAATGTTATAACAACAGGTATGATAAAATCGCCAAAATTGGTAAAACGAAACAGTACAACATAAAATATCATACTGATTATAATGACAAATAAAGATATTATAAGAAAACCTGCCGCTATGCCCATACATTTAACAAGACAGAACTTAAAACGATCAACAGGGGTTACGAATGTCAAATGCATTACTTGTTTCTCATGGTTTGAGTGCATAAAGGTAATAAAAAACAGCAGGGTTATCATCAGTAAAGGAAGGATATTCGCAAGATAAGCGCTATAACTCCAGGGCGAATATGGTGCAGTAAAGGCGATGCCAAGAATTATTTCCCTGCTTAGAACCATGTAACTATACAAACCGGTAATGATTAAAAGAGATAAAAATAATCTGTTGAAAATTAACATTTTCAGTTCATACCAAAAAATTCTTGACATTACAGCAAATCCTCCAATGTTAAACTGCAGGCATCCAAAAATTCCCGGAATGTCAAATTTTCATAGTTGTTTGATTGCGCCAGAGCGAACAATATCTCATCCATTGCCGCATCCCCGCCGATAAGTTCCGCTGCCCGGTGAATCAACAATGGCATATAGCTGTATCTTAAAACACCTCGTTCACTGACACTGATGGTGTCTCTAAAGTACCGCGGCAGTATTTCCAGATATTCAGGGCGGCGGCGGTAGAAATTGCGGTTCATTTCTTCAACAGCCTGCTTCCATTTTTCAACATAGTGTATCCGTCCGTATTCTTCACCGTATTTTTCTTTGTACAATCGATACGTTGAATACACAGTTAGGCCTTCTGATGTCCAGGCGGGAAAATCATCAAAGTCGTCCCAAATTACCCGGTTGAGCCCCCACCACTGATGAATAATTTCATGGGCGAGAATTTCCATACCTGTTGCGCCTTTTCGGGGATCGGTCAGCGAATATATAGAAAAAGTGGTTTCGCTCATGTCGCTTATACCGGAAACCGCACCGCCGCCAAAGTTGTATGCCGATGTCATAACCAATCTCAAATAATTATCATGTAAAAAATGTAAAGGCCCGAAATGCTTAGTGCAAAAATTAATAACATCGGTTAAGACCTCATCAATGCCATGTTCTTCCAATAGACGGTGAAAGTTTCTATGATAAAAAAATTCCACATTAATTGATCCTGCATTGATCGTTCTACTGACATAGTCCGCTGAGAAAATTTCGATATAATCGCTTCGGAGATGGTTGATTGCCCATGTTTTGGTACCATCACCATTATCAACAGGATCACCAACTGCTGCATTCAGGCTCGAAGTCAGTGGAATTAAATTATCCGGTAAAACAACACTAACCGCTACATTGGTATTATTGAGGCGCAGATCGGGAAGGAGCGAGCTCAC
Organism: Treponema sp.; assembly: GCA_009777735.1. GTDB lineage: Bacteria > Spirochaetota > Spirochaetia > Treponematales > Breznakiellaceae > WQXQ01. Next base: position 19,763 of record WRLF01000023.1, read on the forward strand.
ACGAAGCTCCACATTATGCCGGCTTATTTCTACACCTAAAAAACCTAATTTTGATGCTCCCCAGAGCATGGGATAACCGCCATATTCTATTTTTAACTCTTTTGTTTCTTCCGGAATATTAAATTCAATATTTTTTGTGTAAAATTGATCATTGGCTAAATCGGTGAATGCAATAAGATTATTATCTGCAGTGATGCGGTAAATTCTATACCCGCAGTTGATGTTCATTCTCTTTATACCGTAAGTACTGTCTTCGCTTAGAATATATCTTATTTCACCAAACAGCGTTCCCCTGCTTAAATTCGGCTTTACGTGAGCAGTTGCCGATACAATATTCAATCCCTCGTTATATTTTTGAACAGCATCAATCCCGCTCCAGTCTATTTCCAGCGGGGCATTGTTAAAAAAAGGCTGATTACGATAATGGTTTATGCTTAACCCAACCAAACACACACCTAATACAGGCAGATACCATTTTTTACTGTTGCATATTAAGGAACCAAAAATGCTTTTTTCGTACTTTCTTGTGCATAACAGGGATATAACCCATGTCCCTGTTAAAAATAAAAACCAGAACAAACGGTTGTACAGCCCCATTCGAAGGGGTCTGACGTTGCCGAAACCGTCTGAATATACCGGAATATTGGTAATCACCCAGGTTAACAAAATATCTCCGGTCGAAAAAAAATGAAAACTAAACAATATGCAGGCTAAAACCATCACAAAGGAAATATCTGCCCTTCGGAATATTTGATGAAAGATAGCGGCAAAAAGGCTGGCAAAAAACATGGCAGGTATCATGAAAATAGCATACGATGATACATACAGCATGGGGTCTGCAAAAGATTCCATTTTAAACATAGTGTAGGGGAAATAGGCAAAAATTGTTACAATCCCTGTGAAAATCACAATGCACAAAACCGCAATCATTTTTGCGACATGGAGTATAATAAGTGATGCTATGGCGTTTGTAAAAGCCGCAACCCGGTATTTGTTTACCCTGTCAAATTCCAACAGTGTGAATAACGCAAACAGGATTGCAGAACCAATTGCTCCGGTTAACAGAGGATTGATAATCAATTGAGTTCCTGCTGTTTCAACATCGTTCATTTTGAAAATGGTAAAACCAAACAATGGACAGACGGCGGTTAAAATCACAAAGAGCCATGTAAGTCTCGCTCTGAAGATCCTTGAAATTTCTACACGAATTAATTGTAAGAAACTCATTGCTCAATGCCTTTTTCAATCAAATACATATAACCATCTTCCAGTGATGGTTCAAGGATACCCTTATACCCTTGCGCCGCCTTTATGAGCTCTTCCGGTTTTCCGTCGAATAATATTTTTCCGTGGTTTATAACAATTATCCTGCCGCATATATGATATACATCTTCGATAATATGCGTTGAAAGCAGCACGATTTTATCCTGAGCGCTTTGAGAAATCAAATTGCGGAATTTTCTTCGCTCTTCCGGGTCAAGCCCGACAGTGGGTTCATCAAGAATGAGCAGCGCCGGATCGCCTAACAGAGCTTGAGCAATGCCAACCCGCTGTCTCTGTCCTCCGGATAAAGTCCTGATTTTCTGTTTTTTTATTTCTTCAAGGTTCGTTTGCTGTAAAACTTTTGTTATCTGTTCTTTATTATCTGTTATCTGTTTTAATGCTGCCATATAATCCAGAAATTGCCAGACAGTAAGCTCGTCATACAGACCAAATGATTGCGGCAGGTAACCTAAAACACTTTTAAGATATTTTTCCTTCTTTTGCAAAGGTTCGTTATCAAGCATTATTTTTCCGGCAGTAGGCAGAAGGGCAGCAACGAGCAGCTTCATTAATGTGGTTTTTCCGGCTCCGTTAGGGCCTACCAGGCCTATCATGCTTGGGCTGGTCATTTCAATTGATACATCGTCCAGTGCTTTTTTATCCGCTTTATATGTTTTTGTAATGTGTTGTACAGAAATATTCATGAAAAAACCTCATAAACCATTATAATTAATGGACGTAGTATTGATAAGAGCAGTGGTCTCTAAGTCCAAACTATAGTAAAATAGCCCATGTCCCTGTCATGGAATGAAATCCGGCTAAGAGCGTCCCGTTTCGTCAACGAATGGAAGGAAAAGGCCCCCAAAGCCCGTGAAGAAGCGGATGCACAGGATTTTCAGACCGACTTTTTAGATATTTTTGGCGTTACCCGGCGGCAGGTAGCAACCTTTGAACATCGGGTAGACATGGCTGGTAGGCGGGGTTATATAGACCTGTTCTGGAAGGGACACATAATGACCGAGATGAAAAGCCCCGGCAAGGACAAGAAAAAAGCCTACGAACAGGCAAGAGATTATGCCGCAAACCTTCCTCCCAAAGAATTGCCAATCGGCATTCTTGTTTCTGATTTTGTTTCCTTTGATTATTACGATTTGGAAAAAGGGGACGGTCCGATAACCTTTACCCTTGAAGCATTGCCTGAAAAGGTAGAGCTCTTTGGTTATCTTGCGGGGTTTAGAACTATTCCTTTAGCAGAAGTGAGCCCGGTTGATATACAGGCCGCCGAGCACATGGGGGAGTTGTACGATGCCCTGAAGGAAAATAACTATACCAGCCACGAACTGGAAATGTATCTCGTAAGGCTGCTGTTCTGTTTGTTTGCCGATGATTCCGGCATTTTTGACGAAAAAAATCAGTTTCATAATTATCTGTTAAACCGTACCAATGCCGATGGCAGCGATTTAGCCATGCACCTTGGCCTTCTCTTTGATGTACTCAATAAACCACCAGAGCATCGGCAGAAAAATCTTGATGAAGACCTCCAAAAGTTTCCGTATATAAATGGCAATCTTTTTCAAGAACGCCTGAAAATTGCCGCTTTCAATTCGACCATGCGGAAAACATTGTTAAAATGCTGCTCTTTGGATTGGAGCAAAATTAAGCCTGAAATTTTCGGGGCAATGTTCCAGAGCGTAAAGGATAAAGAAAAACGCCGGGTTTTGGGCGAACATTACACCAGCGAAACCAATATCTTAAAACTCATCAGGCCCTTGTTTCTTGATGAGCTATGGGAAGAATACGCAAAAATCAGAAAATTATCCTTTGCCCTTAAACAGCAGCGCTTACTGGAATTTCATACCAAACTGCAAGGGCTCAAGTTCCTTGACCCCGCTTGCGGCTGCGGCAACTTCCTTGTGGTGACCTATAGGGAACTACGCACGCTGGAAATTGAAGTTTTATCGGAATACTTACAATCGCAGCAGGTCATTGATATTGAACTGTTGGTGCGGGTAAATGTGGATCAGTTTTATGGTATTGAGATTGAAGAATTCCCGGCCCGCATAGCCCAAACAGCAATGTGGCTTATGGATCACTTAATGAACATGGAAGCGTCGAAGCGATTTGGCAGATATATAGCCCGCATTCCTTTGACGGCATCGCCTTCGATAAATTTGGGAAATGCGTTGGCAATTGATTGGGAGACAATTGTGCCGAAAGAGGATTTGAGTTATATATTGGGCAATCCGCCGTTTGTGGGTGCTAGTATGATGACTAAAGAGCAGAAAGAAGAAGCTGAACGAATTTTTTCCAAAATGAATAATTACGGCGTCCTTGATTATGTTACATGCTGGTATAAAAAAGCGGCGCAGTATATCCAGGGAACAAACATTGAAGTGGCCTTTGTTTCAACGAATTCTATATGTCAGGGTGAACAGGTATCGGCCTTATGGGCAGATTTAATGAACAAACACAATATAAAAATCAATTTTGCTCACCAAACATTCAAATGGAGCAATGAAGCAAAAGGAAAAGCGGCGGTGTATTGTGTTATTGTAGGTTTTGGTCTATCGGACAGGGCAAAAAAGAAAATCTATCAATATTCCACAGTTACCAGCGAGCCATCGGAGACTATTGCAAAGCAGATAAACGCCTATTTGGTTGATGCGGATAATGTATTTATTAATGCACGTTCTTCGCCCTTATGCGATGTTCCGAAAATGGTTTATGGCAATAAACCGACTGATGACGGTAATTTATTCATCAAAGCTGAGGAATATGATGATTTTGTTACAAAAGAACCAAGAGCAAAAAAGTATATAAGAAAAATTTATGGGGCAGAGGAATATATCAATAATAAGGCCCGTTATTGTTTATGGCTGGTAGATGCAGAACCATCAGAACTCAAGAAAATGCCCCTAGTAATGGATAGAATTGAAAAGGTCAGGCAATTCAGGCTTGCAAGTACCAAAAAAGCAACACAGGAAAGCGCTAAAACACCGGCATTATTTCAGGAAATACGTCAGCCCAAAAAAGACTATATTATTATTCCCCGACACTCATCAGAAAGTAGGGATTATATTCCCATCGGTTTTGTCAGCTCCAATATATTAGTAAATGATGCTGTTACAATACTTCCGGATGCTACGATTTATGATTTTGGTTTATTGACTTCATCTATGCACATGGCTTGGGTAAAATATGTATGCGGAAGAATAAAGAGTGATTACCGATATTCCAATACCATTGCTTACAACAATTTTCCATTCCCAAGTCCAAGTGAAAAGCAGAAAGATGCAATTATCAGGGAAGCACAGGGCATTTTAGATGCGAGGTTGAAGTTTCCCAACTCCAGCCTTGCCGACTTGTACAATCCTTTGACAATGCCTAAAGAACTTCTAAAAGCCCACCAGAAACTTGATAAAGCGGTTGAGGCAGCTTATGGAAAAAGTTTTACCGTAGATGCGGAGCGGGTTACCCATTTGTTTGGCCTTTATCAGGGAATGACGGAGGGGTTGTTTGTGGGAGGGAAGAAGAGGGGAAAGAGGGAGAAGTAATTATGGCAAATTCGATACAATTAGAAATAAGTTCAGGGAAAAGAGATTAAAATGACAATTACCAAAATATTTAAGGAAGCAGATTTAACCAGTCTATTTATAAAAAATCAAACTTCATGTATATTTCTTGAAGTTTCTATAGGTAGTAAAAATATTTTCGGCAAAAATAGTACGGACAGGAAAATAGATATAGTGGTTATTCATGGTTGTAAAAGTAAAAAACCTTATAATTATAATGAAAATAAGGCTTATTTTCTCAAGTTAATTCAAGACTCAAAAAATGAAGTAGAAATTATCGAAGTAAAGAAAAAACTCAACAGAGTGGTCATCGGCCAAATACTTGTTGGCGAATTTATGTTCAAGAAAAAGTACGAGGTTAAAAAAATTAAAAAATCTATTTTGTACCACATTGGTGATGATGCCATGGAATTGTTTTGCAAGGAAAATAAAATCAACCTGATAAACTATAATCAAGGAACCCCCTAATGCCAAAAACATCAAAAGCATACATTGCCGAAATCAAACAAATCCTAATTGAAGCAAAAACAAAGGCTTATAAAGCAGTAAACTATGCAATGGTTGAAGCATATTGGCTTATTGGGAAGCGGATTGTAGAAGAAATTCAACAGGGGAAAAATAGAGCAAATTACGGCGAACAAGTCATAAATAATGTATCAAAAGCACTTACAGATGAATTTGGCAGAGGGTTTTCAAAAAGAACTATATGGCAATGCAGACAATTTTACCAAATGTTCCCCAAATTTTCAATTAAGCGATCATTGATCGCAGTTTCTACAAATACAGCAAAAAGTGCGATCGCTGATCGCACAATTGAAACTACAAAATCAAAAACAAATTTGGCGATCGCTAATCGCCAAATTCAAGGCCCTGAAGTACAACATATACTAAATTGGACACATATCCAGAGAATAATGAGAGTCTCTGACCCGCAGGCTAGGGCATGGTATTTAAAAGATATTACGAGCGATTACTTATGTCTCAGGTAAAGAAATCGGTTATTAAAGAAATGCAATCAAAGACAAAAAAATACCAAAAGAATAAGCTGGAATATTTCAAGAATCCATCGGTATTGGAGTTTCTTGGTTTATCCGAAAATAAAGGCTATACAGAAAAAGTCTTGGAAAAAGTAATTATCGATCATCTTCAACAGTTTCTTCTTGAATTGGGTAAGGGCTTTGCCTTTGTAGAACGGCAACAGCTAATTCGTACAGACCAAGCCGATTATTATGTGGACATGGTATTTTATAATTACATCTTAAAATGCTTTATCCTTATTGATCTAAAGACAGATAGGATTACGCATCAGGACGTTGGTCAAATGGATATGTATGTTAAAATGTTTGACGAACTGAAACGAGGCGAGGGTGATAATCCTACCATTGGTATTATACTATGTTCTGAAACGGATAAAGATATTGCACGATATTCAATTCTAAAAGGCAATGAACACCTATTTGCAACAAAGTATAAACTTTATCTTCCCACAGAGGAACAACTACGTTCAGAAATAGAAAGAGAGAAAGATTTTATCCGATTGCAATTAGAAGAAGGAGAATAAACACAAGGTGCCACCAAAACCCCTGCAAATCCGTAACAGCACCGCCGAATTCCTCAACTTCACCAAACAAGCAGGCGAAAACGGCATAGAAGTCCGCGTACAAGACGGAACCATCTGGTTAAGTAAAAAACTCATGGAAGGAACAGCAAATGAGCAAGAAGAAAAAGAAAGAAGTAACCATACGCAGTTCAGCAGCTGAATATCTAACCTTTGTAGCGGCAACAGGTGATGATGAAAAAAGCGTTGAAATGCGTTACGAAGATGAAAATATCTGGCTGACCCAGAAAATGATGGCGGAACTGTACGATGTTGGTGTAAATACAATTAATTATCATTTGAAGAAGATATTTGAGGATTCAGAACTATCGGAGGGGGCAACTATTCGAAATTTTAGAATAGTTCAAACCGAAGGAAGCCGTCAGGTAGAACGAGATATAGAACACTATAGCCTCCAGGCAATAATAGCTGTTGGTTTTAAAGTAAACAATGAGCGAGCCGTGCAATTTCGTAAATGGGCGAATCAGATAGTCAAAGATTATACCATCCAGGGTTGGACAATGGATATTGAAAGGTTAAAGAAAGGGCATATGTTCACAGATGACTTTTTTGAACGTCAACTGGAATATATCCGTGAAATACGCCTATCGGAACGAAGATTTTATCAGAAAATCACTGACATTTATGCTACTGCATTTGATTATGATAAAAACGCTCAAACCACAAGAGATTTTTTTAAGATGGTTCAAAACAAAATGCACTGGGCTGTACACAGGCACACCGCTCCGGAATTAATTGCAGAGCGAGCCAATGCAGAAAAGGAGCACATGGGATTAACTACATGGGAAGCTGCTCCTCATGGAAAAATAATTAAAGCCGATGTATCTATTGCTAAAAACTATCTTAACGAAGAAGAAATGAATTATCTTGAACGTATTGTGTCACTCTATCTTGATTTTGCAGAATTGCAGGCAAGGCGAAAAATACCAATGTCCATGGAAGATTGGGCAAAACGGCTGGACGGCTTTTTGGAATTCAATGGTAATGAAATTTTAACAGATGCCGGAAAAATTTCCCATGAGCAGGCTAAACTTCATGCTGAAACAGAGTTTGAAAAGTACCGTATTGTACAAGACAGGCTTTTTGAAAGTGATTTTGATCGTTTTGTTAAACTTGAGAATATAATTGATAAAGAGCACACAATTGATAGAGATTAAATCAATAAGGAGAACTTTATGCCACCCAAAACCCTGCAAATCCGTAACAGCACCGCCGAATTCCTCATCTTCACCAAACAGGCGGGCGAAAACGGCATAGAAGTCCGCATACAGGACGGAACCATCTGGCTAAGCCAAAAACTTATGGCCACTCTGTTTGATTGTTCCACTGACAACATATCCCTGCATCTGCAGAATATTTTTACAGAGGGTGAATTGAATGAAATATCAACTACCGAGGATTTCTCGGTAGTTCAAACGGAAGGCAATCGAAATGTGAAGCGCCCCATAAAACACTACAATCTCGATGCTATCATCGCCGTAGGTTACCGGATAAAGGGTGCTATTTCCCTCGTTTTATCGCTGTCATTGCAATTAGTGTAATTTGATTTTCCGTATCCGCATCAAGAAATTCAACATCATCGGATTCAAACCCAAATTTTACTTTGAAATTCTTTTTTGCCCAATATGCCCAGGGATACCATAGACTTTTCGGATCAGGTATATCGTAGCAGGAGGTTATATCGGCAATTTCTGTTTTTTCCCACAGATTACGCCACCATGCAGCACTGTGAAACGAAAACATTTCTCCTGCATCTCCCGTTTTCGGATTTAACCAAAATGATTTATGCGTGGGCGGATAACCATCGGGAAATCTTTATTTCTTATGCAGATAAAGGTGAAGTTTTTCCAGCACTTTGTCCATAGCCAATGGTTTTCCGAGATGGTCGTCCATGCCTGCTTCAAGGCATTTTTCTATGTCTTCACGGAAAACATTCGCAGTCATTGCAATTATCGGAATCTTCTGTTTATCGGTGTTTGAAGAATGCAGTTCCGCTTCTTTGGCTCTGATACGGCGTGCCGCTTCCAGGCCGTCCATTTCGGGCATTTGCAGATCCATAAAAATTAAATCATAGCCTTGCGGTGATTCGCAGAACATACGGACTGCCTCTGTGCCGTTTTTTGCACAATCTATTTTCAAAAGCATAGGTTCAAGCAGTGTCAGTACTATTTCACGGTTTATTTCAATATCTTCAGCCAGAAGAATACGGCTGCCGGCAAATGTGTTGTCCGGCTGCGCTTCTTCTTCATTCATCTTTCCAACGCCAAGACATTCGTTGATAATGTCAATGATTGCCGACGCAAACAAGGGTTTAGGCAGGAATTTATCAACACCGGCTTTTTTTGCGTCCTCTTCAATTCTTTCCCATTCGGTTGCGGAAATCATAATGGCAACAGTATTCAAAGAGCCTGACTTTCCTGCCTTAAGCCCGGCAGTTAATGCTATCCCGTCAATTCCTGGCATGGTCCAGTCAACAAAATATATATTATAGGCGCCGTTTTTATCGATAAGCTTGAGCGCTTCTTCACCGCTTGCGGCAGTATCACAGGTTGCGCCAATCCGCTGAATGATTGATCTAAAATGGATTAGAACACCCGGATCATCGTCAATCACCATGATGCGGACATTATCCCAATTTACCGTAGAAGCCAATTGTCCATGTTTTTTTACATTTCCCCGCTTCAACTGAATACTAAAGAAAAAAGCAGAGCCTTTGCCAAGCTCGGATTCAACCCAAATTGTTCCGCCCATTAGCTCCACAATACTTTTGGAAATGGCCAGGCCCAGTCCCGTGCCTCCATATTTGCGTGCTGTATTGTTTTCGACCTGTTCAAAAAATCTGAACAGGTGTTCATGCAAATCGGCTCTTATGCCAATTCCCGTGTCGGTGACCGAAACCTGTATGGTATACAAATCGTTTTTTTCTTCCAGCAAACGCGCTTCCAGACAGACGGAACCTTTTTCCGGCGTGAATTTAACTGCGTTTCCCATAAGGTTTGCAATAACCTGTGCAATGCGCTGATCGTCTCCAATCAGAATTTCCGGAATTGCGGGATCAATGGTTACCGTGAGTTTTTGGTGTTTTTCTTCTGCCCGGAAACTTATGACATCGACAATCCTTTGAATCACTTTTTCAAAATAAAACTCTGTCAGCGAGAGTTCAAATTTATTGGCTTCAATTTTTGACATGTCCAGAATATCGTTTATTACTCCCAAAAGATGCGTTGATGCGTTTTCAATTTTATTAAACGCATAGTTTTTACGCTGTAATGCAGTTGTTTCTTTTCCGATTGCCGTCATGCCGATTATTGCGTTTAACGGGGTGCGCATTTCATGGCTCATATTGGAAAGAAAATTGCTTTTCGCCTTGCTTGCCATTGTTGCTTTTTCAAGCGCTTCTTTGAGCAATTCGCTTTGCGAGCGTATATTTTCATTTAATTCTTTTATACGGCGTATGTCGTACTTGAATGAAATAATAAATTTTTTGCCACGGTGCATTACCCGTGTCAGCGTATTTTCCATGGGTATAAGTTCCCCGTTGACAGTCTGGTGAACCCATTCAAACCTGGCCTGATCTTCGGAAAACGCATCATCTCTTTTTGCCGTTGCTTTTTCATAGGAGTCATCTCCGCCGGGCTGATTTTTGGGTACAAACGTATCCCAGTAATGATCCAGAAAATATTGCTTATCGTTACAGCCCAGAAGCCGCAATATTACCTCATTACAGTCAACTACCTGTAAATTCTCATCAAACAATACATACGAGATGGGGCTTGCTTCCGTTACGGCATCGTATAATTCATTGGCAGCAGCAATTTCAAGTTCCATCATTTTCTTTTCGGTTATATCCCTGATTGCACCTGATATTCTGATCGGGATACCTTCATCATTGCGCAAAGCTGTCCCGAATCCGTCAAAATACCGGTATTCACCGTTTTTATGCCGGAGGCGGTACTCAATATCATATTGGGTTTTGCCTGTGCGGTCGTTGTAATGTGCCGCGAATGCTGTAAATGCGCTCTCAATATCTCCGGGATGAATTACATTGTAGAATGACTCAAACGTGTCAGGAAAATCATTTTCATCGGAAAAGCCCAGCATGGTACGAAACTCCTGCGACCATGTCCATATATTCACACCTATGTCTTCAATATTTTTCAAAACCGGGGTCAGTATATCAACACGCCACAGGGCAATATTCAAGGCCTTGTTTGCAAGTTGTAAGTTCATAATATCGTATTCATAAGCTGTCTGTTTTTTACTGATTGCTTCTGTAAGCATACGGAGACTATCAGCTTCATTGCCGGATAGACCGCTGTCATTCAGGGAAAAACTGGAATCGCCAGCTGCCAAAGCTGTGATGAGCCGATTAAGTTCATCCAGCAGCTTTTGGGATGATTGTGCCATATATTCTAGTTTAATCAATTTTTCCGTATTTTGTATATAAAAAAGTAGTTTTCTTGCAAAAATTATAAAAATGTCAGTGATATATAGCGGCGTGAGCTCCTTTTTGCTACAATTTTCCCATGTCTGCACGAGAAAAACTCAATGCCATAGCCTCACAGCGCATACTGGTACTTGACGGGGCTATGGGCTCAATGATACAAAAGCAAAACCTCGGCGAGGATGATTTTCGCGGCAGGCGTTTTGCCGGTCATCCAATGCCGCTGCTCGGCTGCAATGACCTGCTTTGCCTTACCAGGCCTGAGGCGATTAGCGCCATCCATGAAGCATACCTTGCAGCAGGTGCGGATATCATCTCTGCATGCAGCTTCAACTCGACTGCCGTTTCGCTTGCCGATTACGGTTTGGAAGGGTTTGCTTACGAAATCAGCGCGGCGGCGGCAGCTCTGGCACGGAAAGCAGCGGACACATTTTCAACGGCGGACAAACCACGTTTTGTTGCGGGGAGCATCGGCCCCACCGGTAAAAGCGCCAGCCTTTCCTCCCATGTTGATGATCCCGCCCGGTGTGACATGTCTGTCGGCAGCGGGAACTGGGACGAGCTTGAGGCTGCTTTTTATGACAATGCGCGGGGGCTGCTGGACGGCGGCGCTGACATCCTGCTGCTGGAAACTATCTTTGATACGCTCAACGCAAAAGCCGCCCTGTTTGCAATCCGGCGGCTTCTGGAAGAACGGAACATTGATATTCCAATAATGATTTCCGTGACAGTTTCCGGCGGCTCGGGGCGGCTGCTTGCCGGACAGACCCTTGAAGCCTTTTGTGCCTCGGTGCTGCATGCATCGCCGTGGGCTGTTGGTCTAAACTGTTCCTTCGGAGCAGAAAAATTGCTGCCCCACCTGCGCCGCATTGCTGCAATTGCACCCTGCCTCGTCAGCGCCCACCCCAACGCAGGGCTGCCCAACCAGTTCGGCGGTTATGATGAAAGTCCGCACACAATGGCCGCCCTTGTAGAACGCTATCTGCAGGACGGCCTGCTGAATATCGTTGGCGGGTGCTGCGGTTCCACACCGGATCACATCGCGGCAATCGCGGAAAAAGCCGCTTTGTATCAGCCGCGTACACTGCCTTCCGTGACAGAACCATCAAAACGAAGACTCACTCTGGCCGGGCTTGAACCGCTTACCGTTGACAGATCACACCTGATACTTACCGGCGAACGGACCAATGTGGCGGGCAGTAAAAAATTTCTGCGATTAATCCGCGAGGAAAAATTCAATGAAGCGCTTGCTCTCACCCGCAGCATGATTGAAGATGGCGCCGAAATCATTTGTGTGGGCATGGATGATGCCATGCTGGATGCAGAAACATCAATGTGCGCTTTTCTCGGCATGGCCCTATCCGATCCGGAAATTGCCCGTGTACCTGTGATGATCGATAGTTCCCGCTGGAATGTACTTGAGGCCGGTCTAAAGCGGTTACAGGGAAAAGGAATTGTCAATTCAATAAACCTGAAAGACGGTGAAGAAGAATTTCTGCTCCGCGCTGCGCTTGTCAGGCGGTATGGCGCGGCTGTTGTGGTGATGCTCATTGACGAAAAAGGGCAGGCAGTCAGTTACGAGCGGAAAATCGAAATTGCCGCCCGCGCCTACCGGCTGCTCGTTGCAACCGGTTTTCCGCCGGAAAATATTGTATTTGATCCCAACGTGCTTGCCGTCGCAACCGGAATCAGCGAGCATGATTCCTGCGCGCTTGACTTTATTCGCGCCTGTGAATGGATTCGGGATAACTGCCCCGGCGTTCAGATTTCCGGCGGCATTTCAAACCTTTCTTACAGTTTCAGGGGGAACAACCCGGTACGTGAAGCCATGCACAGCGTCTTTCTCTATCACGCCCGGGCCGCCGGTTTAACCATGGCAATCGTTAACCCCGCAGCAATGATTGCGTATAACGACATTGAAGAAAATCTCCGCAACGCGGTTGAAGATGCCATCCTCAACCGCCGCCCCGATGCAACGGATCGCCTACTTGAGTTAATAGGTACAGGGATCAAGGATTGTTGTCCGATTACAGAACAACATTCCTCATTTTCCTCAGTCCCCGGTCCCCGATCTCTGATCCCTGATCCCCGATCCCGCATTATCAACGCCGTGATTCGCGGCATTGACGATTCAATCGAAGCGGACGTACTGGAACTAAAAGATACAGAAGGGCTGTTGGCGCTGGAGATTGTGGAAGGTCCGCTGATGGATGGCATGAAGGAAGTGGGTAAGCGCTTTGATGATGGAACCATGTACCTCCCCCAGGTTATCCGCAGCGCGATGGTGATGAAAAAAGCCGCTGCCGCGCTGGAGCCATTCATGCAAAAGAACAATGCTGCAGTTAATGCGCCAAAAATTATTCTTGCAACGGTTAAGGGCGATGTTCACGACATTGGAAAAAATATTGTAGGCATTGTTCTGGCGTGCAACGGCTGTCATATAATTGACTTGGGGGTAATGGTTCCGGCGGAACAGATACTCGAAACCGCAGAGAAAGAACAGGCTGCCATTATCGGTCTTTCAGCGCTTATCTCTCCTTCACTGGACGAGATGGCACATGTCGCAAGGGAAATGGAAAAACGGCGCATGCAGATCCCGCTCCTCATAGGAGGGGCGGCGGCAAGCCTTATCCACACAGCTTTACGCATTTTCCCGGAATACTCAGGCCCGGTGGTGTATGTTCCCAATGCCGGAAAGTCCGCCGAAACCGTCCGCTCACTGCTCTCTGATACTGAGCGCCCCCGTTTTCTGCAAGGTGTGGAAAAAAATTATCAGGATGCCGTTCGCCGGCATGAAGCGATTCAGTCCGGCCGCGAGATGCTGCTACCGGAAGCCGCCCGCTCCAACAAAGTACCGCCGGCTGCATACACTCCAACCGCGCCTAAAATCACCGGCATCATCGATCTGAATAATTACCCGCTGGACAAAGTCATCCCCCACATTGATTGGCAGGCATTTTCCCGGCAATTAGATATTTCCCGAAAATCATCACACAGAGACACAGAGACACAGAGACACAAAGAAGAGGAGAAAGACGCGGTACTATGGAAACAATACCCCAATCTCTGTGTCTCCGTGCCTCTGTGTGAGGAAGAGGGAAGAAAGGTAATTAAGCACGCACAGGCATTGCTGGAGCGGGTTGCGGGAGAAGGGCTCTTGCAACTACGCGGTGTTGCCGGTATTTTCCCCGCAGCATCTGACGGCGAAGATGTCGTAATAGGTGACAGTCACCGTTTTTGTTTCTTTCGTAACCAGCAAAAGAAACCGGACGGGAAATACAATCCCTGCCTGGCGGATTTCGTCAAGCCGTTGAACGAAGGCCCGGATTGGCTGGGGTTGTTTGCCCTGAGCGCCGGGTTCGGCATTGACGCTGCAGCAGAGGCATTTCGCCGCCGCAATGACGACTACAACGCACTTTTGCTGGAAAGCCTGGCAAATGCCCTTGCCGAAGCGTTTGCTGAAGAAATCCACCTTCGCATCCGCCGTGAATGGTGGGGTTATGCGCCAAACGATTCTCCCACAGGTATTCGCCCTGCCTTCGGTTATCCCTCCTGCCCCAATCACGAGGATAAACGTATCGCTTTTGAGCTGCTGGAAGCGGAAAAACGCTGCGGCATGAGACTAACCGAAACAGCGATGATAATTCCCGCCGCTTCGGTGTGTGGTATGTACTTTGCCAGCCCTGCAGCGTATTATTTTGGTCTTGGCTATTCATAATGTGGTTTTATTGGTATGGTCTATGTTATGAAGACATATTTGAGAAATACAACAAAAGCAAGACTTTGCTTTATTATAGCAATTTTGCTGTTAATAAATTGCCAGGGCGGGCAAAGTACAACTGAAATACCTGAAACCGTGTATGACGGCATCAGAAGTGCCAGCGATTTTGCAGAGATGCTGGAAACATACCCAAACGGTGTTTTGGCAAACCGGAACGGCGAGCATTTACGGACGCAGATAATGTCATTTCAGTTTGTTGAAGGGAACAGGGTGTTTTTTTGCACCGGCAGCGAAAAGCCGCTCTATGCACAACTGCGGGCATACCCTCATGTTTCGTATTGCATTTTTCCCGAGGATTTCGAGCCAGTCTTGTCTTTAAACGGCCAAGTCGTTTTTACCGATGACAGGGAACTGTTGGATCGTGTTTTTGCCGGTACGAATTATGCCAGCGAGTTCATCCGGCGCCATTACGGAACTGTAGATAACCCTAACCTGAGATTGTTTTATATTGATGTCATCGAAATTGAAACATACGATTACACTGGACCGAAATTGTACAGGACAGAATAAAGTCCCCCGCCGTAACAAGCAGCGGCGGGGGGGGGGGGGGGGGGGGGGGGGGGGGGGGGGGTTTTTTTGGGGGGGGGGGGGGGGGGGGGGGGGGGGGGGGGGGGGGGGGGGGGGGGGGGGGGGGGGGGGGGGGGGGGGGGGGGGGGGGGGGGGGGGGGGGGGGGGGGGGGGGGG
>WRLF01000024.1 GCA_009777735.1 Treponema sp.
ATCTTCGTTATCAGTTAAAAAATTTTCCATAGTTGTTTCCCCCTGCATTATACTCTGGCCTTATAGGCTTTTATCATCTTGGGAATGACATCGTTCAAATCGCCGACAATGCCGTAATGGGCAATGCCGAATATCGGCGCTTCCGGATCATTGTTGATGGCGATAATCCGTGACGACTCGTCCATGCCGGCCCGGTGTTGAATTGCCCCGGAAACACCGCAGGCAATGTACAGCTTTGGTCTGACGGTTGTGCCGGTCTGCCCCACCTGATGCTCATGACCAATAAAGCCCTGGTCAACGGCCGCACGGGATGCGCCGACTTCGCCGCCCAGGGTGTGGGCAAGCTCGCGGATAAGGGCAAAATTGTCTTTGCTGCCCACGCCCATGCCGCCGGTAACGATTATTTGCGCGCCTTTTAAGTTAACGGTTTTTTCTTCCATGACGCGCTCAATAATTTCGGTCTGAAAATCATCGGCGTTTAAAATTGCCGGAAGTTTTACTGTTTGCGCTTTTCTTGAAAGGTCAGGTTCTGCCATACGCATAACGCCTTCGCGGACAGTTGCCATCTGCGGCTTTTTTTCCGGGCACACAATCGTTGCAATAATATTGCCGCCAAAGGCCGGACGGATCTGGTAGAGAATGTCCTTGTATTCCGTGCCTTGCTGGGTATGATCCCCTATCTGCAAATCGGTGCAGTCGGCGGTAAGCCCGACCTTTAACTGTGATGCGACACGGGGAGCGATGTCCCGCCCTTCGGTCGTTGCGCCGTACAGCGCAATCTGCGGCTTGTTTTCATTGACCGCCTGTATCATCAGCTTCGTGAAAGGGATGGGGGTGTAGTGCTTCAGCCGCGGGTCCTCAACGAGATACACCGTGTCTGCACCCAGGCTTGCAATGCGGGAAACTTCCCCTGAGACATTGGCACCAAAAAGCGCAGCGCTCACTTCCACTTTTAGCCGGTCAGCCAGCTCGCGGGCTTTGGATACCAGTTCAAGGCTCACCTCTGCAGCTTTCCCGTCATTTTGCTGGATATATACCATTACACTATTTTCGCTCATATTTAACCTCTTAACCAAAAGTATGATCCGCGATAAGGCCGTGGATAAGCTCGTTGATACCTGCTTCGTTGGGTTCTATGTATTGAATATCTGCGGCGGTCAGTACCACCGAATCAATTTTTTTCACCTTAGTGGGAGAACCGCTGAGGCCGCACTGGATGGGGTCGGCATTGATGGCAGGAATGTCCCATAACGCCATGGGGTTGCCGTTACCGGCTGTTTCACCAAAGGGATCGCCCGGAGATCCTGCTTCGCCGGAAACCGGAACCGCCCGTTTATATGTCATGGTTTTAATTGCTGAAGGAGGTCTTGGCATTTCGCCTTCTGCGGTAAATGTCAGCAGAACAGGCAGGGATGTTTTTACTTTTTCCCAGCCGCCTTCGATGGACCGTATGGCAACAATTTCTTTTTTATCAAGTTTTTCAATTTTGGACACACAGGTAATCTGGTTAATACCGAGTTTTTCCGCTGTCTGCGGGCCAACCTGGGCGGTATCGCCGTCAATGGCCTGACGTCCGCACAGCACCAGATCGTAAGAGCTGATTTTTTTAATGGCGCAGGACAGTGCGTAGGAGGTAGCAAGGGTATCTGCTGCGGCAAAACCCCGGTCTGAAATCAATGCGGTAAAATCAGCGCCCCGATACAAACAGTCCTTGAGCACTGCCGCTGCTGCCGGGGGCCCCATGCACAGTACATGCACCTTCGTTTCCGGCCTGGTATCTTTGATTTGCAGTGCCGCTTCCAGGGCAAAAAGGTCATCCGGGTTAAATATAGCCGGCAGCGCCGCGCGGTTGACTGTTCCTTCCGGCGTCATGGCATCCCCGGTAACATTATGGGTGTCAGGCACCTGTTTTACCAGAACGATAATATTCATGGTTTCTCCTCTGTAGGTATGTCGAGTATTAATTTATTATGACATTATTCCTGTTTTTGTCAAGAGCAGGTAGATTTGACTATACAACAGCATCATTGTTCGTCGGCACTGCCAACCAAACACATCCACTCAGCTTCTGCTGCAAGCTCTTCGCCGACATACGCCTTGCCGGATTGCTTGATCATACGGGGTGATATCCGCAGGTTCTCAATTTCTGAACGGACTTCATCGCCGGGACGCACCTGCCTGCGGAATTTTACCTTGTCAACCGTGGCAAGAAAAAACAGGCCGTCCGCGCCAAGCACACCGAGTTTGCGTAAACCTGCACCGCCGGACTGCGCCATTGTTTCAACGAGGATCACCCCCGGTACGACCGGGTATCCGGGAAAATGTCCCGTAAAGAAAAATTCTTTTTCCGTGAACACATGCTTTGCAATAATTTTTTTTTCATCCGCCTGCACAATTTCATCAACAAACAAAAACGGTTCCCTATGCGGCAGCAAGTTTTCAATTTCGTTCATGGGTATCTCCTGAAAATTAACATTCCATTGTGGCCGCCGAAGCCGAGTGATCCGGACATGGCGGCGTTGATTTCACCATACTGTGCTTTATGCGGCACATAGTCAAGATCGCAGCCTTCGCCGGGGTTGTCAAGGTTGATGGTAGGCGGGAAGAAACCGTCGCGTATGGCCAGAATGCACGTGATGGCTTCCATGCCGCCGCCGCCGGCAATGCAGTGGCCGTGCATGCTTTTCGTACTGGAGATTTTCAGTTTATAGGCATGATCCCCAAAAGCAAGTTTTAACATGGTGGTTTCAGTGGGGTCGTTGATTTCTGTTGATGTACCGTGGGCGTTGTAGTACTGGATGTCTTCGGGCTTCATACCGGCATCGGCAAGGGCGAGTTTTACCGCAGCGCTGCATCCAATGCCTTCGGGGTCCGGCGCTGTTATGTGATATGCATCGGCGGTCGCTGCGTATCCGGCAAGCTCGGCATGAATCTTCGCGCCCCGTTTTTTTGCATGCTCTTCGCTTTCAATGACAAGCATACCGGAGCCTTCACCCATGACAAAACCGTCACGGTCTGCGTCAAATGGGCGGGATGCTTTTTCCGGCTCATGACAGCGCTTCGTGGAAAGAGCTTTAAGCATCTGGAATCCGCCGATGGAGAAGGGAATGATGACGGCCTCTGTTCCGCCGGTGATGACAACATCGCAGCGGCCCGAACGGACAAGATCGAGCGCCTGACCAATGGCATCGGTACCGGCAGCACAAGCGGTAACCTGGGTATACGCCGGCCCCCTCGTTCCGTACATCATCGAGATGTTTCCCGCCGCTTCGTTGGGGATCATCATGGGGACGGTGAGAGGTAACATTCTTTTGGGGCCGGATTCAAACAGTTTTTTATGCGATTCGGTAACAATTTCAAATCCGCCGATTCCGTTGCCAATAACAATGCCGGTCCTGACGGGATCGCTTGTTACCTGCCTGCGGCCTTCCGCATTCGGCTCGCTTAGCAAATTTGCGTCGGTGAGGGCCTGCGTTGCCGCTGCTGCCGCAAACTGGACAAAGCGTGCCATTTTGCGGGCTTCTTTTTTTTCTATCCATATACCGGGATCAAATTCTTTCACTTCCCCGGCAATGGTAACATCAAATCCGGTGGTATCAAACGAAGTGATGGGACCAATCCCGCTCTTTCCCGCTTTTAGACTTGCGCATAACTCTTCAACCGAATTACCAATGGGGCTGATAACCCCCATGCCGGTTACTACAACTTTTCTCATTCTAAACTCCTGTTAGGTGAACATTCCGCCGTCAATGGGCAGCACCTGCCCGGTGATGTACGATGAATCATCCGATGCGAAAAATAGCACTGCATTGGCAACATCCTGCGATGTACCTATGCGCTTGAGCGGTATATGTTCAAGCATTTTTTCTTTTACATTGTCGGGAAGAACCGAGGTCATGTCGGTTGCGATATACCCCGGCGCAACAGCATTAACCCGCACTCCGCGGCTTGCGGTTTCGTGGGCAAGGCTTTTTGTCACGCCGATAAGCCCCGCCTTGCTTGCCGCATAGTTTGCCTGTCCGCCGTTACCGTGAATTCCAATAACGCTGGCCATGTTTATGATTGATCCGGCACGTTTGCGAATCATGTCCCTGCCTACGGTACGCGCAACGAGAAATGCAGCGCTTAAGTTTATATCAAGCACTTTCTGCCATTCTTCAAGAGACATTCTGAACGAGAGGTTATCTTTAGTAATACCGGCATTGTTAACCAGTATGTCAAAACCGCCGGATTCCTTTATGCCGCTGTCGATTTTTGCTTCTACCGCCGCAAGGTTGGAAAGATCCGCCTCAATCCAGTGGAGCTTTCCCTTTGCCGCTTCAACCCGGCTTGCAAGATCATCCGGCGTGATATAGTCCAGCCCCCAGACTTCCGCGCCTTCTGCAATAAATTCATCGGCAATTGCCTTGCCAATTCCCCGTAATGCCCCGGTCACCAGAGCCTTCTTGTTTTCCAGTTTCATACTATCTTCCTCCAAAGTTTATTGGTAATATTTCACACGGAGGCACGGAGGACACGAAGGACACGGAGGAAAGATAAAGAAAAGAAAGAAAAAAGAGCGAGCTAAGAAAACTTAGCTTGGTTGTCAATAGGGAACTCTGCGGACAACAATATTTTTTATTTTTCTCTTTTCTCTTTTCTTTTTTTTTCATCTCTGTGTCTTTGTGCCTTTGTGCCTTTGTGTGAATAAATTCGGAAAAATGTTTATTCATTGTCGATTTTCCTTATGTCTTCCATTGTTCCGGCAGGGTAGCAGGGAATCTCGCTGCCGGAATCTTTCCATAATCCCTGCAATACCTTGCCGGGGCCGACTTCCAGGCAAGCGGAAAAAACAGCGTCAGCCGTAATTGCTGCTTCAATTTCTGTCCAGCGAACCGGGCCGGTGATTTGCAGCAGAGCAAGTTTTTGTGCTTCTGCGCCTGACTCAATCTGTTTGCCGGTAACATTGGAGTACAGGGGGATTTTTGGATCGCTGAATGTAACTGCTTCCAGTGCCGGACGAAATGCTTCTGCGGCATTTGCAAGCAGCGGCGAGTGGAATGGACCGGCAACAGGCAATCGGATAACGCGGCGCGCTCCTGCTTCTTTGAAACGGGTTTCCGCTTCAGTCAGTGCGGCGGCAGTACCGCTTACAACAAGCTGTTTTGGTGAGTTGATGTTTGCCGCATATAAATCCACAAGCCCCGCCGTTTTCCACTGATCAATAAGCGCCTCTGCTTCCTGCGGTGCAAGACCCATAACAGCTGCCATACCCGGCGCCGCCGATGCATCACCGCCAGCGGATTCCCGTAAATTATCGGAAGCCTGCTGCATCACCGTACCGCGTGCTTTTACCAGATGCAAACAATCTTCGGCGCTGATAACACCGGTGCAGACCAAAGCTGCATACTCGCCGAGGCTGAATCCGGCGCTGGCTGCGGGCTGCCATCCCTGTTCGGCAAGGAAAGCTGCAGCGGCCAGGTTTGCCAGCGTAATTGCCGGCTGGGAAATGTCCGTGCGCTTCAGGGTGTCGGCATCCAGGTTCAGCAGAGTTTGTGCATCTTGCTCAAACACCGCTGATGCTGTTTCAATCAGTTTATTTACCGCCGCACTGCCACCGGCGAAAAAATCCAGCCCCATTCCCTGATACTGGGCGCCTTGCCCGGGAAATAAAAATACTACATCGTTTTTATTCATTTCTGTTCTCACTTACCATATTATAATATTACCGCCATACGTAAGACCGCCGCCAAAACCTACGGTTAGAATCATATCCCCTTTATTAAGTTTTCCACTGCGGTTCATTTCATCAAGCGCAATGGGGATTGAAGCCGCCGAAGTGTTCGCATATTCTTCGATGTTCATAAAAAATTTCCCGATGGGGATTTTTAACCGTTTTGCCGCAGCCTGCACGATCCGGGCATTTGCCTGATGGGGGATAATCCAGGCAAGATCATCCGCATTCAGTCCTTCGGCCTGCATAAGCGCTTTTATCGTGTCCGTAACGGCTCTAACAGCAAAGTTATATACTTCCTGACCGTTCATTTCAACGCAAATCCCCGTGCCGATGGTTTCACCTGCTTTGAATGGGTTGCGCGTGCCGCCCCTGCGAAACAACAAACTTTCACCGCCGGAACCGTCAGCGCCGAGCAGGGTATGTACCAGCCCCCGCCGCCCCGGCCCTTTGCAAGGTGCATCGGTTTTTTCAAGCACCGCCGCCCCGGCACCGTCTCCGAAAAGGACGCAGGTACTCCGGTCATTCCAATTTGTTACCTTGGACAACAATTCAGCACCGATTACCAGGGCGCGTTTACGCCCTCTGTCAAGGCTCAGCATTCCGGCGGCAACCTCAAGGCCGTACACAAAACCGGTACATGCTGCGGTAACATCAAATGCTGCGGCATTTTCCGCTCCCAAGGCATACTGAACAATACAGGCAGTGGATGGAGTCCCTACAAAATCCGCCGTGGAAGTCCCCACGATGATGAGGTCGATGTTTTTTGCCGCTTCTGAAACATGTGTGTCCCCTCCGGCTGCCATTGCAAGGGCGTTTTTTGCCGCTTCCAGGGCAAGATCGCTTGTTGCTGTGCCTTCATCAGCAATATGTCTGTTTCCAATCCCTGTGTGGGAGCGAATCCATTCATCGCTGGTGTCAATTTTAGCTGTTAATTCGTCGTTGCTGACCCGTCGGGGAGGTACTGCCCTTCCGGTTCCGATAATTTCAATTGCCATCGCTTGTTAATTATGACAAATATTGCATATTTGTCATTTTCCTCCACTATATCAGATATTTTGATTTTGTCAACCGCATATTGCAGTTGTCCTGGATAGATGCTTTTTTGACCCGCTTTTGGGAAAAGAGGTTGCGGGGATGAGTGCGGTTATACCTGCTCTGGACAAAGAAATGTTTTATTCATAAGATGAAGTTATATCTGTAATTATGCTGAAAAATTATGTGTTCATTATTTTTACTGCGGTAATTTTACTTGGTGCTTGTGTGAAATCAAACAATGGCAGAAATCAGGATCATGCTCAGGAACAGGAAGAAGTACAAGAGCAGGATCATTTTTTACCGCAGGCTGTTGAGCCTTTATCGGAAGAAATAATAAAAAAAATTACCGGGAAGTCATATAAAGATAATGCTTCAATTGCTTATTCTGATCTTGTATATCTTACCATTCCATATATAAATTTTAACGGTGAATCCTGTGTTGGAAACATGATTGTTGCAGCCCATTTAGGCAAAGAAGTTTTGGATATATTTCAGGAACTTTATGAAAATAGATTCCCCATATATAAAATGCAGCTTATTGATTATTACGATGCTGATGACAATTTATCAATGGAAGATAACAACACAAGTGCGTTTAATTACCGGTACATAGCCAATACTGCCAGAATTTCCAATCATGGCTATGGAATTGCCATTGATATTAACCCTGTCCAAAATCCCTACATCACCAATTACGCTATTTTACCGCCTGCCGGTACCGGATATTTAGACCGCGGCTATGTACGAAAAGGTATGATAGTAAAGGGTGATGTATGTTACCGGGCGTTTATCAGCCGGGGATGGACTTGGGGCGGAGATTGGAGTACCCCCAAGGATTATCAGCATTTTGAGAAAAGATAACTATAAAGCAGCGCCTGCACATACATTGTTTTGCAAGCGCTTTTTTTTCGGTTAAAACCCAATGCCTAAATGGCAGCCGGCAAGATGCAGCTGCATAAGGGCATGAGCATGATGAAACCGGGATGAATATGCAGCCAATATTCTGTTTTCGAAAGGACTCAAAAAATACCCCAAAATGAAAACATCGTAGTTTTCATCAAAATCGGTGGTGCTGATTGTTTTGTTTCTTCCATTTCTGCTGACAATAATATGTGCATTTCCTCTGACTGTTTGTACAAAAGATGTGTATTGATACCCGTCTTTGGCAAAAGGAAATGGTAAAAATGCAGCATTAGACACAATGATTTCGTGAGTGTCCATGGCAGCCCTGAACTGGCTCATCAAGTCAACCTGCCCGTGAATAGTATTTCCGTTGATTGTGATTATCACGATATTATCAATTCCTTCTGTTGAAGGATCTATTTGTGTTTCAATTTCCATTGAAAAAACCACTGCATCGGTAACCGCATTCATAATGACATAACGGCTAATTTCATAAGGTCCCATACCGGAACTGCCGTTATCTTCAATTAAAAACGCCGCATTTCCCGAGCGAGACCATCCAAAAAACCTTAATGTTACAATGTTGTCTGCGTATGGAGATGTTCCTCCCCGGTGCTGGAGCGGATCTATTGCCGGAGGTAACTCCGCCGAATTGACAAGGCCGATATTGGTTAATGTGTGATCGTCAGCAGAGGGAGAGCTGCCGGGGAGAATTACATTGGTATGTTCAAAAGCCCCTTCTCCAACAGAGATAATGCTGTCGGGCAGGATTACATCTGTAAGTCCCGTGCCTGCAAAAGCGTATGGGCCAATGGATGTAACCGGTACCCCCATTATCCGCGGGGGGATACGGACTGTTTCATTAGAGCCTACATATCCGGTAATCTCAACAGCTCTGCCATTTTCCAATAGCCTGAATTCAAAGTCAGCTTCTTTGTCATATTGTTGTGTATTAAATCTTAAACAGGCCGTGAAACATACCGGCAATACCAATACCAATAATAGTATGGTATTTTTGTTCATAAAGAGCACTCCTTCGGTATCCGGCTAACGCCGGATACCGTTATATAACAGCACCTGCAGGACAGATTTGGAGTCACCTGGATGAAGCAATTGTCTCTGTCAGAAGGTTTGTTATTTTATAAACCTCTTCTGCTTCCTTCCCCGGAAGAACATAGTATACTCTGCAGAAGAATGGTCTTTGGTAACAAACCTGATATGCCCTGGCAAAGAACAGGAACCGTCCTTTTTTTACACATTCGACAGTACCGCTAACCTTTTTAATCGGAATACTGGTGACATTTCTTCTGAACCTGATAAACCAGAATATTTTTTGGACATGCATTTCTATAAAACGCCTGTCTGTTACAATCAGAAAACCTCGTCTGCCAAAACCCAATATTTGCAGAAACGGCCTGACGGCTCCCCAAAAAAAACGGAATATAAAAAAAGAGCTGGTCATGTAGAGTTTTGATTCAATTTCAAGGACAAACTGCTCTCCATTCTGTAACGGAAAACCGGATTTTAATGATGCCATAAAATCCTCCGTTATTGGTTATAGGTGACGTTAGTATCCGTCGAATTATTGTACGCCTTGTTTTCAAAAGGTGATTTTGCATAAGCAAGAAGAAATCTGCCAAGCCGTGCAAACAGGGCATAAACAACTCTTAAAAGATTGGTGAACATATCTATGACAGTACGTCCCAGCAGCAGGACGAAATCAAACAACTGCTTTCCGGCATGGGCGATGAATTCGTATATTTTTACAATTACGGTAAAGACAACAAATTTAAACACGCGGACATATACGTAGCGGCAGATTATGATAAAAATAGCCCTGAAAAGTCTTGCCAGCCAAATAAATATGTAACCGCCAAGGAGGCCGCCGATAATGAGCGTTACACCGATTCCCGGCAGGTTTAAACCATAAAACATAGGATTTATTCCGGTTCCCAGGAGTACTAACCTATATACAAGTGAATTATCTATAAAAGAAAAAACCCCAATAAAAAACAGGGTAATTCCCACAAAATGCGCCGCAGCTTTTGTATGTGCATAGAGCAGATCGGCGAAACAGTCAATAATAAAATCAATGGTAATTTTATCTACACTGAGCTTCTTTTTTCCTGACCACATAACATTAAAAGCAACAAAACCGGCAAACATGGTTGCTAAAAATGTCAGGATAAATGATGTGATAAGCGTCCCGTTACCGCCTCTAAAAATACCGCCATTAATCCCTAATACCAAAAGCGCTATAGGGGCTAATTGAAAAGCAATGGCGATGATGACATACAACCAGCTTAATGGGGTTGTAAGAAACCGTGTGCTGTCAAGAAATGACAGGTAGGGGCGAAGCATTGGCAGCTTTTTCCCCAGGTTGTTATTTTCGATACTCATACTGATCTCCTTTGCGGCATTACCGCCGTATATATCATACCCCATATAAGCTGTGATTGCAAGGATATAATGATTCGATATGGTTCCCCATAAATACCAATTTTGCTATAATAACCCAAAACCACTATCAAGGAGAATTAAATGAAACATTCCATAATCGCAAGTCTCATTATCGGCGGAATTATCGTCAGCGGGTTTATGTCTTGTACCTCAGCCGCTGAAACATCACATATACCGGCCGTTTCTTTTTCGGAAAGTGACGGGATTTTTGCCCACAGGGTAGGGCAGTTTGAGGTTTTCATGCTGGTGGAAGCGCAGCGTGAGGGAAATACCGGCATCATCCCCGGTGCAAGCGATGAGATCCTGGAGCGATATATCCCTGCTGACGGTTTTAACCATTCGACCAATGTATTTGTTGTCAAAACATCAGATCAGATTATCGTTGTGGATACCGGATTTGGTAACACTATTTTTGAAAAAATGGAGCTTTTGGGGATTCTCCCGGAACAGGTTGATGCGGTGCTGCTTACCCACATGCACGGGGATCATTTTGGCGGCCTCCAGAAAGACTCACATCCTTTGTTTCCCAATGCAAAGGTCTACCTTGATTCCAGGGATAGGGAACACTTTACCGTCATTGCCCCGAATCAGGGCGCGGCCGATGCTCTTGCAGCCTATGGGGAAAATGTAGAAACATTTGATGCCGATGTACTGGGCAGCACATACCGGGAAATCCTTCCCGGAGTAAGCGCTCTTGCCAATTACGGCCATACACCCGGCCATACGGTTTATTTAATTGCCAACGGTGGTGATCGTTTAATCATTGCCGGGGATTTTCTCCATGTGGCTCTCGTCCAGTTCCCTCATCCGGAAATCTCGGCAACTTTTGACGTGGACCAAAGTGCCGCCGCCGTTTCCCGCAGGCAAATTCTTGAGTATGCGGCAACGAACAATATCCCCATTGGCGGCATGCACATTGTGTACCCCGGCATGGGGGATGTTGAGGCCGATGGAGAAGGATTTAAGTTTATTCCAAAAAGGTGAAATACCGAATTTTGCCTTAATTTATCCGATTAATATTTCGTTAATAAGCCTGTCAATATCATTTTTAAATTCTTCCCATGATGGTTTTTTAACCCATGCAATTGTATCAAATTCGCTTTCCGGTATTCCGTGAAGAATATCACATATAACTGGTATTTCAAGTCCGGCTTCTTTCTGCCGGGCATCCTGAATGGCTTGTTTCCAATCAACTCTTGTGTGCAGAGCTATTTCTCTAATGTCTGCGACATCTTTCGCTGTAAAACGAAATAAACAAGTTAATTTATTGGACAGCATGTTTCTTATTGAATCTGTCCGCTCAAAGATCCCTGTTTTAACAATATCTCCAAAATGTACTGCCAAATCATTTACAAAATCGAGTTTTAACAGGGTATCAGATTTATTCCAGCCTACCTTAAAACTGGTAAAAGTTTTACTACTGGTAAAATTTGTTTCAGTGTCCCAAAAAAAACCGTCTTCTTTTAACTTATAGAAGATCTCTTTAACCTGGACAGCATACTCATCATCTGAATTTACAAAAAAGTCCAAATCGTCAGAATATCGGTGATTGTAATATGCCCGGCTAAGCGCAGTACCACCGGTTAGAAAAAATCGGACACCACATTTGCTTATAGTGTTCATCACCCCATCTTGCAGTGGATACAGAATCTCCTCGTAAAATTGCGATGGCAAAATCAAAGTGATACCTCCTGTCCTTCGGCCAAAGCCGTTGTGCTATTTCCGGCGTATAAAGCTCTTTTATCGTGTCTATTCCCCAAAGCCCCACAATATAATGCCAGGGGATGCGCTCCAATGACCTTACAAAAAGCTTGTCCCGTGTAAAAGCGCCGGAAGTTTCAAGCCGTCCTTCAATTACCGCAAGCATATCTTCATGTTTGTCCAGATAATCCCAGTTCAGATTACCCATGAGCTTTATTTTTTCTTCATACGTTAATGAATACATTTATTTTAAGATTAACACAGGGCAATCTGCATAGCAATAGATCGGGAGTCACTCTTTTTGTCCTCCAATTACTCGTTCATTTCCCGAAAGATCCTTGTACAGTGTAATATCTTTAAAACCTGCTGTTTCATACAAAGATGCAATTTCTTTCATTTGACGGAGATCAGCCTCCAGCAGCAGAATTCCGTGGGGACAGAGATGTTCCGGAGCTTGCAAAATAATGTTTCTGATACTATCCAGCCCTTCTTTGCCGCCATCTAAAGCAAGTACCGGTTCCGCCCGGACCTCGGGAGAAAGAGATGGGATTTCTGCAGTTGGGATGTAGGGGGGGTTACTTATGATAAAGGTAAAAGGTAAGAGGTAAGAGGTAAGAGGTATGGAAAATGAATGCGGCTTATATAACTTGTAACTATTCTTTGTGTCTTTGTGCCTTTGTGCCTTTGTGTGAGAAATTTGCGAGTAATATTTTTTGATTGAGGGCAAGGCATCGTAGAGGTCGCCGTGGCAGAAGCTGATTGCTCCGGGCGGCAGAAGGCGGGCGGCGTTGGCTTTGGCTGTTTCCAGAGCTTTAACGGAAATATCTGTTGCCCAGACTTCCAACTCCGGCATTGTGTGTTTCAGCGCAATTGCAATTGCCCCCGACCCGGTGCAAAGATCCAGCACCCGAATTGCATATTTTGGTTTTTGTTCTTTACGTGATGATTTTACGATTTCTATTACGGTTTCCACCAGTAACTCTGTTTCCGGGCGGGGGACAAGGACTGACGGGTTAACCATGAATTCCAGGCCGTAGAATTCTTTTTTGCCGAGGATGTAGGCGACGCATTCACCCTCCAGTCGGCGCTTAATTAAGCGGCGGAATGCGGCAAGGGATGATTCGGCAAGCGGCTCAAGACCTGCTGCAAGGAGAGATGTGCGGCTGATGCCGAGGACCTCGGCAAGGAGCAGTGATGCGTCAAGGCCGGGATTTTCAATACCTGCCACTGCAAGAGAGGCACTTCCTTCGGCAAGGATTTCACGAATTGCAGGCATTAACCCGATATTCCTCACACAGAGACACGGAGACACTGAGACACGGAGATTGGGGTGTTTTATGAGAATACCGTATTTCCTTCATACTTCCTTTCTTCATCTCTGTGTCCTTCGTGCCTCTGTGTGAAAATTTGCGAGCAAATTCTATAAAGTCTCAGAGCTCGTTGTCCTCAGCAGTTCTTCTCTTGCCGACAGCTTAAGCGCGTCAAAAACTTCACTTACGTCACCTTCCATGATGCGGTCGAGTTTGTACAGGGTAAGGCCGATGCGGTGGTCGGTGACGCGGTTGTCGGGGAAGTTGTAAGTTCTTATCCGCTCGGAACGGTCGCCGGAGCCGACCTGGGACTTGCGGGCTTCAGAACGTTCGGCGGCGGCCTTTGCTTCTTCCATCTCGTAGATACGCGCCCGGAGGATTCGCATCGCCTTGGCCTTGTTTTTGATTTGGCTTTTTTCATCCTGGCAGTGGACGGTAATGCCGCTGGGGAGGTGGGTGATCCGCACTGCGGAATCTGTGGTATTGACGCTCTGACCGCCGGGGCCTCCTGCCCGCATAACGTCAATGCGGAGATCGTCCTGCTTAATGTCAATCTCGGTTTCGTCCACTTCTGGTAACACCGCAACCGTTACCGCCGATGTGTGGATTCTGCCGGATGATTCGGTTGTTGGAACCCGCTGTACACGATGAACGCCGGATTCGTAACGGAGGTTTTCGTAAACATTATTACCGGCGATTGAAAAAACAATTTCCTTTATGCCGCCAAGTTCGGTTTCGTTGGAATTCATTATTTCGAATTTCCAGCTTTTCGTTTCCGCGAAACGGGAATACATGCGGTAAAGATCCGAAGCAAACAGGGCCGCCTCCTCGCCGCCTGTTCCGGCCCGTATTTCCATGATGATGTTTTTTTCATCCAGAGGATCCCTGGGGATGAGCAGAAATTTTAACTTGTCTCCAAAATCCTGCAAACTATCTTCCAGTTCTTTTAATTCTTCCTTTGCCAGCTCACGCATTTGCGGATCTTTTTCTTCCTGGGCAATGGCTTTTGTATCTTCAAGCTGGCCGTTCAGTTTTTCAATCTCATTGTGCAGTGAAGCGATTTCATCAAGATACGAATATTCTTTCATGGTATCCCGGTAGCGCTTCTGGTCTTTTATCAGATCTGGGTCTTGTATAATTAGAGAAAGCTCTGTGTGGCGTTTCAGCAGGGAGAGCAGCCGTTCATTCATGGTAACCTCTGTAAATGTCACGGTATCAAAAAAACAGGCCTTTTGCCAGTACTGCCCCTTTGCAATCAATACCCTCTCAACTCTTCCCATATAACCCTTCCCTGTTGTAAACTATCCCCATGCAAGGAATTACCGCTGTTGCTTTTGATCTGGACGGGACCCTTTACCCCAACTACCGTCTGAATATCAGGCTGATTCCGTTTTTTTTCAAGCATTGGCGCCTCCTGGCTGCTTTCGGCAAAGCCAGATCCCAAATCCGCCGCGAACAGGAACACCCCCATAACTCTTTTTACGATTACCAGGCACAGCTTACCGCGCAACGGCTCAATGCCCCGCCGGAGCAAATTAAGGAAAAAATCGAAAAATGTATTTACCGGGGGTTGGAACCGTATTTTTCCCGCATAAAACTGTTTCCTTATGTCAAGGAACTCCTTGCGGAATTGAGGGCCGCATCATTTAAAACGGGGATGCTTTCGGATTTTCCCCCACAAAGAAAATTGCACAATCTTGGATTGGCGGATTGCTGGGACACTGTACTCTGTTCGGAAGAAATAGGCGCGCTCAAGCCTGCCAATCGCCCTTTTATCCGGCTTGCCGAAGAACTGGGCTGCCCGCCTAATCAAATTCTTTATGTCGGCAACAGTTTCCGCTACGATGTGCTGGGAGCCAGGCAGGCAGGTTATAAAACGGCGCTCATTACGGGACGTTTCAGCAAATATCATGCAGCTAAACCCGATGATATTTTTGTATTCCATGACTATCGCCAATTACGCGATTATCTGCTATAATAAATTATGTCATTTGATGTTGGAAACCTAATAACACTGGGTATTACCATCCTGATCGTAATATTCTTTCGCCTGTTGGATAAGAGCAATCGTTCTCTTAATAAAGTACGTAAATACGTTGATCGCTGTAAAGATGAAATTACCGCCTATCTTGAAGAAAAAAAATCGCATATAAAAGATTATGGCATTGCTCTTGATGTGGAACGCAAAGCTGCCACTGGGCTTTTACAGCGTATTCAGGCTTTAACAAGAGAAGAACTGACGCAAAAAATCCAAAAATTGGGAGAAGTTGACGAGAGAATCCGGCAATACGATTCTACGCTTGAGCAGCTCGTCCATATGACCGGCCGGGTACAGGAAAACCTGAGCCGGATTCGGGATGAATCGGAGTTTGTGGAAAATGTAGGGAGAAGGGTCAGTGATATAAAAGATAAGGTCGAGCAATCATTTTCCGAAATTGACACTATCGGCAGTAAGCTGGAAACAATAGAACAGCGCTTTGAACAAGAAAACGCCAACGCTCTGGAAAATGCAATTGAATCAGCGGTATCCTCTGCCCGTTCGGTTGTTTTGGATTTTGAAGCAGCGGCGCAAACAATAGAACGTAAAATAGACGACCACCGGGTAACGCTGGAAAAACTGGAACAGCGGCATCAGGAAAAACTGGCACAGGACGAGGAACGTATAGAGAAGTTCTTTGTCGAAGCAGTTGAAAGGGCGGGCGGCAAGGCGGATAAATACGAAGAAGCAGCGCTGGAAAAACTTCGTGAACAGGCGCAGGACAGGCTCAACCTAATCAAAGCTAATTTTGAAGATAAAGTTAAAACTGTCCAGGAAGCCACAAAGGCAAAACTTGGCGATATTCAGGATCAGTTCAAGGCACATCGAGATGAATGGAAATCTGAATCCAGCGCCTTTGAAGCACAGCAAAAAGCATATAGCGCTGAATGGAAAAAGGATGTTCAGAATCTGAGTGTTTTTGCACAACGGCAGAAAGATGAATGGAATAATGAAATAAAGGAATTGACAACCCTGGTAACACAACAGGCGGGAGAATTGGAAATCGCCATCAATAAACAGAAAGATGATTGGAAAGCAAAGACCCGTACCACCGGTCAGGAGGTATTTGCCGCTGTCCAGCAGCGGATTAACGAATACCAGAAGGCGCAGGAAGAGCAGATTGACCAGCTTTCCGGCATTACAAATGATACAGCCAAACTGGAAGCTGAACTGCACCGCGCCCTGCAGGAGGCAGTGAACCGTGTTAACGCCGATTGGAATAATGCATCCGATGTATTCAATGGTAAGCTGGAAACTATAAAGAATGAAATGGATGGTGTGAACCAGGAACTTTTGGAATTAAAACAAAAGGCATTTGAAAATGTTTCCGGTAAACTCAAGGGCTTTGAGGATGAATTCCTTATGAATCTCACAAGCCGAAGCAGCGAAATAGACAACCAGCTTGTCGCATGGAAGGAAGCGCTGGACAGAAAACTGGAAGCAACAGCCGAAGAATTGGAATTAAAACGGCAGAAAGGAGAATCCCACATAATCGAAGAAGTTAAAAAGGCCATTGCCGATGAGGGTGAGAAAATGATGGCAGACCTGGAAAGGCTAAAGGCAGAGACTGCCACTTTTGAGGAAGGCATTCGTGAAGAAATGGACAGTGTTGACGAATCCCGGAAACAGTTCAGCGAACAGCTTATACAGGGCCTTGAAGAAACTAAAAAAACAATGGAAAACGACCTCAAGACAAAAATCGACGAGTATAGCCTTTCCATAACGGACACATTCCGTCAAAATCAAAAGGAACTGGAAACGCAAATTCGCGACGTCACAACGAACACAAAAGCAAAAATCGCCGGAATAGAAGCTTCTTCAGAAGATATCCGCAAAAATATAGAGGAATGGCAGACCCAGTATGCCATAATCCGTAGTTCTATGGATGATATTCGTAAAGAAATTGCCGCACAATCAAAGCTCGTTGACCGGACCGAAGCGCTTAAATCTGTTTTGGATCGCCACGTTGAAGACATGAATAATAATATCGACCGGATTTCGCAGGTTAAGTCGGAAATTGCCCGTTTTGAAAATCAATTTACCCAAATAAAACGCCTTGAAGAAGATGTAAATTCTAAAATGACCCGTTTTATAACAGAAAAACACCGGATTGAAGTGATGGAAAGCGATTTTGCCCGTCTGCTTCAGACATCCCGGTCTGTGGAGGAAAAACTAGCCCAGGTCTCCAATTCAGACGATGTTATACAGTCAATACAGGTTCAAATTCGCCGTATGGAAGACTCCATCAAGGAAACCGAGGAAAAATACCTGCGTATAGAACGAAAAAATAAAACACTTCAGGAAATTAATGATGGCATAGACCGGAATTTCCGGGCATTGCAGGAAGACGAGCAGACAGTCGAACGGCTTGGCGATACTGTCAGTAAACTGAAAATGGAGATGGAAGCCATTGAGAGTTCTCTGACAGCACTTTCCGCGGACAACGAAAAAGCCCGGGATGCAGCCGAAAAGCTTTCTGTTCTGGACGATTCGGTATCATGGCTGGAAAAACGTATTGCCGAAATGAACACTGCCCGCGAAAGCCTTGGCCGGCTGGCCACCGAACTGCAGACCCTCGAAAAAAATGCCAAATCCCAGCTTAAACTTATCCATACCGCACTGGCCCGCGAAGAAGGAAAAACAAGAGGGAAAGCCGGCGGAAAGTCATCTGACCAAGGAGCGCCGCCGCCAAGAGACCGGGAAACCATTATCAGCCTTAAACGCCAGGGCTGGAGCATTGACGAGATAGCCAAAACAATGAGAATTGCCAAAGGCGAAGTAGAACTGGTTCTGGAACTTGGCCCCAAGGATATATAATGATACTCTTGACGTTCTTTGTGAAATTGGTTAAAGTAGTACGTATGAAAAGGTTCATGCTGTGCATTCCTGTTATAACTTTTCTGTCTGCGGCTTGTGTGTCTTTACCGCCTGACAATGACGAGTTGCATCCAAATGACGAAGTACAATTAAACAACGAAACCCGGACAAATAACGAAACCCGGGCAAATCGTGTAAATAACGAAACACAGGCAGATGTTGCGAATGCCGCAGTCACTGCGACCAGTACCGGTGAGCCGGAAAGTCAGCAGGAAATACCGGAACAGGAAAGAACTGAGTTGTCAAACAGAACCACCCATGAAATATACTATGACCCGGTGGCGGAGGCTGATATAAGGCAAGCTCTCAATAATCTCAGTATATCTATCAGAAATAGCAATTTTCCCGGTTGGAGAACTGTTCTGGCAGATGATTATTTCAGTCAGGTAACATCTGCGGAAAATTTGGCAGATCTATCAAACAGGCCATTTTTAAAAACGCAGAATATTACCCTAAGGACACCTCAGGACTACTTTATCCGTGTTGTTGTACCATCAAGGACAACATGGGCAAACAGCCAGCTTGATGATGATATTGAATTTTTATCTGCTGACCATGTCAGGGTATACGAACAGTATACACGTCATCGTGTGTATGAATTACAAAGAATTGATAATCAATGGAAGGTTACAAATTAATCCATTTTTTATTATAATAAATCAAGTATAAGGAGATAACTATGAAGTTTAAGCAATTTATTGCGCTGATTGTGATGGTTGTGATTGCCGTTCCGGTGCTTATGGGGCAAGCCGGCAGTTCCAATTCGGGAATGACTGTTGAAGAAGCCTATTTACAGGAATCTGTTGAAATGGTAATTCTCAACAGCGCCCGTGTTTCAACCGTCCAGCAGGAAAAACTGGAGGCACTGGAGCATATTGGTGAAATGACCAGACAGGGTGATATCAGCAATGAAGTTTTCGCGGTTCTGGAATACTTTTCGCTTGAAGGGACCATAAATCAAGCCAGGGAAAGAGGACGGCTGGTAAACGAATTCCCCGATGTGCGCCGAGAAGCCGCAAGACACCTGGGCAATGTGAGGACCGTGGAATCAGAACTGGCGCTTATCAGGGTCTGCGAAACCGATCCTGAACCGCTTGTTTTGCAGCAGGCTATTATTTCTCTGGGCAATATTGGCATAAATGAAGATAATAATGCTGTTAATGCCATTGTCCGGGTTACCACCAGATTCAACAGCCACAGAGCCCCGGATAACCTTATTGCGCTTGCCGCAGTTGACGCTTTGGATAAAATTTTCCAAAACAGCGGCACGCTCAATTTCGGAGCGCTTAATTTACTGCTGATGATAGCTGAGGGACCGTACGCGACCGCTGTCAAGGAACGGGCCAGAGAAGTCATCATCAGTATGCGAAGAAGTGCTGCCCAGGGAAGATAACAATATATACAGGAGAAGCGCCAAACAAAAGGCGTGTCAATGGACTACGCAATAGCAGTTATTGACATTGGGATGACCAATAAGAAAGTCGCAGTGTATGATGATACACTGCGGCAGCTTGATGCGCAATACCGGGTATTTGATCCTTTAATCGTGAACGGGCTTCCCTGCCATGATCTTGATGCAATGGAAACATGGTTCCTTGACAAGCTTGCAGCGGCAGGGAAACAGTTCCCGATAAAAACAATCGCAATTAGTACTCATGGGGCAAATTTCGTATGTATCGGCAATGATGGCAAAGCTGCCATTCCCTGTGTCTTTTACACGCATGAACCGGGAAAGGATTTTCATCATCGTTTTTACCGACGTTTCGGTTCTGCGATTCAACTCCAAACCATGACCGGCACTCCTGAATTAGAGGCGATGATCAACCCCGCAAAGGGAATTTTCTTTGCACAGGAACAGTTTCCTCAGGAATTTATTAATGTCAGCTCCATACTTCCTTATCCCCAGTACTGGGGTTTTCGTCTTGCCGGTAAGGCAGGAGCGGAAAGCACTTACATGGGGTGTCATACGTACCTCTGGGATCAGGAAAACAATTGCCTGTCTTCGGTAGCACGGGATATGGGGATAGCGGACCTTTTACCTGGCAGACTCAATAAATCCTGGGATGTACTGGGCAGCATTACCGGGGAAATCGCCTCAAGAACCGGTCTTCCGCCTGATACCATTGTCACCATGGGCATCCACGATTCCAACGCATCCCTGCTGCCCCATTTCGCAAAAAGAGGCGAGGCCGGTTTCACCCTTAACTCCACCGGAACCTGGTGTGTCATGATGACCCCGGTACAGGAGTACGGGTTCACGCCGGAAGAGTTGGGCAAGGTGGTGTTTTTCAATATATCTGCCTTTGGAACGCCGGTAAAAACGGCAATTTTTCTGGGTGGTCATGAATTCGAGACATGGGCAAAAATACTGATGGCTATTCACCGCAGAGATGACTTCCCTTCATATAATGAACCGCTTTACAGGAAAATTTTAAAAGAAGCCAATTGTTTTTTATTGCCGGAACTTTTGGCAGGTACCGGACAGTTTCCCGGTTCAAAGCCTCGTGTTGAAGAAGGAGGAAACGTGTGGCCTTACGGAGATATTGCCGCAGTCAGCGGCTTGCCTTCAAGCCATATACCTCCCTGTTTTGCCGATTACGAGCGCGGGTTCGCAGTACTGAAGATAAGTCTCGTTATGCAGTCTCTTGTCGCGCTGGAACGAACAGGGCTGCAGCAGGGTGCGGCAGTTATTACCGAAGGCGGATTTAGAAAAGATGCTGCTTATAACCGGTTGTTGTCGTCTGCTCTTAAGGACAGCAAAGTGTACCTTACCGGCATTATGGAAGCAACTGCTCTTGGAGCGGCAATGACCGCAAAAATGGCATTTACCGGGAGAAGCCTTGCAGAACTGGCCGGGGATTTTGCTGTAGAATATCAGGAAGTGGAAAAGAGCGATATGCCGGAACTTTTTTCTTATCGGGATGCATGGATGAGCCATGCGGCATTGACCAAATTTCTCATTTAAGTTACAGTATTATCAGGGAAAAGAAAAAATGATGCAACTTTATTTTATTTCAATACTCGTTAACGGTTTTATTGGTTTTCTGTTGATTTTTATTCGTACCGGTGGTAATTATTCATCTAACAAGAATTCCAAATTCTCCCTTGCTGCGGGCGGTTTCCGGCTGCTGCTTGGCATTATTGCGGCAATTGTCGGAGTTCTGAAATTATTTATTCCCGTTGAGAGCAGAAACGGTCATTCTATCTATATCCTGGGTGACCTGCTTCCGGCGCTGGCCGGCATTGCTGCGGGCTTTGTGCTTATATTTGATTTTTACCGGGAAAATTCCTCAAAAATAAATACGGACGGACAACTTGATCGTATAGGGGATCAGTTTATCAATCATAAAAAAATTATTGGATTCAGCCTTATAGCCGTCTCGGTTCTGCACTTTTTTTTCCCCGCAGGGCTGTTCCTGTAATAATCATCGCAAACACTATATTTTGGCCGGCGTTGCATGAATAAAACCGGAGATACCGGTAATTAGTTCTTCCAAATCATCTGCAAGTTGCTTTGAATTGGCCGTTATAAATGTAAGATCCTGCTGTAAAGCGGCTTTTTCCAGTTTTTCCGCCATTGAGCCTATTCCCTCAGCGCCAATTGATCGGCATGTGCCTTTTAGGCCGTGTACCGCTATACGGTATGATGTGACATCCGGTTGATCGGCAGATTGTAAGCCGTCAATAAAAGTTTTTATTGTTTTAATTTGCTGCGGAGCGTGTGTTGAAAATGACTCCAGCAGCAGTAAGTACATTTCTTCATCGTTGTCAAAGCGGGCAAGACCGGCGGCGGTGTTCAGTCCGGGAACAACCAGGCTTTCTGTCAGTCCTTTTTTTGTATCGGTTACCTCTGCCTTATTTGTCGTTTCAGGTTCTTTTTCCGGCAGCGCATTTTCACGGTCTTTGTCCCGTACCCATTTGTTCAATACCTCATCCAATCTAAGTATGTCTATGGGCTTGGAAAGAAATGCCTGAAAACCGCTGGCAAGAAACATGGCTTCGCTGCCAATTAGCGCGTTTGCGGTTACCGCAATAATGGGAACTGTTCTGGCATAGTCGCTGTCAATCTCGCTGCGGATAATTCTGACCGCTTCCATGCCGTCCATCCCGGGCATCATGTGATCCATTAGAATCGCATCATAACGGACTGCTTCTTTCCTTATGTAATCTATAGCCGCCTGTCCCGATGTGACACAATCAATCTGTAGTTGGTATTTTCCCAACAGGCCTGCCGCTACATCAAGATTTGTCTGCATATCATCTACCACTAAAACTTTTGCGTAACTTAAATTGGAGCGCACAAGTTTTTTTCTGGCTTTTTGCTTGTTATCTGTATAACGAAATGTACAGAGATTTTCTGTAACCATTGGGCCAATGACAGCATTGTCAACAAAGCCCTGCTTGATGCGCAGGCGGAAAACAGAGCCTTTACCATACTCGCTGTCTGCGGTAATTTCTCCGTCCATCATCCCGGTTAAACGCTTTGTAATCGCAAGACCGAGGCCGGTTCCCTCAATAGCCCGGTTTATACGGGTATCTACCTGACCGTAATCGGAAAAGAGTTTTTGCAGGTCTTCGTGACGTATGCCCATGCCGGTGTCTCTTACATAAATGGACATCCAAACATCGCTGCCGTCAATTTCGCAGTTTATACCCAGTGTAATTGTTCCCTTTTGCGTATACTTGAATGCGTTGCTTAACAGGTTATTGATAATTTGTTTTACCCGAATGTCGTCTCCCAAAAGGTTGCATAGTAATTCTTCATTAATATCAAGTTTGAATACAATGGGTTTTTCTTCTATACGAATCATATTGAGGGTTATTATATCGTTCAGAAAACTGGGCAATTCATATTTTACCGGATGTAATTCCAGTTTTCCTGCCTCGATTTTGGAAATGTCCAGAACATCATTTATCAACCCAAGCAGCGTATTTCCCGCAGTATTTATTTTTTTAAGATTACCGGTTAAATTGACCGTTGGGTCATCTTCATCAAGCATTAAATCGGTAAGCCCCACAATCACATTCATCGGTGTGCGCATTTCGTGGCTCATATTGGCGAGAAATTGACTTTTTGCCTTATTACTTGCCTCGGCAATTTCCGCCTTTCGCATCTCTTCAATAATCGCTTTTTGTTCGCGCAAATCCCTTGCATATCCCGCAAGAATGTATTCTCCTTTATTCTTAATTCTGATTAAGGTATCTTCGCAGGGTATCTCCTCGCCGTTGGGTTTTTTATACATCCACTCAAATCGATGGTAGCCCTCGGTAAATGCTTTTTCTATATGCTCCTCCGTAAGCTCCAGGGATGATCGTCCGCAGGGCTGAAACTCCGGCAGCATTGCGAAATACTTTTCGGTAATGTTTACCTCTGTATCATTCGTTACATCGAACATATCCATTGCTGCCTGGTTCATATTTAGAAACTCATTATCCCTGCTGATTAAACAACAGGCAATGGGCATGGTGTCAAGAATCAACTGCATCCGCTCTTCATCTTCAAGAGCTTTTTCCATAGCAGCCTGTAACTGGACAGAGGTATCGCGGAGATCCTGCATCATTTTATTGCGGTTTATTGTGTTTGCCAGCATGTAGCTTCCCGAACGCAGGATGTCGATTTCATCTTCCGTAAAATTACGGGAATTCCGGCAATCATCTATACAGCAGAAACCCCAAAACTTGTTTTGTATGAATGTCGGTATAGCCAACACGGTTTTTATTTTAAAGACGCTCAGGAAGTCTTGTTCTTCCCGTGACAGACCGGAAACAGGTCCCTGTATATATCCGCCCCCGGATAAATGCTTTTCCCATCCGGGTACGGAGCTGTACGGAAAACCGGAAACAGGATTATCTGACTTTATATTACGGCCTGTTTCGCTGAACCAGTAATGCTTGAGAATGGCATATAATTCTCCGTCTCTCATTTCATTCTGCCAGACCTCTAAACAATCAGCATCCACGCTACGGCCGATTATTTCCATGCCTTCCATAAAAGAATTTTTAAATGTTCCGTTTTCATCCGCTGTTAGCAGCAAACTTGCGGCACGGTTTACCGCGCTGAGCATTGTTTCGCGGCTTTTAATTGTAGCCTTCATCTGTTTTTTTTGCTCAAGCAATTGTATTTGATTCCCCAGCCTGAGTTTGACTATTGCAGGAGAAAAAGGCTTCGTTATATAATCGGCAACTCCCAATGCCAATCCTTTTTCCTCATCGCCTGTGCTGCTCAGCCCTGAGATAAAAATAACGGGAATGTCCTGTGTTTTTTCCGAAGTTTTTAGTTTGCTGATAACCTCATATCCATCCATGTCGGACATGATGATATCAAGCAGGATGATATCCGGCACATATTTTTCCGCCGCCTGAATTGCGCTCTGTCCGCTTTTTGCGGCGTAAACAGTATAGTCGGAGCTTAATATAACAGTCAGCGCTAAAATATTTGAATTTTCATCATCAACAACAAGAACACTGTTCTTCTTTTTTTCATCCATACCGGTTCTCCCATTGTTTTTTTAACGCAGCAAGCGTCTCTGCCGCAGATTTAAAATCGTAATCTTCAATTTGCCGTACAAGGCTCTGTGTCCCCGGTATTGCGCGGATATCATCGATCATGGCCGCACATTCGGGGTTTATATTTTCGAGCATAGGCTCAAGTTTTTCAAACAGAGCCAGCGCCTCATCGGCGTTTGCATATTCAGGTTCTTCCTCCCATACCGGGGGTTCATCAAATATCTGTTTTAATTCATTGAGAACCAGCATTAATTCGGTTTTGAGAATATCCATTTTATTTTCCCAGACAGAGGCGATCCCGTCTTTAAGTATCGCCTCAACCTCCGCAGCGGCATTTCTCAGGGCGGTTTTTCCGATTTGCCCGGCGTTCCCTTTCAGGCTGTGTGCAAGCCTGTGTGCCAATGTTAAATCTCCTGCAGCAACCGCTTCGGTTATTTGCGAATGAGTTGTTTGGTTTTTTTGATAGAAATTGATCCGCAGCTTTTTTTGCAAATCCCTGTTGTCTTCATTTTCATCTGTGGAGTCGATGTCTGTAGACGATATACTTATCGGCTCCAGATACTTTAATAAGATGTACCACAATTCCTGTGATGTAAAGGGTTTTCCTAAACAGTCGGGCATTCCTGCTTTTTGGTATTTATCCAGTTCGCTGATCATTACATTTGCCGTCATTGCAATGATGGGGGTTCCTGTGCCAATATCCATTATTTTTGATGCAGCTTCCATTCCATCCATGACCGGCATGAACATATCCATAAAAATCAGGTCAAATGGTTTTTCATTATTATTTTTGCGCTCAAGCACCATCTCCACTCCGGACTTGCCGTTATCCACTGCTATTGTTTGCAGCCCCACCCGGTCAAGATGTGCGCAAATAACCTCCTGGTTCATTGAGTTATCATCACAAATCAAAACCAGTCCCTCGAAATGTGGTTTTTCATATATGTCAAATTGCTTCTGAACAGATTCATCATCAAACGCATCTATGGTATTAAATGTAATGTCAAAACCGAAAGTACTGCCAATGCCCGGCGAGCTTTTCACCGTGAGTTTTCCGTTCATCAGTTCAACAATATTTTTTACGATTGCCAATCCAAGCCCCGTGCCTCCGTATTCGCGGGTCGTGCTGGAGTCTGCCTGAATAAATGGATCAAATATTCTGTTTAGCTGATCGGGCGTCATACCGATACCGGTATCTTTAACTTCAAAAAACACAGTGGTATTATTATTAGTAGTATTTTTGATTAATGATGTAAATTTAATAACACCTGATTCGGTAAATTTTACCGCATTGGATAAAAGGTTTATGAGTACTTGATACAGCCGTACCGGATCGCCCAACAGTTTTTTCCCTGTTGATGGCTCTGCATAAACACTAAGGTCAAGACCTTTTTCCTTAATTTCAGGCAGGATGACAGACTGGCAGCGTGAAAAAACATCACGCAGATCAAACGGTACATGTTCCAGTTCCATTTTACCGGCTTCGATTTTTGATATATCCAGTATGTCATTAATAATATGCAAAAGCCATTTTGTGCTTTCGGTGATTTTTCCCAGGTGATTCCTTGCTTCGCTCAGGGTGTCACAGTCCTGGGCAAGCTCGGCAAACCCTAAAATACTGTTCATGGGTGTTCTGATTTCATGGCTCATGTTGGCAAGGAATTCAGACTTTGCCCGGTTAGCCATCTCGGCTGCTTCCAATTGCTTTTGTTCGGTAATATCGAATACATAGCCTTCAAGCAGGTGGGGGGTACCATCGGTATTCCACTCTAAAACGCGGCAGCGTTCCAAAACCCATTTAATCGTACCATCGTTCATTACCAGACGGCAGGAGTGTTCATAGACTAAACCAAAGTAAAGGGTTTCCGCGCTTTTTTTTTCGATACCTTCCAGATCATCAGGATGAATCATCGACATATATATATTGTCGCCGCCAATAAGTTCTTCCGGTGTGTATCCTAAAAGCTCTTTGCTTCCCTTGCTGACAAAAGTAAGAGGGTATGTAGGAAAGATGCAATAACATTGATAAGCCATTCCCGGCAGATTATTTATTATCGCCTCGATCCTTGATGCCATTCGTTCTTTATCGCGCTGAGTTTCTTCCAACTGATGCTGCTCGGTGATATCGGTATAATAGCCTTCCAGCAGATGAG
This sequence comes from Treponema sp., assembly GCA_009777735.1. Taxonomy (GTDB): domain Bacteria; phylum Spirochaetota; class Spirochaetia; order Treponematales; family Breznakiellaceae; genus WQXQ01. The sequence goes on from WRLF01000024.1 coordinate 26,701, forward strand.
GTGTGCCATCAGGATTTTTTTCTACTACCCGGCTGCGTTCCCATATCCATTTTTCCCTGCCGTCTTTTGTGGTGATGCGGAACTGTGCCTCGAAAGGTAATCCAAAGGGAATTGTATTCGCGCTGAGTTTTTCTATAGCATCAATATCTTCCGGGTGTACCATGTCAAAAAACAGGAGCCGGCTTCTGCCGTTGCCTCCGCTCATAAGTTCTTCCGTTGTGTATCCAAGGAGCTCCAGGCAGCCATCGCTGACAAATGTATAGGTATATTCGGGGGGGTTGTAAAGCTGCTGAAATACCATGCCGGGCAGATTGTGCATAATCGCTTCGATCCTGTTATTTATTGCAGTAAGCCTGATCGTCTGATCCGCTATGGTTTTTCTTTTTTTTCTGTCCAGCAGATATATAACTGTCAATAAAACAATGATAAGCGAGAGTGTTATTATGGCGGCAGTTATCCAGGGCCTTCTTGCTTCTGCAATTCTGGCCCGGTAATCGAATGTTTTGTTATTCCAATAGGTAGTGATATTGCCTGTATCAATAAATGCCAATGCTTTATCTATAATGGAATGCAGAATATCTTCGTTGAGATTAAAACCAAAACCGGAAAAATACGGCGGATCAAAAATAATATCCGCTTTAAAGCTTGGGTTTTCATAGTAATTTGACAGGGCAAGCAGTCTGTTCCGGTTGATCATTGCCGCATCTATATCGCCCCGTTCCAGAGCCTTTTGTAAATCGTCAAAACTATCATATAAAACAATATTGGTATGAAAAGGAAACCAATCATAGAACAACTCCTCCATCGCCAAACCCCTGACAAGGCCGATTTTTAAATAGATGAGATCGTTGATGTTTATTCTGCGAGATTCAATTTTTGAAATAATCGTATAGCTGTCTGACAATGCATTTGTTTCTGTCCATAAAAACAGATCTTCCCTTTCTCTTGTGCGGATCAAATCGACCAATAGGGATATTTTTCCATCAGTAAGCATTCTTACCAGATCGTACCCTGTTGCATATGGATCATTTGCAATCTCAAATTGTAATTCAGTCAGTTTTGATATTTCTTCCAATAAATCAAATGAAATCCCCTGCCACCTTCTGTCATGGGTATTGTAAAATTCATGCGGGTAAGCATCGCTTTCTGCTGCAAATAAAACAACCGGTGTGTTTGCTATATATGCACGCTCTTCATCACTGAGTTGCATAAAAAATTTATTTTTTCTATATTCCTGATACCCAATGTCATACAATTGTGCAAGATATGGATACGCACCGTTTTCCAGTGCTTTTTGCACAACAGATATTACCGGCTCAAGTTCCGGGTTTTGAGTGGAAAATGAAACCGGGGTGTATATCATCGGGAAATAACCCTTTGTGACAATATCGCCGAAAATATCAAACTGGGCTTCTGCGTTATTTTCACCGACAAGAGCGTCGATTTCTCCCGATTGCAAAAGTACATAGGCATCAATGGTAGTGGATATAAATACAGGCTCAAACGGGTATATGGCATAACGCATAACATCGTCAATCGTTGTTGTTCCTTCGAGCAGTGCATAACGCGGCAAGCGTGTTTCTCTTATTCTTTCCAGAGGCTCACTGTCAGCAAGCCGGATGTATTTTATTTCACGTTGGACTATTGCATCGGTCATAAAATAGGTTTGCCGGCGTTCGTCTGTGGCTGTCAGCACACCGGTAAAATCAATTTCCATGCTGCTTAGTCCGCCAAGCAAATCACTCCAGGAAAAAATCTCAACTTTAAACGGAATTTCAAATAACCCGGTAAGCCATTCGGTTACAAGGGCTGCATACCCTTTCATTTCTCCGTCAATGTCCGTAAAAGCTTCAATGCCAAAAGACATCCCGTAAATTAAGGTTCTGTTTTGCTGTTGCAGCTCGTGGATGACTTTAATTTCCTCTTCTGTTATGCCGGGAATATCCCGGAATGAGATATTTTCAAATAACAAGCCGCTTACTTGCGAAGGCTTATCACATCCCGTGAATATAAACAGAAAAAAAACAGTGATGAAAATCATATACATTTTATTTTTTTTCATGTCAGTTTTCTATTTTCCTTTTTAATTCGGCAAGCTCACTGGCGGCAGATTCAAAATCAAAATTTTCTATCTGCTGCGCAAGATCCTGCGCCCCCGGTATTGCGCGGATTTCATCAAGCAGGGCTGTACATTCGGGGTTAATGTTTTTCAGCATGGGCTCCAGCTTTTCAAACAGGGCATGTATTTGGGCTGCGTCCAATACGGGTAATAAACTGCCTTGCCGCGCTTCCTGTGCCGCTGCCTGATCAAGCAAAGGCTCAAGTTCATCAAGAACCAATTCCAGTTCGGTTTTAAGGTTGTTTATTTTACTGTCCCAGGCAGATGAATCCCAGCTTTTTAAGCGTTCTTCAACATCCGCTGCGGCGCTTGCCAGTGCGGTTTTGCCGATCATCCCCGCATTTCCTTTCAGGCTGTGTGCCAGCCTGTGGGCTTGCTTAATATCCCCCGCAGCAACCGCGTCCATGATTTTTGCATAAACGGTTTGATTGTTTTTTACAAAGTAAATTTGCAGTTTCCTTTGCAGCTCATTGCTAACAAATTGATCATCCAGAGCGCTGCTGAGGGATTCGTTACTGATCGGCTTCAGGTAATGCAATAAAATGCGCCACAATTCCTGTGATGTAAATGGTTTCCCCAGACAGTCGGGCATTCCGGCTTTTTTGTATTTTTCCAGTTCGCTAACCATGATATTTGCCGTCATTGCCACTATGGGTGTCCCTGTATTCAATGCCATTATCTTTGCGGCGGCTTCCATGCCGTCCATGACCGGCATAAACATGTCCATGAAAATTATATCAAAAGGCTTTTTATTTTCCTTTATTCGTTCTTCGACCATCTCAACGCCCATTTTTCCGTTATCTGCTGTCATTGATTGCAGCCCCACACGGGTTAGATGCGCACATATTACTTCCTGGTTCATGGAGTTATCATCACAGATCAAAACAAGGCCGTCGAAGTATGGTTTTTCGGGCATATCGAAATATTCCCGCTCCGGAGTTTCATCGGGGGAATCTTTCGTCTCAAATACGATTTCAAAACTGAATGTACTGCCCAAACCCGGCGAACTTTCCACCGCCAGTTTTCCGCCCATCATCTCTACGATATTTTTTGCTATTGCCAGCCCAAGTCCCGTGCCTCCGTAATCACGCGTTGTGCTGGAGTCCGCCTGGATAAAGGGATCGAATACTTTTTTAACCTGGGCGGGGTCCATACCAATACCGCTGTCTTTTATTTCAAAATAAACCGTAGTGAAACCGTTTTCTGTATTTTTTATTGCCGATGAAAATTTAACCGTCCCTGCATTGGTAAACTTTACCGCATTGGATAAAAGGTTCATCAGCACCTGATACAGCCTTAAAGGGTCACCCAGAAGTTTTTTGCCGATTGACGGCTCCGCATATATACTGAGGTCAAGCCCCTTTTCCTTAACGCTTGGCAGGATAACGGACTGGCAGCGGGAAAAGACATCGCGCAGATCGAAAGGCACTTGTTCCAGTTCCATTTTGCCGGATTCTATTTTTGAAATATCCAGAATGTCGTTTATGATATGGAGGAGCCATTTTATGCTATCGGTAATCTTTTCCATGTAATCTTTCATCTGGGAAACTGAGTCGCTGTCAGACGCTAACTCTGCAAACCCCATAATGCTGTTCATGGGCGTTCTGATCTCGTGGCTCATATTTGCCAGGAATTGTGTCTTGGCTTTCGATGAGGCCATTGCTTCATTTTCCGCCGCTTTACGCTGGATTATCTCGGATTCCAGTTCACTTGTCCGCTGCCTGACAAGTTTTTCCAGTTTTTTTCCGGTACTGCGGCTTTTCGTGAATAAAACGGACACAAGAGCCAATACACATAAAGCCAAAACGGCTATGCCAAAGAGCCAGGGCCGCTGCGCCCTCATGAGCCTTGCCTCATAGTCGTATGTTATGCTCTGCCATTGTTCCATAATCCTGTCGGTATTTATCAGTAGAAGCGCTTTGTCAATAATGGAAGACAGTATTGTTTGCTCTTTGTTTAATCCAAAAGATCCCTCAAAGGCGGCGTTAAACAGAAAATTGGCCTTGTAATCCGACAGTTCGTATAAATTAGTCATGGTAGCAAGTCTGCTTTGGGTTGACATCACCAGGTCAACATCGCCGCGATCCAGCGCGGCAAAAGACGCGGCGGAACTGGGGTATTCAACGGCGTTTACTGCGTTGGGAAACCAGCTTCGGAACATATCGGTAAAGGCGGACCCTCTGTGTAATCCAACCCGGGCAAAAGGTATGTCGTTTAATTCGACATTGGGAAAATTTCGCTTGGACAAGAGGGCGTATCTGTCCGTAATATACATGGTACTGGGCCAAATAAACCGCTCTCTTCGTTCATCGCTTTGAACGAGGTTTGGAATCATAAACGCGGTTCCATCTTCAAGCAGATTTAATAGCTCCGGTAATTCTGTACCGGGATCATTAACCAATGTAAAGCTCATTCCGGTAAGCTGTTCCATTTCGTCCAGCACATCAAAAATTGCCCCTTCCCATCGCCCTTCATTTCTGTTGTAAAAACTCAAGGGGTACGATTGATATTGCGTAGCGAATGGTATAATCGGATTATCCTGTATATATGTTCTTTCTTCTTCGGTTAAGAGCATTAAAAACCGGTGCCTTATATATTCCCGATGCCCTTGTCGGTACAATTCAGTCAGGTGGCTGTAAGCGCCACTCAATAGCGCTTTCGTAACAACAGAGATTACCGGTTCCAAATCCTCATTCCCTGTCGCCAGGGCAATGGGAATAAATGTCAGAGGAAAAAAATCTTCGGTAATAACACCACCGAAAGGATCAAAGGCAACTTCCATGGTATGGCTCCCGACAAAAGCGTCGGCTTCTCCGTTCTGCAGCATCCGGTACACATCATCATAATCCTCGGCAATAAGCCCGGGTTCAGGTGTGCCGGCAAAAAGATCTACCATCATGGCGCCTTCCAGAAAAACAAAACGCGGCAGACGTGTCTGTGAAATTACGCTGACAGGCTGGCTGTCATGAAGACGCATGATCCTCACCGAACGCTGGGCGATGGGGTCTGATAAATAAAATTGTGATAAACGTTCTTCGGTAATAACCTGTATCGCGAACCCTGCCTCACCGGCGTACAACATTTGCGCAATCAACCCCAACGGAACAATCTCCGGCTGAATAGAAAATCCGAACAGCTTTGACAGCCACCGACAGAACAGGGCGGTATAACCGCCTGTTTCCCCGTTCTCTTTTCTGAACAATTCAGTACCGTATGGCGCGCTAAGTGTAAAAGAGGCTCCCTGTCTCTGTAGTTCCTCAATTGCTATGATTTCTTCTTCCGTAACACCGATTATATCCTGAAACGAAATATCTTCAAATAACAAGCCGCTTACTTGCGAAGGCTTATCACATCCCGTGATTATAAACAGAAAAAAAACAGTGATGAAAATCATATACATTTTATTTTTTTTCATGTCAGTTTTCTATTTTCCTTTTTAATTCGGCAAGCTCACTGGCGGCAGATTCAAAAT
>WRLF01000025.1 GCA_009777735.1 Treponema sp.
TCTTTCCTTCAAACTTAACTCCATACGTACTCCGGCAATTGGTTTTACCGGTTATTTTATCTTTCCGTATGGTTCGATTTTTATCTTGAGGCATGACTGTTTTATGGTTCGATTTAACGTGAGGCAATGCGTAAGCTTGATATTTTATTATGTACATGGTATATTGTGAGTAACAGGCGTATTATACCATGGGGGTAATGATGGAGGTCTTATGTTGAAAAAGGCAGGAACGTTGCTCACAATGGCAGTGGTGTTTTTTGTATTGCTTGCCGTAGGACTCGCTGGCTGCGGGGACGAAGGGGAGATATTTCTGGAAGCCGGTTCTCAGGGCCGGCCGGGAAACAGCACCGTATACGACTTGGAGCCTGGTACCATGTACCTGGTGCGGAACGGCATAACCTGGCATATAGTACAGACAGACGGTACTTTAGGCAGCAGGCTTGTCCAATTGAACCGCCCCGCACTTGAATTCGCCCTGGCTAATCCCCTGTTTGGGCCGCTGGATCCCGGCGTTACGACAATACGCGGACTTTCCAACGGTACGGTGTTTTCCGTATATGCATTTTACCGGCCTGACGACGATTTCTATGTAACCCCGGATACGGAAACACAGAGTAATTTTCTGAAAACACGGCAGAAAAATATTGTTGTCGATCTATCTCTTGCGGCTGCTTTCAATATGACCGCCGCTTTCTTCAGCCCCGGTGTTATTGACCGGTTCAGCGAGCTCATTTTTGTGACCCCGGATATTGACAATACTCCCCAGGAAGAGACAATCACCGGCGGATCGCCCAGGATAAACGGGGGTCCCGAATGGGAATACCGTTTCGACGGCGGTATGGCTAGTGTGAGTGAGTCTCAACCTCTGATAATCAAGGTAGCTTCTTCCTCATGGCAGAGAGGGTATTTTAGCCTTTCAGGAGAAATGCCCCACAGTTTCACAATGTTTTCCAAAAGAAGCCTCTCTGATCCGGACAGGCCGCCCTCCCGATAACATACTAAGGAGCAAACGGAATGACTAAAAATGTAATATTGTCCTTATTAATTCTTTCGTTCATGTGTCCGCTGCTGATCACCGGCTGCGGCAGCATTGAGGATGATCCGCCGGCTGTTTTGCTGGTACGCCTGCTGCCGGGATCTCCCGGTTATGAAGGAGACGGAACGGTCTATGGGTTATTGAACGGCGAATATCTTGTTAAACATCAGAAGAAGCAAACCTGGCAGGAAAAAGATCCAATGGGCAGAGTATTGATACGGCATGAAGAGGATTGGTATGCCGTCGGTACGTTCGGTATTATCAATAAAATCGCATCGCCGACAGCCAGCAGCATCCCCGAAACCGCCGGAACAGTACCGCTCATTGACGGCGATACTCCGGAACACGGCAACAGGACTGATTACTACGATAACCGGTACAGCAGATACGCCATTAATATCATTTCCGGCCTTGTTAACGGTGAAACTTATGGCATATACCGATATGCCGAGTTATCCGGCGGCGAAAACATCGGCAGATACAGAGGCCGGCTTCAGACAGAAAATGTTAATGCCATTGTCAATTTGAAAGGATTGTCACCCGGTCATTCGGTAGGTTTATTTGACGAAGGCACCCAGGGCCTCAATGACGTATCAGGGCCGTTAAACGACTACAACCACCTCGTTGTGCTTGTTGGGACCGGTTTGAGCTGGACGGAAAAACCGCAGTCGCTCATTGCGAACGCTGCATCAAACCCAACCATACAGATAGGCGGATATGATTACGACATTGTTATAGAGAAATTAAATGCATTGGAAGGTGATGTCCACGTAGCTGCCATTGAAACTGAAGGCCAGCAGTTTTTCATCCTGACCGGCAGCAGTGATTTTAGAGGTTATATCAGATTAATGCCCAAAAATTAACGGGTAATAAAACAAGGAGTAACATGATGAACAAGGCATTTTGGTTGACGGCGCTATTGGTATTTTCCGCCATGGCTATTCACACACAGGAAGACAATAGAAGCCAGATGACATTCTCGGGCGAAGTAAACTCCGGTTTGACAGTGCATTTTAACGACAAGGAAGACGGGGATGCCTTCATCCAAGCTGCCGGCCCGGAAGGTGTAGCGGCGCAGGTAAAGTTCCACGGCGGGTTTGACGGCGAGAACGACAATTACGGTTTTGCCTTTACCCTTGTCGGCCAGGCCAGGAATAATGCCCAGGCAGATGACATGGCTGCCATGGATCCGAACTGGAATTCCAATTTAACGGAAATACTGTATTTTGAAAGAGCTTTAGCGTACATAAATATGTTTGACGGAATGTTAAAATTTACCGGCGGATATTGGCTGGAACCCAAAATATGGGAAAGCCCGGGCGGTCTCGGTACGAGCCTTGGCATGGGAGGAGCAGGACTCATGATAGACATTGATCCGCCGGTTCCGGGCCTGACTCTTATGCTGTCCGGATGGGTAAAAGCAGAAGATGCAACCCTGTTCCAGGAAGGCATGTATATGATCGGCGCACGAAAAAATATCCGGCAGTTATTAAGGGTTACGGCCCTTTTTGCATCCCGCCAATACGGCCCGACTGGTTTTTCCAAATACGCTGATCCCAATGACGATGTTACCAACACATACGGGCCGGGCGGTTCCAGTACGTATGACGAGCTTGCCGCCAATGATCACCGTGTTAGTTTAGCCGCAGAACTATTTACCCTGGAGAAGTTTGGCTTTAGCAGATTCGGCATTGATGCCGCCGTATACAACCTCGGCGGTGGAAGGCAGTTAAACTGGGACGAGACCAGACTGATAAGGGTAACACCGCTTTTGCTGGGACAGAGGATTGCCTGGGAAAGGCAGGGTCTGGAACTGGAAGGCAGGTTCTACCAACGGTTTAATATTAACGACAACCGGTGGAATTATGGTCCCTCGTTCAGGATGCGTACGGACATAAAATACAGTTTTACCGATTTGCCGATCGGTTTTGTGATAACACCAAAACTGGGTTTCAACCTGGTACTAAACAGCGATGCCTGGGGGGACAACCCGGTGGATATGCGTTTTGATGAAAGTGTTAACTGGGAAGACTGTACCAGGGGGAGAAGCGGCTGGGGGTTGAACCCTGCGGCGGAATTCCGCGTCGGCTCATTTGCGGCGCTGGAACTGGGTTATTCTCTAAAGGTAAATACCAGCCAGGAGGATACAACCCTGCCACCGGTGCCGGTAACAGAAAAATCTACGGTGAACCATGCCATATATTTGTTTATCAGAGTAGGCATGTAAGGGGGTAATATGAATAAATCGGGTTTATTTTTTGCGCTGAGCGCGGCAGTCCTTATTCTTGCCGGTTGCCAGAGCGAGCTGGAAGGTCCGAATCAAGCGCCTCCCGCGGCGGCTTTCACCGTTACTTTTAACACCAACGGCAGTTGGACGATGATACCGCCGCAAACGGTTGCCAGAGGCCATCGGGTTGAAAAACCTGAGCCTGACCCTGTTAGAGATGCACATACCTTCCTGGGGTGGTATCATGGAAGCAGCCGCTGGTTTTTTGATACCGGCACGATTACCGGACCTACAACCCTTACCGCTCAATGGGCTGCCTCCAGCGATATCTGGCATACGGTTACTTTTATGGACGGTAATGTCACCATTGAAACGCTCCAGGTTCCGCACGGCGAAATTGTCCATTTTTACCTGATAGTTCCCAGCAAGCAAAACAGTACTTTTGGCGGCTGGTGGCTCAACGGGACAGAAATGAAAACAGGGGCGGTTACCGGAAACATGACCCTTACCGCCGCATGGAATGAGACATTTCACAAATGGGGTGACGGCTCGTATCAGCCATTGGGGACAGGTGATGTGTTACGGCATTACGCAAATAGTGAGAATAGTTTCACTATTGGCAGTGATAGATCACAGGGTATGACGACCCGTGTAGGGTGGTGGAATTTTATGCTGTTCCGGCGCGATACAAAGCTTAATGAAATTTCGTTCCCGACTGTTTTATACACAGGCCTCCCCTGGTGGGATCCGGAACAGGGCAATTGCGTGTTCATTGATAACCCCACCGGCGCCAGCCGCGATCCCCATGTAAATTGGAACCGGTACATTCAATGGGGTCTGAACATTGGAATGGACACAGGGTACCTCTCAGCGGTTGATCAAGGAATTTTTAGCATAGCCAATACATATGACAGAGCGACGTTTTTTGCTACAGAAAATAATATTGAAGGTTTATGGATGGGCGAGGACTCTATCAGGACGCATTACTGGAAATTCAAGCTTTCACCGAGTTTTCTTGAAGATGATGTAGAGCGGGAGACTTTACTTTTCTACATGAGGGCAGCGGTAGGCCCGGAAGCAGGCGCCGATCTTCTTACCCTTACCGCAAATGGTTTCAAAAACACCCTGCAACTGCGGCATAACAACCAGGGAACGGGTAGAGTGACAACCTCTGTTGTTTTTGAAGTGCCATTAACTGAGATAGTGGGTAAATGGACGGCTATAGAAATAACCATACATTTCCGCGACACTTCCACCACCCGGTCGGGCAGGGAAAACGGCTATCTCTATGTAAAATTAACAGACAGGGAAATGGAGAGAGTTCTTGTGGAAAAAGGCATGTTTGCTGATATGTGGCGGCGTTCTGAAGTTCGTAATGCCTCAGGGGTATGGGAAGAAGTGCCGAACGGCGTAATCAGGGACGGTCAGGCTTTACACCCCGGACACGGGTTACGGCGTTCTATTGCGGTTGGCAGGCCCCCAAAAATATCCATGGACTGGACCGATTATTATTGTATATGGCGCAATAAAGCCACTTACATTTTCCCTACCGGGCATAACCCGAACGATGTAGGGGGGATTCCACCAAGGGTCCCGGTTATAGACTAAAGGTTTTTTAGGAGTGTGTATGAGACGGACAATATACGGCATTATGCTGCTGGTTATGCTGGCCGCCGCATGTATGGCATGCAGAGTTGAAGAAGATAAGGTCTATCTGGACGGCGGCTCCCAGGGCATTGCAGGTAACGGCAGGGTGGAAAACCTGGAGTCCGGTGCTCTGTACCTGCTGCGTAACGGACGAGACTGGTACACAATTAAAAGTGATGGCACGGTGGGCGCACGGCTGTACCAGCTCAACAGCCCCCTATTGGCAAGCGCCCTGAATACGGCGGCATTTGCCCCTCTGGCCGGCGGCGTTACGGCAATTAAGGGCTTATCCAATGATATGAACATAAGCGTGTATAAATACTTCCAGCCCGATGATAACTTTCATATTTCATCCTGGGATCTCGCCTTCCAGGGTACGGAAAGTGTGGCCACGCGGCTGAAAAATACGGTTATTAATCTCTATGATGCGGCTAAATTTGATCGTACAAACGCTCATTTTAATTCGAATGCTCTGGATAAATTCAGCGAAATATTATTTGTTACACCGGATATATTCAATGCTGCCCAGGAAATGAAAGTTACGGGCGGAGCGCCCGTTGTGAATGGAGGGCCTGAATGGGAGTATCGTTTGGCAATCGGATCGTCTGATATAAGCACTGCCAACCCCCTGTGGATCACAGTGGGTTCTGCTCCGGGAGAGAGCGGGTATTTCCGTTTTACCGGAAAAATGCCCCAGCGTTTTACCATGTTTTCAAAGAGAAGTCCCGCTGACCCGGACAGGCCGAACCAGCGGCCTCATTAAGGAGGAATCAATATGAAAAAAAATGTAAGAATTATGGTGTTATCTTTGATAACAGTTGTTTTTTTTACGAGTCTGCTGACCAGCTGCCCTGAAATTGGGGATGAGCCGTCTTCGCTGCACGCCCTTGTGGAATTGCTGCCGGGATCTCCCGGTTACGGAGGGAACGGGGCAGTCTACGGGCTGATCAACGGTTCCTACCTGGTAATGCATCAGAAAAAACAGACGCATCAGGATAAAGACCCGGAGGGCAGAATACGGATATGGCACGATGAGGACTGGTTTGCCGTTGACGGCAGCGGTATTGTCTCAAAAATCGCTTCATCAACGAGCGGTATCCCCACTGCGGTACAAAGCGCACTGCTGGAAAACGGCGAGTATGTGTTACGGGGGGGGCAGGCCGGCGGCGCCAACTCGCTGGAAGGTGACGGCGGAACAAATGCATACGAGAGTTATCATGCCAACCGGTATACATCTTTCGCAGTCAACTCCATTGCAGGCCTTGTCAACGGTGAAACTTACGGCGTGTACCGTTACGGTGTACTCTTTAACGGTGACAACGTCGGCAGGTACAACGGACAGTTGCAAACAGAAGATGTCAACTCCGTTGTCAATATAAAAGGGCTGACAGCCGGCCAGTCAATCGGTTTATTTGATACGGCTCTGCCCAATGGCGGAAGCGGGTTGCTTAACAGCACAAACCATTTAGTCGTATTGGTACCTACCGGCCTGCACTGGACAAGAACACCCCAGGTTGTTTTTACGAACATACGCCTGTTGGGATATGACTATGATATCATCATCGAAAGCCGGGATTCGGCAAACGGTGATGCCGTTGTATCCGCCGTTGAATTTGACGGCCAGCAGTATTTCATCCTGACCGGCAGCAATAGATTTGCCGGTTTTATCCGCATTGTACACAAGCAATAAATTCGGAGGGTTGTTATGAAAAGATTTTTTACATTTGGCCTGTTACCGGTTGTTTTATTTTTCGCAGGCTGTCCCGACATTGAAGACCACCAAAATTTTTTAGCGGACAATGTTACGCCTCTGGTAAGGCCGCTGGCGCCGGTTATTGATTATCATTTATTGGACGGGGTGGAATTTGAGGAACTGGAATTTCTCAATTATAAAATGTTTGGGGCAGGGGGCGAGGGATTAACCGATGACCTTGACACAATCATCAGAACACATGATGTTGCGAATGCCTGGAACAAAAAAGTTAAAGTCAGTGACGGCACATACTATATTGGCGGAGAGGACAGAAATGTTATTATTCAAACTAGTACAGACTGGACGGGCGCTACCATCATTATTGACGACCGCGATGCGCAAAACCTGTTCAAGCATGTATTCAGGGTTATATCCAAACTTCCGACACGGCAGATATCCTCTATAAGAAAACTTTCAATAGGTGATACAAAGCTTGATGTCCAGCTTGAATACCCTTCGTTTGTTACCATAAATGATGACACTTTAATGACATACAGGCGTTATGGTACCAACTCGCACGGCGGCGTTCCACAGAATGATATTGTTGTTGTTGACAGACAGGGCAATATCCGCGATGACACCCCGATTATTTTTGATTTTAATTATATTTCCTCCATGACTGCCTATCCCATTGATGAAGAAACGCTGTACATAACCGGGGGTGAATTCGGTACCCACGGGTATCTGGGCGAATTATACCTTTTTGCAGGCCGGGGCATTCATATAACCCGTTCAAATGTAGTGGTGAGCAATGTACACCATAGGTTGTTAAGTTCACAGGGAAGCACCTCTGCCCCTCCCTGCCCCTACCGGGGTTTTATCGTAGTGGAATTGTGTACAGACGTTTTGGTGCAGGACACTATTTTACACGGGCGTCCGAACGGCAACACAAATGTTGGGACGTATGATGTGTCGGTGTTGTATGCCAGCAATGTGTATTTTAAAAACTGTTCGCAGTTTGATTCGCATACTCAAGGATCAAATGTAAGCTGGGGTATTTTTTCCTCAAATAATACAAAAAACCTTACATTTGATAATGTCAGATGGTCGCGCTTTGATGCCCACCGGGGCGTATTTAATGTCAATGTTATTAATTCTGATATAGGCGCTCATGGAAACCGGGCCCTGGGAGAGGGCGTGTTACGAGTAATGAATACCACAATACGATCCGGGAGTATTATTCAGATGCGTGATGACTACGGCAGTTCATGGAAGGGTGATATCATTATACAAGACGTTACACATACAGGTACCGGAAATCTGATTGCTTTGGGTACGCCTCAGCCGCAATTTTTCTGGGGTCAACCGTTATATTGGGCGGAAAATATATGGATAGACGGTATAACCTTCACTAGCAGCGTCAATACTGCCAGAAATTTGACCAATACCAATGGCGGTTTTGGTACTGCGGGACCGGGGGCTTTTCAGACCAGAACCAGATTTATTTATACAAATCGTTCAAGAGGGTCTAGTACTACAATAAATATGCAAAATGTCAATAATACCAGCTCGCCAACTAATGGTGCAACGGTAATCCCGCATACCGATACGACGAACTACCGCAAACCGCCCATATACGAACCCCCTGCCGTCAAATATTTACCCAGCGGCCCTAACGGTTATAATGGCGACTATCAGGATTGGACTTCGTTTCCGGATCCGGATCCGCTTTTATACCCCGATTGGGGAAAGGAAAGACCATAAGGAGGCTGTATGAATAAAAAATTGTTGTTTGCCATTGCGGCAATCATTGCGGTACTGGCAGTTACCGGCTGTGAACAGGAGTTGTTCCAGCGGGGGCCGCCGCTGCCCATACCCCCTTATGACATTGAAACAGGCTACGAACCGTTTGAAGGGCCAAATGCCTTCAGCCCGCCGCAGCCCGCCTGGATTAAAAGCGCCGAAGTGACCGGCAATCCGAGTGTTATACAGGTAACCTTCAGCGCTAGTGTGTCTCTTCAAGACGCTTCACATTTCAAAGTAAAAGTAAACGACCAGCCTGCTGTGCGGATAGGCTGGTTCTCCGGCAGCAACCTTCCCATGCTGGACAGAGGTTCGGAAATCAGAACGGTAACCGATGTGGAGTCGGGTACAGGCAGTAATTCCGATACTATATGGTTTTTAACCATGAGCGCTCCGGCAAAACATGGGGAAATACTCCGGCTGGCTGCTGATGACCGGTCGGCATACATGGCCATGTCCGATTTTGGTGTCACTCCGATGCCGGCGCCGGTTTCAACCCCCGCAGGCCAATGGCCCCTGTCCCAGTTTATTGTACGGAATTTAGTGCCAAGAACCGAAACCTCCCCGTCCGCCCCGGGCTTCTACCGGAACGGTGCTAATATAACCAGCCAGCTTCCGGCAGGCACTAATGAAAACCTCTATCAACGGGCGATTACGTGGCTCACCGAAGCCGCAAACCGCACTACCGGTGCGACCTACACCATTGTGCTGGGGGCGGATCAAAATTATGCCGCGGCGAATACGTTTACTGCGGCACAGGTTTCGGCTGAAACCGGCACTGCAGCCGACAATGCAATTGTCGGGGCTCAAAACGGTTTTACCGTAGTCCTTGCCGCAGACGGTACTGAACGGGTCATTACCGTAACCGGAACAGGGCCGGGAGATGGGCCCAGAGGTGCCCACGGTGAAGAGACAACCAATTTTACCCGCCAGGATGGTTCCGCTCTGGTGCTAAGACACGGCGTAACCCTTATCATCGAACGGAACGTAGTCATTGAGCATGAAAACCAGGGACTTGCAAGCGGAACTCTCAGTAAATACCCCCTTATCGCGATACGGGACGGCGGCAAACTGATCCTCGACGGCGGGGAAATCAGGGGGAACTATGTCACAGCCGGAACCAGAGGCACTAACTCTCAGAAAATGAATGCGGGCGGCGTTTTTATTGCCCCTACTGATGATACCGTTAATGAATGTACACGAGGTGGGCAGGCGTTTTTCATCATGAACAGCGGAAAGGTTACCGGCAACTCAATACAACAAAATGAACGGGGGGTAGCCGCAGGCGGCATCGTCCTGCACCGCAAAGCGTATTTTATCATGCATGGGGGCGAAGTCAGTAATAACACGTTTGTTTACAATTCAAATACCGGCACTGCCAACAGCCCCATCCATCAATTTTACGCCGGCGGTATTACCGGATTTGGATCAACCACAGATAATGACTCATCAAATGGTGGCACCAACTTGGCCGGCATATACATCACCGGGGGTACAATTGAGAATAATGAAATAACTAATTCCAATGCTGCCTTTGATGCACGAATAACAACCGGCGGCATCGCTCTTGCAGGGACATTCCAGAAAACCGGCGGGTCAATACGCGGTAATACCAACAGCCTGCCCTCTGGTGTCAGCAGTGTTGGCAGATACAGGCAGGTAGTCGTAAATCATGCAGTACCGGCAACGGTCAGTAATAATTCTCCCAAAACCGCCGCTCACATTTTCTTCCGCAACGAAGATGCGGGTGAAGATGTAATGCTTTTCCATGAAGGGATCAGGACGGTAATGGGAGATGCTTCCAGTACCACTTCCGGCGGCCGGGTATTCGGCGCCGGTTTCAAACCGCCGTTTATGCCTTCTTTCGGGACTGCGGCAACCGGATTTTTCCCCAACAGCTGGGAGAACTAGGAACATCGGAGGATGTATGAAACAAATTGGGATAATTCTTCTGGCAGCGGCAGGATTGCTGATTGCCTGCGGAGACGGGGCAGCAGATAAAATATACCTGGCGGCCGGTTCCCAGGGTCTGCCGGGAAACGGTTATGTATACGGCCTGGAAAGCGGCGCTGCGTACCTGCTGCAAAACGGCCGGAACTGGTACACGGTGCAAGGTGACGGCACTGTGGGCTGCATGCTTTTCCAGCTTAACCGCCCGGAGATTGCCAATGCGGTAATCTGCGGGGAATTTGCCGCGCTGGATGCCGGTGTTACAACAATTACCGGTCTTGACAATAATCAGCCGGTGAACGTATATAAATACTGGAAACCCTCCGACCACTTCCTGATAAACGCATGGAACGCGACAGGCCAGGTAACCGAAGTAGTGGCAACATTTCAAAGAAATACGATAATTGATCTCTCGGAAGTGGGTAAGTACCAGTGGACCTCGGCCTATTTCGGCTTTGATGTTATTGACCATAGAAGTGAAATAATTTTTATCACTCCTGATGTTGACAATATCCCCCAGGAAAACATGATCACCGGCGGGTCTCCCCGAATTGCCGGAGGAAGTGAATGGGAATACCGCTTTGACGGCGGTATGGCCAATGTCAGCGAATCCAGTCCGCTGCGCGTCAAGGTGTCCGCCTCAGCCGGACAGAGAGGGTACTTTACGTTATCCGGCGAGATGCCCTTGCAGCTGACCATGATTTCAAAGAGAACCGTTTTTGACTATGACAGGCCCAATCCCCGGTAACATGGAGTTAAAATATGAATAGGTACAGGAATATAACGGCAGCGCTTTGTGCAATAATAATTTTTTCATCCTGCTTTTTGGGCGGCTGCGGCGAGCTGGATTCAGATCCGGCGGTTGTCCCGCTGGTATCTTTGCTGCCGGGGTCTCCCGGTTATGCATGGCACAGTGCGGTTCGAGGATTGCTCAACGGCGAATACCTCGTGATGCATCAGAAAAAAGAAACATGGCAGGAAAAAGATCCGGCGGGAAAAATGCAGATATTCCATAAAGAGGACTGGTACGCCGTTCGCGCTGACCGTTCTGTCTATTTTATCGCTTCATCAACCGGCGGCATCCCCGCCGCAGTGAATACTGTCTCTCTGAGCGATGGTGAAGATGTTTTTTTCCCCGCCCTTCCCTCAACTACATTTCATGAGGAATACTATACGAACCGTTATGATATATATGCGGTCAATATAATTTTAGGCCTCGTTAACGGTGAGACTTACGGAGTGTACCGATACGGTGAACTGAATAACGGCCAAAGGGTTGGCAGGGGAATAGGGCACCTGCAAACGTACAATGTAAATACTGTTGTAAATATCAAAGATCTGACTGTTGGCGAATACATTTATTTGATAGACCGGGTAGATATTAACCCGACAGTCCAGCCCAGCGGACCTTTTAACGACAACAACCACCTGGTTGTGCTTGTTGACACCAGCCTGTACTGGACAGAAATACCTCTTACGTTAAATGAAGATGCTTCCATGGGCGCGGCAATACGGTTAATCGGGTACGATTTTGATATAATAATCGAAAAAGTCAGCGACTCGCTGGGCTGGGTGTCAGTGGATGCCATAAAACAGGAAGGTCAGAAACATTTCATTCTGAGCGGCAGCCCTGCTTTTGAGGGCCGTATTATAATAGCAGGCAAGAATTAATAATAAGGAGTTTGTTATGAAATTTTCAGGATTAACAGTTCTTTTTGTGGCATGTTTATTTAGTATATGGTTTACCGCATGTACGCCCGATTATCCTTACGCCGTCTCGGTGGATAAAACAGAACTCAGTTTCGTTTTTGCCGAAGCCGCAGCCCTGAAAGACACTACTTTTGAAAACAACCTGGACGGTGACGGACTGTACCCCAGTGTATGGTACGCTACAACAGAAGCACATGAAATATTTACGGCTGCACTTGACGCTGCCAGAGCCGTGCGTACAAATCCGGCGGCAACTCAGTCTGAAGTTGATGATGCAATTAAAATTTTGGAAGCCGCGATTGTAATATTTAGAAATGCCTGCGCCCGAACCGATCCTATGGATAGAAGTACCCTTAACGCAGCCATTGCAGAAGCAGAAGATCTGATTGACACACTTCTCAGGGCAGACAATGCCCACAATCTGACACCCGGCCAGGAATGGGTACTGGCAGCGGATTATGACGCCTTTGCAGCGGTGATTGCCGCAACGAAAATTGTATCAGGTAATTTGTCCGCATCACAGATGGAAATGTATGATGCGTTGCTTAACATTGAGAGTGCTCCGCCTCCGATCCAGACCGCCGCTGCACTCACAGGGAGCGTAACCATTACCGGCGGTATGTTAGAGGGAAGCACGCTCACTGCGAATGTTTCCGGTCTTGGAGGGTTGGGAACCTATACTTACCAATGGAAGAGCGATGATAATGGCACTGTAACCGATGTTGGCACAAACAATAATACATACACTTTACAGACAGAAGACATCGGGAGCATGATTACTGTTACGGTATGGCGTTTCTTCAACTGCGGCTCCGTAACCAGCGATCCTTATGGACCAATAACGGCACACTTACCCCCGGCACTCCCGGTATTGTATGATGCCGATAACGGCGGATGGACTGATGCCCTGGGAGCCGTGACCCTTACCACAACTTCTGGCGGTACTGGGCAACCCCCTTATACTTATGAAGTTACCAATACCGGCATTCTCGTTACTAATCCCGGTACGAATACCAATGGCAGTTTCCTCGCTACATTTGCCAATACGTGGAATGCCTCTAATTATTTGCGCCTTACGATTGAATATTATTATGATTCAGGGTCCAGTATAAACTGGACCGGCATGGGGCTGCGGCAAAACACCGGAGCCGCCGCTACTGTACAATGGTGGGGTTCATATACCCAAACGGTAAGTCCCGGTACCAATCCTAATACCCTCGGTATTATCCAAATCAATCCAGGTATTGCTCCCGGAGGCAACGGCTCTGGTACCCCAAATCTTGAACAAAACAGGGGATTCTTTTTTAATCTGAGCGCCGGAGCTACCGCACGTATTACGAAGGTGTATTTTTCTGTCGATCAGTTTGTTCTGGTGGACTGGAATCACATTGACAATCCTTTGGACCAAAATATTACTGCAGGCAACAGCGGTTATATTTTCGATAGCGGCAACGGTATCTATTTCAGGTCAAGAGCCGCTACTGCCGCACGGGTTACATCAGGCCCGAATACCGGCGCAATTCGTATTGGAAGCCGGAATAATGGAACAGCTCCGCATCTCATTGTTGGAGGCGGAAACAGCACGAGTGGAAACACACCTGCCTCCACTGCAACTACTCAAGACGGAGCACACCTTCCCGGCCAGCTTGATCTTTCCCAGGGCCAGTACAGGTTAACAATTAGCTATGCGGATGTAGAAGCAAGTAATGCCAGGTTTATATTAAGAGCCGGTATAAATAATACTACCGGCACTGCAAACGCTTCTGTTTTTGGAACAAATGGCAGCAATCTGTTTAATCATCCCAACTGGTCTGATTTACAGAATGCTTCCTTACCAGGAGCGACGACAACGCAGGGAACGATTGTTACAACCTTTCCTGGTGACAGGTTTGCTACCACTCAAACCCACAGAGACAGCCTTCTCACTGCATATATATTAATCTACGCCCAAAATTCCAATACTACTAATCAGATCAACGAGATCACCATCACCGCTGTCAAGCTGGAAAGACTGCCATAGTCAATTAAAAGGTTGTTTAATTTAAACCCTGCAGGCTGCGGCCTTGCAGGGTTTTTTTATGCACAACCGGTTTACTGTACTGTTACGGCAGCGCGGATTGTTGCTTTTCATTGCTTTCTGCGGTATAGTATAAAACTATGCGAAGCGGGAAAAAAATCTTTTTATCGGGCATATATCTTGTTATTGCCGGTAGTTTTCTGGCATCCTGTTCTCCCGGAATAATGGGCTGGGGAGTATTGCTCTGGTCAAATGATAATCCGCCCATTCCGTCAGGAACTGTGCTGCCGGTGTATATCAGATCAAATGTGGACAAAGTTTGGGTAGTAGGCGTTCCCGAAGAATTACGGCACTATACCGGCGGAGCTGATAAAACGGAGATTCCTCTTACACGCCTTGAAATGCAGGGAAGCAGGAGAAGGGCAGTCAGGTGGGCGAATTCTTTTGCCCGGTATGCGCTTCTCTACGCAGAGAATACCCAGGACGGCCTGCCAATTCGGGACAGCCCCGATAATAATGGCCGGCGGGTATACCGGATGAGAATGGGCGAAATCGTCAAAGTTCTTTCCCTTGCAGAACAGGGCATCCCTGCCATCGGCGCATCAGGTGAACCCCTGTCAGGCAGTTGGTACAGGGTGCTTACCGAAGACGGTACTATTGGCTATTGTTTTTCTTTCCGGCTCAAACTGTTTGATTATTCGGGCGGACAGCTTGATGATTCTCTTCCGGATGTCATTGCAGCTCCCAATGATCCCGATCTCGATATGCTTTTAACAAGAACCTGGTCGCCTCAATCGTATTCTGCAATGATTAGCTCCAGAAGCCTCAATATCGAGGAACTTTCCCGCTTCTGGAGATTTGAGCCCGGGCAAGGATCCGGTATGGCCCGGATTTTTATTAAAGACATTGACCGGAGTTTTTCCCATACAGGCATACATTCCAACGGCGCCCGTTCATGGTTCTTTGAGGGTACCGGTCTTTCCATGCAATTAAGAAACAATACAACCCTTGCAGTGCAATACCCGGATGAACAAGGTGATGTACAAACGCTGATTTTTGTCTCGCTGCCGGTAGAGGTGCAGGACCTCATAACCCAGGAAACCGGTCGCCGCGAACGGTTATACACTGCTATTTTAATGCAGGGACCTGACTATACCAGCAGTAATTACGGCACCATTTCGCTGAAGAACAGAGGAGCATTTACCTGGACAGGATTTGACCTTCTCGTTCCCGATTATATTCCCTACGATATTGAAGGAGACGGGTTTATAACAATGGATATTTTCCTTGCCCCGTCGCTTGAGACCCGCTATACCGGCGCTTTTACCATGCGTTTCAATAATCCGGGGGATCAGTGGACAGAGGTAAAGCTTTACTGTATTTATTTTCTCGATGATCAGGGTCTTAGGATGGAGATCGTGCCGGAATCGAATATCGAAGATACAATCGTAATGAGCCGCGATGCATCTCCTATGGCTCTGTACTTTTTCATAGATGACGAGGAGCAATGACAGGCGATGGCCTTTGTCCAGTTCTCCAAAGTTTCCCTTGCATTTGGCGACCGTGATATTCTTAAAAATGTCAGCCTGCATTTAGCCTCAGGATCGCGTGCCTGCCTTGCAGGGGCAAACGGTTCGGGGAAGTCTACATTGATGAAGGTCATAGCCGGAAAACTTTCCGCCGATTCGGGCGAACGCGCCCTGCAAAAAGGGACACACATATCATATTTACCGCAGTCAGGGATTGTTCACAAGGGAAAGAGTCTGCGGGATGAAGCGGAAACCGCCTTTGCCCCAATGCGGGCGCTGCTTGCCGAAGCAGACCTCATTGCCGGTCAGTTGGAAAGTATTAAAAATGATAAAAGTTCTGCGGCTTTACTGGAAGAACATCACCGGTTGCAGGAACAGGTAGAACTTTCCGGTTATTACCGCCGGGAAGCGGTTATTTCTTCGGTGCTGACAGGGCTTGGGTTTTCACCCGCAGACCTTGACCGGGACACAGACGAGTTTTCCGGCGGCTGGCAGATGCGGATTGCCCTTGCAAAAGTTCTGCTTGAGCAGCCTGACATACTGCTGCTTGACGAGCCGACAAACTATCTGGACATTGAAGCCCGCGCCTGGCTGGAAAACTGGCTGGACAAATTTCCCGGCGGCTGCCTCCTCGTTTCTCACGACCGGTATTTTCTGGATGTTACTGTCAATGAAGTGTATGAAATTTTTCAGGGAAACCTTAAACGGTATGCCGGCAACTACAGCGCTTATGAAAAAACACGGCAGGCGGAACTGGAAACCCTTGTTAAGCGGTATGCGGAACAGCAGGAGGAAATTGCAAAAACAGAAGCGCTTATCCGCCGTTTCCGCTATAAAGCAAGTAAAGCGGCATTTGCCCAGGACCTCATTAAACGGCTGGACAGAATGGAACGCATAGAAATCCCTGAAAATCTGAAAAAAATCAATATACATTTCCCCCCGCCGCCCCATTCACCCAGAGTTGCCCTCACCCTTACAGGCATCGGAAAAAGTTACGGCACAAGACGGGTGCTTTCCGGCCTTGACATGACGTTAGACTCAGGTGAACGGCTGGTCGTTACCGGCCCGAACGGCGCAGGCAAGACAACCCTGCTGCGTTTACTTTCGGGCAGTGACACTGATTTTGAAGGTTCGGTTATCTATGGTCAGGGAGTCAATGCCGGTTACTTTTCGCAGGATGCCGCCGAAGCGTTACAAAGCAGCGAACAGGTGCTGGAGTTCATCGAAGCGCAGGCGCCCACCGTGCTGATCCCAAAAATAAGGGACATGCTGGGAGCGTTTCTCTTTCGCGGTGATGATGTGTACAAGCCGGTTTCTGTCCTTTCCGGCGGCGAGAAAAGCCGTCTTGCCCTGCTCTGTATGCTGCTTAAACCAATGAACCTTTTAATCCTGGACGAGCCGACAAATCACCTCGATCTCCACTCAAAAGACATTCTGCTTGATACGCTTCTGCGGTTCAAGGGAACAATTATTTTTGTTTCGCACGATCGCGCCTTCATGGAAGCCCTTTCCACCAAAACCCTGGAACTATCCGCCGGAGACGGCAGCAAAAGCTGCCAAGCCCGTCTGTTCTACGGTAACTACAGTTACTACCTGGAAAAAACCATCGCCGAAACAACGGCAGATGATACTGCCGGTGATGTTATCAAAAAAAGTGTTACTGTTAATGGTACTGTTAAAGATAAAAAAGCGGTGGATCAGCGAATGTACAACAAGCAGCGTCAAACAATGATACGGCGGCTTGAACGTCAGGAAACACAACTGCTTGCCGCCATTGAAGAACTGGAAAGCAAAAAAAACCATTACGAAAAAGAACTTGCCCGCCCCGAAGTATATGCAAACGGCGAAAAGGCAAAAGCGGTAAAACAAATACTTGACGAATTCACCGCCGCCATTGCAGAAAAAACCGCCCAGTGGGAAGACCTAACAGCAGAATTACAGTCATCCCTATCAACAAAGCCAGCAATGTAATGCCCTAAAGCATGATTAGGCGGGTGTCGGCGGTAAGCGTGCCGCGCAGCGGTGCGCTTGGCCGCCGACGGGCCCCGCACAAGTAAGTTAGAGCATTACATTGCTGGTTTAACAAGTAGCGCAGCGATTTAATGGGGGTTACTTAAAAAACCCGTGCTTTCCGTATTTGTGCAGTTTTCCGTTGCTTCGGCGGTTACATTCTTCCAGATGCCTGGAAATGAATGCCGCAAAGCCCGCTTCATCACCGGTTTCATTTTCCGAAAATCCCATGGTAAAATAAGGCTCGTTAATGGCAACGGTAAGGAGACTGCGGATTAGAGATCGAAATACGGCAAGAGCCGCCGATCCAAGCAGATCGATGGTTTCATCCTTGCTGCCGGCTTCCGGAAACACTAAAGCAAGGATTCCCGCTTCTTGTCCCCTGAAAACCAGAGACAGTTCCCTCACAAGATAAAACCAGCCCTTAACATGATCGTTTGCCAGTATCTCAACATCCGCAAGATGCAACAAGGCGGGATCACAGCCGGTTACCGGAGGGTTACATACAAGAATAGCTTCATCAATTTGTCCAATGCGGTTTTCTGCGGCCAGAACGAGGGTACGAGCGGCGATGGGGCTGCCGGGATTCCACTCAAGGGGGATTCTGCCTGACAGAGAGTCTGCGGAATTGTCCGGCTGTTCATAAGCTGCGGAACGGGATGAGTTAACGGAAAAACGGTTTCGTATGGGAGCAACGGTATAGTATTCCACACGTTTCGCCGTTTCTGCTTCAATGGCGTGTAACAAAGCGGAGTCACTGCCTGCGATTAATACTCTCCTTGACATATTTTCATTATATACCGGACAGGTTTTTGTGGCAATGGGGATATTTTCCGGTACTCTCGAACATTGCAATGTAATGTTCTCTATGGTATAATCGTTTTATGAAATCCGGGTATACATTCCAGAAAAAAGGCTTTCTTTCATTAATGAACAGAGCGTTCCTCCTCTGTTGGAGTATCATTGCCTTATCATGTTCCAGTTCCGGTAATTTTACGGCTATCGACAACGAACTTGAACGAAACCGTTTTACCGAAAGTACCGTATTGCTGGAAAGAAGCAGAAACTCATTGTACCAACCCAGGGATGCCATTCTCTACTACCTGGATAAGGGGATGCTCAACTACTATGCCCGGAATTATTTGGAATCATCACAGTTACTGCATGATGCCGAACGCGCCATTGAAGATGCATATACCAGAAGCATTACCCAGGGAATAGGCACCCTGCTGCTTAATGACAATGCACGTGAATATGGCGGCGAAGACTACGAAGATATTTATATAAATGTTTTTAATGCCCTGAATTTTTATCACCGGGGAGAATCCGAAGGGGCAATGGTGGAAATACGCCGGTTGAGCAATAAGCTGCAGCACCTCTCCGCCAGGCATGATGTTGTTATGTCCAATCTCCAGAGTCATGCTCTGGAAGAAGGATTTTCCGATATACCGCCTAATCCCCATGTTCCCGTGCAATTCAGCGATTCTGCACTTGCCCGTTATCTGGGAATGTTATTTTACCGGGGTTCCGGTCTTTCCGATGATGCAAGGATTAGCCGTAACTGGCTGCTTGCCGCCTTTGCCAATAATCCTTCTGTTTACCGGCATACCGTCCCCTCATCAATATCCGGCGAACTGGAGATTCCCGCCGGTATGGCGCGGCTTAACGTAATCGCTTTTGGCGGACTTTCCCCGTTAAAGACCGAAAATGTTACACGAATTCCCCTGCCGGGCGGACACTGGATAAGAATTGCCCTGCCGGAAATGGTCAGCCGTCCATCCACTGTTCACCGTGTAACGCTTGTCCTTGACTCGGGGCAAGTATATGACCTGGAACTTCTGGAAGATATTGATGCAGTGGCAAAGGCTACATTCAGCCTGCGGCAGCAATCGATCTATCTCAGAACGATTTTACGATCCATGATCAAAAGCGCCGGTTCTGTTGCTTTACGTGCAGCGGCGGAAGAAGAGTCAGGGGAAACTTCACTGGCTTTGGGAATACTTAGCCTTTCAGCCCAGGTTTTTGCAGAGGCAAGCGAACGTGCCGATATTCGGGTATCCCGGTTTTTCCCTGCCAGGGCGTATGTTACGGGCATCAATCTTCCGCCGGGCAGCTATAATTTTGAGGTAAAATATTACAGCAGGAACGGAAGGGAAATTGCTTCATTCCCGTATCGGGATGTTATCGTCAGTGAGAATGCCATGAATCTTGCAGAATCGTTTTGTTTAAGGTAGTTCTATTTTTTTATAAAATAAAAAATATCGGCGTTGTTTTTATTATCAAGATTAGGATGAGAAACTCCCGCTGTTTCCGAAACACCCATAATGAGGATACCGCCTTTTTTTAATGCCGCCGATACATTGAAAAGTACCCGTTCCCTGTTTTGCACAGAAAAATATATAAAGGCATTGCGGAAAAAAATAAAGTTATACTCATTTGACGGAAGTTTGTCCATTAGGTTATGCGTAAAGAAGTTAATGTTTTTTTGCAATGATGTATCTATCAGGTAACCGTATTCCAGTTTTTGCAGATACGGAACAGCCGCATAATGGAAACAGTCTCCGTCATCCCGTAATGCGCGTTCTCCGTAGGTGCCTTTTACGGCTGTTTCAATCACCGTTGGATTAATATCAAAAGCGTCAATATGATATGTTAATGGTCTTTCACCGGCAGCGCGTCTCTTATTATATGATTCAATGAGCATGGCTATACTGTATGCTTCACAGCCGGTTGAAACCGCGGCACAGCAAATCCTGATTCCGGTATTTTCGTATAACGGAAGATTATCCCTGAGGAACGAGAAATGAGCCGGCTCCCTGAAAAAATACGTTTCATTTACCGTAAGAATACCCGCCGCTTCTCCCGAAGAAAAAACCTTTGCAAGAATTGCCGGGGTTTCTCCGCCGTATGTTTTCACGATATATGCGCGTAATTTTTCTACATTGTCCGGATCTGCTTTTATACCAAACCATTCCTCGGCAGCTTTACCCAGAGAATCTGTCATTGTACCTCTTTCATTTTATAAGATTGACAAGCTCCCGGGGAATTTTATCAAGAGGGAGTACAATATCCACACATCCTGTTTCCGCAGCGGCTTTGGGCATACCGTAAATAAGGGAACTTTCTTCATCCTGAGCCAGCGTGATACCTCCGTATTCCCGAATGCTCTGTGTTCCCGCAGCGCCGTCGGTGCCCATGCCGGTAAGTACGACGGAAATAACGGACTGCCTGAGGCATTCCGCCGCAGTTCTGAACAGGACATCCGCAGCGGGTTTTTGATTTCCTTCCGGCTCATCATCGTTATAGGATAAACAAAAATCCCTTAATTCCAGGTGTTTGTCGGTTTGGGCTATATATACCATACCGGGTTTGGGGACTTCGCCTTCTTCGGCAATTTTTACCTGTAAATCCGTAAATGAATCAAGCCATTGGACAAAGCTTGTATCAAAACCGGAAGAGTTATGCTGTACTATCACAATCGGTACGGGAAAATTGCCGGGAAGCAGCGAAAAAAAGCGCGACAATGCCTTTGGCCCGCCTGTTGACGAGGCAATGACAACTGCACGAATTTCCCGTTTCTTAAGCTGCTTAGTCGGAACCGGGTCATGAACGGCAATATATTTCTGTGCTTTGACTCCGCTAATACGTTTCAGTGTTTCGTAAATTTCCCGTTGTTTTACCGGATTTAAGTCCGGAGAAAACGTATTTTTGGGATAAAACTCTACAGCGCCTTTAAGGGTTGCCTCATATGCCGTTTTCGCCGTGTCATGGCTGGTAATGACAACAATGGGGACATATATTTTTTTAAGAACTTCTTCGATTACTTCAAGGCCGTTTTTTTTCGGCATTTCTATATCCAGTGTTACCAGATCGGGATTCAGGGACAGTATTTTTGCAATGCCGTCTTCTCCGTCAACAGCTTCACCGATAATGTTAAAACAAGGATCACCTTCGAGAAAATCCCGGATAATATCCCGTGCCAGCGAACTATCATCAACAATCAGCGTATTGATCATGGCATCTCCATGAGCTTTACCGTGTTAAGTATGAGAATCAGGGTGTGATCGGAAAAACATGCACCGGTAAAATATTGCAGTTGTCCCATAAGAGCTTGCGGAAGCGGAAAAATATTTTCATCCGGTATTTCCAACTCAATGTCAATCTTTGGTGTAAGCAGCACTGTTGTAACCGGGCCGTCAGACTTCAGAACAATGCCATGCGGTGCATCCGTGTTTTTAAGATGAAACACATTTGGCAGGGATATTAAAACCTCGGTATCAGCAGGCGACTGCGGCGCGGAAATGAGTTTTTCGGTTTGTTCTGCAGGAATGCCCAGACATATCCCGTCAAGAGCGCATATAAAAAATTTCATTGCTATGATCCGGTGTGTTCAAAGTCCTGCTGTATCCGGCTTATTAGTTCACCGGTATCCAGGCATAATACATGGCTTCCCTTCCATTCAAAAAAAGCGTTTATCGCATTTGAAACGGAGTTTTCTTCCTGCTCGGTTTTTATCAATGCTTCGGGAAGCAGATCGGCTATATCGGTTACATCGTCAATGAGCAGGGCGAGTTTATCAACATGTTCTTTAAGGACAATTACTTTTTGTGCGCCGGATGGATCATTGTGCAGGAGTGTGCTTATATCAATAAGCGCGTAAGGGACAGAATACCGGTTAATAATGCCGCATACATAATCGGGTACGAGTGGCAGCGGAAATATTTTTTCCAGAACTGCTACTTCGCTTATTGTTTTTGACGGCAGGGCATACCGTTTATTTCGCACAGTAAAAATCAGGTATTTTTCTGCGGTATTTTCGTCCATGGGGGAAGTATATCACACAGCAATGTGTGCAATCAAGGTACACTTATGCGGGGACTGACGGCGCACGGTGTCTCTGAATAAACTTGCGCGGGCCCCGTCGGCGGCCAACCGCACCGCTGCGCGGCACGTTTGCCGCCGACACCCGCCTAATCATATTTTAAGGGACACACACGTTTATCGCCGATACCCGCCTAATCATATTTTTTTTGCACACATTGCAGCTTACTCTACAAATGTTATTCTGGATTCGTCGAATATGCCTTTACGGTCAGGAGCTTCGGCAGGGGCGCCGATGGCGATGACGCAAAACGGAATTTTCGGTTCGTTGATTGAAAACAATTCCCGAATGGAGGCTATACGTTCATCCCTGGGATAGACCCCGCACCAGCATGTACCAAGTCCCTGCGAAACGGCTTCCAGGAGAATGTTCTGGGTGGCAGCGGCACAGTCCTGGGGAAAATATCCCTCAGGCCTGTCGGTTTGCGGGATTGCCACGACAATAATGGCTGCCGTTGCGGTTGCACACATTCCGGCATACGGGTGAACCCGTGCTATCTCATTGAGGGTTTCGCGTTTTGTAACGGCGATAAATTCCCACGGGCGTGAATTACAGGCCGACGGCGCCTGCATTGCCGCTTCCAGCATCCGGTTCAGTTGTTCTCTGGTAACGGGCTTTTCAGGCTGAAACTGTCTGATACTGCGCCGTTTTTCAATAATATCATGCATACCGATATTCTATCCAAGAACAGTTATTTATGGCAATATATAGGGATAACATGGGTGATTTTAAAACTTTACGAGAACAGGCATTTGCAGCGAACATGGAAATTCCCCGGCGGGGGCTTGCCCTATACACATGGGGGAATGTATCCGCGTTTGACAACACAGCAGGTGTGTTTGCGATTAAGCCTTCGGGAGTTGCCTACGATGCGCTGACAGCGGATTCCATGGTGGTCGTTGATCTTGACGGAAACACTGTATGGGGAAAACTGCGGCCTTCATCGGATACTGAAACCCATCGTGTTTTGTACCGGAATTTTCCCGGCATTGGCGGGATTACCCATACGCACTCAACCTATGCTTCAGCCTGGGCTCAGGCCGGGCAGGACGTGCCGGTTTTTGGTACCACCCACGCCGACCACTGTTGTCAGGCAATCCCCTGCACATCGCTGTTAAGCGAAATTGCGGTCAAGGGTGATTATGAACGGGAAACGGGAAATCTTATCGTTAAGACATTCAACACACAGAAAATAAACCCCCTGCATGTACAAATGGTATTGGTTGCCGGTCACGGGCCTTTTACCTGGGGAACTGATGCTATCAAGTCGGTGTACCACGCGGCGGTTTTGGAGGAGGTCTGTACAATGGCTTTCCTCACCCTGAGCATTAACCCGCAGACACAGCCGCTTCCCGCACACATCATCAACAAACATTGGGAACGTAAACACGGAGCCGGAGCGTATTACGGCCAGTAGCTACCGCTTCCCCGCCAGAACCATCAGCAAAGCAATGTCGCCCTGGCGTACACCGGGAATGCGCGCCGCCTGCCCAATGGTGAGGGGTTTCACTGTTGTAAGTTTTTCCTTTGCCTCTGCGGACAAGCCGGTGACGGTATGGTAGTCACATTCCGGATCAAGTTTAATGGAGTCCATTTTTGCGGCTTTAGCCGCGACCCGCTGCTCTTTTTCGATATAACCAGCATACCTGATATCCAGCCACACCCGTTCCAGCCATTCGGCGGGGTAGGTTTGTAATTCCGGGGCAAACGGGAGAATATCGTTGATGGTAATCCGGGAATCGGTAAGGCAGCGTGTTAGGCTTTCATGTACATGAGACAGCAAGGCAGAAGAGATTCCTTCCGGCACAACGGCGGGGATTTTCCGCTGCATCAACAATTCCTGAATTGCGTCTAACGATTCGGTTTTTTTGAGAAAGCGTTCCCACCGGCGATCATCTACCAGTCCTGCAGTGCGGCCTTTTGGAGTGAGCCTGTCGGCTGTGTCGTGGCGGAGCATGAGGCGGTGTTCTGCACGGCTCGTAAACATCCGGTACGGCTCTTTTGTTCCCAGGGTGGTAAGATCATCAACCAGCACGCCGATGTAAGCTTCCGCCCTGCCGAGTACCAGGGGAGGACGGCCCTCCAGTTTCATCACAGCGTTGATACCGGCAAGCAGCCCCTGGGCAGCCGCTTCTTCGTAACCGGAACTGCCGTTCGTCTGCCCTGCCGCAAAAAAACCTGCAAGCCGTTTCGATTCCAGGCTGGGATACAGGTCAAGCGGATCGAGATAATCGTATTCCACCGCATAGCCGGGTCGTACAATATGCGCTTCTTCAAGGCCGGGAATGCTGCGAATAAAACCATGCTGGACATCTTCCGGCAGGGAACTGGAAGCGCCGCTGAGGTACATTTCGTGGGTGTACAGCCCTTCAGGTTCAATAAACACATGATGTCGCTCACGTTCGGGAAAACGGACAACCTTGTCTTCTATCGAAGGGCAATACCGTGCACCCGTGCCGGTGATTTTTCCGCCATACAGCGGTGAACGATGGATATTTTCCCTGATAATGGCATGAGTGTGTTCATTGGTATAAGTAATCCATGACGGCAATGATGGACGGCTGACCGTATCGTTGGCAAAAGAAAATGGCTCTGGCTTTTCGCTCTCCTGCAGTTCCGTTTTACTGTAATCAATGGAATTTCCGGCAATACGCGCCGGAGTGCCGGTTTTTAACCGCCCCACCGGAAAACCCAGCCGTTTTAAGCTGCTGCCAAGGCCAAATGCCGCTTCTTCACCCAACCGCCCCTCGCCGGACTCGTATTCACCGATAAAAATCTTCCCTTCCATGAATGTCCCCGAAGCGAGGATCACCGCAGGTGCACTGATTCTATGCCCCCGGCGGGTAATTACTCCGGCAATTTTTCCAGGTGAAGAGACAGACGCCTCTCCGTCAATAATCAAATCAACGACCGTGTCCATAACAACCGAGAGTTTTTTTTGCCCTTCCACAACGGTGCGTGCGGCACTCTGATACGCCTGTTTGTCCGCCTGGGCACGCGGTGCCTGGACAGCGGGGCCACGGGAGCGGTTGAGAATGCGGTACTGGATCATCGTTGCGTCAATGAGTTTGCCCATTTCACCGCCCAGGGCATCGACTTCCCGGACAATGTTGCCTTTGGAAAGGCCGCCGATTGCCGGGTTGCAGGACAACATGCCAATACGATCGGGGTTCTGGGTGATGAGGAGTGTTGAATAACCAAGCCGTGCGGCAGCCAGAGAGGCTTCTATCCCCGCATGACCGCCGCCAATGACAATACAATCATAGTCCACGAGTAATGGCTATAGTATATTCTCTATACGCATTTTGAAAAAGAGGACATTGCATGCTTTCCGTACAATATGGTACACTAAAACAAATATTATGGCATTAACATTCAATCGGGGCATTCACCTTAATGAGGAGAAACATCACACTGAAAATGTACCCATAAAACTGCTCGTTCCGGGCGCAAAAAGCGAAATGGTGTACCCTCTTGTGCAGCATCTGGGGGCGCCCTGTAAGCCTCTTGTAGAAATCGGGCAAAATGTTAAACTGGGCGAGAAAATTGCCGATTGCGACGCTTTTGTGTGTGCGCCAATACATACGAGCGTATCGGGGGTGGTAAAAGACATACGCCCGCATTTAACGGTCGTTGGCACCATTGTCGATGCAATAATCATAGAAAATGACGGCGAGCTTCTGGAACATGAAAGCATACAACTGCGAAGCGGTTTTGACGATCTCTCAAAAGAAGAGATAATTAAAATCATCCGGGAAGCCGGTATAGTCGGGCTGGGCGGCGCCGGGTTTCCCACCCATGTAAAACTATCACCCCCGCCGGGTAAAGTAATTGATACCATTATTGTCAACGGTGCCGAATGTGAGCCGTATCTTACAACAGACAACAGGGTAATGCTTGAAGAACCCGTGCAAATTGTTACCGGTTTGCGTATCATGCTTAAGGTACTGCCTGAGGCAAGGGGGGTTATTGCGATAGAAGATAACAAACCCGAAGCCATTGAAATTATGAAAAAAGCAAGCGCAGATATTCCCAATATCAGCGTAGAAGTTTTAAAAACAAAATACCCGCAAGGGGCCGAAAAGCAGCTTGTCTATTCTGTCACGAAAAGAGAAGTGCCGCAGGGGAAACTACCGATGGATGTTGGCTGCATTGTTAATAATGTAGACACTGTTATAGCGATTCACCGTGCTGTTTTCAGGGGCCGCCCCCTTATGCGGAAAGTTGTTACACTGGCAGGAGGCGCTATTCGAAATCCGGGAAACTATAAAGTACGTCTGGGAACAATGTTACAGGATTTGGTTGAAATGGCAGGAGGATTTGTAGGAAACCCTGCAAAAGTTGTGGTCGGCGGCCCGATGATGGGGATTGCGATTTTTGACATCAATGTTCCCATTGTAAAAACCACTTCCGGAGTGCTTTTTCTCACCGAAAACGAAGCGCGTATTCCTCCCGAACAAAACTGCATCCGCTGCGGAAAATGCGTCGAGCATTGCCCGGCGGCGCTTTTACCGACAGAACTGTATACGGATGTATTACGGGAACAAAGCGCCATGTTCCTCAAACATAACGGGCTTGACTGTATCGAATGCGGGAGCTGTTCGTATTTATGCCCGGCAAAACGGCGTATATCTCAGGCGATTCGCACAATACGAAGAGTCGAGTTGGCAAAGCAAAAAAAACAGGACGGTTGATCTTTATGGAAGTTATTTTATCGGTATCTTCACCGCCCCATATTTACGGCAAGGACACAACCGCCCGGTATATGCGCGATGTGCTCATAGCGCTTCTGCCGGCTGGCATTTTGGGTATATATCATTACGGTTATAAAGCGTTTTTAGTAATTTCCATAGCTGTTATTTCAGCAATTTGCGCTGAGTACTTATTCCAGAAAATCACCGGTAAAAATGTCACGGTACATGACAACAGCGCCATAATCACCGGGGTTTTGGTAGCGTTTAACCTTCCGGTTGATGTTCCCTATTGGCTTCCGGTCCTGGGAAGCATTTTTGCCATTATTGTTGTTAAGCAATTCTTCGGCGGTCTTGGTTCCAATTTTGTTAACCCGGCGCTTGCCGCCAGGGCTTTTTTATTTGCTTCATATCCTCTGCACATGACGAACTGGACATTTTCCCCTGTGCCGCTTTTTGGAGCAGATGCTGTATCAGGCGCAACCTACCTGGCGATAATAAAAGATAATCCCGCCTTTATTCCGCAAATCTCCGATTACATGGCGCTTCTCTTCGGTAAAATCGGAGGTTGTATAGGCGAAACAAGTGCAGTAGCGCTTGCTGCCGGCGGGCTGTACCTGATTGCCAGAAAAGTCATCAATTGGAGAATCCCGGTTTTTTACATTGGAAGTTTTGCGCTGTTTGCGTTTATTTTCGGACGGGAAACATTTTTTTCGGCAAATATACTGTTCGAAGTGTTATCGGGCGGTTTGCTGCTGGGAGCCTTTTTTATGGCAACAGATTATGCTACGTCTCCCATTTCGCTGAACGGAAAAATAATTATGGGGATAGGCTGCGGTTTTTTGACCGTCATGATACGGTTTTTTGGCGGATACCCCGAAGGCGTCAGTTATGCGATACTCATCATGAATCTTTTTGTACCGCTTATTGACAGATATGTGCGGCCGCCGGTTTTTGGAACCAGCCGCCGGTTTTTTTCGGGAAAGGGGAATAAAACTTGAAACACATAATTAAACCGGCATTTGCCCTTTTTATCATTGCCGCTGCTGTTACCGCATTACTTGGTTTTGTGTATGAAATCACAAAGGCGCCGAGAGAAAACCAGCGTAAAAAAACGCGGGAAATAACCATGAATAATGTTTTACCGCAGGCTTCGGAATTCAGGGAAATTGCCGTTACCCCATCCGGAACCATTGTCGGAGTTGTTGAAGGGTTAAACGGCAGTGAAATTACCGGCTATATAATTGAACTTGAACCCAAAGGATACGGCGGCACAATAAGCATGATGGTCGGCATTTCGGATAATGACAGCAGAATCACCGGTATGCGTATAATGCAGCACAGCGAAACGCCCGGACTTGGCGCACTTGCTTCACATGAAAATTTCTACCGCCGGTTTGACGGAAAGGACATGGTTCCGCTCGGTGTTGTTAAAACATCCGCAGGCGAAAATGAAATTGAAGCTATTTCCGGCTCTACCATTACAACTAAAGCCATTACCGATGCCGTTAATGAAGCGATAGAATGGTATAGCAAAAGGACAGGGCAATAAATGATAGAAACTATTTTATTTCCGGTTCTGAGTATTGGAGGGTTGTCGCTTCTTTTTGGCGCTCTTCTTGGTTTTTCTACAAAAAAATTCGCCGTAAAAGTTGATCCAAAAGCCAAAGAGATATTTGATATGCTGCCGGGCGTTAATTGCGGCGGCTGCGGTTTTGCCAATTGCTCCGTATTTGCAGAAGCGGTAACAGAGAATAAAGCCAGGTACAATGGTTGTCCCGTAGGCGGCCCCTCCGCCGCTGCCGGAATTGCAGAAACCATGGGTATTACATCAAGTACTTTTGAAAAAAAAGTTGCATTTATTAAATGTTACGGGATAGATTACAATATTAAAAGAAACTATATATATGACGGGCCAAAAAATTGTGTAGCTGCAGCCCAGTTAGCCACAAGCGGAAATAAATCATGCACATACAGCTGCCTGGGGCTGTATAGCTGCAAAAACGCCTGTCCGTATGATGCAATAAAAATGGTAAACAGCATTGCCGAAGTTGACAGGTTAAAATGTACTGCCTGCGGTAAATGTGTTGCGGTGTGTCCGAAGAATCTCATTGAAATAGTACCGGATAAAGCAAAAGTGCGGGTTTTGTGCAACTCACGGGATCATGGCAAGCTGGTAAGAAAAAATTGCCGGTCAGGATGTATTGCCTGCTCCATTTGCCTGAAGCTTTGTCCTTCGGAAGCCATTACGATAAAAAATAATATTGCCCGGGTTGATTACGATAAATGCACGTTATGTATGGCTTGTGTCAACAAATGCCCCACAAAAGCGATACAAATGATGGTTTGAGAAAACCCTGATTTCTGCTGTGCTGACTGGAAAAAACAGCAATGTATGCCTTCTAAGACTTGTGCGGGGGCCGCCGGGGGGCGCGCGCACCCCCCCCCCGGCCCCCTCTGGCCCCCCCCCCCCCCCCCCCACCATTATAC
>WRLF01000026.1 GCA_009777735.1 Treponema sp.
GGTCAAACGGTAGAAAGAGCTTTTCTGTTGATTCAAGAACTGTATAACCAATTTGTCTAGCCTATTGCGCTCTTCCTGTTTCAAGATATGCAGTGGTAAAAACCCTTTCCGGAATAGGGTCATTGTATCTGACAATCTCATTCGTGATTGTGGTGGAAGTTCCCGCAGCATGGGTTGTTATCTTGGTAACAAAGACTGTTTGAATCCCCTGAGTTGGTCTGATATCGGACATTTCAACGGTTTTTACCAGTGTATTCCTTCTGTCATACAATTCTATTTTCGTAATAATATGTGCATCTTTGGTAATCCATTGGATCATCTTCGAATATTGAAATGAGCTGTCTTTTGGTACAGATTGAATCACATAACACACGGCACCGTCATATGTTTCTTCCCTCACAAAGGTATGGTTATCAAGATCTGCGCTGCGGCTTGTTGAAGAAATATCATCATAAGAAAAATCTGTTCCCATAAAACTACCGGAACCTTCCGATGCAGCAATACGCCGTACCCTTCCCAGACTGGGCAGAAAAATCCAGCGGTCATCAACGCCGCTTGGATTCTCCATGGTGAGGAACCGTGTCCCCGCTACACTTGCCGGCTGCTGGAACACAATCACTGTACGCGCCCCTTGCGGCCCGTCTTTGGAATACTGGTCGATAAGCCGTTCAGATGTTGTGCCGTTTCTGGCGCGTATCACCATTCGTGATCGGGTGGAAACCGTATCAGCAGTAATCCTGTTCCTTGACGCTCTGACAATAGCCTCGGCATTTTGGGCGTGAAGGGTGAAAGAGGCGATTGACAGCATGGTAATAAGTAGTAGTGTGTTTTTCATGGGTTTATTATAGCACAAACCGCGGTTTTAACAACCCAAGCAGGGCAGGCAGTACGGTCAGGCTTACCAAAGCGCTGGAAAACATGGTGACGGCAATAAGCAGGCCAAAATCGGCAAGCATTACAAAACTGGAAAAGAGCAGCACCGCAAAACCGGCTCCGACAGATACGGCATTGATAATGATTGCCTTCCCGGAGCTGAAAAATACCCGCCTAAGGAAATCGCCTGTTCCGCCCGTAGCGCGGTATTCTCGCTTATACGCTTCAATACAGTGAATCGTGTAATCGATCCCGACGCCAATGGAAACAGCAGCTACCATTGAAGTGCCAAGGTTGAGCTTAATCCCTGCAAAACCCATGATGGCAAAGTTCAGCAGTATCGAGATTGACAGTGGGATAATACCGATACATCCAGCAACCAGGGATTTATTGGAAACAGCAATAATAATGAACACGCAAATAATCGATAATACCATTGATATAATTTGCGATTGTACCACAAGGTTGTTCAATGATCGTTCCACCATGGTTGTTCCACCCAATGTCACAGAAACATCGGAGGGAAAGTTAGCCGCAACGTACTGTTCAATCTCGTCAAAAATGGCATTGCTGTCTTCCATTCCCATGGTTCGAAGCTGCACGAGTGCTTTTATCGCGGTCGGCTCCAGCGGATCATTGGCATAGGCGCCGATGTTTCCCGACAGGAGGACCAAATAATTGGAAACGAGCCGTTGTAAATCGGCGGGGGTTCTCAAGCCGTAGCGTTTCGGGTCAAGGGGAATCTCGTAGTAGGAAGCACCCTCGTAATTTATCTGCTGCTTGAGTTCCCATATCAAATCGTTGGCGTTCATGCCCCGGAAATGATTTCCCGCCTTATCAAGCAAAGCAATCAGATCATGCTGCGTGAAGTAGCCCTCCGTGTCCTCCGTGCTCTCCGTGCCCCCCGTGTCTCCGTATGATAATTCCTCATCAAAACCAAAACCAAAACCAAACGGGAAATCGCCTGCTCCGAAATCATCGTAAAAATCAATAATACAAACACCGTCTTCATCGCAAAAAATGAAATTTTCGTTTACCGGTAAACCATCGGGGCTTGCATCGGCATTAAAGACCTGATTGATCCGTTTTACTAAATCGGTAAAGCCCATCACCTTGCCGGTATGGGGAACAGTACGCTGCAGAAAAGCCGACAAGCCATCCATTGCGGCAAGGGTATCCGGCCGCAGGGTGACTTCAGGGCTGTCGGCATGAGCCACAACGCTGATTGCCTTGGAACCGCCGAACTGCCGCCGGATAAAATCATCAGACCGGTAAATATCAGTGTCCTGCCGGAAGTATTCAACCATTACATTGTCGATGATCAATTTTGATAGCCCGTATAACGAAAAAGCTACAACCACTACGGCAAAAAAGAAGATTGTCTTTTTACGTTGTGCAATGCTTGCTAAATTGACTGCAATGAATCCGCTGAAACCGGCGTTTTCCGCAGGTGTAGTTTCGCGTAACGTCATCCGTCTTGGCCCCCTGATGATCAGCAGGGCGGGGACAAGGGTAATGGCAACGATAAAAGCGGCAGCAACACCAAAACCGGAAAAATAACCAAACTCACGGCATGGGGCAACCGAGGTAAAACAAAATGAAGCAAACCCGGCAAATGTTGTGAGCGCGGCAAGAAATACCGGCTTTCGAATTTTCAGAACTGTTTCCAACACTAGTTCGCGGTGTTCTTCGGCATTCATGTTGTTCTTCATGCTGCATCCGGCGAGGTAATGGGTCATAACATGGATGCCGTACGCGCTGCCGACCGCCGCCAGAATTACCGGTAAAACCGTAGAAACAACCGAAAGTTTTACACCAAATAACGCCATCGAGCCAACAGCCCATATTACCGAAATGAGTACAGTCAACAACGGCAGCACAACCGGGGTAAATCCCCGGAATGAAAAAAACAATACTGCCAACACAACCAGTATTACGAGCGGCACAAGTAGTTTAAGATCGGCATGCATCGCTTCGGTCACTGTTGCGGCAATTACCGGCATCCCCGTTACATAGACCGTGGCATGTCCTGAAAAAGTTTCACGCGCGGCATCCCTGATTTGCATGATATAATCTGTTATTACCGGCAGGCCTGCTTCATCAGCATCTATGGTTAACGGCACAAGGATTTGAGTCGAAGTAAAATCGTCAGAGAATAGCGCCCGGTCGTACATATCCCATGAGAGTAAGCGGCGGCGCAGCTCGGCTATTTCTTCCTGCGTACCGGAAAAATCACTGCCAACGAGTTTTTCCACAACAATGGCATCTTCGCGGAATGTAATGAAATCGGCGGTTATCAGGGAAGTAATTTCCTTGACTATGGGTATATCCTCAATTGCCTCGGAGTACTCCCGAATCCGTTCCAGAAATTCACGGTCAAACACCGTACCGTAACGCCGCTCCAACCCAACAAGAATAAAAAAAGAGCTGCCGAACATATCGTCAATCCAGCGGGAAGTTTCAAGGGCCTCATCATCGGGCGGTACAAAGCGGAGGTTGTTGTTGTCCAGTTCGGCATTTGGTAGTTGGAACCCGAAAAACAACGTGATGAGGGCAATGATGGCAATTATTAACCATGGATACCGGTACAGTTTTTTCATTTTTTCCGTTTGCTGTAGTATACCATGGAGAACAAAGTCTGACCACTCATGAACGGTCAAAAGGAAATAGTCATTAAAAAAACCCAAATGCCGCGTAGCCCACAAATGAATCAGGAATCCCTTCTGCAGCATCGGCACTTGTGCCGTATTCGAGCAGGTGTGCTGAACCGATATTCATAGCGGATGCAAAGCCCATTGCGCCCGCTACCGCTCCTGCAGAACAGCTTGAGTGATCATTTGCAGCCCGTTCAATCACAGCGGCGGGATCCCCCGATTCAACGGCTTTGATAAAATTGCCATCATTTACATCACGCATCCAGCGCAAGGCATCGCCCCCGGATCCTTTGGGCGCAAAGTTATAGTTTGATCCATAGTGAGTGAGGTCTGTTGAAGCAAGAACAGAAACTGAGCGCCCGAGTTTACGTGCTGCGGCGACAAGTGTTTTTCCGGCTTCGTATGCACATAGTTCTGCGGGAAGGCGGAGCCATAAAAGCAATGCATCGGGAAAAAAATAGCGTACCATAGGGAGCAAAACTTCCACAGTGTTATCTTGATAGAGGTCCTCCCTGCCGCCAATTTCTTTTTGAACAATGGCGCGGAGTTCCCCGTCAATGGATATAGCGCCAAGGGGGGTGCTGACTGCATCTTCCATGGCAAACAACGGCGGGTATCCCGCAGGCAGATGACCGCCAATCACCGTAATGGTTTCGCACTTTTTATTGAGTGAGGCAACGGCGCGGGCGGCAATATTCCCTGAATAGAACCAGCCTGCATGAGGTGCAATAGCCGAACGCGCTCCCCGGAGGTGGAGTGCAGCTTTTTTGTCAGTATCGGGAGTTGTCCCATTATGATATGGTGATAAAAAACGGTTTATTTCATCCGGGGTTTGGGGATACCATCCGGCCGGAAGGATCGATTTTCTCAAATTCATATACATCATCCTAGCAGAAATTATCGATATCGTATATAATAGGCGTATGAATCAAGGAAATAATACCAAAAGAACTTCGATTGTAGGCATAATCGTGGCCTCTCTATGCATTATTGCATATCTGTGGGCATTAATATCCGTAATTATCGATGTCAATAACAGCATGGTTCAGTACCGGCTGGATGCCGAAGATGAATTTTATGACCTTGCAAATATTGCGGCATCTAACGGGAGAAGCACGAGTTTTTTGGGCGATGTGTATAATGAAATTATCCAAAATGAACTTGACTTACGCAGGACACTCGAAGGGGTAATCATTACCGGCCCTGCCGGAGGAGTAGGTTTTGACAAAAACAGTGAAGAAGGAAGAGCAATCCATTATGTAAGAGGTTCGCCTCAGTTTAAAAACCGTCTTGTCTTTTCCCGGCACCAATTATTCCAGCACTTACATATTGAAGGAGTAGGGACTGCGAATATTCAGGCAGTTTCGGGAATTATGGATTCTGAAGAACTGGAAACCATTTTAAAACAGGCAATGCTTCTTGTTATCGCCGCTTTGATTCTCGCCGTTATTACCCTGGTTCTGGAATCGCTGCGTAAACGGGGCAACAAAGAAAAACGCACAGGCAATATAAAAAACACAAACCACCGGAATATGAGCCATGATCAGGAATATACCGCAAAACGCACCTACTCAGAACGAAGCAATGTGACCAGGGAGGAAAACACCGAACACAGGCTTACCGAGGAACTGCTCAGGTGTGCGGCAATCGGACATGACCTTGCCTTTATTATAATAGAATTCAAACCGGATGCAGAAGAATATTTTTATAGCCGGTTTGCAGCAGATGCCGCGCGGTTCTTCTCGTCCAGGGATTTTATATGTGAGAAAGGAGAGAAGGGAATTTCTGTTATTTGTCCCGGACTCAATCTGGATACGGGGTTCCTCAATGCCGGGGAATTCCATAACCGCGTTATTAGTAAATATCCTGCTGTTTTCAGGGCAAAGACCGATCTCTGTATGGGAATTTCCGCCAGATCGGATAGACCTGTCAATGCGGAGCGGCTTATGTTTGAAGCTGAAGAAGCTCTGGAACGCGCCATGATGGACCCGGTATCCCATATTGTCGCATTTAAAAGCGACCCCGACAAATACCGGGCGTTCATGGCAAGGCAAAGCCAGCAGCTTTAGTTTAGTTCAAAATCACCGGCTCTGGCAAAGAGCCGGTCGGCTGACCATGCAGGAAGTGAATAAACCAACCCTGAACCGGTAACCGTTGCATAACGCCAGTTGTCTTCGTCGGGCGGTCCAATGTGGAGTGTTCTTGAACTGCCGTCTCCAATTTCCAGTATTATACGGCTGTAATCAAACAATGAATCGTTCACCGCAACATCATCAATAAAATCACTTCCTGATGTTGTAAGTATGTCCCGGATATACGTATTCACCCGGGCAAAATCAGGATTTTCAAGATCGAAGCTGAAATCCCATTCCCTGTTATTGCGGGTAAACATCATGGGCGGCTGGGCTTCTTCATCATCCTCTGTAACAGGATGATATACTATAAGTCTTTGGACATCGGACACATCAAGCCTTCCGGTTTCATTTTCCGGAAATAGACGGAGGTTGAACCATGAACTTACCTCGGAAAATACATACGTGGAAAATAAATCATCACCGGATCGCACTTCGTTATTACCCTGTTTGCGTAAATAAATATTCTGCCCGGTCATATCCCTCTGCCCCATCAGGAGGTTTAACAAA
This sequence comes from Treponema sp., assembly GCA_009777735.1. Taxonomy (GTDB): domain Bacteria; phylum Spirochaetota; class Spirochaetia; order Treponematales; family Breznakiellaceae; genus WQXQ01. The sequence goes on from WRLF01000026.1 coordinate 6,170, forward strand.
GGCATCCCTATTCCGCCTGTTACCATGATACGGGTTGCGGTATCTTCCGTAAGCGACAGGCGCTCATGTGATGAAACACTCGATGATCGGATCGGGTAAGAAGCCCGCCTTGTCAACGCATCAATAAAGTCATCTATCCGGGCTTGTCTTGCAGGGTATCGCTTCCCCTCCCGCAAAACAAACCAAACACCCCCATTTTGCTCAAGCCGAATGGATTCCCCATCCGTCATACCGGAAATGGATATACCGGTGATTCTTTCCTTCATTTCCGGTTCCAGCCATGAATACATATCTGACCTTGCTCCCAGACGCTGAGGATCAAAAATAAATGTTAAAATATATATTACAACCAGTGACGCAATAATTCCGGATAAAACCATTATTTTTTTCTTATACACCATCTTGATGCTCCTTTTCATCGGCTCTGTCGATTACGGCGCGTAATTGGGATTTTGCTCTCCGCTTCAGAGCAAGAAAAATACCGGCAAAAACAACCAGCAGCGGAACCAGGAAAACATTGATTATCCGGGCAAATCTCATAGCGGTGCTTCGTTGTTCGGGATCCGTAATTTTATCAAGCCGTTCTGAGCTTACGGTTCTTGGACGAATCCCGATTATATCCTCGTCATTGCTTAACCAGTCCGCTGCCTGAACAAGAAAATCAAGGTTATGCATCCCATTGGTAACGCCCAGAAACGATGTAGCAAAATCCGTCTCGCCAATAATAATTATCCTGGCAGGTCTCGCTACAAGGGGCATTTCAGGAAGTTCTACTTCGTCTGACAGTAATAATATTGGCTTATCGGCAAAAAATGAGGGAATAATGCCTGAAAGACTTACACCTAAAATTTTCCTTCCCCCGGTTGTTTGAGCATCGCGATCCATCATGAATGTCTGCTCGGGACTTACATAATAAGGTTCCTGCATGGCCCATGCATCTCCGGTGCTGGTAAAAAGGTGGGCGGCTTCTACCCCTTCCCTTCCGAGCAAATAAAGAGGAGAAGCCCAGTATAAGTCAAGACCTGATAAATTGGCGCTAACCGGATGATCGGGGTTTCTGTTTTCCCTCATTACCCTAATCCATTGATTATTCTGAACTATGTGAAGCTGCACCATTCCTGAAGGAGTTCGTGTCTGATACCGCATAGCCAGAGCGGCTGTATCCAGTACTATCTCAGGCAATACTCCAACACCGTACCATTCAAGCATATCCAAAAGACCGTTATCGGTCATCTGCCTGGCTTCCATATTTCCGCTTGTTTCCACATGAACACCTTTTACAGTAAACAGTACCTTGCCCCCTGTTTGAATGTACCGGTCAATTTGATAGAGGGCGATTTCATTCAATCCTTCAACTCCGCCAAGTACAAACAGCGCAGGTAATGTTTCGGGAATTTCATCCCCCCAGGTTAGCAGCCGGGTCTGATAGCCTGCCTGCATAAAGGAGTTTTGCAGCGCCTGGTAATCTTCGTCCCATCTCCGGTGAGTGTCACCGACAATTATACCCAATGTACGGACTGAACCGCGAACCATTGAACGTATACGAGAGGTAAGATCGTATTCCAGGGTTTCCAGAGTTGAAGGTGCTCCTGTTTCACGGGAAAAAACCATCGGAAGTACATCAATTTGGTCAAGGTATTCAATAACTATCCCGGAGTACACAGTAACAATGCTGGACTGGTCCTGATCCATCGTTTGGTACTGCATGGGTACTATGCCAAATTGCTCTACCATTTGTAACATATTGGATTTAACCGGATCCCTTGATATAAAACGAATTTTACTGCGGGAAAAAGCGGCGAATTCAGTGAGCAAATCTTCGATTTCCCCGGGAAGAGGATGAATAGCCTTGAGTCTGTCGGACACAAAATAGGTAATCCGTACCTGATCGGGAATCTCATTATGAAGATTTCTGACAACAGCGGAGATTGTATAGGTTTTATTCTTCGTGATGTCAAGCCTGAACCACAATCTGCTGCTGACCATTACAACCAATATAAAGGCAATAATGGTTAATATTGTTATTGTTGTTGATTGTTTTTTTGTCATGGTAATCAGCTCCATTTTCTAAACAGTACAACACGGGTTGTCAGGAATAAAAATATAGTTGTACTGACGATATAATAGATAATGTCCCTGGAATCAAGGAGGCCTTTTGTGAAACTTTCATAGTGGAATGACAGGGAAAAGAAATTAATGACCCGCATAAGCCACTGCGGTAGGTTCAGAGAAAAAGAGAGCGGGCTGATTAACATCACTGCCATCAATACTACTGCACTTCCGAGGAAACTTCCTGCCTGGTTTTTTGAAAGCGATGAAAGTAAAAGTCCCAGGGCAACCGCCGAAGCGCCCATGAGAAGGGCACCGACATATTCACAGATTATAATACCAATGTCAAAATTACCCAGGGGAAGAAGGCTGACAGGGAGGAAAATGGTCAGGACAAGCATTATTGCCAGCATAGCCAGCACCGCAAGGAATTTCCCCAGTACCAGATCCCACTCGGAAAATGGTAATGTAAGCAGCAGTTCAAGACTGCCTGTTTTCCGTTCTTCTGCCCAGCTTTTCATGGTTAACACCGGGATTACAATGATAAAAACGAGAGAAAAAGAAGAAAAATAGGGCCGCAGTGTTGCCAAATTCATGTCAAAATACCGTTGAATATAAAACAGCCATACCGAGCAAAAGGCAAGGAAGAAAACCGCAGCTCCGTAGAATGCAGGAGCGTAAAGGTAAGAAAAAAGCTCTTTCCGTGCCAGAGCCAGGGCGGCGCGTTTTTTATGTAAAATGAGTTTTACTTGATTCATTGTTCTTCCCCTTTTACATTAGAGTCGGCAGAGGCCATCCGCTCGGCGGCAGAATCTGAAGTAAGACTGACAAAAATGTCTTCTACGCTGAGTTTCTTCCGGCTCATGCCCAGTATTTTAACCCCTTCGGCAACAGCCCAGTCGAATATCAATTCTCCTGCCGGAATATCCCTGCCGGAAAAATTTCCGCCGGGGACAAAAAATGTTAAGCTTGTTGTTCCGTCTTCCTGTTGTGCCGCCGATACCGAGGTTATTTCACCAAGTCTTGTAAGTTTATCGTGTATTGATCCGGCATCTGCTCCTTTAATAATAAGTTCCCAGGTATCGCCGCCTTTCATGGTTCCGGCAATTTCATCAGGCGTTCCCTGTGCGGCGATCTTCCCTTCGTGGATGATGAGTACCTGTGAGCAAATTGCCTCTACCTCCTGCATTATATGGGTAGAAAGGATCACTGTTTTGCGCCGTCCAAGCTCTTTGATAAGCGATCGTATTTCAATGATCTGATTGGGGTCTAAACCGTTCGTCGGCTCATCAAGAATCAGGATTGGCGGGTCATGAAGTATAGCCTGGGCAAGGCCGGTACGCTGACGGTACCCTTTGGAGAGAGTGTCAATTTTCCGGCTGCGATACGCGGTAAGCCCGCAGGATTCAAGGCTGGTGTTGATGGCTTGTTTCCGTTCACTTGCCGGAATGAGCCGCGCCTCGGCAATAAAGGTAAGGTACTCATCGACGGTAAGATCTCCGTAAAGAGGAACATTTTCCGGCAGGTAACCTATCCGTTTTTTCACCTCAACCGGATTATCCTCTATCCGGAAGCCTTCCACGAGAGCCGTTCCGCTTGAGGGGAAATGGAAGCCGGTGAGTATTTTCATGATGGTGGTTTTACCGGCTCCGTTCGGGCCAAGAAATCCCAACACCTGATCTTTTCCTACCGAAAAGGAAACATCCTGCACCGCTTCCACATTTCCGTAATGCTTTGTTAGATTCCTCACTTCAATCATTGAGGAAACCTCCTTATTTTAGGGAATATGGATAATATTAAAATATTTAATCTGCATAATCAATAGGGAAAACAGTGCGATCCCTTGCCAGTACCGTATCGGGAAATACCTGCTGCGCTTCTTTCAGCACCTGTTTCAGGTTGAATTCAGTGTAACGGGGGCTAAAGTGGATGAGTGCCAGTTTTTTTATATCTCCTGCAGCTGCTGCAATCCGTGCGGCTTCTACCGCTGTCATGTGCTTTTTACTGTGGGCATCTTCGGCAAGTTCCTGTTCAAACATTCCTTCACAGACAAAGAGATCCGACCCCGTTACTTCCGGCGCTATTTCCGGAAATGCCAGGCTGTCTGTGACAAAAGAAAATTTCCTGCCTGAACGGGGCTGCCCCAGTACATCCTCCGGGCGGACATCCCGCCCGTCGGCGGATTGCACTGTTTCTCCGTTTTGCAGCCGTGCCCAAAGCGGCCCCCTTGGCACTCTAAGAGCTTCTGCCTGTTCCGGGTGAAAAATACCGGGACGTATAGCTTCCTCCAGCGTGTAACCAAAACACGGTTTTGTATGCTTCAGCGGAAAACAACGGATATGAAAACCGTCTCCTGTATACACTATCCCCGGTTCGGTTATTTCCTTTACAACGATTTCGTAGTTGATATACATATCCAGCACCCGGCGGCTCGTTTCGATGTATTCGGCGATGCGCGGCGGGCCGATAATGTACAGCGGATCGTCCCTGTCTACCTGAGAGGAAAGCATGAGCAGACCCGGTATGCCGGTGACATGGTCGGCGTGGGTATGGCTGACAAAAATCACCGATATTTTTTTCCAGCGGAGATTAAGTTTCCGCAGCGCTACCTGTGTTCCCTCGCCGCAGTCAAACAGGAACAACTCCCCCTCGCGCCGTAAAAGTACCGATGTCAAGTGCCGGTTCGGCAGGGGCATCATTCCCCCGCAGCCAAGCACAAATGCCTCAAGATTCATGGTATGGACAGTGTAACGATTTATGGGGTGACTGTCACCGTGGGAGAAAAGTTTTTTTTCTTTTCTGTCGGATTCAGGTTGTTTCCCTGGCGGCTTTCAACTGTAACGTGAAGTGGCGTGATTGACATAAACCGGAAAAGAGAATACAATTTCTTCAACGTATCAAAGAAGGCAGATGATAAATGAGCGCCAGGATGCATCTTCAAAAACTCAAACAAAAGTTTTATTATCAGGTAATTTTTTTTTATATAAGAATATCTGCCCCGTTCAGACTAAGGCCGAGGAAATTACTGCGGTTTGAAACCGATATTGTCGGTCATTGTAATCTGAAATGCAGGGGATGCAATCATTTTTCTCCGCTGGTTAAGGAAGAATTTGTTTCGCTGGATGTTTTTGAAAGAGATTTTGCGCGGCTTTCCGAATTGGCAGGGCGTAAGAATGAAAACATCGATCTGATGGGCGGTGAGCCCTTAATGCATCCGGAAATAGTAAAAATAACGGAAATAGCGCGAAAATACTTTGACGGACCGATCAATATTGTAACAAACGGATTGTTACTCATAAAAATGACCGAAGAATTCTGGAAATCATGTCAAAAATATAATATAAAAATTATTGTGACAAGTTATCCTATTCAACTCGACAGAAAACTCATCAGGAAAACAGCAAAAAAATATTCAGTAAAAATAAAAATACGCCTTCAGGTAATGGGTGTTCATACCTGGTGCAGGCTGCCAAAAGATTTACAGGGCAGGCAGGATATTAATAAAAATATTAAACTTTGTCTTGTCGCCAATTTCTGCATTTATTTAAAAGACGGCAAACTTTCTACCTGCTGCCTGCCATTGGTTGCAGACAGATTTAACAATTTTTTTGAAGAAAAACTGAAAACGGACAAAAATGATTATATTGATATTTATGCGGTAAAAAACATTGATGAAATTTTTAATTTTCTGTGTAAACCCATACCGTTTTGCCGCTATTGCAAATTGCAGGAGTGGGAAGTTGGAGTAGAATGGGGACCTTCAAAAAATGAACTATCCGAATGGGTAGACTAACGGAGAAGAATTATGTTGACAAAAATATCGTTATCAATTTCGTTGTTTGCATTCCTTTGCATTTCAGTCTTTGCACAAACCCATAGTTCTGTTTCCATGGGAAACCAGGTGTATTACATTCTGGAACAGGCGGAATTACGCGGGTTTTGCAGCCCTTTGTCAGGGGTCAGACCCTATACGCAGAGTGTTGTTATAGGGAAAATTAACGAAATACTAAATTCGGAGAATGCAGGAAAGCTTAATATAACAGAACGGCAGATATTGCGGCAATATATCGATCAATTTGCAAAACCGGCTCCCGGCCTCGACTGGCAAAGGGGCGCTTATTACGGGGAAGTCGCTATTGGCAGAAACAACACACTGCTTTCTGCAAATTTGGGTGTAGCCGCAGAAATCGAAAGTTCATTGGGAGCAATTAACCCCGGAAACAGTTATCTTGGGATGGAATTATGGCTGAGTGCGTATATGAATGGCGATCTGGGCAAAAATATATCCTACGATTTTACATGGGGCGGCGGACTGGTGCGGGCTCCGCGTCAATTCCTTGGAACATATAACACTTACTATGAAGGATTCGACATGGGAGATGACAGTGAGTTTGTAAATCAACTCATTGATGTGTACAGCCAGCCCCTGACTCATTTCCCCTATACATATAGAAAACAATGGGACGGTTCGGTTTTTTTCTTCTCGAACTTAACAGGTTATGATGCCTGGCCGGACAGCATTGCCGGCGGTTATTATTTACCCGCGGAATTAACAATGTCATTTTTTGAGAATAAATTAATAATGCGCATGGGACGTATTACCCATGACTGGAGTTCTACATCTTTTGGCAGCAGCCTTGCTTTCAATAAAGCGGCTCGTCCTCTTGCCGGATTACAGGCCGAATTTTTTCCCATCCCGTGGTTTGGACTTGCCTCGTTAACCGGAATACTTGAATATCACAATCTCGCCGGAATAAAAGAATCGGCAATGACTTCTCAAAATGCCTTTTCAATAACAATGCTTCAGTTCAGGTATAAGGATTATTTGTTTTTTGACATCGTGGATGCGGTAGTATACCCAAAACGGTTTGAAATTGGATATGTTGCACCCATAATTAACAGTTTTTTCTATCAAAATAATATCGGCGATTTTGATAACCTGGCCTTAACATTTAATGTAAAGGCACAGTATCCCGGAATGGGAAGTATGTGGGTTTCATTATTTGTAGATGAAATGAATTTAACCACCAATTTAAGTTTAGATCGGCAAATGGTTGCATATCAGGCAGGAGTAAATTTGCCGCTGCCCATTCTTGCTTTTTCATCGGTAAAATTGAGCTATACAAAAATAAACCCGTATGCATATACTCATAACAGGAATTTCAATCCCTGGCACGGCGATTTACCAATGGAAACCGGATATATCAATAACGGAATAAGCCTGGGATATTACCTTCCTCCGAATTCAGATGAGATATTGCTCAGGGTTAAAACCATGCCGTTAAAAAACCTGATAACAAGCCTGCAATACCAGATGATCCGCCATGGCGCTGATTTTGGTTCCAGCGCTGTTGATGGCAGCAACCTGCTTTCAGAGCTTGATCCCATCGACAGGAACAATAATCCTATTTTAAAAAGATACTTCCTCCGTGACGGAGCATACCAGTGGATGCATATTTTAAAAATAAGCGCCGAATGGAATTTGCCTAAACTGCCGGCAGCGCTTTTTGGAGAGATGGGAGTGAATTATTCGTATTTTACCAATATAGCAGCGGAAGCAAATGTTACCGGAAAAGCACACCCGTATTCACGGATAAACACATCGGAATATCCGGAATCTACAAATTTTATTATGAGATTTGGCGTGAAGGTTTTTCCCCGTTAAGAGCAATAGGGCTTAATGAGTAACAAGTGACGTTCTTCATCCAGCATGGGAACGGGGCACGGAAGCAGTTTCCAGCGCCCGGCAACAAAGGGCAGGACTTTTTCAAGCGCAGTTATTTCATCTTCGGTTTTTTGCCGCCGCCCTTTGTATGCTGCGAGGACTCCGCCGTCTGTACAAAGCCTGGAAAGTTTTTTATAGATTTTCCGATCAAGCGGACATAAAGCGCGAAATGTTACCAGGGAAAAACGGCCCGGTTTAACTTTTTCCATTTCCGCTTCTTCTACGGTAACATTGCTAAGACCGTTGCATCCTCCCGCCACCAATGCCTCCCGGGTGTTTCGTAAAAAAACCGCTCTGCGATTCTTGCGTTCAATAAGGGTAAACTGAATATCAGGCAGGGCAATGGCAAGGGGAATACCCGGGAATCCGGCGCCTGAACCGATATCGGCAATATGCAAGCCCTTATTCTGACATGCAATGATCCCCAGCGGCGAAAGGGAATCGAGTATATGCTTAACGATTAAGTCCCGTCTGTCATTTGTTCCCACAAGCTTCAAGGCGGGATTAAAAATCTCAATCCGGGTAATGTATTGTTCCAACAGGGTTATAATTGCATCATGGCGGGGGGTAACAATGCATGCAATAACAGGATCATTTTGACATAATGCCAGGAGGCCGTTGGAAAGAATGTCTTCATTAGTCGGCATACTGTGCCTGGCAAAATTCGAAGTAGCGGCCTTTAAGCTCCATCAATTCCTCATGATTGCCGCATTCGGCGATTTCACCGTCTTTGATAAACATAATTTTTGTACAGTTACGGATTGTAGAAAGCCGGTGGGCTATAATAAATGAAGTTCTGCCCTTCATTAAAGTTTGAATGCCATCCTGAACCAGTTGTTCAGTACCGGTATCTATACTGCTGGTAGCTTCGTCAAGAATGAGGATGCGGGGATTGGAAATAAGAGTGCGGGCAAAGGCCAATAACTGACGTTCACCCTGGGAAATGCCCCCTCCCCTTTCCGTTACGGGAGTGTCGTAGCCTTGAGGGAGTTTTTCAATAAAATTATGGGCGCCAATAAGCTGTGCGGCGGCGCGGATTTCACCGTCTGTAGCATCCAGCTTGCCGTATCGGATATTGTCAGCAACGGTACCGGTAAAAAGATAGCTGTCCTGCAGCATTATTCCCATTTGGCTTCTCAGGGAATGCAAAGTTACTTTCATAATATCCTGACCGTCAACCAGAACCTGACCTTCTTCAATATTGTAAAATCGTGAGAGCAGGTTTACAATGGTCGTTTTCCCCGCGCCGGTCGGCCCGACAATGGCTATGCTTTCACCCGGATGACCGTCAAAGCTGACATTGTTCAGTACTTTGGGCGGCGAACCGTCATAACTAAAGCTTACATTTTTGAATTCAACATGCCCGCGGACAAATGGGAATTCAACGGCGTTGGGAATATTTTCTATGGATACCGGTTCTGCTATAGTATCAAAAATGCGATCAAGATAGGCCATTGCGGAAATAAATGTATTGTATATATTCGCCAAATTGATAATCGGCTGCCAGAAACGCCAGAGATAATTACCCATGACAAGTAGCATACCAAAGCTGGCCATGGGGTTCATTAAATAAGCTCCGGTAATATATAAGAAAGAAAATACCAAATGCCCGATAGTCTCAGCAGAAAACCACACGGAATTTGAAATGTAAACTGCCCGCATCCATTCGCGGTTACGTTCATCAGTAAGGCTGTCCATTATCCCCAGGTTTGTTTTCTGCCTGTCGAAAGCCTGTGTTACTTTAACCCCGTCAATGGATTCCTGAACATAAGCGTTCAGGTTAGCATTTTTGTTGGAATACCTCTGCCAGGCACGGCGCTGGGCAGGCTTGATGGTCCAGATAAAAAGAGCCAGAAGCGGCAGACCCAAAACAGCAACCGAAGCAAGCTGAGTACTTACTCTGAACATAAAAAAAATAATGAAAACAATATTCAGCACTTCGATAATAAAGTTGATAATACCATTAGAGAGCGCATCGGAAACGCTGTTCACATAAGGAACAACACGCACAAAAATTTTACCATGAGGACGGCTGTCATAAAAGTTAAATGCAAGTTTTTGCAGATGGGAAAAAAGGTCGTAACGGATATCGTGGATTATCCCCGCTCCGGCACGGGCAACAAGAACATTGCGAATGGTTCCAAGGCCGATACTGATTACAATTGATCCGCCAAGACAGGCAGCCATCAACAGCAACAGGCGAACATCTTTATTGGGAATGGCAGTATCCAGCGCATGCAGGATAAAAAGCGGCCCTGAAAGGCTTACCAGATTTTCAACAATGCTCAGCAGCAGAGCCAGCCTTAAAGGGCTTCGTGCTTTTGCAATATAGCCCAGGCAGCGCTTCACATTAAAGAGACTGACTTTTTCGTCAAGGTACTCATCAACATCATAGCGGTTGCGTTCATCAGAGCGTACAGGCTCCGCCTGTTTTTTCCGGCTCATCCGGATGCCTCCCCGGTTACGGGCCGGTTTCCGATTGCCGCAACACCGGCATAGTTTTGCAGGCACCAGATGCGGTGATAAAAGCCGCGTAGTCCAAGCAGTTCACGATGGGTTCCCCGTTCAATGATGCGGCCTTTATCCATTACTAAAATCATATCCGCTCCCCTGAACGATGAAATCCGCTGGGCAATTATAATTTTAGTGCAGGGAAAATCGAGCTGCCTTAATTGCTCCTGTATGTACTGCTCCGTCTCGCTGTCAACCGATGATGTGGTATCATCAAGAACAAGCACCGCCGGTCTGACCGCCAGCGCTCGAGCCAGCGCGATCCGCTGCCGCTGCCCCCCGGAAATTCCCACACCCCGCTCGCCGATAATCGTTTCGTAGCCTTCACTCATGTAAGCCGCGAAACTGTCCACATCTGCCTGAACAGCCTGTTTGCGAATGCATTCCTCGTCCATGTCCGGCCTGCCGTAGGCTATGTTTCCTTTTACCGAATCGGAAAACAGAAATACTTCCTGCATGGCAAAACCAATGTGCCGCCTGAGAGAAGAAATGGTATACCGCCTGATGTCATTATCGTCCAGAAGGATTATTCCGGAATCCGGATCATGGAAACGTGCCAAAAGATTAACAAGCGATGTTTTACCCGCACCGGTGCTGCCGAAAATTCCAATGGTTGATCCGGCATGAACCGAAAAATCAATGTCCTCCAGAACGGATGTTCCGTTTATCGAAAGACTGACATTCTTAAATGTAATTTTTCCTGAGGGTCTTTCGGCAAGTTCCGCCGCATCATGTGTATCGGCAATTTCCCTGGGAGCTTCCACTACTTCACGGATCATTTCACCGGCAGCGGTATACCTTTCCAGATCAGCCAGAATGGGGCCCATCATCCTGAGAGGGCCGGCCAAAGCCCAGATAAGAGAAGAAAAAGCCAGGTATTGACCGCCTGTCATCCATTCCCTGATAAGAAAATACCCGCCTGCAACCAGGGTAATAATAATGAGAAGCTGGCTTACCATATCCAATAAAGGCTGGTATTTTGCCGAAATCAAGGCATTTTCACAGCTTGTGTCCCTGAAATCGGCATTAAATTTTTCAAAATGTTCTTTTTCATATTCTTCCCGTGCAAATGCCTTAACTACCCGGTTACCTCCGATATTTTCCGTAACCGCAGTTCCCAGGTCGGTAAGCTTTTTACGGAGCAGTTGAAAACGTGGCCGTATACGTTTTTTGAATTTATGACTGATAAAAAAAATAAAAGGCGTAACAGAGACAAGGAACAGGGTAAGCTGCCAATTAACGAATAAAAAAAAGATAAATGTAGACGTAAACAATACTACGGCATCTACAAACTGATAAGAGACCCAGGCAACCGTATGTCGCAAACGATCAAGGTCCTGCGTCATTCTTGTCATGAGGTTCCCTGTAGGAAAACGTCCCAAAAAACGGTAGTCCTGATGCTGGACCATTTCATACATATCCCGGCGAATCCCCGTCATCACATCGGTGCTGGATATTTCCATCAGAATAACCATGAGATAACGTAAACCAAGCCGGATAAGCTGTACTGCCATCATCACCCCCAGGATGGGGATCAAGGGGCCGGTATTCCCCGGTGTGATTACATCATCAATAAGTCTTTGGGCAAGCATAGGGTTAATAATGCACATCGCCGCGGTAACGCCCGCCAGGACAAGTCCCAGAACAAATATTCCGCGCTTCCCCTTCATGTAGTTCCAAATCCATTGTATCTGGGACATGCCAGTATTTATTTTTTCTCCCGCATTTTTTTGAAAGCATCTGCAAAAGGATTGTACATAGTGCCGTCATCGATATGTAATGATTTTTCAGGTTTTTTGTCAACTGTTATTTTATATTTTTTTTCATGGTTATCTTTAGGTTTACCCGGTTTTCTGTCAGCATTTGCCAAATCCGACCGTACACCCTGTTTTTTCTGTTCCCTGTTCTCTATTCTCTGTTCACTTTTCCGTGAAAGCCCGATCCGGCGGCGCTCTGTGTCATGGCTGATTACCTTGAATTCCATGACTTCACCCACCTTAACGGTTTCGAGCGGATTTTTAATAAAACTGTCACTCATCTCGGAAATATGCACCAATGCGGTCTCCTTTATCCCAAGGTCAACAAACGCACCAAAATCTACAACATTTTTTATTTTTCCGGTGATCATCATTCCTTCATGGATATCTTCAAACGTCATCACGCCTTTTCTCATAATGGGCTTGGGATAGTCATCACGGGGATCGCGGCCCGGTTTGTGCAATTCCCCTGCAATGTCACGGATGGTGGTTTCACCTACATCGTGTTTTTCCCTGAGATCAGTTATTGCACCGGAACTAAGGCCGAAAGTAGCCGTAACCGTGAGCTGTTCGTGTATATCCCGTGCGACAGTGTAATTTTCCGGATGAACCCATGTATTGTCTAATGGCTCGTCGCTTTCGGGGATTCGGAGGAATCCGGCGCATTGCTCAAAACTTTTGGGCCCCATGCCGGGGACTGAATTCAGTTCCGCACGGCTGCCAATCCTGCCTTTTTCATCGCGGTATTTTACAATTTTCCGCGCCAGCGAACTGTTGATCCCCGATACGTATTTCAAAAGCGAAGCGCTCGCCGTATTGAGGTTTACCCCCACGTTGTTCACCACCGACGAAACAACCTCGTCCAGAGTATCGGAAAGTTTTTTTTGGTTTACGTCATGCTGATAGAGGCCGACACCAATAGACTTGGGATCGATTTTCACCAGTTCGGCCAGCGGGTCCTGCAAACGCCGGCCAATGGAAATAGCCCCGCGTATGGTTAGGTCAAGTTCGGGAAATTCTTCGCGGGCAATATCACTTGCCGAGTATACGGACGCGCCGTCTTCGTCAACAACGGTATACAAAACCTCAAGGTTGTTATCCGCTATCAATGAGCTGATTATTTCCTGCACTTCCCGGCTGCCGGTACCGTTCCCTACGGCAATTAGTTGTATGTCATAGCGGCGTATCCCTGCCATTATCAGTTTTTTTGCTTCTTCCGCTTTGTGATTATATATAACAATATTGTCAAGATATTTACCCGTATCATCAAGGAAGGCGCATTTCGTTCCGGTGCGTATGCCCGGATCAATCCCCAATACCCGTGTTCCCTTGATTGGCTGCTGGAGAAGGAGGTTTTTCAGGTTTTCGCTGAACACGCCAATGCCGTGTTCATCCGCTGCATCACCCTGTTCCCCGCGAATCTCCCGGATTAATGCCGGTGACAAAAGACGCATGAAACCGTCTTCGACGGCGGTTTTGTGATAATCATTGTGCAGGGAGTAATTGCGCTGAAGCATGCTGACTGCCGTTTCGGTATCAACATCAATTGTTACATGAAGAACTTTTTCCCGTTCGCCCCGGTTAACGGCAAGTATCCGGTGGGGTTTTATCCGGGAAAGAGCTTCCGTATAATCCCAGTACATTTGGAACACACTGGTCTTTTTCGCTTCCTCATCGCCCTTGCCAGGTTCACCCGACCCCTTCACAATAATTTTACCGTCTTTCAGATAGAAAGCTTTAATCTGCGCGCGGTTTTTCGTATCCTGCGATACCGCTTCGGCAATAATGTCCATAGCTCCCTGCAAAGCATCTTCAGCAGATGCCACCGCAAGTTCCGGGTTCGATTCGAACAGCGACGATTCGGCCGGCGTGACAAATTCAGCGGCTTTGGCAAGAAGCGGTTCTATTTCCAGTTCCCGCATCGCATCAGCTAAAGACATAAGCCCTTTCTCTATTGCCAGCATTCCCCTGGTTTTTTTTCTGCGCTTGTACGGAGTGTAAATATCCTCAAGCTCGGCAAGAGTCGCAGCCATGCTGATGTTACTGTACAGTTCATCGGTGAGCTTTCCCTGTTCAAATATCAACCGAGTAATATCGATGCGGCGGTTTTCTAGATTTTTCCCGCTTGAAAATTTACGTTCAATGTCCCGGACCTGTACCTCGTCCAGAGCACCGGTTTGTTCCTTGCGGTAACGGCTGATAAACGGAACCGTACATTCTTCCGCAAGCAATCCGACAACTGCGGCAACCTGCTCCGCGCCAACACTCAGATTTTCTGCAATGCCCTTGATCAGTTTTACTTCATCGACTGCAAGGGCCTTAATGAGTTCTTCCGTAAATTCCATTAAATAAATTTCTCCGCATGTTTTTCACCGGCATAACCGGAAATCCGTGCAGTTGCATAAGCTGCAAACGAGGCTATCATAACATCAATGAAAGTACCTGCAGCAATCAGGTAAAAAGCCATTGGTTTAAGTATAAGATAGCCTTGTTCAAAACCGCGTCCGTAACCGGCACAAAGAACGGCAAGTGCGACGTAAGCGCCGTTACCCGGATGGCGGGCAAGCACAAATGAGATAATCAGAGCACGAAAGCTCATGGAAATAATCTCCGTCACGGGAATCCCAAGACTGGAATAGGAATTTACTATTACGATAAAAGCCACAACAGCGACCATAGCGCTGCCCGCCCTGCAGAATGTACCGAACAATGACAGGCTTATGACATTGCTCTTCCGTTTAATGCCGAAATTTTCCTTGGCATGACGCATTTGCACAGGTAATGAAAAATACATATCTCCGGAAAAGAAGGCAGTGATCGCCGGTCCTGCATTACCGTACAATACCAGCCAGGGGTTTACCCTGGGTTTCAAGAATAGAAGCAGTAGCGGGAATACAATAAAAACAAGAACGACACAAAGAACGCCCAGCATACCGATTAAATTTTTATATATCTCCGCCTGGACAACATCCCGAAACCTGATTGCCCAGTAAGCAGCAAGTGCTATCATTAAAAAACCGAGTGTCTCTATAAAAAACGACATGATGTGATAAAAAATGCGCGATAAGGAATCAACAAGAAAGATTACCGATTTGCTGTAGTTTTTATCATAGGAAAGCCCCATAGCCATGAAGAACGCAAACACACAGACAGGCAGCAGATACATCCCTTCTCCGGTAAGAACACTTAACATATTCCAGGGAAATAATTCCGTTATATTATCCGCAGCATTCAGTGTGATAATCTCGACCTGTTCTTCGGCAAGAATGGGAATTCTTGAAGGAGGAAAAATATAGGCAGCAAAAACTCCTATAAAAATCACTAAAACCGATACGCCGGCAATCAGCAGGAGATTTTTAAAAACGAACGGCCAAAACTGCTTGTCATGCCGTAATTCATACATGCCAATGGTGAGCGAGAAAACCAGCAGCGGAACGACTGCATAACGGCCTATACGCAGGACAAGCTGTTCCAGCCATGCCAGCGATTCAAAAAAACGTTGATGTTCAGGGACAAGAAACCCCAGCAATATGCCAAGGATCGAGCCAATTAGCAATTTAATCCAGACTTTCATTGCCACATCATACTCAATATAGAAGCTAGATGCTAGAGGCCGTAAAATACTCCCCCATCTCCTTGTCACATATCTGCAGATGCTCCATATAAGATTCTTTTAAATAGGCCGTTACACTTTTTATGTTTACCGTTTCTTTTTTTCCCAATGTATCAATCATTTCTTTCAGTTCTGTCAGCATTGTTTCATGGATTGCTTTATGTTTTGCAAATCCAGGGTAGTTCTTTTCCCGCATATGTTTTTCTTCTTCCCAAAAATGGTGTCTAAGATATTCCATGGTGCTTGATACCATTAATTTAAATGTATCATAACTTACCCTGTCGTCTATCGTGCAAAGCTGGGACAAATCTCTAATTAACGCTATTATTTCTTTATGCTGCCTGTCAAGAATAATTATTCCAACAGAATATTCCTGTTGCCAAATAAAATGATCACCGTTTTCCATTCAATCCATCCTTGGTTTTATAACAAAACACCGAAAAATTTGTAGAAAATTATGAAAATAATTGCATGTATAGTGGTTTGTGTAGTTGACAAAAATCTAAGTGGGGGTTTCCATATAATTGGGAGCTTGCGATTAGAACAGGGAACAGGGAACAGGGAACAGGGAACAGGGAACAGGGAACAGGGAACAGGGAACAGGGAATGGGGGACTCTATCTTAAAAACATTAGCATAGATCATTTCGGAAAATAATACCAAAGAATAGAAAATGTGTCCAGTTACAACCAAATAATCCGTGCCTCGGTTAATGTTTCATAGCCGGTTTCGGTCATGAGGTAATCATTTTCCAGACGGCACCCCCCATGAACAGGGTCGTACACCCCGGGCTCAAGAGAAAAAAACATACCTGGTTCCAATACCCATTCGCTGCCTGCCCGATTTCTGATAAAAGGATATTCATGGGCATCCAACCCAATGCCATGCCCCAACCCGTGTACCATGCGTTTTCTTGACTTGGCGAATAAAGCATCAACTGTCTGGGCAAGATGAATGGTTTCATTGCCGTTAACAAGACATTCAGCGGCAAGTTTTACCGCTTTTTCGACAAGATTTGCCATTTTTTGCTGTTGAGCATTAGGTTCCCGCACAAAAGTCAGGGTTACATCGGTGTTATAACCGGCGAGCCGAAGCCCAAAGTCCAGGATGGAAAGCCCCTGCCCGGCAAACGGAGCCGCTGTCCACGCGGGAAAGGCATGAATCCCAAAACTCCTGTCCGGCCCTGCGGCAAGTGTCTCAAAACCCGTTCCTTCGCATCCCTGTTTTCTCGATTCAAGTTCGATGAAAATTGCAGCATCCGCTTCGGTTTTTATCTTCCCTGAACGCACATTTTTCTCCAAAAGATCGATAATTTTATTGGTTATCCCCGCCGCTTTGCGAATAATAGCAATTTCCTCGGCATCTTTAATCATTCGTAAATTTAACGCATGTGATGCCGTGCTTTTTTCGCGGCAAATAATGTCAAATTCCGGCATTTCGCTGATATAATCAAGAAAATCCGGGTAGGATGTAACCGATGGGATTTCAATTCTTGAACCGTAAGGAATACCAAGTTTTTCCACCGCACCTTTTATTGCCATTTTAGGCAGTCGGTTAAAGTCATTATAAGGGATGACAAAGTCCGATCTGGCATAAAGCTTCGCGAGAATAATATCCCAGGGCACCAAAAGGCTTTTGTCCGGCGACAGAAAAAGCAGGGCATCGCCCGGATGCCCGGTAAGCCAGCGAATCGTTGTATCACGTCTGCCTTCGGTATCTTCAAACATAACCAGGGATATTCCCTCCTGACTCATCCAGTCCCGAATTTTTTCAAGGCGCATCTGGCAATAGTTCATGTGTATTGCTCCCCTTTATTTGAATATTTCACCGGCGGCGAAAATTATCATTTCGATTTCCCTGTCGCCAATCCAGTAATGCGTAACAAAACGATAAACCCCATTATCCGGCGGATGTATTACAATACCTCTGTCAAAAAATTGTTTAACAATTTTTTCCGATGATATTTCATGAGAATGAGTGAAGAAAACCATGTTTATATCAACAGAATCCAAATTTACATTTAGACCGTTAATGTTCGCCAGACCCTGTGCTAGTTTTCTTGTCCGCCGGTGATCATCTGTTAAAAGTCCTGTATGCTTTTCAAGCGCTATTATCCCCGCTGCCGCCAACACCCCCGCCTGCCTCAAACCGCCGCCCATTACCTTTCGTTTTAGCCGTGCCTCATCAATAAAAAGCTGTGTTCCGGCGAGTAGGGAACCCACAGGGGCGCAAAGCCCTTTGGACAAACAAACCATCACAGAATCCGCTCTGGCTGCAATGTCCTGCGCACCACAGCCCAACGCTGCGGCGGCATTGAATATCCGTGCTCCGTCCAGGTGAACCGGCAGTTTCCGCTTGCCGGCTATGGCATGTATCGTATCCATGTGTTCCAGAGAGACTACCCTTCCCGTTGAATGGGCGTTTTCCATACAGATTAACGAAGTCGCCGGTGCATGCAGGTCTCTCTTCCTCATGCGCTTTTCTATATCCTCCGGACTGAGAACACCGTCCGGGTCCGGAATGCAGCGTGTCTGAACCCCCGCTATCACCGAAGGCGCCCCTGCTTCATGCACTGTAATGTGGCAGCCGTCACCAAGGATCACTTCGGTACCCCTTTCGCACCAGGTAAAAAGAGCAAGCTGATTGCCAAATGTTCCCGACGGCACAAAGAGGGCTGCTTCTTTGCCGAGCATCCGTGCAGCCAGGGATTCCAGCCTGTTAACCGTCGGATCATCGCCGTACACATCATCGCCTACTTCGGCTTGTGCCATTGCTTTACGCATTTCCGGTGTCGGCTGGGTTACAGTATCACTGCGAATGTCTATGAGCATGTGTCTCCATATATACAACTACAATGGAATAAAGATGTGATCTATGCAATACTTATTTTTGGTATAATACATGAAAATTCTTGGTATTGAAACATCCTGCGATGAATGTGCTGCTGCGGTTGTCGCAAACGGAAAAACAGTCCTCTCGAATGTTGTAGCTACCCAGATTCCGTTTCATGCGCCGTACAGCGGAGTTGTTCCCGAAATTGCCAGCCGCAAACATACCGAGTGGATTTACAGCGTTGTAAAAGAGGCCCTTAACAATGCGGGACTTAAGCCTCATGACATTGACGCTGTCGCCGCAACAAGCCGGCCCGGTCTTTTGGGCTCGCTTTTAGTGGGTCTTTCTTTTGCGAAAGCATTTGCCTGGTCAAGAAACATACCCTTTATCGCCGTAGATCACATGATTGCACACCTCTATGCCTCACAGCTTTCATTTGCCGGGAAGGAAACTCACGTATCTGAGCCATTGACATATCCATTTTTGGGGCTTCTGGTTTCGGGCGGACACACAATAATCTGCAGGGCGGATGCTTTTGATGATATTACCGTGCTTGGAACCACCATTGATGATGCGGCAGGTGAGGCATTTGACAAAGTGGCAAAACACTACAATTTTGGTTATCCCGGCGGTGTAATTATTGATCGCATGGCGCAAAACGGCGACAGCATGGCATTCCGGTTCCCCATACCGAGCTTCCATAAAAAAAAGGGACATCGTTATGATGTTTCCTATTCCGGCCTGAAAAATGCAGTGATCAATCAGCTTGACCGGTTCCGTGTAAAGGACGGTGAAATAAAACCTGAGGACATTGCCGCATCTTTTCAAAAAACTGCCGTAGACATTCTCCTGCGTGCATTGTTCAACGCAGCCGAAGATTCGGGACTTACTTCTATTGCGGCAGGAGGCGGTGTCACCGCCAATTCTTACCTGCGTGCATGTCTTGCACAAAAGCTCGCCACCCAGAGGTGGCGCGGCCTCCGCTGTGTTTTCCCGCCGCCGGAACTATGCGGCGATAACGGAGCAATGATCGCAGGACTCGCCTGGCATTATCTGGTGCGCGGAAACAGATCGCCCCTGAGCGAATCCGCATCGGCACGGGTGGAAGGGTTTAAAAAGAACCCATGGGGCAATAAACAGCCGGCTTGACAGCGGCAAAACACAAAGAGTATAATGATTTATGACGGAAAAAAAATTAATTCTCCTGGTTGATGACATCGAGTTTTATCATACTACTGCCGAAGTAATCCTGAAAAATACTTATGATATTGTAACCGCAAAATCGGGCAAAGAAGCTGTTGAGTATTTACTTGATGATAATAACCGTGTTCCGGATTTAATTCTGCTGGACATTGTAATGCCGGATATGGACGGATGGTTAACTTATAACAGATTAAGGAAAATAGATGCAACGGTAAATATTCCGGTTATTTTATTAACATCAGTTCAGGGGGAATCCATAGAAAATCACGCTCATTCAGTAGGAGTAGCTGATATCTTAATGAAACCATATAAAAAAAATGATCTTTTGGAAAAAATAAAAAAATATTTGGAGTAGCTTATTATGCCTTTTATGTTTTTCGATCAATACTACCTTCTTCTTGTTGTGCCTGCATTAATAATTTCCGTTTGGGCACAGTTTAAGGTTAAATCAACATTTGCAAAATATTCAAAAATACAATGTTCAAAGAGAATCTCCGGGCAGGATTCTGCAGCCCTGCTGCTGAAGTCAAACAGCATTCGCGATGTTAAAATTGAAGCGGTTAGCGGATCGCTAACCGACCATTACGATCCACGAACAAAAGTCGTACGGTTGTCCAATCCGGTTTTTAACGAGGTTTCCATCGCCGCTGTCGGTGTTGCCGCCCATGAAGCCGGACACGCTATCCAACATGCCACTAAATACGGGCCATTGGCTCTGCGCAGTACGCTGGTTCCGGTTGCTAATATAGGATCCATGTTTGGCCCTTATATTGCGATGGCCGGTTTATTTTTTTCTATGCCGCTTTTGCTGGATATAGGAATTCTGCTCTTTGGCGGGGCAGTACTTTTTTATGTAATCACACTGCCGGTCGAATTTGATGCCTCATCAAGGGCAATTGCCATACTGCGGGAAAATAATGTGCTTACAGCAAATGAATTGAAAGGCGTAAGAAAAGTACTTACCGCAGCGGCAATGACCTATGTTGCATCGGCCCTCACCGCTTTGATGAGCCTTCTGAGGCTGATACTGCTGTCACGGAGCAGACGCCGATAGGAAAACTACCCGTCTTTATCCTTGTTGATTACCGAATCAACAAGCTTGACAAAATTACTGTTTATTTTTGTATTTGTAATTCTTTTACTAACAGTATCGTTGTCAATGTAGGGGATACCATCCTGCTCAAAGATAACTTCTGCCGTAACTTCCTGTTCCTCGGGAATAACCGGCTCTGCCGCCAGAGGTAACGCAGCGGAGAGAAGCCCCCTGCTCTTTTTCATATCCGGGGCTTTTTCGATATCCGTATCATCTTTCCCGGCAGTATCCTTGCCGTGACATTTGCGGTAAACCGCCGAAGATAGTTGCGGAATATTCAACAGAAAAAGTATGATTAAAAACAAGGAGATAAATATTACGATAAATAAAAATATTTTAACAGATTGAGAAAAAATCAAAATATGTTCGTTAATGATTCGGCCCAGATAAAAACCCATGCCCATCCTAACGGAAACAAGCAAGATAGTTTCATCAGATGAAGTTAACGGAATAATACTCCTGTACATTTTTGTCCATATTTCGGAAATTTCATTAATAATTTCTTCGCTTAAATTCGCTGCCGGATTTTCAAAAATAAAACCGGGAGGCTCATCAATAATGGTAAATGTACCCCCATAACCGGATTTTCCTTTTACAGCAAATGCTTCTGCCAGAGCTCCTGCGGAAACAGAAAAAAGCGCTATCCCTTGCTGAATACCGGGGTACTCACTAACCGGGAATGAAAAAATTATTTTATTATTTGACTTGTCTATAACAAGCCCGGACTGTTCCTGTATTGTTACATATACTGCGCTGAAAGGTATATTCAACAGGTCTTCGCTGTAATTTCTGTATACATCAGAAAATTGATCGCTAATCCTGTCTGACGGATTGGTAGAAAAACGAATTTTAATTCCATCTGTATCTACAAGACGTACCGAAGACAGACCGGGAACTGTTTTCATCAAATTCATGAACAACATGGAGATTTCATTAAAATCAGCGTTACTCTGCTCATGATGAAAGCTGCTATGTACTGCCGGCAGGAACAGCGTTTCATAAAATCTTAGTTTCATGTCTGATAAAATATCGTTAAGTATTTCAGCATCCTTTGCAGTCTGCCGGATTACCGTTTCTCTTAATACCGGATCATGGAAACGTGTTTCAATGAAGTTAAAAATCCTGGTATAGTCAAGAATAATAATGCACGTAATAAGAAATGCGGCAAGTAAAAAACTATAAATTATCTTTCGTCTAATGGTCATTGATAAATCCTGTTATAGAAATAATTTTGAAAAAAAAGCCCGGCAGCTACCTACTCTCCCGCCCCTCGGGGGGCAGTACCATCGGCGCAAGAGGGCTTAACTTCCGTGTTCGGGATGGGAACGGGTGTGACACCTCCGCCA
>WRLF01000027.1 GCA_009777735.1 Treponema sp.
TCACCCAGAAGTTTTTTGCCGATTGACGGCTCCGCATATATACTGAGGTCAAGCCCCTTTTCCTTAACGCTTGGCAGGATAACGGACTGGCAGCGGGAAAAGACATCGCGCAGATCGAAAGGCACTTTTTCCAGTTCCATTTTTCCGGATTCTATTTTTGAAATATCCAGAATGTCGTTTATAATATGGAGGAGCCATTTTGTGCTGTCGGTTATTTTACCCAGATAATCCCTTGTTTCCGATACGGATTCACTATCTGTTGCAAGTTCCGCAAATCCCATTATGCTGTTCATGGGTGTTCTGATTTCGTGGCTCATGGTTGCCAGAAATTCGGATTTTGCGCGGCTGGCCATTTCGGCGGCTGCTTTATCCGCAATGATCTTTCTTTTTAATCTGTCATTCAGGAATATAATCATCAGTAAAATTAGTATTACCGCAAGTGTAATGACAGCGCCTACCAGCCATGGACGTTGGGCTTGCACCAGTTTTAACCGGTAGTCGTAAGTTCTGCGAAGCCATTGGCCGGAAATCATTTCTGTATCAATTAACTGCATGGATTTGTCGATGATCGAAAGCAGAATTGGTTCATCTCTATTAAGCCCGAATGTAATTGACAAGCTGTTGTTAAAAATTATATTTGCCTTATATCCGGCAAGTTCCTGAAAATTGGTCAGGTACAAAAGGCCGCTTTGGGTGTTCATAACCATGTCGATTTCACCGCGGATAAGAGCCGCAAAAGACTCTCCCATACTATCATAAGTGAACATATTATTGTGTTCGGGAAACCATGTTCTGAAAAGTTCATCATGCACCGAATCCCTGACAAGCCCCACTTTCACCAAAAAAACTTCACTAATACTTATATTAGGGAACTCGTTTTTTGATATTAGTACCGGCTGATCGGTAAAAAAAACAGAGCCGGGCCATAAAAAACGGTTTTCCCGCTCTTTTGTGCGTGCAAGATGAGTGACCATCGATGCGTCTCCATCTTCAAGCATTATTAAAAGTTCGTGCCATTCAGCGCTCGGTTCATTTATTACCTTATATTCAAGGCCGGTAAGCAGATTCACTTCCCGCAGAACATCAAAAGCTATCCCCTGCCATTCCTGATAACGGGTGTTAAAAAAACTTAAGGGGTAATTATCGCGCTCCCCAATTAGTGAGATGACCGGGTTTGTTTTTAAAAAAACCGACTCCTCTTCATTTAACCATGAGAGCAGCGTGTGCCGCATGTATTCCCGGTAGCCTTGCCGGTACAATTCGTGAAAATAATGAATAGCGCCGTTTTCCAGCGCTTTTTGCACAACGCCGATAAACGGCTGAAATGCCGGATTCTGTGCCGCAAAAGAAGTCGAGGCAAATATAGGCGGCATAAAATCTTCTGTCATAACATCATTGCCAAAGCCCGTCTCAAGGACACCTACCGTGATGAGCGCGTCAACATCCCCGTTTATCATAAGCTCATACGCATCGGTATACACTTCTACATACACCGGCTCGAATTCATAGGCTGCATATTGTAAAACAGTATGGGTAGATGCGGCATCGGTAACAAGCGCGTATTTGGGTAAGCGTGTTTCTCTAATTTCTGATAGTGGTGCGCTGTCTCTCAGCCGGTAATATTTTACCATGCGCTGTGCTATTGGATCGGTCATGTTATATGTTTCCCTGCGGCCCGGAGTCGGCATCAAGTAGCCGGAAAAATCAATCGTTCCGTCACGAAGCCCGTCAAGCAAATCTGTCCATATATAATTGCGGGGAATAAACGGAATTCCAAAAATGTCCGTCAGCCAATCACATACTAAACGGGTAAATCCGTCAATATTGCCGTCCATGTTGTAAAACGATTCGGTGCATTCCAGCATCCCATAAATAAAATAATCATATTGCACCTTGAGCGCTTCAATTGCGTTTATTTCTTCAGCAGTAACACCGGGTATATCACGATACGATATAACATCAAATGATTTATCGGGAGGAATATTATTATTACATCCCGGGAGTATGATGAGTAAAAATACAATACCCCAATTCAAAAATCTTTTATTTTTTAACATGTCAACCTTCCAGCTTCTTTTTCAAATCAGAAAGGGTTCTTGCGGCGGCTTCAAAGTCATAATTTTCTATCTGCCGCACAAGGTCTTGTGATCCCGGAATTACGCGGATATCGTCCAGCATTGCTATGCATTCGGGGTTAATATTTTCCAGCATGGGCTGAAGCTTTTCAAATAAGGCCAGCACTTCACCGGCGTTCAAATCTTTGAATTCCCGGTGAACCGGGGATTCGTCAAATATCTGCTCCAATTCCGTAAGAACGGACAGTAACTCAGCTTTCAATATATTCATTTTATTTTCCCAGACAGAGGCTATCCCGTCTTTTAGCAGATTTTCAACATCCGCGGCCGCGTTTCTCAAGGCGGTTTTACCGATCATTCCCGCATTCCCTTTCAGGCTGTGCGCCAGTCTGTGTGCCAGTTTCGTATCCCCTGCGGCAACTGCCTCTGTTATTTGGTTGTGTATGTTTTGATTATTTCTGAAAAAATTAAGCTGCAGCTTTTTTTGCAGTTCATCGTTATCCTCTTCTTCATCTATAATGTTACTGCCTACAGGTGCGAGGTAATGCAATAAAATGTGCCACAACTCCTGAGATGTGAAGGGTTTTCCCAAACAGTCGGGCATTCCGGCCTTTTTGTATTTTTCCAGTTCGCTGACCATGACGTTTGCCGTCATCGCAACAATGGGGCTTCCCGTATTCAGAGCTTTTATTTTTGCGGCTGCTTCCATTCCATCCATGACCGGCATAAACATATCCATGAAAATCAGGTCAAAGGGTTTTTCGTTTTTTTGAATACGCTCCTGTACCATCTCCACGCCAAGTCTGCCATTCTCTGCTGTTATTGTTTTTAATCCCACACGGGCAAGGTGGGCGCATATTACTTCCCGGTTCATGGAATTATCATCACAGATCAATACAAGGCCGTTAAAGTAGGGTTTTTCGAGCATATCGAATTTTGCCTGCGGGGGCGTGTCATCAAGTGCATTTATGGTGTCAAATGTAATTTCAAAGCTAAATTTACTGCCGGCACCAGGTGAGCTCTCCACCGCCAGCTTTCCGTTCATCAGTTCTACGATATTTCTTGTTATGGCAAGTCCAAGACCTGTACCTCCGTAATCGCGCGTTGTGCTGGAGTCCGCCTGCATGAAGGGGTCAAATACTATATTGAGCTGTTCGGGACTCATGCCTATACCGGTATCCCTTATTTCAAAATAAATCGTAGCGGATCCATTTTCTGCATTTTTAATTGACGATGAAAATTTTACTTTTCCGATATTCGTAAATTTTACCGCATTGCTCAATAGATTCATGAGTATTTGATATAGCCTGACCGGATCGCCCAGCAGTTTTTTTCCGGTTAACGGCTCTGCATAAATACTCAAGTCAAGGTCTTTTTCCTTAATATCCGGCAGGATGACAGACTGACAACGGGAGAAAACATCACGCAGGTCGAAAGGTACCCGCTCCAATTCCATTTTTCCGGCTTCAATTTTTGAAATATCCAGGATGTCATTAATGATATGCAATAGCCATTTTGTGCTGTCCGATATTTTGCCCAGATAATCCTTAACTTGAGGTATTACGGCAATATCCATTGCAAGCTCGGCAAAGCCCATGATGCTGTTCATGGGCGTTCTGATTTCGTGGCTCATCTTCGCTAAAAATTCCGTTTTTGCCCGGTTTGCCGTCTCGGCCGCTTCCAGTTGCCGCTGCTCAGATATATCTGCATAATACCCTTCAACAAGGCGCGGTGTACCATCCCGGTTTTTTTCTATTACCCGGCTTCGCTCCCATATCCACTTTTTCCTGCCGTCCCTGGTAGTAATCCTGAAAATTGCTTCAAAAGGCAGGCCAAAGGGGAGTGTTTCTGCGCTGTGTTTTTCGATACCTTCAATATCATCGGGATGCACCATATCAAAAAATTTAAACGAGCTTCCCATCAATTCTTCCGGCGTATACCCCAGCAAATCCCGGCAGCCCTCGCTGACAAAAGTATATGTGTAGACCGGCGGGTTAAATATTTGCTGGAATACCATGCCGGGCAGATTGTTTATTATGGTTTCGATCCTGTCCGTTATGCGTTTATGCTCACGCCTGTCCTGTGCATAGGAAAAAACAATGTAATCATCGCCATATTGGACACGTTCAAATGTGGTGATCGCCGGTAATGGCGTACCGTCCAATAATTGATGCGTCCATTCCCCGACAAACTTCTCTCCTTCAAAAGCTCTGTCTATGATCGCCATGGCTGTTTTTATGGATGGGCGTCCGTCCGGCTGATATTCCGGCGATAGCTTCATAAAATAATCGATAAATTCCTGTTTGCTGTTCAGTTCAAAAAGCCTTGCCGCCTCGTTGTTGCAGTCGATGCATTCATATTTTCTGGTGATCAGGCAGCTGCACAGGGGAATTGTATCCAGCATGACTTCCATGCGTTCATGGGCATCGTGTATTGTTTTTTCCGCCATTTTCCGTTCGGTAATATCAAGGGCAATTCCCAGCAAGCCTGCAACTTTACCGTCCAGGATCAAAGGCGCTCTGATGATTTCCGAAGCTATGCGGGAATTATTGGGTAAATCAAACCATCCTTCGGTTCTGATAGTTCTGTTTTCACTCATTACTTTTTTATCATCATCTTCGAATGTCTGTATGAGTCCGCCAAGGGATGTAATTTCTTTTGGGTGTTTCCCGATTATTTCGGCTGATCCAACACACGCCAAATTATTAAACAGACGGTTACTGCTTGTATATAAGCCGCCGGTATCTTTTGTATACACAAGGCCGGGTATGGAATCGTATATGGCGCTCAGTACAGCAGCCTGTCCCGTGATGATTTTTCTTTTTTTTCTGTCCCGAAAGTGAATTATTGTCAGGAATACAAGCATTATGGCGAGTGTGACAATGGCGCCGAGAATCCATGGCCTTTGTGCTTGTGTCAGCGCTAAACGGTAATCATACGTCCTGCGCATCCATTGTCCGGATATTCCATCTGTGTCAATTATGGACAGTGCTTTATCTACAATGGAACATAAAGCCGGCTCATTTATATTGAAACCGAACGTAGAATCAAAACCGGTATTGAATAAAACATTTGCCTTATAACCGGGAAGCTCCCGGTAATTCGTCAGGATGAGAAGGTGGAACAGGCTTGACATCACCATTTCCACCTCGTCGTTTTCCAAAGCATTAAAGGCATCAGTCGCGCTGTTGAAAAACACAGTGTATACGTGGTTGGGAAACCAGCGTTCAAACATTGCGGTGTATGCGGAATCCTGTATCAAGCCTACATGGGTAAACATTACTTCGTTGATTCGGATATTACGGCGGTCTGTTTTTGATATAAGCGCAAATTGGTTTGAAAAAATAATATTGTTAGGCCAGAGAAACATATCTTCTCTATCCGGCGTGCGGATCAATTCGGTAACCATTGATGCCCTGCCGTCTTTCAGAATTTCAAACACATCGTGCCATTCAGTAGTTTGACTGGTAACACGCTCAAAAGTTAAACCGGTTAACGATTCGATTTCGGCAATCACATCAAACGCTATTCCCTGCCATTCCCTTTCCCGGAAATTATAAAAGCTTACCGGATAATTATCATATTCAGCGGCAAAACGCACAATGGAACCGTTTTGAATATAGATCAATTCTTCTTCTGTGAGCCTCATTCGTAATTTGTACCTGAGATATTCACTATACCCCTGATTGTACAGCCCGGTCAGATACCGCATACCTTCGTTCTGTAAAATCTTATCTACTGCCGATATTATTGGCTCAAGTTCCGGCCTTTGTCTGGAAGTAACAAGAGATACCGGGATATACACATACGGCAGAAAATATTCAGCAACTATATCACCATAATGATCAAAGCTTGCCTCCACAGGGCCCGAGTAAAAAAAGGCATCAATATCTCCGTTCGAAAGAGCGCTGTGAACCATACTCAAATTGCTGATAAAAACCACTTCATAGCTATCTGTATCGGAAACTGCCGCAACAGTGTTGTGTGTCATGGTACCTGAAATAAATCCATAGCGCAGGCGACCATTGGTCGCACGTCTGTCTGCGGCAATCTCCGGCAGGGGAACGCTATTTTCGATACGGAAATATTTCAGGGGGCGCTTGGCAATATCATCGGACATAAAGAAAAGGGGGCGGCGTGCTTCCGTTGCCGTTACTTCGCCGGAAAAATCCACTTCCCCGCTATGGAGAGCGTCAAGAAGATCAAGCCATTCATAATGCCGGGGAATGAAAGGAATTTCGAATATGCCGGTCAGCCATTCGCAAAACAGTGCAGTAAATCCTTTAATATCACCATTTTCTCCAAAGAATGCTTCCGTACTTAATGGCATTCCGTAAATGAAAGAAATCTCCTGTTGTTGCAGATCCTCAATGGCACGAATTTCTTCACCGGAAATACCGGGAATATCCCTGAATGATATATTTTCAAATGATACGCCACCCGGAGGTGGCGCACCCGGCTCATGTACTGCAGCCTGTCTGTTCGTTTGGTTATCACATCCCGTAAAAAAAAGCAGCATAAGCGAGGTAATGAAAATCACACTGATTTCCTTCATTTTATTCATGGTAACCATCCCCTCCCTTATTGTTGTTTCTTAATAATAATACAGTGATTTTCATGTAATTACAAGTTTTTCCGGATATGCCTTGCTACTTATCCTTTGTTATTGTAGGATTATTCTGCCCTGCCAGGAACCATGCGGGTAGGCGCCGCCCAACCCTGCCAGGTCCGGAAGGAAGCAACAGTAAGCGGAGGCCTGTTGCGCCGTGATAATCCTGGCAGGGCACTTCTCTTTCCATTAACCATCATATATACTGAACCCATGGCAGATGTATCAGCTCCCGCCTATGAAGTAACAGCAACCAGGAGGCGCCCAAAAACCTTTGACGAGCTGGCAGGGCAGGAATTTGTTGTATCCACATTAAAAAATTCCCTGAAAAACGGAAGTATAGCCCATGCATACCTGTTTTCCGGGCCGCGAGGCTGCGGGAAAACCAGTGCTGCACGTATTCTTGCACGTTCTCTGAACTGCGAGTCACTGAATGGCGGGCAGGGCTCTGCGGAGTTCTCAGCGGAGAACCCGTGCGGGGTTTGTGATAACTGTATCGCAATTAGCCGCGGCGTAAGCATGGATGTTATAGAGATTGACGGCGCGTCCAACAGAGGTATTGATGATGTCCGGCAGATCAAAGACGAGGTGCTTTTTCCGCCCCAGGCTGGGCGCTGCAAAGTGTACATCATCGACGAAGTACATATGCTTTCCAGGGAAGCATTCAACGCACTTCTTAAAACAATCGAAGAACCGCCGCCATACATCGTTTTTATTTTTGCCACAACGGAGATTCACAAGGTTCCTGCAACCATTAAAAGCCGCTGTCAGCAATTCAGTTTCCGGCTTATCCCCATTGAAACAATACAGGAACTGCTGAAAAATATTTGCAGCGAGACAGGAATAACAGCCGAAGATAACGCTTTGTTCTGGATTGCAAAAGAATCCACGGGCAGCCTGCGGGAAGCATTTACCCTTTTTGATCAAGTGGCTGCATTCTCTGACGGGCATATCCGCGAAAGCCTGATCCGGGAAAAACTTGGCCTTGCAGGGCTTGAAACGATCAACTCCCTGGCCGAATCCTGCGCTGTCAGCGACTCTGTCGCGGCTTTTTCCCAAATCGCCGCAATTATTGAATCGGGTGCAGCCATTGAGCAGTTTATCATTGATCTTGCCGGTTATTACCGCAGCCTGCTGCTTCTGAAAAACGGAATTACCAAAGAATCCATTTTGGGTTATAAAACAGATCAATTTTCGGCAAAAGTTCTGGAAAACCTCGATTCTATACGGTTGGAACAAGCGCTTGAAATCCTTCTGGAATGTTACCGGAATATACGGTACTCTGTGTCGCCGCGTTTTGAACTTGAAACAGCGGTTTCAAAACTGTCATGGCTTAATCAGTGGGTAGCGCCTGCGGAACTAAAAACAGCTTTGGACGAAACACAGCGCATCCTGCAGGCCAATGCCGGAACACAGCAAGTTTCACCTCTGAAACCTTCGGCAAGTATCTCTTCAAAAGACAACTACGGCAAGCCGGCATTTCCGCATGTTGAAGAACAGTCAATAGCCGATGAATGCCGAAGGATACTTTCCGGATCAAATGGCAGGCTGTCAGAACCGGCGGATCGGGAAATAGCGGATGATGATGTACCTGTCTGGAGCGGAATGCTGCGGAATGACAAAAAAAATAACGGCCCTGATGATAATGTATCTTCGGGCAGTGAGTCGTCTGCAGCCCGTGTGTTAAGACTAATTCCCGGTACTATAGTTAATTAAAAGAGGCGCCATGAATTTCAATCCTTTGGATATTATGAAAAACGCTCAAAAAATTCAGGAACAAATGGGAGTCTTTCAGGACAGGTTAGCTTTTATTAGCGCAACGGGTTCTGCCGGAGGCGGTATGGTGGAAATTGATCTCAACGGTAAGTTTGAAGTTACTGATGTGCGGATTGCGCAGGAAGCCATTGCAGACAGTGACACAGAAATGCTCCAGGATTTGGTGATGGCGGCATTTTCCAATGGCTGGGAAAAATTACAAGAAGCAATAAAAAAAGAAATGGGAACAATGGCAGGGGAAATGGGCATTCCCGGTCTCTCCGGCATAACTGGGATATGAATGACACCCATCGCTCTTGACAGGCTTATCACATTGATCTCAAAACTTCCCGGTATTGGAAAAAAAAGCGCATCCAGGATAGTCTACCACATTCTCGATGGTGAAAGTACTTATGCCAGGATTCTGGCTGAAGAACTTACTGCTCTGCATCAGTCAATCTTTCGCTGCGGTATATGCGGCGGTTTTACGGAAACAGATCCCTGCCCCATCTGTTCCGATCCAAACCGTGATCATTCTGTTATCTGTGTAATAGAACGGGCCCAGGACCTTAGAATAATTGAAGAATCCCGTGAATTTAACGGAGTTTTTCATGTTCTTGGCGGCCTTATTGCGCCATTGGAAGGAATAAGTCCCGGCAATCTTGCTATTGGTACATTACTCGCACGCCTTGGCGGGCCGGCCTGCCGGGACAGAGTCAGGGAAATAATTCTGGCGCTTAATCCTACAGTTGAAGGCGACACCACAGCATTATATTTGCAAAAAATACTCAAAGATTTTCCTGTTGAAGTTACCCGTCTTGCTTCAGGACTTCCGGTAGGCGGTGATTTGGAATATACCGATCGCCTTACCATTTCACGAAGTTTCCGCGGCCGTGTAAAAGTATAAAGATAATTTATACTATTGACATTTTCTAATTAAATTCATATTATTAATAAAATCTAAACTAAAAGGATGTACCATGAAACAAACAACAAAAACAAAAAATCAAACTCCCGGAACTGCTTTGGAAGCCTTGTTAAAAAAACATGACTTAAACTGCAACAGGCTTGCAAAAGCAATTAACATGAGCAATGCAATGGTTCGGCTTCTTGTCCTTGATAAATCACCCATTTCCATCGCCGCCGCCTTCCGTCTTGCCAAATTTTTCAAAACAAAACCGGAATACTGGCTTTCTCTGCAAATGAAATACGATCTTGCCATAGCAGCAAAGGATAAATCCCTTGCAAAAGAAATCAGCGGCATTAACGATGTGAGCAAATATTCTTTTTCACGAAAACCTCATACCAGGAGGAAAAAGAAAGCCGTAAAA
The DNA here is from genome assembly GCA_009777735.1 of Treponema sp. GTDB lineage: Bacteria > Spirochaetota > Spirochaetia > Treponematales > Breznakiellaceae > WQXQ01. Next base: position 9,771 of record WRLF01000027.1, read on the forward strand.
ACAGTAAAGACTGTTAAAAAAACATCCAAAAAGAAACCAACTCTTGCCGACAAACGTAAATCCGCAAGAAAAGTCCCCGGCGCAAAATCCGCCCGAGGCACCCGCGCCCGCAAAAAATAACCATTAACCAAAGCATTTGCAAAACCCCTGTTTTGCAAATGCTGTCTTTATCTATACCTACCCAGCGATGCACAACTGAAAAGATCGCAAAAATGTGTGCCCAGAAATAAGGCCGGCGGTGTCGGGGCAGCGGGCTGGTAAAACATTCGCGGGATTCCCTGCTGGTGAAGACGTGTGAGCAAAATTAGAAATTGGAGAGCGAGAAAATGTCCAGCACCTATTTTAAACTTCGCTTTCTTGAATGTATAAAAATTTTCACAAAATAGGTGCTGGATGGCTTCGTAAGCAGATTCACCAGCATGTTTTGCGAGCCCGCTGCCCCGCCGCCGTCGGTTTTGATACAATTATACATTTCTGCCTTTATTTAGTTTTGCATTAACCTACTAGTGCAATCATGCGGGTATATGCATGGCTGCCTTCACGTCGAAAAGAGCCAAGCCTTGTATCGGTATAGGTACAGTCTGTGCAATATGCGATATGTTTTACTCCGGCAGCAGCCAACAGACGGGCATTGGCTGCCTGAAGGTTAATGTACCAGGATTTTTTTTTCTGAACCACATTACCCAGTGGGAATTCTTTTGAATCCCCGCAATGAGGTGAAGCGCAGCCAAATTCATCATTAAATAATTTTGCACGCTCCGTATCAACCCGATAACAACAGCTTTGAATGCAGGGGCCAAGGACGGCGGCAAGCGCCTGCGGTCTGCTTCCCGCTTTTTGCATGATCTCAACGGCATTTGACACAATACCTGTTCCCTTCCAGCCAGAGTGAAGGACAGCAAACCAGCCGTTTTCCGTGTCCAGCAGAAAAACCGGCAGACAGTCAGCTACAGTCACTGAGAGGAAAGCATTGCTGGAATAACTAACCATACCGTCTCCTTCCCGTGCAAAAATTCCGGGAGACGGCAGTGTACCCTCCATTGACGGGTTAAGGGTATATACATCACGTGAATGTACCTGAGCAAGGCTGTATACATTTTCCGGTTGAATTTTCAATAAACGAAAAAACTCCTCCCTGTTTTTGTTGAATGATGATAAAGAAAAAGCCATATCTCCGGCAGAACGCCCGGAAATAAAACAGGAAGGCGCTATTTTTCCGCTGCCGCTTTTTTCTCCGGTCGTATAAACCGGATTACCTTCAAAAATATAAGGAAAGCGGGCGTAAACCCCGTCAAAAATCAGTGTAAACGGATAAACGGCTGTGTTCATTTATATTAAAGTATATCACTTTATTTGCTGTGTAATCATTCCCGCAGCAAACCCTTAACTTATACGTCTGATAATAAACCATATGGCTTGCCGGTAATTCTTTTGAAACCTTATCTTACCCCTGTTGTTATATTAATAAATGCGCATTAAAAATATTAACGGAGGTTTCAAAATGAAACGGACAATTTTTTTCTTACTATTGGTTTCCTGCATGGTAACATTTGCTTCGGCGCAGGAAAATAACCCCGAGCGGCAGCGCCGGAATAACGAAAATCGAACAGGGAAAACCTGGCAGCGCCATGCACCGCAACATAATATGCGGGGGCACTCAAGGGGGCACTTTCATCATGGCCCGTCCCGCAATCAGGTACCGGATCGCCAAAGGCCGTCAGAGTCCCGTAATGCTCCCCCTCGAATAGAAGCGGAAAGCGTAAGCATCAGCGGCAATTTATCTCTGGTACAGGGCAGGGTTGCACTCACATCCGGCGGTACCACCTACTTAATCGGAGGGCTTAACCGCTATTTCGGTTTTATTGACGGCCTCAGGGAGGGTGCGGCAGTGGCAATTGAAGGCAGTGCGTTCGCATCACCGCGCATTGAAAACACCAAATTTCTTATGGTTCAAAAGTTAACCATTGGCGGCAGAGACTACGAGTTAAACCGCAATTTTTCACGCCCCCGCCCTGATACCCCTCCTGACAGGCAACCCCAAAACCGGAACAGATAGTAGAAATTAATTGGTAGCAATTAGCAGAGAGCAGAGCAAGACATTTTTTGCTCCCCTGCTAATTGTTACTTTCCTGCCTTCCCGCATTAACCGCTTTTTCCATCAGCATAGTACCCCCCTTGCCATTATTCTTTATTGTATGCCATATTGTTGTATACAGTTATCGCAAAGGAGCTTAAGCTCCGGATAGCCAAGGGCTTGTTTTGATTATAACTCACACGAAGCCACAAAGACACAGAGGGTATGAATGGAAATTAAACTCTGTTTCTCCGTGTTCTCTGTGTGATAATATTTTCGAAATAGTCCCAAAAATTTCCATCTGCCGCTCATGAGTGGGCAGATGAGACATAGGGTTAGGAGGGGTTTTCTCGTAAAATCCCGGAACAGAGGAGGAAACTTTGGCAGTAGTCACCATGAAAAGTCTTCTGGAGTCAGGAGTACATTTCGGCCACCAGGTCAAACGCTGGGATCCGAGGATGAAAAAATACATCTTCGCGGAACGGAACGGCATTCACATCATCGATTTGCAAAAAACCATTCAGGCAATCAAAGACGCTTATGAATCGGTTCGCAAAACCGTCGCGGCAGGCAAAACAGTGCTGTTTGTGGGTACAAAAAAGCAGGCGCAGCAGGCAATCCAGAAAGAGGCCGAGCGCTGTGGAATGTACTTCGTAAACAACCGCTGGCTGGGCGGGATGCTCACGAACTTCGTCACTATTAAACGATCGCTGCTCCGGCTGAAAAAGCTGGAAAAAATGGAAGTAGACGGGACTTTTGAAAATCTTACCAAAAAAGAAATTGCCGCTCTTGCCAAGGAACGGACGAAGCTCCAGAAAAACCTTGGCGGTATCAAGGAAATGAAAGAGCTTCCCGGCATATTGTTCATCATTGACACACGCATGGAAGGAATTGCTGTCGCGGAGGCGCAGCGCATGGGTATCCCCATTATTGCGGTGGTTGATACGAACTGTAATCCGGAAGGTATCGACTACCCAATACCCGGTAACGATGATGCAATCCGGGCCATTTCCCTGTTTACCTCGATCATTGCCAACGCAGTGATAGAGGCTGATAACGAAGTTGGCCTCAAGATCATTGAAACTCTGGGCGATGAAGATGAGGATCAGGAAAGCCTGATGTCCGATATGTCGGTGAAAGAGGACGATCAAGAGGTCGATATTGTCGCCGCAATTGAAAAATACTCAACCGAAATTCCACCGGAATATGATAAGGACGAGGTGCCCGAAGATGAAGAAAAGAGAGACAAGATCCAGGTGGATGTGGATAAAATTTATGGAGAAATAGGAGAATAAAATGGCAGAAATAAGCGCAGCAGATGTAAAACGGCTCAGGGATAAGACCGGTGCCGGAATGATGGAATGTAAAAACGCACTGGTGAGTACTGAAGGCGATTTTGTCAAGGCTGAAAAAATCCTCAAAGAGAAAGGGCTTGCCGCACTTGAAAAACGTGCCGACAGGGCAACGAACGCCGGAAAGATTTTTATGAAAATAAAAGAAGACGGAAGCATGGCAGTTCTTGCGGAGCTTGCCTCCGAGACGGATTTTGTGGCTAAAAACCTTGATTTCATAGCCCTGGGCGAAGCTATTACCGCAAAAGCGCTGGAGAAAGAGTATACAGAACCCAACGATGAGCTTCACGGCATGGTTACCGATCTTGCCACAAAGATCCGCGAAAACATGGGCCTCAAGCGTCTCAAAGTTCTTAATGCGAATGCAAACGAATTTTTTACCAAATACAGTCACGGCGACGGTAACATCGGCGTGGTGGTAAAATGCAGGTCTGACAAACCGGAAATATTCAAAGATGAAGAAGTGCAGTCTTTTATTTTTTCCCTTGCCCTGCATATTGCCGCATTTAATCCTTATGCGCTGGACAAAAGTAAAATTGATCCTGCATACATTACAGAGCAGGAAGACATTTTCCGTAAATTAATGGAAAAAGACGAAAAACTTGCAGGCAAACCGGCACAAGTGCTTGACGGTATACTCAAGGGGAAACTCAGCAAGCACCTTTCCGAAATTTGCTTTCTTGAGCAGGGTTATGTGAAAGATGAAAAACTTACCGTTGCACAAGCAGTTGCCGAATGTGTAAAAAAAGCCGGAGCACAGCTTGAAATCGCTGATTATGCGTATTTCAAAGTAGGCGTTGGCGCGGATTCCTGACAGGTAAGGTACATAATGCAGACTGTTATAACCACAACCGAAGATAAAATGACTAAAACCGTAACAAATCTGAAAGACGGATTTGCCACACTGCGAACCGGACGGGCATCGGCAACTTTATTTGATAAGATTCGTGTTGATTGCTACGGGGAAAAATCACCGCTCAATCAAGTGGCGAATGTTTCTGTTCCCGAAGCACGGCTTATTGTCATTCAGCCCTGGGATAAAAACCTCATCGGCGAAATTGAAAAAGCAATCCGGTCATCGGAGTTGTCCCTCAACCCGTCCAACGACGGAAAAGTAATTCGCATCGCCATTCCTCCCCTTACCGAAGAGAGGCGTAAAGAGCTGGTTAAACTTGCAAAAAATCAGGCGGAACAATCCCGTGTAGCTATTCGCAACATACGCCGTGATGGCAACGAAGAACTAAAAAAAATGCTGAAAGACTCCGCTATTACCGAGGATGATGAAAAAAAAGGATCTGAGGATCTGCAAAAATTAACCGACGGTTACATTGACAAGGTGAATAAAGTTCTGGAAGAAAAAGAAAAAGAAATAATGGAAGTGTGATGCATGTCGGAATAATCATGGATGGCAACGGTCGCTGGGCCCGGCAGAGGGGGGCGATCCGGACTCAAGGACACACTGAAGGGCTCAAGGCGGCGCGGCGTATAGTTAAAGCAGCCAGCGACATGGGGATACAGCACCTGAGCCTCTATGTTTTTTCGACAGAAAACCGAAAACGGGCCGCCGGGGAGGTAAATTTTATCATGGGATTGGTGAAACAGTACCTCCGCGCCGAACTGCCATTTTGCCGGGAAAACAATATCCGCGTCCGCCATGCCGGCGATGCCAAAAGCCTGTCTCCTGATATTGCCATGGAAATTGCAAATGTCGTTGAAGAAACCAAAGCATTAAGCGGAATGCAGGTGATCCTTGCGTTAAATTACGGCGGCAGGGATGAACTGGTACGGGCATTCCGGCGGCTGGCAGCAAGCGGCAAAGATTTAACAGCCGTCACTGAAAGCGATATTGCCGCCAGCCTTGACAACCCCGACGTGCCGGATCCCGATCTTATTATCCGCAGTGCGGGAGAATACCGGACAAGTAATTTTTTGCTGTGGGAAGGAGCTTATTCGGAACTGTACATTTCAGCAAAGCTCTGGCCGGACTGGACAAGAGAAGACCTGGAAAAAGCCGTTGACGAATACCGAAACCGCGACCGCCGTTTTGGCGGTGTTGGAGATAGCAGCGTTCATACCGGGGGTATTCCGGTCAATGGAGAAAAACAATGAAAAAAATGGTTCAACGGCTGCTCATATTTTTTATTGGCATTCCCGTCATATTTTCTCTGGTGATTTTTCTTCCGTTTTATAAATACTTCGCATTCAACATAGCGGTTGTTATATTCAGCGCACTTGGAGCTGCGGAATTATCAGTCCTGCTTGCTCAAAAAAAATTACGTATTATAAAAATCGAAGCGGCGGTATTGGGTGCCGTTCCGCCTGCCGCAATGCTTCTAACCGTATGCTTTGGTTTTAACGATCTCCTGCTTCCTGCCATAATTGCCGTTGCCGTAGCCTGTCTGCTGATGTCAGGGATATTCTCCCGGGGAGAAGCCCTTGACGATTCAATCAGCCGCATTGCCGCCGGTTTTGCAGTGCTGTTATACCCGGGTATTCTGATGACCTGGATCGTCAGACTTAGCCACCTGGAAAAAAACACAAGTATAATAATCCTTACATTTCTCTGCATTGTTTTTTCAAGCGATTCCGCCGCATGGGCAGCAGGTAAACTGTTCGGCAGGAAAAATCAGGGGTTTATACCGGTAAGTCAAAGTAAAAGCATTGCCGGTTTTACCGGAGGCCTCATTGTGCCAACCCTTGTCGGTTTGGGCGCGGCCCTGGTATATCCCGAAGTTTTTATTCCCGACCATTCATTGAATGCGCCGGTTGCCGGAGCCGTTTTGGGTCTATTGACCGGTATTGCCGGAACTCTGGGCGATCTGGGCGAATCGGTTATCAAGCGAAGTTCCGGCCTCAAAGATTCGGGAGGTATTATCCCCGGCAGGGGCGGTGTACTCGATTCCATAGATTCCATTACATTTGCCGCACCGGTATTTTATTTGGCTTTCCGCCTGTTTTTTATTCCGTGAAACAAGATAAAAATTAAAAAGTAAAAGTTAAAAGAGAAGGGGAAAAAGCCGGATAATATGAAAAAGCGGGTGGCAGTACTCGGAGCAACGGGGTCTATCGGGAAAAACGCGCTTGATGTAATTTCTCAGGAGAAAGATCACTTTGAAATTGTTTTGCTCAGCGCATATAATAACGGTAAAACACTGGATGACATTGGGCGGCAATGGCCGAATGCTGAACTTGTGCTGAGCGGGGCAGCGGGGGGAAAAGAATCACTGCTTGCCGCGATTGCCAATACTGGTGCGGATATTGTTCTTAACGGCATTAGCGGTGCGGCAGGGCTGGAACCTTCAATGGCGGCGATAGAAGCAGGCTGTGATCTTGCTTTGGCAAACAAGGAAACCCTGGTAATGGCCGGCCCCCTGGTACTCGCCCGAGCCGGTGAAAAAAATGTTCAATTAATTCCCGTCGATTCAGAACACTCCGCTGTTTATCACATGATTCAAGCCCATGGAAAAGACAACCTGGAAGAAATTGTGCTTACCGCATCCGGCGGGCCGTTCCGGAATTACCCTGCCGAAGCAATGGAAAAAATAAATCCGCAGGACGCGCTGGCACACCCAACCTGGAACATGGGAACAAAGATAACCATTGATTCAGCAACAATGGCAAACAAGGGGCTTGAAGTAATTGAGGCAGTACGGCTGTTCGGATTTCCTCCCGATAAAATTAAAGTGGTCATTCACCCTCAAAGCATTGTTCACTCAATGATCAGGATGAAAGACGGCGTATTATACGCCCAGCTTTCACGTCCTGACATGCGCCATCCCATCCAGGCCGCGCTTCACCACTCTTCTAACCTCTTACCTCTAACCTCTTACCTTTTAACTTCTTTTCCCTACTCTCCGCTCACTTTCGACAACCCGTTTGCACTGGAATTTCAGCCGCCGGACATGGAACGGTTCCCCCTGCTGGCTTTTGCCTACGAGGCAGTAAAAAAAGGCGGGTTGTACCCCTGTGCGTACAATGCGGCAAATGAAGCGGCGGTTACCGCTTTTCTTGAAGGTAGTATTGGCTTTCTTGATATTGGGAGAATTACCCAGTATGTTTTAGATAAGGATTGGAGCACTGAACCTGAAGACATCGCATTGGTAATGGATGCGGACAGGCATGCAAGAACACTAGTAAAGGAAAAATTATGGAAATAGTAAGAATTGCGCTGGGGCTGTTTGGCCTGGGAATTGTTGTATTTATTCATGAACTGGGGCATTTTCTTGCGGCGCGGCTCGTGGGTATTGATGTAGATGCTTTCTCCATTGGCTGGGGCAACCCCATTCTCAAAAAGAAAATCGGCAGTGTAGAATACCGCCTGGGAATGTTTCCCCTTGGCGGATATTGCAAAATGCGCGGCGATAATGAATTCCGGGAAGCTTATGAAAAACATGCCAGCGGAGTGGAACCGGTAAAGGGAACATTTTACGGCATGAGCCCCTGGCGGCGAATTGTTGTCTGTCTTGCCGGACCCGTATTCAATTTGGCGTTTGCCATCATTGTGCTTTCGTTCATCTGGGGCATTGGATTTGAAAGGCAAACTCTGGAAAACAGGATTGTGCTTGCATCGGAAATCGACCTTGGTAATGAATTTCCTGCAGACAGGGCTGGTTTTCAAACAGGCGACAGGATCATCGAAGTAGACGGGAGAACAACCAATTTCTACCATGAAGTTCAGGAGGCCATTGCAATAAATCCCGAAAAATTATTACCGGTAACCATTGATCGTGAAGGTGCAATAATTAATCTTTATGTTACCCCCGATCTTGACCGAAGTTCGGGGATGGGGAGGATAGGCGTGTATTTTTGGGCGGATCCTGTCATCGGAGATATTTCCATTGACAGTGATGCCGCCAATGCGGGGCTTTTACCGGGTGACCGGATAGTCAATGTTGAAAACAACCCAATCTCTCACATAATGGACTTTGACCGGATGATAAAGGACAATTCCGCTGTCACCATTGATTACCTCAGGGATGGTGTTGAAAGAAGCACCCAGCTTGCCGACTCGCAGACAAACTGGTCGGAATTGGGAATTAGATGGGCAGTGGTACACTACCGGACACCAACGCTTTCACCCCCTGCGGCGTTGGTTAAAGGCGCCTCGGAAAGCTGGAAAACATTTACCACCTATCTTAAAGGCCTTACTCTGCTTTTCAAGGGCATTGATCTGACCCAGGCAGTCTCCGGCCCTTTACGCATAACCTACATGATGGGTGATGTTGCCGCCGAGGGCTTTGGTGTAAATTTCGGAGCAGGCATCCGTTCCATGGCGCATTTTCTGTCCTTCATTTCTGTTGCTCTTTTCGTAATGAACCTGCTGCCAATACCCTTATTTGACGGCGGTCAAATTATTCTATTCATTGTTGAAACAGTACGGCGAAAACCGCTCCCACCCAGGGCAATTGGTGTTTTCCAGACTGTGGGTATAGTACTTGTCGCCGGGCTTTTGATTTTTGCCGTATTTGGAGACATAATGTATTTTATCAGGAGATAATACCCTAAAGCGCTTCTTTTAATTTTTTCGTGCCGTCTAGGGAGCCTTTTACAGCCTTTTTTTGCTTCCTTAAAGCTTCAATACATTCCCGTTTAAAAATCACCACTGAAAGCCCCCGATGCTCAAATGCGGTTTTTAATTTAATTGCATTTTCTTCAACGAGGTGCTTTTTGGCTTCCAGTTTCAACAGGTGATCGGGATGAACCCCGCAGCCGAGTACCAAATCAGCGAGTTTTTCCGAGGGAACCATGGTTGGCTGGCAGCCGGTCATTGCTACGACGGAGTTGTCCAGTATGATGAGAGTCATGGGGATGTCATCCGTCACTGCATCAATAAGGCCGGTGATGCCTGAATGGATAAATGTTGAATCGCCAATTACCCCTATGCTGTACTTCAGCCCTGCATCCGCAGCACCTTTTGCCATGGTAACGGCGGCACCCATGCAGACAATGCTTTCGGGAACTTCATACGGCGGCGCTACACCCAGTGAATAACAACCAATGTCTGAGTTGATGCCTACGTCAGGGTGGCCCGGACGGGGATCAAGAGCCTCAGCAGCTATTTTTATGGCATCGAAGCTGTCGCAATGCGGGCAGCCCTGGCAGAGCTGGGGCGGCCGGGGAGGAAGGCTTGCAGGGTCAATGTTAACTGCAACACCGGGGCGGGGCGGTAATCCCAATGCAAGCCGCACATTGTCAGGGTCTAATTCTCCGGTCCTGGTTACGGGGCCGGGCTCGCCGCCTCCGGGTGGTACCCCGTCAAAACCGGCAAGTTTTCCTGCTATTGCTGTGCTTTGAGGCATAATACCCCGCAGCCGCTGCTCAATTAACGGCTGCCCTTCTTCGAGTACCAGTACTTTTTCCGATGCGGCGCATAATGTGCGGATTGATTCTTCGGGCAGAGGATACGCGCCTATGTGCAGCCTGGCCGGAACTTTCCCGTTTCTCATGGTAATAAAATCGTCCAGATTTTCTTCGTAGTAATTACCGCCAAGCCCGGCGGTAATTACCGCAAGATCAATTTTTCCGTTACCGGGCAGTTCCAATGCATTTACCGGGTGTGTGGTTGACCAGTCTGTTAATTTTTTTTGCTTTTCGACCAGCATAGCGTTGTTTTTACGGGCAAAAGCAGGGATCAATACCCAGCGATTTTTCTCTGTTGCTTTGGAAACAGGCTTTTGCTCCACGGCATCCCGCGTGGTAACTCCCGCACGGGAATGGGCAAGCCGGGTAGAAAAACGGAGCATTACCGGAATTTGATATCGCTCGGAAACATCAAACGCCTCACGCGTCATGTCATAAGCTTCCTGCTGGCTGCGCGGCTCAAGACAGGGAACCATCGCAAAGGCGGCATAAAACCGGGAGTCCTGTTCATCCTGAGAACTGTGCATGCCCGGATCGTCTGCAACAGCGATAACCAGCCCGCCCTTAATGCCCAGGAGCGCCGCATTGATAAAAGGATCTGCCGCTACATTAAGCCCGACATGCTTCATGGCAGCCAAAGCCCGCCGTCCCGCAAATGATACGCCAATTGCCGCTTCAAGCGCCGTTTTCTCGTTCGCGCACCATCGCGCTATCGGCCCTCCGTCTGCATACGTGTCTATCAGGCTTTGCAAAATTTCCGTTGAAGGAGTTCCCGGATAGGCGTAAGCCGCACTAATACCGGCATGGATCGCCCCCAGTGCAACTGCTTCGTCACCTAGTAATGCCAATTGTTGTGTACTCATAGTGTAATCAGCATAATGATTTACCATTTGCAGGTCAACTCTGTGTAGTACCTCAAGTCAATGCCTCATAAAAGATATTTTCGTAATTTCTCCATCACATCGTTCATATCTACCGGTTTTCCTACATGATCATTCATACCTACTGACAGGCATTTTTCTATATCTTTCTGAAAAACATTGGCGGTCATTGCAACAATTGGCACGCCACCCATTGGTGGTGAGCCCTTTGGGCTTTCCGATTGCAGCTTAGATGCTTCGAAAGCTCTTATTTGCATGGTAGCTTCGTAGCCATCCATTTCCGGCATGTGAATATCCATGAAAATCAAATCGAATTTTTCCGGTTCGGAAGTGTATTTATCCACTGCCTCTTTGCCGTTTTCCGCAAATTCAATGATCAGGGAACATGATTCAAGCAGGCTTTCAATGATTTCACGGTTTATTTCAACATCTTCCGCTACCAAAATGCAGGAACCGGGGAAAGTATTAATTTCATCGGATATACTATCTTCAATACTTTCCTGTTCGATTCCCCGCTGAAGCTGAACCGTGAAAGTAAATGTTGAACCTTTGCCGTTGCCGGAACTGGTTACCCAGATTTTACCGTCCATCAACTCAACTATTTTTTTCGAAATGGCAAGCCCCAGACCAGTGCCGCCAAATGTACGGGAAGTGCCGCTTTCGGCCTGACTAAAAGAAGTAAACAGTTTATTTTGCTTTTCAACAGGAATACCTATCCCATTATCTGTTATCGTCGTCTGAATGGAAATATTGCCGTTTTCACCCTGTGAAATAAGGCTGCACTCCATGCTCACTTCTCCAAGATCGGGCGTGAATTTTACTGCATTTGAAAGCAGGTTCGTGATCACCTGGGTAAGGCGCATATCATCACCGATTATAGTTTGGGGAATATCGTCACTGATATGAATATTGAAACATATTTTTTTTTCATTCGCCTTGATATTTATGATGTTTTCCACCTTCCTGATCATGGTTTCAAAATTGAAATTCACCAGCGAAAGTTCAAATTTTCCCGCCTCGATTTTGGAAATATCCAAAATATCGTTAATAATCCCGAGAAGATGGGTCGAAGCCTCTTCAATTTTCTGCAATCCGTAGTTTTTTTGTTCAATACTGTCTGCTTTTTTCGCAATAGTGGTCATACCAATAATGGCATTCATGGGGGTACGTATTTCGTGACTCATGTTCGCAAGAAAATTGCTCTTGGCCTGGCTGGCAGCAAGCGCGACTTCCCTGGCATGGTACAGTTCCGAAACATCGTTAAGAACAATGATAAGGCCTCTGCAGAAAATTTCCTGCTCCTCCTTTGCCTGGGTGACAGACACCTGAAAAACCTTTTCTGTACCACCGGTTACGGCAACCTTTGTTTCATAGTGGACAGGAGTATCATTTGCAATTGTCTCTTTGCAATAATTTCCGATTTCTTCTATCCATGATCCGGGCATAAGCCTGGAAAAAAGTTCTTCATAAAAAAGCCCTGCCATTTCCTGAATATCCCTGTATCCAAAAAAGTCCGCAGTTTTCTTCGTACCCAGAACGAAATAGAGGTTCGGATCCAGCATGAAAGTAATATCCGGGGCATTATTCAGGAGGGAATGTTCGTTCTTGCTTATTATTTCACGAAGATCATTATCCGGCAAAAGATTATCCTTCCCTATAACATTGTATGTAATATTTCCAGTCCTTGTTCAATTTCACTGTCGCTGATAGTGTAAGGCGGCAGCATGCGCAGGGTTTTCTGCCCGGCAGAGAGGATCAACAAGCCGCATTTGTCCATGCCGAAGGCATGTGTGCCTTCGGCACGAGCGATGGTGGCTTCCAGTACCGGCCATGCGTCGCGGTCAATATCAATGGCGATCATCAGCCCCCGACCCCGGACATCCTGTATGGCCGGGTGGTTCCATGCCCGGATTGCTGCCATGATCATCGTTCCTTTACGTGTAATTTCCGCCAGGAATGCCGGGTTGTTAACTGTTTCCAGCACTACCAATCCCGCCGCTGCCGCGATGGGGTTTCCGCCGAATGTGCTGCCATGGTCTCCGGGTGCAAATACATCGGCGGCTTTTTCTCCGGCAAGTACTGCACCTGCAGGAATACCGCCGGCCAGTCCCTTGGCAAGGGTTACCACATCAGCCTTGACGGGCGCGCCATTGTACCGGTATTGCTCATAAGCAAGGAATGTTCCTGTCCGGCCCACACCGCATTGGATTTCGTCAAACATGAGCAGTATGTCCCTTTCGGCACATAGCCGTGCCGCTTCTTCGATGAATTCCTGTGATTGGGGGTAGACGCCGCTTTCCCCCTGTACCGTCTCAATGAATAGTCCTGCTACGGTTTTTGCATCCAGCGCTTTTTCCAGAGCGTCTCTGTCCCCGCTGTCAATGTATACAAAACCTTCGGTGAATGGGCCAAAGTCCTTATGGAACTTTTCCTGCCCCGTGGCTGCCAGGGTAGTGATAGTTCTGCCGTGAAAACTGCCCCGTAAAGTGACTATGGTATGCCTGCCGGGGCCGTATTTTTTTAACGAGTATTTCCGGGCGATTTTACAGGCTCCTTCGTTTGCCTCTGCCCCGGAATTGGCGAGAAACACGTTTTTCATACCTCCGGGCGTGCAAGCAGCAACAAGTTTTTCCGCAAAAGCCGCCGCAATATCTGACTGGTAATAATTGGAACAATGGAAATACCGGGCTGCTTGATCACAAACAGCTTTAACGAGCGGCGGGTAGTTATGCCCCAGGCAATTAACGGCAATACCGGAGGTAAAATCAAGGTATTTCCTTCCGTTATTGTCAAACAGCCAGGTACCTTCGCCTTTTACAAACATTACCGGCAGCCGCCGGTAGTTGTGCATAAAATAATCACCCATAATAAAGATACTCCGTCAAGGCTAAGAGTAGCAGATTACCGGTAAATGGGGAAGGGAGTTATTTTATCCCTCCGGCTATTGAAATTTTAGCCATTTTATATATACTATATCATAGAAGCAAAGTTCTTTATATGAAAGGATGGAAAAAATGTCAACCCGATTGAAAGTATTTCTTATAATTACCGCTATTATTCTTATGATTACCGCATCCAGCGTGATAATCAGCATTTCATCGGCGCAAAGCCAGATACTCAAGACCCTTGAAGACAATATGCAGGCTATGGTATCGGTGGCAAATGAATATGTCATAAATCAAATGAATTTGCTTAAAGAAGATGCCGCGGCTGTGGCTTTTGCGCTGGAAGGTTATCCAATGCATCTGGTTCAGCAGTCCCTTATTGAACAGGCTGCCGCATACGAGAATTTTACGGCAATAGCGATTTTTAATATAAACGGCAGGGTTATGGCTTCTTTAAGTATAGACAGTGATCCTCCTCCTGAAAGTGTTCTGGCAGAATACATCCAGCAGGTATTTGAATGGGATAGGGTAATTTCAACCACATATATCGATTCTACAGGGCAGTTAGTTTTCTATGTTTTTGTACCAATGGGTGATGACATTGTCGGTCTGACCATTTCCGGTTATTTTTTCCGTGAACTAATGAATCAATTTACATCCATGAGCGACCAGCGCATAACCATGGTGGATAAAGATGGGTTTATCATTGCCGATTATCACAGAGACTGGGTTTCAAGACGTTTGAATTTTCTGGAGTTGGCTGACAGCGAGTCTTCTTCCAAATTTGATGATGCCGCCAGGGTAATTAGGCAGATGATTTCCGGTGACGGCGATACAGGCACAACCCGTTATTCCCTGAAAAACATGGACGGCAAAAATATTGATGATATAATCGCTTTCAACACCATACATTCGGGAGAAGGCTGGGCCATTGCAGTTTCAACTTCGATTGCAGAAAGCGCTTATCCAACGATAAGAGGGATGATCGGTATTTCAGGCATTATCTTCCTGGCACTGGGGATGCTTGCAGCAGCATTGGCATCGGGTGTTATCGCAAAACCGTTTGAACTGTTGAAAACCGCCACAAAAGCAAAAACATCATTTATTGCCAATATGAGTCATGACCTTCGCACCCCGCTGACCGCAGTTATTGGTTTTTCCGAACTCAGTGTTATTAACAAGGAGTTGCCGCAGGGGCTCAGGGATTATCAGGATCTAATCTATGAATCAGGCATGAAAATTCTTGGTGTGGTGAATGATCTTCTTGATATTTCCAATATAGAGTCGGGGAAATTTGGGGTATATTCTGCTGAATACGATCTGCCCCAATTTATAGTTGATACGGCAAATTCAAATCTGCGCCACATAGGTTCCAGTTCAATTGATTTAAATATTGTTACCGACGGAAAACTTTCTGCAAAGGTTATTGGAGATGCACTGAGATCGAGGCAGATATTTAACAACTTACTGGCAAATGCAATCAACAATACCAGAGCGGGAGGAACTGTTGAGTGGCGGGTTTCGACCGAGAAAACAGGTGACACGGTATGGCTCGTTTCATCTGTTACGGATTCCAGCGAAGGGATCAAACCGGAAGATATTGACAAGGTATTCCTTGATTACTCAAGCCTTGATACGAGCAAACAACGTTCTTCCAAAGGAACAGGACTTGGCCTTGCGCTGACAAAAAAAATTGTTGACTTGATGCATGGTACATTAGCCGTTGAGAGCACTCCGGGGAAGGGGTCGGTTTTCACCGTACGGCTGCCGCATAAATATGTCAGCGATGAGTTTGCAAGCGCGGAATTTGCCGAAAAGTTAAATAAAGTCAAAGCCGCCGGTCAGAAGAGAATCGATAAAGCTGCCTTACAGTGCATCCAGCTTCCCGAAGCGCGGGTTTTGGTCGTTGATGATGTTGATATTAACCTTATGCTGGCTCAGGGAATGCTGGAGTCTTATGGGATAACCGTTGACTGTGTCCAGAGCGGGGAAGAAGCGGTAGAGCTTATCACAAGCGGCGAACCCCGTTATGACGCTATTTTCCTGAATCGCTGGGTACTCGGAATGGACGGTGTAGAAACAGTACAGATAATCCGCAATCATATCGGCACAGAGTATGCCAAAAACGTGCCTATCATTGCCCTTGTTGCCAGCGCTGTCGGCAATAATACATTTTTCCTTAATGCCGGTTTCCAGGATGTGCTCTCAAAACCGATTGGCATTCTCCGGATGGACAGTGTTGTTAATAAATGGATAGCGCCCCGCAAACCCTGATTTGCCGACCTGGTATCACACCATCAGGCGGCGGCGGGCGGAGCGGTCATTCCTTTGCTCCGGAATATTATTACACGCCATTGTGCGTTTACCAGCCCTCTAATTATTAGCGGGCTGGCAAGCCGACACAATGGTCGGGGTCGGTTACCCACTTTTTTCGGTGTCGCAAAAGTCATGACCACCCCGCCCGCCGCCGCCTGATGGCCTTATATCCAGAGTCCTTGGGGTTACATTGCTGCTTTATTCAATGGGTCGTCAAATATTTAATAAAATATTATTTTTTTTCTTCTTCTGCAAAAGATTCTTTATATAGACTTTACAATTTGTTCTATAATGTCTTTTCTTAATTTTTCCAATTCTTTTTGAGGGGTAGAAGTAAATCTAGAAAATTCATACGTATCAATATATATTATGCCATGCGGCTACGCCGCAGTTGACAGGATTTATTCCCTAGGCGTGTGTTAATTCTTTGTCACTATCAACAGTTTCTTGCATTTTTAGGACAATGGCGCTAAGGGCGGCAAGACGGACTGCCATAGTTTCTTTTTTTGTGGCAGGGCGTGTTCTTCCCTGTTCTTCTGCGGCAACTACTTCATTCACGATTTTGTCAACGTCAATTTCGTTATAATCCATTTAATAATCCCCTAACAAATAAAAAAAAAGCGGTCTTAGTTTCATGGCGTGAATCACCACTAAACGGTCTTGTTCGTCATCTTCAACCGCTATAACCTCAAGTGCATTCCCCACATGGTCAAAACCTGCAAACAGGCGTTTTGGCGGCGGATCATCGAGCAACTTATCGCCCCTCACGTTGAATAAACACGAAAATATGCTTTCCTCAGTTATCCCATGTTTATACGCACTGTCAAGGATAACTATATTCATGTGTCCCCTCATTTATACTATACCACTTTTCACCGTTTTTGCAAAGCCTAACAAAAACCCCCTTCCCCATACCCCAAAAACAAGGTAAAGTTCCCCCATTAATCAAAAACAGGCACACTACGCCATTGCCGATTGCCCTGCCGCCTGATGGCCTTATATCCAGAGTCTTTTAATCAGAGGTTACATTGCTGCAATATTCAATGGGCCGTTAAGTATTTAATAAAATATTATTTTTTAACTTCTTCTGCAAAAGATTCTTTATATAGATAAACCATCCACTAAATCCCTGTTAACCAGGACGGCGGCGGCAGGCGGGCGGGGTGGAAAAATATTTGCAGGATTCCTCGCCGTCAGACCAACAGTGAAGTTTTTTCTTTTGGATATTGAGTATCTGCCCGGTCACTAAAATTTCAGTTGTTTATTTTAGTGGTTGGGAGACTCCGAAGGCGAATTCTCCAGCATATTTTGACATCCCGCCCGCCTGCCGCCGCCGGTATGTTACCAGGCGGAGAGCGCGGCAGGTTTTGCGGGGGGAGAGCGGCGGGTAGGCGGGGCATGACTTTTGCGACAGCGAAAAAATGGGGTAACCAACCCCGACCATTGTGTCGGCTTGCCTGCCCACCATGATACTTAATATTGATTCTTGTGGGCAGGAAAACGCACAATGGCGTGTATCCACGACATGGAGCAAAGGAATGCCCCGCCTA
>WRLF01000028.1 GCA_009777735.1 Treponema sp.
AACGGAGGGCAGCCTTCACTTGTTGTCAGAGTCATTAGAAAAATACATTGAGTCATTGACCATAAGTGTTGGGGATGACAGTCAAAAAAGGTGACAGTCACCATTTTAACTTGTAATATCACTTTTGATTTCTAAGTTTTATTTTTTAGAAGGGGGAAGCCCCCCCCTCGCTCCAAAGCCTACGGCTTTCCCGCTCCCCCCTCTACGGGGCGCTGCCCCGTAACGCCCCGCCATTATTCCAAAGCATAAAATCGGCTTTTGCCGATTTTATGCTCCCCCTTTTGGCACGGTTCTTGCGACGGAACTTCCGGTGTATACGCCGTAGCAAGAACCGCGCCAATCTGCCCGCAAGCGGGCAGACCAGGGGCTTTTTTTCTTTTTTAAGACCGAGTTAAGAAAGTGCAACGCTTCTAAGAGAAATTTTTTGCCCCCTCGTTCATAGCCTATATTCCCGGCGGGCGTGGGGTGATTTTTTGCCCGCGTTTGTGAGGACAAAAAAATCACCCCCCGCTGCCTATGCGGGGTATTAAAAGGGTGGGTTTCATACGAAAGCGTTTGGTTTTCATATCAAATCTTTCGTAGCTGTCCAATCCCGGTCTTGGCTATCGGGATATTTTCTATCATCGGGGGTTATTCTATGAATAACACAACCAAAAAGCGGTCATATACACCGCAGTTTTCAGAAATGGCAACAATCGCTGTTCGCCGTTTAGCATGGGCAATTAACCGCAACATGGTTAATACAGTTGATGCGGTAATCTTGCTGTTGCCCCGCCTGCTTGATAAATCAACAGTGTGCATGGCGTGTAAAGACAGCTCAGTATGTAAATACTGTGTATTTAATTTGGGCGATGCTCCGCCACAAGAGTTAGTTGACATGCTCGACTAAAATGCAAAAGAAGGAGTTATCTCAATGAAAGTATCTAACATTAAGGCAATGCGGAATTATCTCTATAAAAATTCCGGTTTCTCTCCCAAAACAGTTAATAACGTCATAAGCACGTTAGGTTATTCTCTGCAAAGTTCCTACGGTGAATTAAAAGAATTGTCATCAAAATTAGAAAATTGCGCAGAAAATGGAGCAAATGTCGGTTTTATCGGTTTCATTTATTATAATGAAACTATTCCATTTTTCAAAAAACACCGTCAGGACATAGTACACCACATGGAAAACGCCGCCGCAGAAATGGGAACAGACATAATCTCAATGGTGCAAAGTTTCGGCGTGTTTCGTAATTCCGCAAAACCAACAGTAGGCGAAATCGGGAAAGCGTTATGGGGAAGCGGCCAATCGCAAAATCTCACCAGCCTCTACAATGTATTCGCTTGGTATGCGTTAGAAGAAATCGCTCATACTTGGTACAGGTATCTAGAAGATAATCCGTCAGTGTGGGAAAAATTATCCGCATAGTTTCACAGCCCTCGCTTGCGCGGGGGAAATTTTCTAACAGGAGAACTAAAATGACAGAACAAGAAAAAACCAAACTGCAAGATTTTTTTAACAACAAAATCCACATCATGAGCTTAAAACATGACCCCTCTACAAATCAGTGGGATATGAAACCCATGAAAGGAGCAAAGGAAGAACTAATAAAACATTTTTCAGCAGAACAAAAAGAATGTTCAGGGGAAAATGAACAGCCCTAAAATCATTCCCTCGCTTGTGCGGGGGATTAACTCTAAGGAGCAAAAAATGACAGATGAACAAGTTGAAATCGAAGAAGAATTCGGTGATTTTGATAACCAGCGGATTGATTTTCTTGACAATGCCATATATCAATTTTTGGTTAGTCTTAATCGAACCACCGAAAAAGCAACATGGGAAACAGGCATAATCGAGGATATTAGAGATTTAATCCATGATTACTATGTCGAGGTATTAGGAATATGCACATCAAAGCAATTCTACTCCTCATAAAATAGTGTCGCTTTTCAAAAAAACTAAAGCCGCCCCGCCCCCATCGGAGCGGCTTTTATACTTTAAGCGGCATGACTAGCCGCCGTGATACCCTATTGATTGCCAATCGGCATGATACCGATTGACAGTAACCAGCCCTGACACCGATACGCTCTAAGCAGTACCGATGGATTTTTCAAATAACCGAAAACCCGATATTTTACTATTTTGTTTTTAACACCAGAATATTATTTTTCGGTCTCGTCACCAGAAAGCCATCACGCTTGCGGAAACGGAGAAACAACTCCCCATACTCCATGCTCTCTGTCGTACCGTCAAATTTTTTGATTTCAATTCCCTTGCGATTACCATGTTGAATTCTTTTCGGGTTCATGAAAATTGCAAACGGTTCATTGGCTTTTATGTCCGCAATTTGCGGAAGGATATTGACTTCATGGTATGGATACAAGTCCAGCCGGCCGGGCATAGCCTCTGTAGGCCTTCGCCAAATCGGGCGGCCTGTCGTATCCTCGATGTTCGCTATATGGTTTAAAACTGTCTCATTCAAAAACCAACAACAATCTTTCCGTTCTTCAGCGGGGATTTTATACACAGCGTCACGGAAGTCTTTCCATGTTAAGTCATTGATAGTAGCACCTTTAATGTCAACTTTCGTAACATCAGCACACGCCATCGCCCCGGTGAATGGGTCATCATTAGACAAAAGGCACTGTCTATCAAATTCCTGACCGTATACCTCGATAAATTCATCAATGAACATCTGCCCCAAATCAACAAAAACGTCCTCTTCATATTCATCGAACCACGGTATAAAACCTGCCAGCGTATACGCTTTAAGTTCTACCCGCTCCGCACCCTTCGGCTTGCTGCCTTTTATTTGCTGCCCATACGCAGTAAGCCAATGCAACTGCACCCCGCCCCGGTCTCTGGTCGGTAGGAAGATAGACGGACCGAGCATAGGCCGATGACGAACCAAATTCATCATCACCGACTTTTTAGCGGCATCTTGCATGATTTCAGTCTCATAGATAGGGTTGATGAGAAATTGTTCATTGGTATTCATGTTCCCCATCGGTTCACCGAGAGGAGCCTTTACTACCTGCCAGCCCTTCTCTCCCCATACCACATCACGGGGATTAGTCCAGTTATCCGCTTTAAGGTTAGGCGAAAAGGATAAATCCGCTAAAGCCTGATTGTTCCCCGTCCATGCCGCTGAAATCCCCTTGCCGAGATTATACAGCAATTCCCGCCGAGATAATTCTTTCGGGTGTTTTGATTGCACCTTGATTTCATCACGCAGAGCCTTGACCGTCGTTTTCAAGGCTTCGACTTCGGCGGTCTCCTGCACCGTCATAGTCTCAATCGTTTTTACAATACCTTCAAGAATTATTTCTTTTTCTCGAAAATACTCCGTTGCGGTTTCCGTATTCGTAAAGCCCGCATTTTCAATTTTCTTCATTGAGGCTATTTTTTCTTTAACAACCATCAACAATTCGTCCATAAAACTCTCCTATACATTATTTATTAAGCAGTCCCAAAAAGGGATTGCATTAACACCGTAATTGTTACTCTGTTCTGTGGTAATCGGTTGCTGTTCTTTGTGTGCAAGTGCAAAAGGGTTTGCCGGAACATTACAGATTGAAAACTCCAACAATTCCTGTTTGCGGAAAATAAGCGATGTACCATCCCTGCTGTCATCTTTTGACGGAATTTCAATCTCCATCACACGGAAGCCCACCGAACCAGCCCGAATAACACCCGCCTTGACACGCTCCCCGATAGCCCAACCGAAAGGGTCATAACTTTTATCATTGAAAAACACCAGCCCATGCAGCCCTTTGTCATCAATGGTTAGCCCTTCCATTTTCCCGATAGCCGGAATGTCGTTGCGGTGCGCCCACTCGATAACAGGATTTTCCATGTACCGCTTAAAATCCCAACCCTGGGGATCTATCCTCTCCCCGAAACGGTCAAGGTCAAATGTGCTAAGTGTCCAAGCTATTCCATCAGGAATAGCAGCAATCTCCTGTCCCGCCTCAACATCGGCGGCAAGCAAAAAAGGAACAGCGGCTATAAGTTCCACATCACCCGCAACTTTCTGTATCCCTGCCGCTTCTTTCTTCACACCCAAAAAATCCAGCAACACCGCTGAATTACCCGCCCGGTAATTCCCGCTTTTAGTTCTTACAATCATTTACTAATCTCCTGTTCATTGTTATTTGCGCCCTTGCCCATTCCGGCAAAGATGCGATTAAATCCCTGTTTTCGTGAAAACGCAATTGTTTCTTGGTAATAATATCAAGGCAAAAAGCCACCTTGATTAAATCTTCCCTTGAATGGACATGAAATATGCTCATCAATTCTTTTAAGTGATAATGTACGGTATATTCGCTAATCTGTAATTCGTTTTGCATTTTTTTCTTGGTATAACCGTTGCACAGCATAAACAAAATTTCTTTTTGCCTTTTCTCGACTTTCAATTTGCAATCAGGGAATTCATCTATGCCGTCAATTACTTCTTTAACCGCAGGAGCAATATAATCTTCGCCGTAAAGAATATGTTTTAATCCGTTCTTAAATTCTTCAAAACCGTCAAGAAAATTAACATACGACCCCGCCCCGTGAAATATAAACCAGACCGCCATTTCATCGGGAAATTCCTCCATGCTTGCAACCGTAATATTTTTCCTTGGAAACATATCATGCAGAAGCCCGACCATATACGGAGTTCCGATACTATAAAAATTGCTTGTTATAAAAATACGGCGAGGGTTAAGTTCGTTGATAAGCATATTAAGCCCGTCTTTATCTTTGTCAGTTACATGGACATCCCTGTAACCCGCCTCTTCCAAAAGTGTCTTGTACCAGGGGAGTAATTTAGTGTGTCGGCTTACAAACAACACTCCGGCTCTCATGATTACCCCTCACAATCTCCGGCTTTATTGTTTTTACCGTTATCCGTAACCAAATGTTTCGGCCTGTGCCACACATCGCCCCAGGGTTTCGGTTCTTTCCCCCGTTCTTTCAAAACATCGTTTATCGTTTTTATTCCGGCGTTAATTTCCGCAATATCCCTTTTACTTTGCGAATCTTCGTTTTCGGCTAACTCCGGTATATCCCATAAATCAAACCTGCCGTTTTCTTTCAGGTTAAAGCGCATGAAAAACTGGCTTTCAAGAATTTGTTCAAACTGCCGCAGCAGAGGAATGAGGGTATACTGCCAGAACGCTGAGTGCTGCTCTTTGGTATCCTTCCCGCTAAGAGCCGTTGACTTGTCAGAAATGTTTGCAACACGAGGGGGAATTCCAAACTTCGCTAAAATAGTGTAGAGGTTCCACCGCTTTAATTCAAAAAGTTTGACCACATCAGGGTTAAATGACAGAGCCTCAAAACTGGTTCCCTTGCCAAGCACCGCAATCTTGCGCCCTGCTTTAACTTGCCCGTACTTGCTTTCCCACCGGCGCTCGATTGCGTCAGCTTCTTCGGGTCTTAGTGTCTGGTCAGTTTTAAGTAAGCCCTGGGGGATAGCGTTATTTTTTAACAGTGTAGAATTGGCTTTATTAGCGTAGTAGTCTTGTTCAAGTTCAAGGGTTAATGACACCAGCGGATTAACGCCTCGCAACGGGTTCCACGGGTTCCAATCCTTGAAATGGACTAACTCATCGGAAAAGATAGGTACTAACTCGGCTCCGGCATGATAAAACCATCGCCGTTTTACGGTTACAAAATCTCTTTGCACATCCAACCCCTCTCCCTCAAGTTGGAGTTTTCTGGGGTTAAGAATATACAATTGTTTCGGCAGCCCGCCCGAATAATCCGGCCCGAACCACCAAAAAACCTCTCCCTCGATTAACCACCATGCAAAGCTCTCCTTCCATAAGTCGTACCGGCTTAGGTGGGGATTTGGTCTGTGGAATAATTCATAGAGGGGGCCGTTTTGTAATTCAACCCCTTCTCTTTCGAGAATGAAATCCGCCCGGGCTAAATTGCGAATAAGAACATTTACCGCAATGTTAATCCAGGCGTTGCAAAGATAGCAGTCAATGAAGGGTTCACTATCAAATATACTAAAATTATCATCAATCGACAAGGAATTTTGAAAACTATTTTTTGCCAGTGTATGATTTTGTGATAATGTTTTTTTCTTGCGAGCAGTAAATATTTTTAAGGGGTTCATAATAAAATCACCCCCTGTTGAATATCGCTGAATATCGCATAACGCAAAGCATCAAGAAAATGGTCGTTTACTTTTACAATCTGCCCCGCCTCGTCCCTGCAATAGTCCCATATTTCCGAAAGCACCCCGGTACAGTTTTCGCACACAAAAAATTGCCCACGCTCGATTTTTGCATTGATAAAATCAATCCCGCTGTCTACAGAATTATTTGCCTTAACACCGCCGGTGATTTCCTGTATCCGTTCCCCGCCAGCCGGATCGCAATACACCGGAAGCCCCATACCGTCAGGGCAGTCCAGCCAGCCCCTTGCCGTCAGTTCTTCGTTAAAACTCTGCGTAGTCATGTTAAACGCACCGTAGTCATTCAACACATAGACGACATCGCCGAGCCACGCAATTTTGACAAAAGTTATATTCAAGCCGAAATCCTGTCCGGCGGCAAACCTATCAAACTTTTCAGGCAAGTCAGCAGCCTTGATAATCATATTTTCATCAAACTTGTCATAGATAACGCCTTCCGCTTTAACCCACAAACCGTCTCTAAATCTTGCCTTTTGTTTTTCAGGAAGAACATCTAAAATGTCGCTGATATAATCTTCTGGCAAGTTATCCCTGTTATCTTCGGGGTTAAGCACCATTGAAGCGTACAACTCCGCTTTTTCCAGCGGTTCGCCAGTTAAAAAAGTCTGCTTTAACACAAAGATTTTATATGCCCAATGCAACGGCGACCCCGGATTGCAGTCATACAGAAATAGGTTACGACACCCTTCAACACGCATGGCAAGCCGAGAATAGGCAGTAGTAACCGCCGCATAAGTCAGTTGCGATATTTCGTTAAAATAAATAGTGTTGTACTCATGGCCGAGAATTCTGTCTGCCTGCTCTTTGTCCCCCAAGCCGCCAATCCACACTTCCGAGCCGTTAAATAAACGGATCATGCTTTCATGTTTCAGGTAGGTATAAGCCGAATTGCCGACAGTCTTATCAAGCCAGGGCAGCATGGTTTCTAACAGCACCGATGAACGAGCGTCCTTCGCGCGGTAACGGCAAATCAGATGACGGCTGCCCGAATACTGCAAAGCGCGGAAAATAATAGCCATCACCAGCACGGTAGTCTTGCCGGAACGAGAGCCGCCAAACAGTAGTATATGTTTCGCCCCGCTTTTCAAAAGGGCAAGGGCTTTGCGCTGAATTGCCGTAGGCTTGAACACAACAGAAGTTCCCATCAGTACCGCCTACAGCCCTTGAAAGTCCGGCACAAAAGCCAGTTCGCCTTGTTTCGGTTCTGCCCTGCCGTTATCTGCAACCAGCCCCGCCGCTTCTCTTTCTGTCTTGATAGCCGTCTGCACCCATTCGCTCACATTCCCCTGGGTCAAATCTTCAGGGTTCATGCTGTCCAGTTTTTTGGAAACAACCTCTAACATTTTCCCCGTAACTTTTCTGTGCATTTCCCCCTGCGCCTCGATAGTTTTCCGAAACTCCGTCTGTTTCAGCTTTTCCGTATAGTTGTCGTAATCCGCCGCCCGCTCCCGCCATCGGAAATGGGTGCACCAGTTACGCCATACCCGGTAACGCTTCGCCCTTACCGCCGCATCTTTTTCGGCGCTGTCCACCGCCTTGCGGATATTCCGTTCAGCCCCGTAATCCCGAAACGCGCAAAAAGCCGCAAACGCCGCCGATGTTTCCCCCGGCAGCCGCTCCCAACTCTCAAAGGGCATAACTTCCGCTTTTGCCTGTTCAATGGCTTTTGCAATATCCGTCATTGGCTTTCCCCCGCTTTAGCCGTTTCTGTAATTTCGTTTTCAGCGAATAAGCCGCCGTTCTTCACGCCCATCTTTTTAGCTTTGCCGCTGTTTACCCACTCTTTAATTTCAGAAGGCCAGAACCTAACCATGCGGTCAATTTTGCGGTAAGGTATTTTTTTCTTCATGACATACCGCCTGACAGTCTGCTCCGTGCATTTCAAATGCGCCGCCAATTCCTTGACATTCAGTAACTGTTCCACAATTCCCCCTCGTGATAATTCAAATATGCGCTGGTTTGAAAAAGGGAATTCCTACCAAAAAGATAGAATTTGCGTTTTTTGGAAATTAAGTAAAAAAAAGCCCCCGCGTTTCAGCAGGAGCTATCTTAAATCCGGTTTTTATATATCACGCCCGTTTGCGTTTAACCGTTTTCTTTGTCTCAGGCTTTTTCTTGAATTGCAAAACCCTTGCGCTTCCCCTGCCTTTAGCCGGTCTTTTCACAGCCGCTTTTTTCGCAACAGTTTTTTTAACGGTTTCTTTTTTCATTACCGACTTTGCTTTTTTCTCAACTGGTTTTTCTCCGCTTTCTTTTTTCGCAACCGTTTTACCGTTTTTGATAATCGCCGCCTGCGCTTCGGTAATGCCGTTAATCTGCCGCGCGTCAATATGGGTGTAGTGTTTCGTCATGCGTTCCGAGCTATGCCCGGTAACAGCCTGCACCTGCTGGATAGTCAATCCCTGCACCTGTAATTCGGTATTCACAAAATGCCGCCAGCTATGCGGCGACAAACCCCGCGCCCTTATTTCCTCGTCAGTCAAGCCGATGTGTTTTAACGCCCGCTGAAACTCATTCCTCAATGATTTCGGATCTACAGGAGACACGCCGCCGTTTTCTGAAAATAAAAAGCCGTTACCGTTTTTTTTCATCAGTTTGCGCAATATAGCCAGCATTTCAGGTAAAAGAGGGATATTCCTGTTTTCCTTTGTTTTGGTATGGCTTTTATAACCGTAAAACCCGTGCTGCCCGCACACTTTAATATAGCCGTCAAATACAAATTCGCCCTTTAGCCCCATAACTTCCCCCGGCCTCATTCCCGTAAGGGAAGCCAGGCGGTTAGCGGCGTAATAGACCTCGTTATTGTTCCACACAGGCAAGGGGTTTTTGGGAAACAGCTTTTTAACTTCATCGGAAGTAAGAATGTCAACAGTCCTGCAATCATTCTTTAGCTTCCTGACAGTGGCGCACGGGTTAGCTGTTATCAGTTTTTGCCGTACCGCTTCCGTGAAAATAATGTTAATCACGCTCAAGGAGTTATTAGCGTAACTGTTTTTATACCCGACCGAATTACCGTCCCTGTCTTTTATGACATTTCCGTTTTTGCCTTCCCTTTTTCTGTTCTTAAACCCGAGAAGCCATTTATCGATTTCATCATCGGTTATGCTTTCAATTGGCGAATTACCGAAAAAGGGCAAGATATGATTTCCGACAAGTGACTTGCAATGATCAAGATAAGTGTCGGTTAAACTGCCGCGGCTCTCCTGGGTTTTTACATATTCCGATTTCCTGTCAAAAAATCCTTCCGCAAATTCCCCGAAAGTAACAGGCTTTATTTTACTCGGAATTAACAAACCCGCTTTCATCATCTTGTTACAGTAATTCCTCGCTGCCGTTTTGTTTCTGCATTTAGTCGTCCAGGGCCCGACACGCACATCATCGTCATCGTAAGCATGAAAAAATACCACCTTCGTACCGTTAGGGTAAGTCCTCGTAAACAGCGTAAAATCGTTGTGCATACACACACTCCTCATGTTTTTTAGAAATTGCTAACTTTTTCGTTTACCTGCAATTTCCAAGTTTTGAAGCATACACGAACAGCAACGCTAATTCGTTATTACTAAAGGAATTACCAGAGTTTGTGTGTGTTTGTTCCTACCTAAAAAGTAGATTTACCCAATGCCACCCACAGTTTGCCAGCCCTGCGAACGCAAAGGCGGGGTAAGAAGGATTGAAGCCTTTGCGCTCGCTTATTCGGGTTAGCAAACCGTCGTCAACCTTCAACGTTATGCGAAATG
The DNA here is from genome assembly GCA_009777735.1 of Treponema sp. Taxonomy (GTDB): domain Bacteria; phylum Spirochaetota; class Spirochaetia; order Treponematales; family Breznakiellaceae; genus WQXQ01. The sequence goes on from WRLF01000028.1 coordinate 9,914, forward strand.
AAAAAATAGATATAATAATTTACATGGAGGAAATTATGAACAATCAAAAAATACACTCTTTTATTGTTTTAATGGCTATTTTTGGAATTTTAACTTCTTGTGTTACAGTACAGGATAAAATGCTTTCGCCAGAGGAAAGAACATCCGTTGAAGTAGTAGGACGTGTTAATACACAATTTCTTACAGCTCAACCTTTTCATAAAATTTCAGAAAATAATATTGCGAGAAAGGCATATTCGAAATTAATGGAAGAAGCCAGAAAAAATTTTCAAGGGAATCTAGAAGTTGTAAATATTACTATGGATGGTTCTTATCATATTCTTACAATACTTCCATTACCAATGGGTTATGGTATATGGGGGAATTTTCAGACTGTTCGAGCATCTGGTGATGTAGTTTTGTATTCCAGTGCAATTTCATCAGGTGTTACACAAGGGTTGGCAGATACGGTTATAAAATTATCACTAGAAATTGCGGAACGAATGCCAAGAGATTCTACAATTGCTGTATTAAGTGTTTTTTCCATAAATAGAAACACATCTGAATACATTATTGGCGAATTAGAGTACAACTTGGTTAATTCTGGTAGATTTACGATTGTTGACAGAAGACGGCTTGACCAAATTAGAAATGAACTTGATTTCCAGATGTCTGGTGATGTTAGTGATGATTCTGCTATATCTATTGGAAATATGTTAGGAGCTAATATTGTAATTACAGGTGAAATATCTGGAGTTGGTTCAAACCAACGGCTTATATTAAAAGCATTAGATGTAATGACTGCACGAATAATTGCAATGGCTAGAGAACAATTGTAAATTATTTGTAAAAGCAAGTTTTTACATCGCTTAACAAGCCTGTCGATACGGTGAGATTTATTTTATTAATTTTTCTACCAATATATCTTGTGTATTTCTTCTTGAATCAATAATGACTAAAACAATTACAATATCATTATCTATCTTGTAGATTATTTTCCAGGGGGATTCTATTAACTGTCTATAATCTTTTATATTATGTTTTAATAATTCTGGAACATATCCTCCCCTTTCAGGAAAATTTTCCAATGAATCTATTTTTGCTTCAATTTTTTTAAGTACATTCTGTGCATTCATTGGATTGTCTTTTGCAATAAATTTTATTATTTCTCTTATATCATTCTTGGCACTTTTACTTACTTTTACAGTATAAGTTTTTGTTTTTTCAGCCATTCTCAAAAAGTTCCTTTTTTAAATCAGAAAAAACTTTTTCTGAAGATTCAAAATCTCCATTTTGAATGTCTTTTTCAGCAATTTTTATCAAATTTAATAATGCAAATGCATCCTGAGTCTCTTGATATGTTTGAACGTCAATTAAGACAGCCTTTGCCTCTCCATTCTGTGTTATAACAATTGGTTTTCGCCTGTCATTGACGTATTTCATCATATCTGCCGCATTTGTCTTTATATACGAGATAGGTTTAATGTCAGTAGCCAAATTTACAGCCATAATTTACCTCCAGTGCTAATATTGTACTATAAAAAGACTATAATGTCAAGGTAATTTTTCTACACTCTAGGCTAAACTTGACCCACAAATCCTAATTTTTTTCACTGGTAACAAACCGGCGACAGCGGAGCGCAGCCATACCGAGACTCGATGGAAGCCTTCGACACTGCTCGCCTGCCCGGGCAGGCGAGCACAGGTGACTGACATGTCTGTCACCGAATTCTTCTGGTGTCATTAGGTGTGGTCTAAACCAGATAGAGTATATCTGTATAAAAAAGCCGTCTTTTAGAGCGGTTTTTTGTAAAAGTGCCTGTTGCCAACATAGTTTTGTAGTGTACGTTGTGTAAAAATGGAAAACATGGCATACTTTAAACATGGAACTTGCGTTTGAAATAGACAAAATCACTGAATCAATCGAAAACGCCGAAACAGGTGAAACGCTTGAGACCGTTGTCTTTTCTGTAACAAAAGCCGACTTGGAAGAAATTACGAAAAAGAATGGCTGTTTTTGAAACTAATGCACAGCAACTGGTGGATAATTATTTTTAACAGGAGAAAATGTGTATGTATAACTTAGATACAAAAGAAGAAGTTGATTTTGACTTATTTATGGAAATCCTGAAAAACAATGAACTACAGGTTGTCAGCAGAAAATGGACTGAAGAAGAAAAAAAAGAATTGTCCAGAGACATTGACGCCTGTAAAGCAATACAACAAAAAAAAATTGTTAAAGAAACGGTTTTGGTGTAAATGAGTGTGTTGCAGATAACGCAACAGGAGGCGTATTATGGCAATCGTAACAAGAACACTTGATGATTTACCCCCTATTGATGAAGAACACCCTGTATACATACCCCTGGTTTATGTTATTATTTGTTTTTGGAAATATAAAATGCACCGTTGGTGCAAACTGAATTTTTAAGTTTATTGCGGGTTTTGCCCGCCCGTCTTACGGCGGCATTTGGGGGAAATTTATGAAGACTTTTTCCGTTTTTTTAGCTATTCTTGCGATTTCTATTGGTTCACTGTACGCTCAAAACATCAGTGATTTTGACCTTCAAGTCCATGATGATGGTACTGTAACCATAATGAATTACAAAGGAGCAGGCGGGGAAATTACCATACCTGAACATATCTTTAATATGCCGGTAACGAAAATAAGAGGCGGAACGTGGAGAAATGATTGGGAAGACCCTAACGGGGCATTTAGCGGAAAACGCTTAACAAGTGTTACGATTCTCGCTAAATTAACCGTTATAGAAGACTATACTTTTTATGGAAATCAAATAACCAGTGTAACACTTCCTGATACTCTTGAAATTATAAAGACGGGCGCTTTCTATAAAAACCATTTGACGAGCGTAACGCTTCCTTCAAATATTGATATAATTGAAGGATCAGCTTTTCGGGAAAACAGGCTTGAATCCATAACAATACCCTCAAAAGTGGCATGGATTGCGGCTTCCGCTTTTCATAATAACGCTTTGACTTCTGTCATTATTCCCGACAATGTTATATATATTGGCAATCATGCTTTTTCACGAAACAGGCTTACAAATGTGGTAATAGGCAACGGGGTTTCCGTCATCGGGTCAAACGCATTTTATGCTGGTGATTATCAAGGTGAAGGTAATGCAATTGCCGAAATAACATTGGGAAATTCAATAAAACATATTGGTGATTATGCATTTCAAACCCACCGTGCTTCAGCCATAGTTATTCCAGACAGTGTTGTATTTATTGGAAACAGGGCATTCAGATCAAATAACGATTCATCAACCGCTATAACTATAGGCAGCTATGTAGTGATGTCTGATACATTCGATAAAAATTTTGACACAGCATATAGAAATAATCGCCGAACTGCAGGGAGATACTCTTTCACTAATGATGATTGGATTTTTATCTCAAATTAGGTAGTATTCTCGATAACATGGCTCATGGCAATACCCTAACCCCTAGCCCCTGGCCCTTAGCCCCTGTATAATATCCCATGGAAAGCCCCGTAACTACCATTCCCGACAACCGGCTTGAACCGCTGCTCGTTCCCCGATTCATGAACTATGTCCGCTGCTGGACGGAAAGCGACCGCCATGTTGAGGAAACTCCCTCAAGCCCAGGACAGTGGGAACTGGCGCAAGCGCTGAAAGACGAGCTTCTGGGGCTTGGCCTTGTAGATGTGGAGCTGACCCCCCACTGTTACGTGATTGCCCGCCTGCCGGCAAGCATAGGCAGGGAAGGCGCTCCCTCAATCGGTTTTCTTGCCCACCTGGACACGGCAGGCGATGTTTCGGGGAAAGATGTCAAGCCGCAACTGGTGCAGGCATATAACGGCGAAAAAATAGCAATTGACGACGGCCTGGAGCTGGACCCGGCAAAAGAACCGGGGCTTGCGGATCAAGCAGGCAAGGCGATAATCCACGCCGATGGCAGTACCCTGCTGGGTGCAGACAACAAAGCGGGCATTGCCGAGATTATGGCAGCTGTGGAGTACCTGCTGGCACATCCGGAAATACCGCATGGCCCGGTAGAGATTATTTTCACGCCCGATGAGGAAACCGGCAAGGGGCTGCCGGAATTTCCCATGGGAAAAGTCAAATCCAGGGCGTGTTATACCGTGGATGGCGGCCCCATGGGCGAACTTGAGGCGGAGTGTTTTAATGCCTGGAAGGCGGACATTGAATTCAAGGGCCGGGTTATTCATGTCGGCGCTGCACGGGGCATATTGGCAAATGCAGCGCTTATGGCAGCATCTTTTACGGTAATGCTGCCCCGTTCAGAAAGCCCCGAAGCCACCGACGGCTATTACGGATACTATTGCCCCATGGACATTTCAGGCAACCTGGAAACGGCAAAAATGGAGGTTTTTCTCAGGGATTTTGAAAATGAGGGTATGAAGCGGCGTCTTAACGCGCTGGAAGCGATAGCACGAACGGTGGAAGCGCAATTTCCCGGAGGACAAGTTACTGTACAAGCACACCCGCAATACTATAATATGAAGGATAAAATTGACGGTAACCCACAGGTACTTGAATACCTGAAAACTGCACTGGACAATGCCGGTATTGTATGGCGATTTAAGCCCATAAGAGGTGGGACTGACGGTTCTCGCCTGACTGAACTGGGAATCCCAACACCGAACATCTTTACCGGCGGCAGAAATTTTCACAGCAGGCTTGAGTGGATAGCCGTCAACGAGATGTGCGCTGCCTGCAGGGTCATTATTGAGCTCATCAGGTTGTGGGGAAAAGACAAGTAAGGATTTTTACGGAGGAAAAACATGACTAAAGAAGAAACCGGCACATTGATCGAGAAGTACACTGACTTTGTGAAGGAAAAAGGGATCATTGAAAACGAGCTGTACTTAAAATACGAAGTAAAACGCGGGCTACGGGATGTCAGCGGCAAAGGCGTTTTGGTAGGTTTGACCGATATTTGCGAAATTATTTCCTACATTATTGAAGATGGGGACATGATCCCCTGTGAAGGAAAGCTATTTTACCGTGGTATCAACATTGAACAAATTGTGCAGGGATTATTGGATGAAAACCGTCATGGTTTTGAGGAAACATGTTTTCTCCTGTTATTTGGACATCTTCCCAACAAAGCGGAGTTTACTGAGTTTACCGGTCTGCTGCATCAATGCACCGCCCTGCCGGAAAATTTTGTCCGCGACACGATCATGATCGCACCAAGTAAAGATCTGATGAATTCGCTGTCAAAAAGTGTACTCTCCCTGTATGCCTATGACCATGATGCCGACGGCATTTCCATCCCCAACGTGATCCGCCAGTCAGTCAATCTAATTGCCCGGTTTCCCTCACTGGCAATTTACGGCTACCAGTCATTCGCCCATTTCCATAAAAACCAGAGCCTGGTTATTCATCCCCCTAAAGAGGGACTGTCAACCGCAGAAAACCTGCTGTATATGCTCCGCCCGGATTCAAAATACACCGCGCTTGAAGCAAAAATTCTTGACCTTGCCCTCGTTCTCCATGCAGAACACGGCGGCGGCAATAACTCGACTTTTACCACCCATGTGGTAACATCATCCCACACGGACACCTATGCCACCATTGCTGCAGCGCTGGGATCACTCAAAGGCCCCCGCCACGGCGGTGCTAATGTCAAAGTTGTGCAGATGTTCCGCGACATGATGGAAACACTCAAGGACTGGAATGATGACGAAGCAATAACGGTTCATCTTGAAAAACTCCTTACCAAGGAAGCGTTTGACAAATCCGGCCTCATCTACGGAATGGGCCACGCCGTATACTCGCTCTCCGACCCCAGAGCGCTTATTTTCAAGCGCTTTGTCGAAGAACTTGCCGGCGAGAAAAATCGGATGGATGAATACCGGCTGTATTCAAAAGTTGAAATGCTTGCTCCCGAAGCAATCGGAAAACTGCGGAAGGTGTACAAAGGCGTCAGTGCCAATATTGATTTTTATTCCGGCTTTGTGTACAGCATGCTTGACTTGCCCGAAGAGTTATTCGCCCCGATTTTTGCAGTCGCCCGTGTTGCCGGCTGGTGCGCCCACCGCATTGAGGAACTGGCAAACTCCGGTAAGATAATCCGTCCGGCATACAAGTCCGTTGCCAAAATAAAGCCTTACACCATGTTTAAAGACAGATGATAAGTACATACCGGGTTTGTCCCATTGACAAATCCGGTTTAATTTGGCATATTGCCATTACAACGCAGGGTAGAGCAGTTGGCAGCTCGTCGGGCTCATAACCCGGAGGTCACAGGTTCGAGTCCTGTCCCTGCTAAAAGAAACAGCCTGATCACTTTGTGGCCAGGGGCGTTTTAAAAACGCTCTACCGTACAACCCAAATCTTCCAGCAGCCGCAGTAAACCGTCAGGACCATGCATATGTGCCAAGCCAACAACAACAAAGAATGTCGTGCCTGAATCCAGATATTCTTCGAGCAAAGGCATCCATGCATCATGCCTGTCAGTGATTAGTGATTTATACATTTGAGGCCATTCTTCTTTCATCTTTTTTAATGACATTTCGGTACTTGCTGATTCGCCTGATCTCCAGTCATTCGCAATCGTTGTTAGAAACATTTCGGTGTTATTCATATCCTGCAGGGAATACTGTACAAATTCGTTTTCATATCCCTCCCCCATTGAAACAAGCATATTAATCTGGCTCTCAACAGATTCCAAAAAATGAACCGGCTTGTTTTCATTTCTTGCTTTTTGAAAATAATAAGGATCAATTCCTTGCTGGGTAAATCCCAATTCCTGGATTTGAAACATTGTCAGCATCGTAATAACCATGGAAGGCCTGAAACCGGAAACAGATTCTATCGGAATCCCATACTCATTGACTTTAGCTGCAAGCATTGCATATACATCAGTATCCAATAGTGTCTGTAATGATTGGTTTCTGTCCAATAACATATTGCTTATCAGATAGGCTGCACTCTCTTCTTTTCCCATTTGCTCAATGTCAGCTTCAATAATCAGCGCTGCCGATTGAGAAAAAGCCAGATCAAATTCTGCCGGCAGGGGAAAATCGTCTTCCCGTAAAATATGTATACTGCCGCCCAAATACAAAGTATTGCCGTTCCTGCTTATTCTCCATACCGAAGATCCGCCTTGCTCCCGGGCAGGAAGAACCGGAGTAGATATGCAGGTAAAAATCAGGGCAAGGGTCAGTACCAGCACAGAAAAAGTAAAGATATGTTTCATATAAACTCCTGTTACTCGTATAATAGACACATCTTGAATTGTTGTATATATTAAATATAGCGGAGAAATTTTTATGAAGAGGATACAATTTTATCTGGTTTTTTTTCTGTTTATTACCATAACTAGCTGCGAATCCTTAAGCTCGGTGATTCAGGAACCCAGGCTGTCCTTTAAATCGGTGGAAATCGACAGGATCAGTTTAACCGGCATGGATCTAATTGCCAATATTGAAATTGAGAACCGGAACGGATTTTCTATCCCTTTGCCAAAAATCGACTGGGAACTTTTTATCAATGATTCTCCGTTCATTCAGGGAGTTTTGCATAACGAAAGGTCCATAAGCAGCCGGGGGAAAGATACCGTTAGCCTGCCGCTGAGCCTCACTTATGAAGGGGTATTAAATTCCTTTGCTTCCATGATTGGAACCGGGGAAGCAGCTTATCAGATTGCTTTGGGAATAACATTCCCCATTCCCGTCATTGAACAAAAAATTTACAGACTGGACTTTTCGGGAGTTATCCCCCTGCCCCAGCTTCCAAAATTAAATTTCCAGGCTCCGAGGGTTGCAAGAATTGACTTATTAGGTGTTGAGTTGGCTTTTGACATCAATGTGGAAAACCCCAATAGATTTCCCATTCCTTTTCCTGTAATAAACTGGGATTTAGAGGTGGGAGGGGTACCGATGTTAAGAAACCGTTTTACCGGATCCGAAACAATAGCAGCAGAGGCTTCCGGAGCAGCAACTATCAGTATGGGTGTAGCGTATGCGGATATTTTCAGGGCAGTTAGTTCTTTAAGAAATGCGCGGGAAGCGCCATTCAGGCTTACTCTTGACATCGCCTCCCCCATACCCGCCCTGAGCAGTCTCAGCAATATTGTTACTATTCCCGGAGCACTGCCGATTTTACGATAAAACACTGTTCAAACCGACTGCTTCTCCCTCTACTATTTCCCAAAAGCCGGGAAAGCTAATCGCCGTGCATTCTGCGCTGTCAATTTCAACAGGAGCCTGGGCAGCAAGCGCGGCTGCAGCAAAAGCCATGGCAATACGGTGATCGCCTCTACTGTCAATGGAGCCGCCGGAGACACCGTGTAAACCGCCGCCATGAACAATAAGGCTGTCGGGAAGCTCGGTGCAGCGGATACCCAGTTTAGCTAGTTCCTCCGCCATAACTGTTATGCGGTCAGTTTCTTTGATGCGGGTATGGGCGATATTAACAAGTGCAGTATCGCCTTTCGCAAATGCAGCGGCTATGGCAGCTGCGGGGAGTAAGTCAGGTACGGCATTCAGGTCGAATGTGCCGCCATTTAAAGTCCCCTGGCGAGATATGGTAAGGGTGTATTCACTTGCAGAACCGGCAATCTGCTCCCATCTGACCGAACAGCCCATGCGGACAAGTATTTCGAGGAAGTACTTATCACCCTGGTAATCGTTGGGGGCCAGGCCGAGTAAGGTGACCGGGCCGCCGGTAACCGCCGCAGCACAGGCAAGAAACGCAGCAGAAGAAAAGTCGCCGGGGACAGAGGTGGAAAACGGCTGGTATGCACCGCCGCCGGGAATGGAAAAATGGGGACACACATCATTTAACTCTCCCTGCCAGGGGATATTTTGTGCATTTAAACAGGCAAGGGTCATTTCAATATAGGGACGCTCGTTAAGCAGAGGGACAGACACTTCGGTATACGTACCGGCAGGAGACAGAGGCGCGGCAAGGAGTATTGCGGACAGGTACTGGCTGGTAGGACACGAAAGGCTAATTTTCCCGCCTTTCCACGGGCCCTGAACCACAACAGGAGCGCAGCCGTTGCTATACTTCGATTCGGCGTGGATTCCCAAGCCGCCAAGCGCCTCCAGGAGGGGAGCCGTACTGCGGCGTTTCAGCAGATCATCGCCAGTAAGCACCACCGGCGTACTGCCAAGGCCGGCAGCAGCCATGGCGAAAAACAGCGTAGTGCCTGAGTTACCCGCATCAATATGAATGGAAGAACTACATGGCTTTATCTGACCACAATTTCCCTGTACTACATATGAAATAAGCTTTGATTTTCCTGGAGCGTCTGAGACGCGGCGTTCAGTAATTGTTGCGCCTAGTGAGTGGCAGGCAGCAACACAGGACTGGGTATCCATTGAATCCAGGGGATTGGCAATAATGGATTCACCGTGAGCGAAGGAGGCAATAAAAAGCTGCCGGATGGTATGGGATTTGGATGGCGGAACCCTGATAGTATCTGAAAACACATGGGGTCTGACACAGACACGCATGCAGAAAGACTACCCGGGGAACAGTAAAATGTCAAATTTTTTTAATTTACTGTTTTTCCTTGCACTTGGTCTTGCCGGGTACTAATATTAAAGAAGTGAAAGGAAAAATATGGTAGCCCTTGAAAAGCGTGTTCGCTCTCCCATTGTTGACGGATTGTTTTATCCGGAGGAAAAAGCTAAGGCGCTAACCTATATGAAAAGTATCGGTCTTGAGAGGGGAAAAGGCGGTCTTGCACGGGCTATTATTGCTCCGCATGGAGCATGGGAAATTTCAGGCAGCCTTGCAGGAGCCGCTTTTGCTTCGGCCGGGGGAAGAACCGGGAAGAAAAGCCCATCGAGGGTAGTGATCATGGGGCCAATCCACGACCATCGTGCAAAAGGCCTTTTTTTGTCCAATTCACATTCATTTCAAACACCGTTGGGGGAAATACCGGTTGATCAAGAGGCGACAGAATGGTTAGAATCATACAGTTCGCTTTTTGAGGAAAATGATATTCCTCATTTGCATGAGCATTCCATCGAGGTATTGCTGCCATTTGTGAAATACTGCTTTCCACATACGGCAATTGTTCCGATTTTAATGGGAAAACCGCGGGTGCAGGATATTTCAACACTTGCCCACGCATTGCGTGCGGTTTTTCAGCCAATCATGGATGAAACCTTGCTGGTGGTTTCTTTTAATCTGGCAATGCACCCGGGAGAAGATGCTGCTCTGCACATGGCCGGGGAGTGTATGCGGCTTTTTAAGGAAGATCGGCGAGTCGAACTGTTTTCTGCCCTGAAAGACGGACGAATCTCAAGCTGCGGCGGCGCATTGGTTGCTGCCCTTTTACAAAGCGGCCTGTTGGATTCAGCCCGGCCCTGTCTTGCTTCCGACTCGCTGTTAAGCGCCCGGGGTGAAAAAGACAGGACCGTTTATTACGGGGCTCTTTCGTTTGTATGATTTTTTTTGCAATAATATTACTCTTGTCGGGCGGTCAGCTTTTTGCCCAGGGCGGCGGCATGGCGGCGAATGGCGAATTTGCGTTCCGGGCGCTTCAAAGCAGCTTCCCCAATAAAATCAGCAATATTGAATTTATTGATGATGACTGGACAATAACCGCAGGGGGAGAGATTTTTTACTGGGCAGGAGGCAGGATCCTTCCCGTCGCCGAAAGGGACAACATCGATTCTTACAGCCCCCATTCTTTTTATCGAATCCCGTCCGGAGCAACTTCGCCGGATTCTTATGCCCCCCAGTTTATTGAAAACATGCGGAGACGAGGCAGCGGCGAAGCCCGGCAGCAGCGCCCGGACAGCCATCGGGGGATCCAGGCCGTTCTCTACGGAGCTCTTGAGCGAGTGGAAATTGAAGCGTTGCTTGAGGAAGTGCAGTTCCTCGGCAAAAGGATTCGTCTCCACCGTGATATTGTCCCGGCGCTTAGGCGGGTTGAAGCAGCGATCAGACGGTGGAATGGCGGACAGGCTTTCATTGCCTCGTTGGAACATGTGTATGGGTACAATTGGCGCCAAATTGCCGGAACCCAACGAATGAGCTATCACAGTTGGGGCCTTGCTGTTGACATACTCCCCAAAAATCTTAACGGCAAAACAATCTACTGGCAGTGGGAGAGGGACAGGAATAATAACGAAGACTGGATGCTTGTCCCTCTGGAAAACCGCTGGAACCCTCCCACTCAAGTGATTGAAGCATTTAGGCAGGAAGGTTTTATCTGGGGCGGTTTATGGCCAATGTACGATAATATGCATTTTGAGTACCGTCCCGAACTGCTTGAATACACCCGCTTGTTAGCCGGCGAAAGCAATACAAATGAGGTTTCCTCAAACCGCGACCTGCATCATATCATCCCTGAAAATTTGAGGCTGGGAAACAGATAGCGGTAATTAAACATCTACTGCAATGATTATCTGCTCAATGCCGCTACTGCTGCGCCAAAGAGGCTGGCCTGTTCTACCGGCGCAATGACATAGGGACAGGGCTTTTCCTTGACAAGAAGGGTGTGCAGCCATGCATTGAGTGAGCGGTACATCCCCTTAAAGAGCATGTAGGTCGTTCCTTCAACGGCGATGCGTACCGGGCAATGCGGTTCGCAGATTGTCTGCATCTTTTCCACCGTAGCGGCAAGTACCGAAGCGGAAAACAGCGCCCCCCGTTCCATGATAATTGAGGTAAGGTATTGTACTGCTGCAAGTGCATCACCCTCGTCCGGCTCGAACAGAGACCCGATGAGGCCTTCTCCTGCAAGCGGGACGCGGGAAAAATCATTGAGGTACCTGGTTTCAAGCTGGGGTATGGCAAGTAATGCATCGGATTTTTTGAAGCGGATCACTTTATCCTTTACCGCTTGTTTGAGAATGTGTAATGTCAAGGGGCCAAGGTATGCGCCGGATGTGGTTTTCTCCAGCGTATAAGTGCCGGGAAATTTTGTCCCGTTGTCAAATTCCCGGTCCAGCGGGCCCCGGTAACGAAGGTTGAAATTTCCGGTTTCGCAGACAATAATCTGCGGTGAGTCCTTTGACTCAAATCCGATTTTAGGAATACTTGTTTCGGGATAGGCTGTATTGAAACCGGTTCCCAAAATAAAGCCAATTGCCGGGCCGCCGGCAAAACCGTAGGCGTTTTTGAAAGGCAGCGGCTCGGCATAAGGCGATAACTCACCGCCGTCCGCTGGTATTGTTGCCAGGCCGGAAAGCAAGGTTGCCACTGTATCGTTGAGCAGCACAATTGAGCCATCATAGACATGGCCTTTACGCGCCAGAGCTTCCCGCAGGCCTGCCCCTACGGCTTTTCCGATAACATCGGGAGCGTCAACTTCCTTGCTGAACGCCAGCAGAATTCCGTCAGCGTCAGGCTGCACATCCATGGGATAGGAAAATGTAAAACCTATCCCTTCAATTTTTGAAGCTTTTGCAAGAACGGGAAGCACCGCATCGGCGATCATGTCGAAAAACTGATTGGCATTGACCGCACCCTTAGTGCCGGGCATGGGGTATTTAACCGTTTCTCCGGGTACAGCTTTTCCCTGTTCGTCAAAACTGACCAGGCTGACACGCAGATTAGTGCCCCCTGCATCCAGCGCCAGTACTGTTTTACCCGGCGGCACTTTTGATATGGGTGATATATACGAAGGTATCATGGGCAGGCTGGAACTCAAACCCGCAAGTCCCCGCTCCATGTCAATAAGAATTTCCTTTACCAGAGCCGCCGGATCCAGACTATCGTAATGAAAACCGTAGTATCGTGCAAAATCGGACAATTCCCGGGGATTAAAACATGAACTCATTACAAATCTCCTTTTTTGTAGTATATACGGTATTAGAACATTTGCAAACAAGAGAGGCCGCCATTGCCGAAAGTACTATTATCAACTAATGTATGAAGAAGTATGAAATTACACAAAGGGCAAAAGCTTGAATCGGGATTTACCGTTATTGATATTGTTGATCTTGCCGAAATGAAGGCAGCAGGAATTTGGGCAAAGCATGACACATGCGGCACGGAAGTGTTTCACGTCCTCAACGATGACAGCGAGAATCTTTTTGCATTTGCCTTTGCCACTACGCCGGAAAATAACACAGGCGTATCGCATATACTCGAACATTCGGTATTGTGCGGATCTGAACGATATCAACTCAAGGAAGCGTTCATGACTCTGGCACAGGGAAGTCTGCAAACATTTCTTAACGCATGGACTTTTCCCGATAAAACCGTGTATCCGGCAAGTTCGGTAAATGAACATGACTACTTCAACCTTATGTCCGTGTACGGCGATGCGGTTTTCCGTCCCCTGCTTTCCGAGTGGACTTTTATGCAGGAAGCCTATCGTTATGAGTTTGCCGGGGACGATAGGCTTGCAATTACCGGTGTTGTGTATAACGAGATGAAGGGATCATATTCATCGTTAAATACGTATGCCGGTCATTGGTCGGTAAAATCGGTTTTGCCGGATACTCCTTACGGCTTTGATTCCGGCGGCGATCCGGATCATATCCCCGAACTGAGCTGGGAAGATTTAAAAGAGTATCACCGCCGGTGTTATTCTCCGGCAAACTGCCGTATCTTTCTTGCGGGAAATATCCCCACAGAAAAACAACTTGCCTTTCTTAACGATCAATTTTTTTCGGCAATCGAAGCCGGCAGGGCTTCTCCGCCTGTGGTAAAACAGAATCGCTGGGCCGCACCGAAAACATTCCGTATCCCCTGCCCCGCCGGCGGCGATACCAAGCCAACGGTGTTTTTATCGTGGCTTCTCGGTGATACTACAAAGGCAAGCGAAACAATCGCCCTTGGCGCACTCTCGGAAATTCTTCTCGGTCATGACGGATCTCCTCTGACCCGGGCCCTTGTGGAGTCCGGGCTTGGTGAGGACATTACTCCGGTTTCAGGCTTTGAGTCTGAAATAGCCGAAACATTGTTTGTTGCCGGGTTACGCGGGGTGAGTTGCAACGCCGAACAGGTAGAAGCGCTTATCCTGAACGAACTGAAACGGCTGGCTGCCGAGGGGATTCCCAAAGAAGAGATAGAAGCAGCGCTGTCGTCCATGGAATTTTCTCAACGGGAAGTCAAGCGTTCAGGAGGCCCGTTTTCGCTGGTGTGGATGCGCCGCGCCCTGCGGGCATGGCTGCATGGCAAGAAGCCCTGGGAAAGCCTGTTGATAAATCCGCATATTGCCGAACTCAAGAAACGCATCGCCGAAGACAATCACTTTTTTGAATCGCTGATACAGAAATATTTTTTAGACAATCCTCACCGCGCACTGGTTATTATTGAACCGCAGAATGATTTCCTGACGCAAAAAGAAACGCAGCTTGCCGAAACACTTGCAAAAGCGCAGCGCAATTTCAGTGCAACGGAAAGGCAGCACATCATTGCTGCATCCGCAGCTCTTGAGGAAATCCAGAGTGCAAGCGACAGCCCCGAAGCGCTTGCCTCCATCCCCCATCTTTCCCGAAACGACCTTTCTCCCGAGCCGGAACTGATCCCCCGCCGCATAGAAAATCTGCGGGGAATTCCCGCACTCTGCCACGATCTGTATACCAACGGCGTCAGTTATCTTGACCTTGCTTTTCCCCTGGATATTCTTCCGCCGGAAGACTATATCTGGTTTCCGTTTTTCTCGCGGGCGGCGTTGTCCGTCGGTCTTCCCGGTATGCATTATGCCGAAGTGTCCAGCCTGATGGCTCGTACCGTCGGCGGTTTTAATACACTTTTGCATACCGGTTCTGCGGTGCCAGCCGATCCAGCCATTATGCACAGTAAACATGACCTTGCCGGCCGTGACTGGATCATCTACCGTCTCAAATGCCTTGATGAAAAAACCGCGCCGTCGCTGGATCTTGCCTTACGAATGATCAACGAAGCGGATTTTTCCGATCAAAGACGAATCAGAGACCTGGTTCTGGAAATGAAAAACGATATGCGTTCCAGCCTTGCTCCTTACGGACACGGATATGCCTCTGGCAGAGCAGGCCGGTTAATGTCTCCTTCAAGGCAGACAGGGGAAATATGGACCGGTATTACACAGCTTTTGTTTGTCCATCAGCTTGCGGAGATGGACATTGCCGAGATTATCGTAAAATTACACTGCTTGCGGCATGCCATTGTGTCAGGCGGCCTCATTGTCAGCCTTGCCGGATCAGCCGAAGCACTCAAGTCCAGCGGCTCACTGCTCGCTCGGCAATTTGGCAGTTTTGGCTCACCCCGCCCAGCACCTAATCCTGGCACTAGCAATATAACACTGAGATTAGGTGCTGGGCCTATCAAAGAAGTATTCGCATCGCCATCATTGCAAATAGGCTTTGCATCCATGGCATTTCAGGCAGCGGCTTTTGACTCCATTCCGCAGGTTGCGGAAACAGTCCTGGCGCATCAGCTTTCCACCGGAGCGCTCTGGGAAGCCATCCGCATGAAGGGCGGCGCTTACGGAGCTTTTGCTTCCAGTGACAGCCTTGAACGCTGTTTCTCCCTTGCCACATACCGCGATCCCAATCCCTTACGTTCGCTGGAAAGCATTTCTGCTATACTTACCACAAACGCCGCAGATTTCATCGCACAAGATGATTTGGAAAAAATGATAATCGGCTGTTATTCCCGCGAAACACGTCCCCAGAGCCCTTCGGAAAAAGACCTCACGGATTTTTTACGTTTCCTGTCCCGCATAGACAACGGCTACCGCAGAAGAAGACTGGAACGGCTTATTGCCATATCTGAAACAGATATTTCAGCTGCTCTGGAAAGTCTGGCGCAGCAACACCCTGCCGGCAAGGTTATTATTACCGGCATGAAAGACGCAGAACAGGCAGCAAAGGCGTTGGGGACAGAGGTGCAGGAACTGCCGGTGTAAGAGAGGAGAACGACATCACCATTTTACTTGACTTTCTCTGATTTTTACTTATCTTATTAGTAAGGAGCAATGCAATGGGACAAGTGTACGCAGATATTACGCTAAAAAATGCCGGGGATATTTCTCTTATGCAATACGGCTATAAACAGGAACGTGAAATTCGTGAGAAAACCATGTCGATTTTAGTTGATACCGGCGCAATTACACTCATAATCAACGACGACATACGGCAAGAATTGGGGCTTAATCTTCGTGAGGTTCAACCTGCCCGGCTGGCAGACAATTCACG
>WRLF01000029.1 GCA_009777735.1 Treponema sp.
CCGCTTGCGCGGCACGTTTGCCGCCGACACCCGCCTAATCATGTTCTGAGGGACACGCACGCCGACACCCGCCTAATCATGTTTTGAGGGACACACATTGCTGCCTTATCCGGATGGGCGTTAATGGAGGGGGGCTTTCCCATAGGAGGACACACATGCCGACACCCGCTCTAGCCATGGTTGAGGGACACGCACTTTTCTGGTGGGGGGTGTTGTATGGGGGTTGAGGGTTGGGTTGGAAACAAGGCAGCAGCGGGCGGGGCGGCGAGGTGGCAAAATACCCCCCGCCCCCTCTGTGTTCTTTGTGTATAAAAAAACCGCCCCTCCATACGGAGAGGCGGCATTTATACGAGCAATTGCTCTTTACGGTATAGTATAAGTCCTTGTTGCCGATCTGCCTATAATGTCAGGTGAAGGGTTGGGCATGGCATCTGAGGTTTTGATTGTGCCAAGGGGAACACCGTCTGCGTCCCTGCCAGGTTCGGTTCTGTTGGGATTATACGTAGAAATAGTTACTCTCAGGGTAAAACTCCCCGACTGTAAACCTCTTACTTCAACAAGGTTTCCAAAAGTACTTGCAATTTCTGCATTTTCATCGCCGGCGGAAATGTCCCAGGTAATTACCGTACTGCTGATCTCGTTGCCGTCCGCATCAAGCATGGGCCTGTTCGTTGCCGGGTCAACGATAATATTGTGCAGCCAGGGTGTATAATTGAGAACTCCATTGCCGGTACCGACTCCGGTACCCATTACCCACGAGAAATATTCAGTTCTGCCAACAGCCGGGGCTGATTCGCCGCTTATACTAATACCGAACGGAACCTGGTTGTACTGGTACAATACTTCATCCAGGACAAACAAATCATAAAACCGCAGATTGCCCGTCGGAGCTTCAATATATACAATAGGGACAAATTCATTTTCATGATGGTTATACCACACGCTACGTTCATTCCCTAATTGGTTATTATCATTCGGACTCGTCTCACCCTCTTTGTACAGGGCTGGTTTATTCCGGCCATACGTGGGGCTTGCAGGATTTGTATCAAGTATACCGGAATCAGTGTCACCTACCCGTATTACGGCAGATCTGTCTTCAGCTCCGTTAGCTACATAGTTTACGATAACCGTAAAAGGCCCCTGGAGCGCTGCTATGCTGAATACCCTGCCGTGTGCGCCAGCCCGATAATGCCCGATGCTTACCGTCTGTGCAGAAGTAAAAAAAGCAGTAGTGCTGCCGGGGGTGTGGAAATAATTAGCAGGATGGAAGTAAAACGGCCTTCTGATATATGCGCTGCTATTACCGGCAGTATTCGTTTGAGGAGTCCAGCTACCTGTGGCCCACGATCCAGCGTTTAATGTTGCTCCAGTCGGAGTAATGCCGAATGCATAAGGATTTTCCGGGTCTACGATATATAAACCAGGGCTTTGCGCGTCACTGTTAAGACCGCCTCCTGTACCTCGATTAAATACCGCTCCAAGACCCATATCTATATTTGAAAGACCGCCAGTACTTGTGGGTAAACCATGGACAGCGGCAGTTCCGGATGCCGGTTGCAGCCACCTGCGTCTTGCGTTATAAACGGGATATACGGTCAAAGTCGCGGAAGCGCGCACAGAAGGATCTTCAAGAGATTCTACCGCAATAACCGTTGTCAACGGGTTACCGGTAACTGCTGCAGTTCTTGTTGTTATCTCACCGGTTTCCGGATCAACCGTGGCAACATCTGTATTGGATGAAGTCCACCGTAATGTATCACCTGTGTTGGCAAAGGCAGGAAACTTGGTAAGGGTAAGCGTGGGGTTTATTCCCGGTATTGCATGGAGTCCGCGGGTATTCAATGTTATCCTCTGAAGACGAACATTAAAATTACCGGGATTACCTTCTTCAAAATCACCGAATTCTCCCGTCGGAAAGAACTCCTCGCAGGCAGTAAACAGTAAACACATCAGCGCTAATAGCGCTGCTATTGTAACAAACCGTTTCATAAATCGCTCCTCCTATCTCGGCAGCCAGTCCGGTTCAGGTCTGGGATCAACAAAGAAAGCCCAGGGGCCAGTTGGACTACTACCGGTAAAAGTATTGGGATACACAACTCCTGGTTGCCATTCAGGTCCTGTTGGCCTGTATTCCCAATCACGATTGGCTGCTTTGCTGCGGAAATCCGGTCTGCCGTCTATGGGCCTGCCGTCTGCATCAACATCAGCCGGATTCCCTGTAAACAAACCAATCCGTTTCATAAAAACACTCTGGCTCTCGCGCCATGTCCATTGGAAAGAGCCTTCCATAACAAGCGGCGGGAACGGGACGCCGGGGAACGCTTCTGCCCACGTATAGGTAATATTGGCAAGGGTTCCGCTAGTGTCTTGGCTTCTGTATGTAAACGCAGTCACGGCGCCGCCATTGGAAAAGTAACTTTCCGGGATGGGGTTGGAGTTGGCGGACCAACGACCGCCTATACCGATGCTATGCCGTACCTCATGCGGAACAGCCAAGCCTTCACCGCCAAGTTTAAAGTTATTCCCCGCTCCCTGGCTGCTGTTTCGACCGTTGCCGCCATCGCCGTCACTGAGCAGAAATCTGTTTGAATAGGCAACACAGCCAAAGAAATGGGTAATGCCGGTAGGGCCGGTTTCTTTTTTGGCAAAAAGGTCCCAGCCGTCATCGGTATTGTTATGGGAAATATTCCACAGGAATTTGTTGCCGTCTCCCGCATTTAGCTTGGCGGCAAAACCATCGGCGTTTGTTTCCGATGTATCCCGGTTGTTAAAGCTGGTACAGAATTCAATGGTATTATATGAAGGCCAGTTCCGTACCGGTTCCGTATTTGGGCAGCTCATCTGTATGCCTGAATCGCCGGCATTGTATACGAGCAGCCAGCGTACAGTGTTATTATGACCGCCTACTTTTACCCCGACAGAATTGTCCGAAGCATTACGGACATGGAAGCCGTCAAGTATCCAGTATGAACCATTAAGCAGGATGCCGTGGTTGGTAAATTGCCCGCCCGGCCCCCTTAGTCTTAGATCCCTTTTAAAGTCAATAGCTGCCATGTAGAGGTTTTCCGCCATCAGCACTTTTTCCTGCCCGTGGCGTCCCTCGTTAAACCGGGGTATTGTTACATAATCGGACATAACATATTCCCCATCCAGCATGACTATCCGCTGGCCGGGCTGTACATAGTTAATTGCGGCAAGCAAGCTCAGCGGGCTTCCCCTCGTTCCGGCATTTGTCGCCCTTCCGTCCGGGCTGATGAAAATGTCTCCCGTCCCGCCGTGGTACTCTTTTCGCTCCATAACCCAGGTTCTCCGCATGGGGGCAGTAGATCCAATTACGGCACCTGTCCAGTACCTTCTTTCAAGATCGGGCGGTATGACCGGATTGGGGTTAAATTGCAGGGTGAACGTATTAGCGCCTGTTTTTGGGGTCATAATGGGAACCATCCACATGGTATGGGGAATGGCCATGTCGTTTGTTGGTTCTCTGACCCATTCCTTAAAGATTACCTGGTCCGGTATGCGAACACCGTCCTGGGAAACGATCAGGTTGCCGTCTATATTTGACTTAATCCAGATATGATCCTGCCCCCCGTAGTACGGCGGTGTAACAACTTCAATGCTCGGCATTACGATTTCAGGAAGGGGCCTTACATAAGGCTCCGTATCCGTTTTATTTGCCTCCCAATATTTGATGTTAGATACCGAAACCCCGGCATTCCGTGCGGCAAAAAATCCAACATAATATTTTTCTTTGTTTATGGAGTCCGCAATATCATACAAAGGCAGCCTTCGCTGAGGGTTAGGGCTGTGGTAGTACGGCATGGTGTCTGTAGAATAGCTTGACATAACAACACCGTTTCGTTTGTTTTTTGAATTGGGGTCACCGTTTTGCTCCGGAGGTAAATTGCTTGCTGGTCCGTCAAGCCTTTCAAGCCGGTAATCATAGCCGTTATTCGTTTTTTCCAGTGTTACCCTGTACCGGCTGCCCCGCTCCGGAAAATCCCAACGCGCCGGCCAGGAAGGAGTCGTGCCGGCAGCATTTGTCCATAAATTATAATCACCGTCCGCATCGGGTAAAAATGCAAATCTCGTAGTACCGTGGTTCATGTATTCACCAGCGCCGCTTGTGGCAATACGGTTTCCGGTACCTCGTTCCACGCCGACATACTCTTCATATCCTGTTATATTTCCATCTTCGTCATATTGCGGAATCTGGCTGCGGAGGTCTAACCCGTTCCACCTGACGCCCTGCCGCCAGTACCGGCGTAATCCCCACTTGGTAGCGCCAACCATGAACATATTGGCATCACCGCCGCGGGTTGCTAAATTATACCTGCCAGAGGGGTCGGTCGATGTATTAGAATCCATGAAATTAGGCTGATACAGCGCACGTACAGAAGCTTGGGTTCTGGCGCTGCTGCCGCTTCCTGTTTCGGGGACTTCGTCCCGTATCATGATGCCCCACCCCGCCTGACCGTTGCAACTCATGGATGTGTCCTCAATAGAGTATCTGTCACCCCACACCCCGTGGGTGGAAATGCCAAAATATATAATGTCAAATTCTGCTTCAATTTTAAAATTTTTGCTCATGTCAACTTCTTTGAAATAATAGAGGATTCCGTCTTCACTGCCGGCGATTTTCCCGCCTCCGGAAGAAGTAATTAAAGCAACATGGCCATCGGGTACGGTAAATCCGCCATTGCTTGTATGAAAGGGGCCATTACCTTGGGTTGCGTTACCGGCAGCTTGAAGGTTGTGAGGCATACCGGTGACATTCTCGCCCTGTCTCCAAATTCTACCGCCGACGCTGGGCCCAAAGCGGTATGGTATAGCATGATCATGAAAGTTTATTTCTTCCCATGCTTCGGAATAGTCAACACGATTAGAGATAAATTGTCCGGATTCACTCCCGGCAAAATCCATGTCTCCAATGTCGCATGAAACGGGGCCAAGGGTGAGAATAAACACCAGGCCGAACACAAACAGTAATTTTTTCATATCTGTCCTCCATAAAAACAAATAAAATGAATATATATAGTAAATATATATCTCTTTTTTGGAAAAATAACGACAACATTTTGGATATTTCCGTACTGTCTGATATGCAGAATAGCGGGTGTTTACCACTCCTTCGGAACAAATGTGTGCGGAATGTCCATTTTTATGGTGTCGCCTGACTGTTCCAGCACGTACATTCCCGCTTCAATTACTGCATATTTTTCTTCCTGACCGAATACTGCTCCGGCAATGGCGCCGTGAATTTTTCGTTTATCCTGCATTGTATTTCTGTATAAACCTCTTAAAATACAATATAACAAACTATCAGGCAAAAGTCACGAAAATTACTCCTACAACACACAGCAACAATATGTCTGAAAAGTCCAAAATGTAAGCGGGATAATTCTAATCATACCAAGTATCATTACGTATCACAATTTTCATTATTACAAGGGGTTTTCTATGATGAGTAACAAGCGCATCCTCGCCGGATTATTGGCGCTCGTCTTCTGTTTTGCGGTCTACGCCCAGGAGGATGAGTCAGCCTACTATGATGAAGCTGTTTTTGAACAGGTCAGCCAAACCGATCTTCAGGCGGACGAAGCTGTCTTTGCAGAACAGGTTCAGGTCTTTGAACAAGTCAGCCAAACTGCGTTCCAGGAGCCGGAAACAGTTCCGGTACTGCCAAGCGCCAATCCGCTTGCAGCTTTGTTTAATGGTAATGGTAACAGGAACGGCCCTCGGTTAACGCTGTCCGGTTCTGTAACGGGTATGGCCAGTATAGGGTTAATGGATGACCTTCAAAAAGTTCCATGGAGTGACAAAGAAGTGACATCGACCATGGGGGCTGACTCTCCTCTCTATCCTGCGCCGGGCGTGTTTTATGATCCAGTACCGGAAGTATCTTATGTCCCCAGTAGACACGGGTACTATGCCATGATGGACTTCAGTATGCTGTTTAACCCCATCCCTGCGTTTGATATTTTTATCAGCCTTGTGGGGTATTATCAGCCCGGCTCTCCCTACATCCCCATGCAGTTGCGGGAGCAAGATAATTATACTTTTGATAAGCTCTTTCTGGATGTCGCTTACGGGCGGATCAATGTGTTCCAGGGTCTGGACATTGCATTACCTGTAGATGTATGGATAAAAACGGGTTTATTTGAAGTTGCCCCCGCTCAGGTTAATCGGTTTGCCAATCATGGATCATACCGCTCCGCTGCGCTGGGCAGTTTGCGAACTACGTATGATTACCATATCCAGCTTGAAGCTGCTATGCCCTTATCGTTTGCTCAATCAATAAGCGCTTCTTTAACCACCAATTTACGGCTGAAAGACTCAGTGCAAGTACTTCTGGATGGCGATCAGAACACAGGTGATCCCACCTCAATGTGGATAATCCACGGTGATTATGATACAAAAAAGGATATCCCCTTTCATGCCATCCTAAGGCTAAATGAGATGGATCTTTTCAACATGGGCACATTTTCGGCGGAATTTATCTATGCCTATAACGCCATGAATGTTTTTTCCGGGAGCAACTTTGGGTTCGGCGCCGGTTTTACGTATACCGGTGTCAATAATCTGACTGTTCCTCTGGGTCTGGGCGTTGCACTTTATGGTAAAAATATAGATGCTATCTCAGGCATGGGCAAGGATGCTGTAGGCGATAGTCGTAATGTAGATTATATAAATTTCTATCGAATGAGCGGGTTCCATCTCAGCGAGCAATGGGGGCCGTTTAGAAGCTGGGATGCGAGTACTGCCAGTTTCCGCCAGGCTATCAGGTTTGGCATTGACCTTGGCCCATCGTATAACTTTACCGATATGCTCGGTTTGGATATGGTTGCGGACTTGAATTTAAGCTATATTTATTCCCAGCAAGCCCATGTCCTTAGGGATACTATCACTCTGAACTCTATTACTACGGATCTTCGTGTTACATTACTGGATCATTACTTTATTGGCGGCGGCGTTTTCCTTGGTACGCTGGGTGATGCGGTATGGAAAACCAAGAAAGGTGTACATTCCGATCTTGACGGGCATGGATCCGATGCTGCCAATACCGGAAAAGAAGGCTTCGAACGTACCTTTACCCTGTCGGAAAACATGGGGTTTGAAATATATGCCGGTCTTAAATTCTACAACGCCCGGTTTGTCATTGGCTACAATGTCAACAAGGGGCTTGCTCTGAATAACTTTATCGAAAGCATTCCCGAAGGCCAGATAAAGTACGTTCAGGAGGGTACCCTTCCTTCAGAAGGTCTCTTTGAAAGAAGCGGCGTGTTTGCGAAACTAACCATCTCCTGGTAAACTAAATTAAAAAAGGGGTGAGAGGGGCTGTCCGGAATGTACTCTTCCCGGATAGCCCCCTTTTTTTGATAAACTACTTTTGTTAAGGAGGAACCTTTGAAGACATATAGAAAAATTGTCAATGGGATATGCGGATTTTTTGAATATATTGCCATTATCTGCCTGGCCGCCATGGTGGTGGTCATCCTGATTCAGGTAACGGGACGGTATTTATTCAGAAACACACCAGGCTGGTCGGAAGAACTGGCGCGGCAGTTTATGATTACATTCTGTTTTATCGGTATTGCCATTGGGGTGCGGGATAAAATCCACATCGCCATGAGCGTTGTCGTTGATATTCTGCTTAAAAGAATACGCCTGGCAATCGAAGTCATGGGGAAAGTACTCACCCTGGTACTGGGACTTATGATGAGCGTTAACATGGGGCTGGTTTTTTCGAATATCAAAGACAACCGACTTCCCGGCACTGGTATTCCGCAGGTATGGATATATGTTATTCCTACAATCATCGGTGTATTGGTCGCTTTCCTCATTGTTTATCAGATATATGACCATTTTAAGTACGGCACCGATGAACAACAGGCTAAGGCCAATAAAGACCCGCTCAAGGAGATACCGCATGATAGTTAACACTCCGGCCATTACCTTGCTTTTGGGACTTTTTGTTTTTCTGGTGATTATGAAATTTCCCATCGCGTTTTGCCTTGCGTTATCGGCTTTTGCGACAGCATTTTACATGAATATTCCCCTGAGCGCTTTAACGATACGGATGGTCGCCAGTGTCGATTCGTTTTCCCTTATTGCCATTCCATTCTTTATCCTTGCCGGAGAAATCATGGGACACGGCGGGGTTTCCGACCGGCTCTTTAACCTGGCAAATGTAATGGTCGGGCGCGTGCGGGGCGGGCTTGCCATGGTCAACTCGCTGAACGGCGTGTTTTTCGGCATGATTTCAGGGTCTGCCGTTGCGTCCATCTCGTCCATGGGGCCAATCAACATCAGAATGATGAAACAACAGGGGTATCCCCTCCCTTTTGCTGTCGCCTTAAGCTGTGCCAGCGCTTGTCTGGCCCTGCTCATTCCGCCCAGCCACAATATGATCATCTATTCCTCGGCTGTTGGCGGGATTTCCGTCGGGAAACTGTTCATGGGCGGCCTTGTTCCCGGAGTTCTCCTGTGCCTGCTGCTCATGCTGTACTGCTATATTGTTGCCCGGAAAAATAATTTCCCCATAGGCGGAAAGTTTACGTTTAAGGAAGCGGTGAAAATCACCGGTGAAAGTTTAATGGGCCTGTTTACCGTGGTTATAATCATCGGCGGCGTGTTTGCCGGTATAGTTACTGCCAATGAGTCATCAGTTCTTGCCTGTTTGTGGGCGTTTATTATCGCGCTCTTTGTGTACAAAGGCATTAAATTAAAGGATACAGTGGTTATTCTGAAAAACACGCTGAAAACCATCGCTCTGGTAATGACCCTGATTGCTTCTGCCGGCGCTTTTGGTTACATGATGACAATCCTCCGTATTCCCGAACTTACTACCAATGCTCTTTTGAACATAACCAGCAATAAATACATACTGCTTCTATTGATAAACCTAACCCTTCTGCTTATGGGCTGTGTAATGGATATGGCACCGCTGATTCTCATTACCGCACCCATATTGATCCGGGTGGTAACGTCTCCGGTAATCGGTATGGACCCGGTGCACTTTGGCGTTGTAATGATTTACAATCTCGGTATGGGGCTGCTCACCCCGCCGGTTGGGACGGTGCTGTTCGTGGGCAGCGCTGTCGGAAAAATCAAGATAGAGGAAACCTCTAAAGCCCTGCTGCCGCTGTATCTGGTAATGCTGGCCGGGCTGCTGCTGGTAACATTTATACCTGCCATCAGCATGACAATTCCGAATATAATGTTTGGTAATTAATGTACTCAGCCGGCCCTGGGCCGGTAAAAATAAAATTTCATTTGGAGGAAAGAATGAAAAAACTACATGTATTATTGCCGGCGCTTCTCATACTGGCAATGCTCATTGTTGTGTTACCTGGCTGCGATAAGGAAGAAGGGCAGGTATTTCGCATGGCGGATAATCACCCCGACGGCTATCCCACAGTATTGGGCAATTTGGCTTTTGCCGACTATGTCAGGGAGCATACAAACGGCAGGATAAACATCCAGGTGTACAATAACTCCGTATTGGGGCAGGAACGGGAAACCATCGAAATGACCCAGACCGGCGCTATCCATTTTATCCGTGTTGGAATTAACCCGCTTACCGTACTTAACCCGCAGTTGAATGCCCTGGGTATGCCCTTCCTGTTCCGTGACCGGGCACATAAGTTCCGGGTTCTTGACGGCCCCATCGGCGATGAAATACGGGCAATGCTCATACCGCAGAACCTGTACGGCCTGTGCTGGTATGATGCCGGTTTCCGCAACTTTTACAATTCCCAGCGCGAAATCAGAACCCCTGCTGACCTGCAGGGCATGAGAATTCGGGTGCAGGAAAGCGCCCTTATGATGGACATGGTACGCCTCCTGGGCGCTTCCCCCACTCCCATGGCTTACGGTGAAATATACACTGCCATCCAGAATGGTATTGTCGAAGGCGCCGAAAATAACTGGCCTTCGTACATCACTGCCGGTCATTATGAGGTAGCCTCGTTCTTTACCGAAAATCAGCACATGGCATCCCCGGAAATGATTCTGGTAAATACCAGCACATGGAACAGCTTCTCCGAAGAAGATAAAGCCATTATCTATGCAGGCGCTGCGGAAGGCGCACGGGTAGAACGGGAAGAATGGCTTAAAGCAGAGCAGGAATACGAGGCGACTGCACGGGCTTCCGGCAACACCATAACCACCCTTACCCCGGAAGAGCGCCAGCTTTTTGTTGATGCACTTGCACCGCTGTATGACCAGCCCGCCTATGCCGAACTGGCCGATATTATTCAGCGAATAAGAGCCGTAGAGTAAAATGATGAGTAAAGAAAACAAAGACAAAGTGTGGGTATTTTACAAAGACATCGAAAGTCAAAATCCCGCTCCGGGCGTTATACGCAAGGTACTTGCCTATAGCGATACCATAATGGCTGTAGAACATTGTTTTGAAACCGGCGCGGTGGGTGCGCTCCACAGCCACCCCCACACCCAGATCACCTATATTGCCGAAGGCCGTTTCCGCTTTACCGTTGGAGACGAAGAAAAGGAAGTTGGCAAGGGTGACACCCTGTGCAAACAGAACGGGGTGCAGCATGGCTGTGTATGTCTGGAAAAAGGCATACTGATAGACATCTTTACCCCCATGCGCGAGGATTTTGTGTAGAGAAGAAAATACACAGAGGACACGGAGAAAAAATACCCCGCCTATTTGCGGGGTATTTTTTTCATTTGCGCAGTTGTCCCGGCGGGATACCGTAAATTTTCTTAAAAACCCGGCAAAAATACGCCTGATCCTGAAAACCGGTCTGTACTGCAATATGCTGAATGGAGTGGTTTGTCTTCTGTAAATATTCTGCCGCCTGGAAAATCCTCAGACGGTTTAAATAATCCCATAATGAAAGCCCCATTTCCCTGCGGAACATGCGGGTAAGGTAATCTTCGCTGACATTAACCTTATCCGCCAATTTCCAGCGGGTTATATGGGATTCGGCATGCTGGCCGAAATAGAGTATCGTCTTTTTTATCAATGTGCCGGTATGCAGCGGTAAAATTTCATCGCCTCCGATAATGGCCCGGATGCGCGCCCGGAATTCTTCCGATGTGACGATGGCCCGATGGCATAGTATCAGCCGGGAGTACTGGCTCAATGCGTTCACCTCGGCCTGATTATCGATCCGGTCTCCAATCATTATTACCGGAACCATTACTGTCAGCGGATGCCGGCGCACTGCGGCGGCACCTTCAGTGTCAAGAGTACTGAACATAATCAGCACAGGGTTTATTTCACTGATTGTTTCGTTAAATTCTTCCATCGAAGGAATCCTGATTTTATCAATGGAAAATTCACTGGACGGCAGAAAATGCTCCGTGCTGCCAATCCATGATTCGCTGGAACCGATAAAAAGAACAGCGCCTTTTTTCGGCGATTTCAATGTATACTCTACAGCCTCAATTATGGATGCGGCGGCATCAATGGTTCCGCCGGCGCCTGTGGGCATCCCGTAGCAGAGAAAAGGAATACCTGCCAATGTACTCCTGCGCTTTAAACCGGAAACTTTTACCCTTTCCTCAGTACCGGCGCCGGGTGCATTCCAGGCAATAAACGCCGTTTTTACCGGCTGTGCTTTTGCCGCATCATAAATCTGCGGTAAAGTGAAAAAATTGGCCGGTAAAAGAGCAGGGTCTGAAAGAACCAGCACATGGTTATGGGAACTAATGGTATTTTTTTTTGCTTTCTGTCCCGTTAACGTGGTCCAGGGTAATGTAACAGTACAACAATCACGGTACAGCGAAAAATCACCTTCGTGCATCAGGATGATACGTTCCGCCAGGAGAAGCGGAAACCTCTGTGCTTTTTCGGCCCTGTCTGTTTTTCCGCTGTGCGCCTTTATATTTCCTTTTTTAAATGTAATGGAAAGCCCCCCGTAGGTTAATTCTATGGAATAATCATGGTTATAGTGCTCCCTAATCAGGGAGAAACATAGGGCAAGCCGGGTTGTGTCTCCCAGGATCAACGGGAAGGCGCCTGTTTTTGGCAGGAGTTCTTCCATGTCAAACAGCCGTTTCTGTAAAGTCAGTTCGTCCAGCCGTGTAAGCGATAAATTCTTCAGGCGGCCTGTGTCTGTTTCTTTGGAAGTCAGTAGGGATTTTAAGACCATTATGTCCTTGTGCAGTTCCCGCAGTGAAGTGCTTTTCTCCATCAATTCGATATGTTCCGCTATATTCTGCAGAAGATCAAACAGGCTGTTTTCCATGATTTGAATCAATTCTGTTTTTGCCCGTTCCGCCTGTTCTGCATTTTTCTTTATGCGAACAGTTTCCTCCAGCAAAAAAATACCTTTTAGTGCATAGCTTACCGCTGATCTGAGCTCTTCATGGATAACTCCGTCCATGCTTTTGTTAACCGGGACATTGTGAATAAAATATCCCAGCGATTGGTTTTCGATAAACAGGGGCTGCACCAGGAAAATTCCGTTGGCAAACTGCTGTTGCAGACCCGGTGGAACCAAATACCGAGCCGGAAAACGCTGTTCTCTGATCGGGCTCATTCCCTCATTTGAAAACCCGCCGGTAAAAACAGATGTTTTTTCATCGCCGTACAGGACAACAGCAGCGGTATGTATGCCGATTTTTGGTAAATAGTGCGCCAGGTTCTGTACCAGAGAATGGCGATCACGGGTTCCAAAAAGGCTGCATTTCAGAGAATTAAGTACTGTGCCGCATCTTTCTTTTTCGTATCGAACGCGGACTGCAAGCTGTTCACTGATAAGATCATCTCTGGTCATTCTTACCGGGATTTCTTCAGAACTGTCTGAATGGGAGCATCCGCAGGATTCCCGCAGTATTATCCTGGTGTTTAACAGGACATCGGCGGGGGGCGCACTTTTTTTTCTGCCCAGCATGCCAAGCAGCATTTTTACTGACACCTGTGCCATTTCGGCATTTGGCAGTTGTACCGTTGAAAGTGGGCTTTCTGCAACACGGCTTTCCACTGAATTATTAAATCCAACTACCCGGTAATTAACCGGCACATGATAGCCGTGCCGGGCAAAATAATTTATTGCATCCAGTGCCGTCAAATCGCTGGAACAGACAAGGGTATCAAAGTCACGTCCGGGAACCAGCGAACGTTCTTCAAAAAGCTGGGCTGCTGCGGCATTTCCGGCGTTCCAGTTAAATGGATCGGTGACCAGCGGAAAAGCAGGGGAAGAATCAACAAGCCCTGATTCTTTAAGCGCGTCATTGTAACCTTCATACCTGGCCTGTGCTGACTGATGAAACTCCGGTCCCCGTATAAAAGCAATTTTTTTTGCGCCGTGAACATGAATACAATGACTGATTAGGGATTTCATCCCGTTGTAGGCATCAAAATCCACAGTTGGATGTCCCGGAGACTTAAAAGAAAGGGTAACGTATGGAAGCGGTTCAAATCCGGCATGGAAACGCTCAAATTCTTCGGTTGATTGGTTATACCGTATAGTGGAACTCCAGCTTACACAGCCGTCCAGGTTGTCTTTATTTACAAGATAATACACCTGGTTACGAAAGGCTTCAAAATCCTCATGCGCATTCAGTCTGCCGCCCGGAAAAATAAACAGGCTGATATTTTCGTTGGCCGCCGTACGGATAAAACTGTCCCATACATCCAGAGAAATCCCGGTGTGGATCGTTGCCAGAACCAGGCCTATTCTCTTTTTTTTATGCGCCATAACGAATTATACCATTAAAAAAACCTCTCGTAAGGGGGAAAGTCAAAATGCTGACGGGTTTCCCGGTTTTCATCACTAAGGCTGCGCGGGTCTTCCAGTATCATATCATCGAATGTCCATGTCCTGATGACGGGAACAAGCGGCGCCTGTACAACCTGTTCCGGAACGGTCGGCGCTAAAGCTTCTTCGGCAGTGAGCGGTCCGGCCGGCTCTTCTGTTTCGGGCAGTTCTTCGTTTTCATCTGGTTCCGGCGATTCTGCGGCAGGTGCAGGCACACTTACCGGGGCGGCTTCGCGTTCATGCAGACGGATAAACATCTCGCCGGTTATGCTGTACTCCCTGCCGATAAACCGAATCATAAAAGAAGCCGAACCATCCGGCTCTTCGCGTCCGCCGCCCAGGCGAAACTGCCTGGGTTCTATTGTTTGCACTTGGCCAATGCAGTCCCGGATAAATGCCCTGTTTGCCGCAGAAAAAACCGGCGCATCTGCGGTTCCTGCCAGGAATGCGATTGCGGCCCTTCTTGCCAGATCGTACGCTTCCCGCGCCGAAGTACCCTGGCCTAAAGCACCAATAACCGTATCTACCGGATAGTGAGGGGCTTCACTCCTGTGGGGGCGAAGTAATTCATCGGGAATGGAACCGCGCTGGACAGTTTCACTTCCTCCCGTGTTTTGGGAATAAAGACTGCCCGCTATTAATGAAAGTAAACATATCACGCAAAGCAGTATGATGGTTTTAATAATTCTGTTTTGCATCTTATAGAGTATTATAACAGATTGTCCTATAATAGTCACGATGGGTGTTTCAATTCCGGCGTTATTAATCGAACGATTTACCTGCCCAATGAGGGATGTTTTGTGGGGGCATGTGTATTTCACTCCGGAATTGGCAGCCTTGGCAGACTCCCCTCCGTTTATGCGGCTGCACCGTATATTGCAGCTTGGCCCGGTCTACCGGCTCTATCCAGGGGCAACCCATACCCGTGCAGGGCATTCAATCGGGGTATACCATTTGGGACGGCGGCTTTTACAAAACCTGGCGCGAGATGCAGGCTGGATTAGCCGGGAAGGAGCGATGTCTTTTTTGTGCGCCTGCATGCTCCACGACCTGGGCCATTTCCCCTACACGCACTCGCTGAAAGAACTGCCGCTGCGTTCGCACGAAACCCTAACCGGGGGGTTGATTCTTACAGACCCGCTTAAAAGCCTGGTGGGTAAATGCGGGGCAGACCCTGTACTGACTGCGGCGATTGTTGACAGCGATCTTTACAGCACAACTAAAAACAACAGTGCAGTAAACAGCAGCGATGAATTGTTCTTTTACCGCAAGCTGCTTTCCGGCTGCCTTGACCCGGATAAACTTGATTACCTCAATCGTGATGCCCGTTACTGTGGGGTTCCCTACGGGGCACAGGATGTTGATTTTATCTTTTCCCGGCTTATTCCCAGCGCGGATAGAGGGACAGACATCGATTCCCGCCTCATTCCCAATGTTGAAGCCATTCTTTTTGCTAAATATTTAATGTATCGAACGGTGTACTGGCATAAACAAGTACGCGCCGCAACTTCCATGATTAAAAAAATACTGGTAAAAAACCTCGAATCGGGGGTAATAGCCGGAGAAGAACTGTATGGCCTTGACGACCAAAGCTTATTTTCACTGCTGAGGGAAAAACCCGGCAGTACCCTGGCAGAAGCAGTATGGAACGGACACCTGTATACCGCTATAGCGGAAATTCCCTATAAAGAGTCAGACCATTGCTGCCTGAGAGATATTGGTAAACGATCCCTTTACGAACAGCTCCTTGCTGATGAATTGCGCCATGCGGGCATTCCCCTTGCCCCCGATGACCTGATTATCGATATACCAGAACCGGTTTCATTTGAAACGAACCTGTTCGTATCAGACGAACAATGCAGTTTTGCAAACAGTTCAAGCGCCTTTAAAACCGAAACATTGGGATCTTTTGTGAAAACCCTCTACACGGTAAGAATATTTGTTAATCCCGATTATTGCGAAAAAATAGAGACATTGCGGGATTTATTTGATATACTATATGTTAAGAAACCATGGTTAAGGGGTATCTGAATATGGAAATACATAATATTTCTGAAGATTCTGTTTTTAGTTCGGTGGAGACTATTATTAACTCAATAAAGGAAGAAGGCAATCCAACAGGGTTATGCCTGTGTGATCAGTGTAAGCTGGATACCATTTGTTACACACTTAACCGCATTGAACCGCATTATATTGTTTCCAACAGGGGATTTACCCGGATTGAACAGGATTGGTCCGGTAGACAGCAGGCTGAAGCTGATATAGCCGCTCTCGTGTACAAAGGGCTGCGGCTGGTAACCCACAATATGCGTCCTACATCTGCTCATGATGATACCGTATCCATGGGGCAGACTTTTTCTGAGCCGGTTTTTGATCTTCCCACCATTGTGGGAAGGCTGTTTGACGGTGAAACATTTGCTCCCATTCCCGAAGCAACAGTGGAGCTTTGCAGCGGCAGTGAAAAAGTCTTAATGCGGAACCTGAACTGGCAAAACCCGTACACTCTCGTTGAGAACACTGCGGGGACATTTACATTTTGGCCTGCCGCAGTACCCGTTGAAAATGTAAGTATACACCGTATGTTTGATTACTCATTGAAAATAGAGTCCCCGCAGTACGAACCCTTGACCCATTTTTTCAAAATTCCCGTTGTTAGCGCCATCCAGTCCCAGCATTCCCGCAGTACGGACAGAACTTTTAAGCTTCCCGATATTTACCTGTTCCCTCCGGGTGAAGCCGAGCAAAACGGGTAGTAATTATAGTCTGTTCCTGGGTCTTGCTATTATCTTTTTTATGTCGCTGTGTTGTCCCATCCAAATACGCTCATTCGTTTCAATACTGGTCATTTCTGCGTTTACAAAATATGTCCTTACTGATTGATTATCTATCCGGTCTACAATGGTTCGTACGGTACCGGTAAGAAGAAAATCAGCGCCCACTTCCCTGCCAAGAGATGCAGCAGTTTCGTCACTTGTATAGCCGCTTAACTGATCCTGCCGTTCGGCGCGGAGTTCGTCTCTTGCGGCTCCTCCGGCGACAAAATCCATTTTCCCGCTGTTAAAAATTGTCCTTTCCATGATGCTTGTAATGATTGCGGTATCAATATGCTCGTCGCTTTCATTCCTAAACCTGCCGACCAGAACCACCGGCGTTCTGCCTCCCATTGCCCGTATCGCCTGGTCAACCCTCGGCGAATTAAGGCAATCATTAATCAAATATTCACAGACAATCCTGACATCCGTATCATTCCAGTACCCGCTCAGATCTATCTGTGTTCCGGAATCTATGCGCGTTACTGTTGGGGTTGAACTACAGGCGGAAAAAGCCATAACAATTATGAGCCCTACAGCCGGGAAAAAATAATGTGATTTCATTAAAAAACCCTCCATGTTACTTTACTATATCATTAATAGCATAAAAATCCATAGTGTGTAACCGCCAATGCGTGAACTTGCACTTTCCGGCGTATTTTGGTAGTCTAACCTAAGCCTGTAACAACAGTGCTTGCCGGCGTGGCGGAATGGCAGACGCAGTAGACTCAAAATCTACCGCTCGCAAGGGTGTGTGAGTTCAAGTCTCACCGCCGGCATATCTTAATTCCTTACGTTGTAAGGAGTTAGGTGAGAACTACCTTTAAATGGGCGTTCATAGTTTATACCGGAATTCGACTGGCACATAAACTGGCACATAGACCCAGTTTCAATGCCTGATCTTATGAGGTTGTGCAAAGGAGTATGCTTATGAAAAAGCATGGATTTTTATGGTTGGTTTTGGCAGTTGTTTCGGTTTCACTGTTAGCAGCCGGATGCGGTGCCGGTTTTGGGAAAGTAAAAACTTTTCATGGAACAGAAGTGTATTATACTTCGGCTGTAACAGAGAGCGAAGTTGATTTATTGGGCGCTTTCCTGATAACAGAGGGTTTTGCCGATGGGGATGTTCAAACAGTTCAGTTAAGTAAAACAGGGGAAACATTTGAATTCAGAATTGTAATTGAAAGAGACGAGGAAGAAGACCTGTTTTTACGGGAAATATTACAAGAGTTTGCCATAATACTTTCACAGAATGTGTTTAACGGCTCCCCGGTCGATATTCATTTATGTGATGAAAGATTGCAAACACTTGTTGTAATCCCCATGCCGCCGGCAATAGCGATTAGAAACCAAACAGGGAATACAGGTATCTTTCTATATATCAGTCCGGCATCATCCAATGACGCAGGGAGTAATGTGCTGGACTACTGGCTTGATCACGGAGATTCAATGACTTATATTTTACCGTTCCCGATAAATGTTGAAAACACATATAATATCAGAATGGTTAGTAATGAACTTGAAGTTTTTACAAAACTGAATATGCCGGTTACGCAGGGCGGTACCATTACCATGACCAGCAGTGATTTATTTGACTCCGGACGATCCTTCATGACTACCGCAAACCTTCGTTTAAGAAGCGAGCCTGACACAAGAAGTGATGATAATATATTAATAGTTGTTCCGCGATATACCGAAGTTTTATATTTAGCTTCAGGGAGAAGGGACACCATAGACGGCAGAACCGCACCGTGGATATTGGTGATGAACGAGGACGGAATCGCAGGATGGGCTTTTTCCGGTTATCTTGAAAATTGGGATTATTTTTAAGAGCAAACCTCTGCTGGCTTTGCCGATAATTACTGTATGGGAGCCAGGAGAAACTTAAGAAAACCTTACAGAGGCAGACGGAATCGCATGCCTGTCTCTGTTGTTTTTGTGATTTTTTTGCTGGTTGTACTGATTACCGCCTTTTTCATCCTTTTACCGCAGGCAAGAAATAATGTAAGAAATATCCCAGAAGTGATAACTACCGGGTCGCCTGAGTCGCAGGCGGAAACGATACGGACGCA
The DNA here is from genome assembly GCA_009777735.1 of Treponema sp. Lineage (GTDB taxonomy): Bacteria > Spirochaetota > Spirochaetia > Treponematales > Breznakiellaceae > WQXQ01. The sequence continues at coordinate 18,622 of WRLF01000029.1, forward strand.
ACCGCCGCCAGACAGAATACCTGAAGCGCAGGAGGCCCAGACCGATAGCTCTTCCCCCGGCGACGATCCTCTGCAGGATACGGAGCAGGAACCGGCAGCGCCGCCTCAGGACAGAGAGCAAGAGCCGTCGGCTGCATTGCCTGAGGTTGAGGAAGTCTCAACCGTTGACAGGGGTATTTATTTTATGCAGGCAGCAAGCGATGGCAGCCTGGTCCCGGCAAGGGTTTCTCGCGTGTTGGTAATTTCAAACACTCCTCTTGAAGATTCACTCAATGCCCTGCTTGCCGGGACTACCCGTGAAGAAAGAAACCGGGGCCTCATGAATTTTATTCCGGCAGGGACCAGGATCATTTCGGTGGAGATGCGTGGAACTACCGCTGTCATTAATTTTAACGATGAATTTCAATTTGGTACTGACGGCAGGGAAGGGTACGATGCCCAGATTGAACAAATTATCTCAACGGCAAAAGAATTTCCCACTGTTCATGATGTGGAATTACGTGTTCGGGGAATACAGGTGGATGTTTACGGTCATGGACACTAGAGCCGTTTTATTGACAAGGCTTTTCCTGTCTCGGCATTTATTTCAACAATAATTCCCTGGACTTCCGCGCTGCTTTCATTGTCTTTCGGGTCTGCTGCCGGCTCCATGCGGTACAATACCTGCTTACGCATCCTGTCAAGGCAAATCGTTACATCCATGCCGATTACACTATTGGTAATTCCGGTCATCCCAAGATCGGTAATATACGCCGTTCCCTGTGGTAAGATGCGTTCATCGGCTGTGGGAACATGGGTATGCGTACCGGCAACCACTGCCGCCCGACCGTCAAGGTAATAACCAAGGGCTTCTTTTTCCCGGCTTGATTCGGCATGGAAATCAACAATGATAACAGGAAAAATACCCTGCATGAGGATTTCTCCGCCGGTAGTCAGCAGGTCATGGTTTTTTGATGTCAAATTGTCAAGACTTTTAAAAATATTGTCAAAACAGTGGAATGGGCAGTCAATGGGTGTCATTAGTTCCCGCCCCTGCATATTGATGAGAACCCAGCTTGTCCCTGCTTTTTCGATACACATCCAGCCCCGCCCCGGTGTGTCACCGGAATAATTTGCCGGACGCAGTACATTATCATCGGTTTCAAGAATTTTCCAAAAATCCCGTTTTTCCCAGACATGGTTCCCCGATGTCACCACATCAACGCCGCAGGCGATCATTCTTTTCAGAGCGGTTTCTGTTATGCCAAAACCGTCCGCAGTGTTTTCGCCGTTTACTATGGTAAAATCCACCGCATTATCTTTTATTATTTTTGGCAGCTTGTCTTCCAGAGCCTTAAGCCCCGGCTCGCCAACAACATCACCAATCATTATCGCCCGGACTATTTTCATGATGTCAGTATAATGGGACTGATAAGAATGCGCAATGCAAACATTTGCTTTACCGGTCAGCCAGCCCCGCTCCGACCGCAGTGGTATATTCCGCATCGGTAGGGTACAGGAATTCTATCCCGTACATTCCGGTAATGTCTGCAAGCACTTTGTGCCCCAGCCTGTTGCCGCTGCCGTTACCGGTGACAATAACCTGCTTGATGTTTTTTGCTCTTGCCGCAAATACGGAAAGCATGCCAATTACCTGATACACCATGTTTATTATGCCAAGGGCAATGTCTTCGCTGCTTGCGCTGTCTGACATTTTGCCGAAATTCGCAACGGTTGTTTCCTTGTGAAGAAAACTTATGTCCCTGTCCATAATGTCTTCAAGCAGGAGATCGACACGGCTCAGGTTTCCTGCTTGCGCAAGGTCTATGATATTGCCAAATTCGGCGGTGGGCAGCAATTTTTTTGCCAGGCCGAGAATGGTTCCGCCGCCGACACCGGAGCCGCCGATATGGGTAATGCCGCAATCATTGGCTTCAATAATCGCAGTCCCTGTTCCAATATTGGCGATGATGATGTTATCCAATCCCGATAAAAAAATTCCGCCGGTGCCAATGGCTATTATTTCATTCACCCTGCTTGTTGGAATTCCAAAAATACTATTGGTAATGTTGGATGCGCCCACCCCGGTTATCCTGATTCCGTCAATGGCTTGAATCGCAATGCTGTTTTCAAAAACAATTTTACCAAAAGCTCCGGTCGCAGCAGTTACCGGATCCGATGCCTTGATTTTTACTTTTCGTGTAAGCGCTCCGTTTTCAATGGAAACCGCCTTTGTGGTGGTGGCGCCTACATCAATGCCGATTATCAAATGCTTATGCTCCCGCTTTTTACTATGCCCATAATGAAGAAGGATACACGCCCGCTTCGGTCAAAGCAGCAAGTTTTTTGACAGCCATTTCCCGGTCTTCCCGGTAGGTAACGCCAAACCATTCAGAATTTGCCTGCAGGGTCTTTATCCCGATAATATTCTGTTTGATAAAATAATCCGCTGCACGTGGAATAAAACACTCGCTTTTTATCTGACCGGGAATATCTGCGGCAAATGTATCCAGGAATGCATCAAAATATTTCCTGAATTCCGGAAGAATGGTTTGAGGAAACCCCCAAAAATTCATTGACACGGGGCTGTCCGTCGCAAGTTCACGGATTGAGCCGTCGGAATTCGTGTTGATAATGCGGCCGTCTTTGTTCTCAATGGCCGTAAGCTCATCTACCGAGACTAGATAACCGTCTTTCACTTCACAGACACCACGCGCCACAGTTCCCTGGGGGCTTAAGGTTTTATCAAGCCGGTATGGCACGATTACCGGGTCGTTTGCCGCCGGGCTGCATAAGTGTTTGCCAATAGCTTTGTAAGCCTCAGGCCCGTAGAAATCATCGGCATTAATGACGGCAAACGGTGCATCAATATTGTCCGCCGCGCATAAAAGCGCATGGACTGTACCCCAGGGCTTTGTTCTGCCTGCCTTTTGCGCCCCGGCATAAATGTCCGGCGGTATGAGGCTGTCCGATTCCTGGAACGCAAGTTCCCATCGTACTTTTGACCCCATGCGGTCTAGTACCAATTCCCGGAAATCTTTTTCGATGTCGCGGCGTATGATGAACACCACTTTTTCAAAACCTGAACGAAGGGCATCGTACACCGAATAATCAAGCAATACTTCGCCGTTTTTTCCCAGTTTATCCATTTGTTTGAGACCGCCGTACCGGCTCCCAATACCTGCAGCAAGTAACACTAAAATAGGGCCTTTCATATTTTTTCCTTCCTCACTTTACTATAACTAATAAACGAAAAACCGTCAAAGTCTGCCGTGTTTGTTTTTATCCACAGCGCAGGATCAATCCGGGGAAAAAAAACATCGCCTTCGTAGTGCCGGTGTATCTGAGTCAGCTCGATAGTAGTGGCAAATTCCAGCGCTTCATGGTAGATGGAAGCGCCGCCGCAGATAAATACCTTTTCATGCCTGTAACAATGCTTAATTGCGCCCTGCAGCGACGGAAACACCAACGCCGGAGCAATGGTTTCAGGCGCGGTATTGGCGGACAATGATTGTGATACAACAATGTTCAGCCGCCCGGGCAGGGGGCGTTTTGGCAGGGATTCCCATGTTTTTCTGCCCATGATGCAGGGCCAGCCAAGAGTCAGTTCCCGGAAACGGGCAAGGTCTTCTTTGAGCGACCAGGGAAGGGCGTTGTTTCTGCCTATCACGCCGTTTTCCGCCATAGCTGCAATGATGATGATGTCCTGCATTTTGTACCTTATTAAACCGCAATTTCAAATTTAATCGCCGGGTGAGGATCGTAGCTTTCGATAACCGTGTCGGTATAATGCCAGTCAAAAATGGAGGTAAAATGTTCCGTTCTGATTTCTGGCAGTGTGCGGGGTTCTCGTGTTAGTTGTTCTCTAATCGCATCAACGTGATTAATATAAATGTGAACATCACCCAAAAACCCGATAAGCCTTCCTTCGCCCAGGCCGGCCTCTTTTGCAAGCAGGTGCAGCAGGCAGCCGTAACTGGCAATATTAAACGGCAGTCCAAGAGCGACATCCACCGAACGCTGGTTCCAAAGGAGGTTCAGCCTGCCGTCTATTACTGTTACCTGGAATGTGTAATGACAGGGGGGAAGGGCCATACGGGGAAGGTCCAGGGGGTTCCATGCGCTGACAATCATGCGGCGGTTGTCCGGGTTTTTTTTCAGCGTTTCTACGAGCGTTTGAAGCTGATCTGCGCCTTCCCCTTCCGGCGGGACGTTATGTGAAATATATCGTGCGCCGAAATTGCGCCATTGCCAGCCGTATATCGGACCAAGTTCCCGTTCTGCCATCATTTGTTCCTGTGTTTCCCTGTTGTTGCTGTAGGGAACTGCGTCGGGTGAACACCATTCATCCCAGATATGGTTGTTTTTTTCTCTCAGCCATTCTTTGTCTGTAATGCCCCGGATAAAAAATTCCAGTTCCGATGCAACAAGCCGGAACGGAACTTTTTTGGTAGTCAGGAGCGGGAAACCATCCGTCATATCATGTTCAAACATGGCGCCTGCAATTGTGAGAGCATCAATGCCTGTTCGGTTTTGCTTGCGGAAACCATGCTTCAGAATTTTCTCAACTATATCAAGGTAAGCTGTCATGCGTTTTTTTCTCTTTTGCACCTGATTCGTTTTTTGCTTTACCTGGATTCCCTGGCTTTTTTTCTGCCGGTGGTTTTTTTACCGGTTTTTTCACAGCGGTGCTTTTTTTCGTTTTGGCAGCGGGAGGCCCGGGTTTTTTTTCGGTTTTTATTACGGCAGTGGCTGTAGTCTGCTTTGAATTTTGATTTTTAAGCTTTTCCGATAAAGCCAACTCGGTTTTTGCAAGGTTTTTATTTCCGGCGGCTGATGCCCATTTCCCGGCAAGCGCATGAGCTGCCCAGTTTTTTTTACCAACAACTAACAGTCTGGGAATAAGAGCCTCCAGCTCTTTATATTTTTTTTCTTCCAGGAAACGGTTTCCGCCGTTAATCCATCGTTTGAGAGCTTTCGTATTTTTACCCAGTTTTGCCCAGGCATCAGCGGCGTGTACAGCATACAAACCATTATTTTTGTTAAGTTTAAAGGCATAATCCCAGGCGATTGCGGCAGCTTCGTAATCATCCAGATTCCAGCAGGCATACCCAAGTAACGAGTAAAGCAGAGGCAGGCTTTCACGGGCAGCACCGGTTGTACCCATTCGAATAATTAACTCAGGAAGAAGCTCCGCCAGTTCTTTGAATTTATTCTGGGCGCTCAGAACAATAACTTTCTCGGAAAAAAGATCCATGGTTTCTGCGCTGTAATCATTATCATCAGAAATCATTGAAATTCCGATATCAATGTATTCTTCCGCTGCAGCGTATTGTTCCAGTTTTGAAGCCATTTGTGCGGCAAAAAGAAGCTCTCCCCTGGAGCGCATTTCTGTGTAAGTAGCCATAACGCTCCGTGCGGCGTCTTCACGCTGTTTCCACACCTTTGTTATTTGGTCATACGCCAGGTCATAGCGGTCGAGGGCGGCATAACTTTCTGCAAGCTGCAAGCGGCTGTCGGCGCTAATGTCCGTAGCGTCATTCCATTTTATATAATCCGCTTCTACTGCAGCATTTCGGGAATCCACCGAAAGGTAATCAAGCCATGCCTTGCATGAATAATTTTCGTTGGGAGGAATATATATATCATCGGTATTTTTTTCTTCGGTATCCGCATCATAAGAAACCAGGGCAAAACCAAGGTGTCCGCCCGGAATGGACGAGTCGTATGTTTCGGCAATCCATCTGCCATTAATTATAAATATATGATGATCGCCCATGGATATTATGCAAATTTCAACACCCTGTTCATAAATATCATGCGATTCTGTCCAGCCGACAAGCGGACGGGGGATATTGTTGTTTACAGCATCCAGGCGAAAATAGCCTTTGCTGCATACAAGGGCGAGGTAATATGTACCCGTTTCTATAACCCGAAACATGATACCGGCAGCACAATAGCCTCCCATACTGTCGTACCGGAAGCGTGCCCTGATTACTTGATCAACATACACACGATCCGCCGTTTCAAGCCAGGCCATGCAGCTTTTCTTTTTCAAACCGATGAACAAGGCATTTCCCCTGGAATAATCGCTTTTTTTGAAAAATCCTGCCATTTTCCGCCAAAACCGGGGTTCACTTTCCGGAGTTGGGTTTTTTTCAAGGTTGGCATTATAGGAAATTTCTGATTTAATTATAAAACAGGATCTTTCGGAACTTGAAAAGTCTGCTATCCATTTTTCTTTCATCCATTCTTCTGGCTGTTGTTTTTTCTTGAGTCTATTTGATAGGATGTACAGGAGGCGCTTGAAAACAATGAACATACGTTATTATTACCGCAAATTCATTGAAAAGTCGAGGTCATTTTTCACAAAAATATTTCGCCGGTCTCCGGAAAAACCAAAGCCCCCTTCCGGTGTCTACCACTGGGCATCTGTGGCCTCCTTGTTCCGTACCTGGCTTGCAAAACCCAAGGCTTTTTTTGCCGTGGTTTTCCGCAGTGTCGCCAATGGTCTGAAGTTTGTCGCCGGAGGGTTCCGCCGTATACCGGAAAAATTAAGGCCTGTTGCCGCCGCTTTCCGCCGCTTACCTGAGAAACTGAAATCTGCCGCTGTAGCTTCCCGCCGCCCTGCTCCGGCTAAACCGAAACCTGCCGCCGCCGTTCGCCGCACTCCGGCTAAGCCAAAGCCTGCCGCCGTCGTTCGCCGCGCTCCGGCAAAACCGAAGCCTGTTTCCCGTACTCCGTCTCGTCCCCGTGTTCCGGTAATGCCAAGGGTCCGCGCCTGGTTTGCAACAAAGCCCAAGGCTTTTTTTGCCGTAATTTTCCGCAGTATCGCCAATGGCCTAAAGTCTTTTGCCGGAGGGTTGCGCCGAATTCCCGCAAAGTTAAAACCTGTTGCCGCTGCTATTCTGCGCATACCTGCAAAGCTGAAAACCGCCGCCGCCGCTATCCGCCGTATCCCGGAAAAACTGAAATCCGCTGCTGCTATCCGCCGCACTCAGGCAAAACCGAAGCTTGTTTCCCGTACTCCGTCTCGTCCCCGTGTTCCGGTAATGCCGAGGGTCCGCGCCTGGTTTGCAACAAAGCCCAAGGCTTTTTTTGCCGCGGTTTTCCGCAGTATCGCCAATGGCCTAAAGTCTTTTGCCGGAGGGTTGCGCCGAATTCCCGCAAAGTTAAAACCTGTTGCCGCTGCTTTCCGCCGAATTCCGGAAAAGCTGAAAACCGCCGCCGCCGCTATTCGCCGTATCCC
>WRLF01000030.1 GCA_009777735.1 Treponema sp.
GCTTGCCTGTCCGTTAAATTCTAATTATAGATTTTAGTGGACAGGCAAACGCGCGAAGGCGTGTATCCACGGCTTGGAGCAGCAGGCATGCCTACCCCGCTTCCCGCCCGCCGCCGGTTTGGTACCAGGCAGAGGGCGAGGGGTTTGCGGCGGGGTTACTTAATCTCGGCAATCGGCTGCTGCGAAGCAACCTGGGTTCCGGCCGGTACCAGGAAATGTACTTTTCCGGCAGAGGCGGCTTTTATTTCCAGTTCCATTTTCATTGACTCAATAATGATAATGGTTGTGCCGGAAGTTACATCAGAACCTTCGCTTACCGCATAACGGAGAACAGTTCCGGCAACCGGAGCAAGCACAGCAGAGCCGCCGCCGGATGCCGGAGCGGGTGCTGCCGGAGCTGCTGCCGGGGGAGCGGCAACAGGTGCGGCTGCTACAGCAGCCGAGACTGCTACCGTGCCGGCGGGGGAAACTACTACCGCATAGTTCGTGCCGTTTACATTTACATTGTAGCTTTCTGCCTGGCCGGACGCTTTTGCCGCTGCAGGTGCTGCTGCCGGGGCAGGAGCATCTGCTTCGGGTTTGAAGACCACTGGTCCGTCGGCTCGTGTCTTGAAGAAGTTAGGCGCTACTTTGGGGAACATGGCATTAGTGAGCACGTCTTCCGGGGTGACTGTATTGGTTCCCAGCAGCTTTTTCGTTTCGTCTTCCAGCTTGGAGTATTCGGCAGGGATGTCATCCGCCGGGCGGTGGGTGATTTCTTTATCCATACTAAGTGCTTCAAGTGCCTTTTTTACAACGTCGGGGTTTTTGGGAGCCGGACACTTGCCGTATTTTCCTACCATTACGTCCTGGAACTCGCCGGACAGTTTGTTGTATCTGCCGAATAGTACGTTAAACACCGCCTGAGTTCCAACGATCTGGCTCGTGGGTGTTACCAAAGGCGGATAACCAGCGTCTTTCTGGACAATTTCAATTTCTTTTAATACGGCATCCATCTTGTCAGCGGCGCCCTGTTCTTTAAGCTGGCTTTCCATGTTACTTAACATGCCGCCTGGGACCTGGCTTTTCAGGATGCGTGTGTCCGCGCCGAGGAAACTCGACTCGAATTTTTTATAATTTTTGCGTACTTCACGGAAATACGCGGCGATTTCCAGCAGGAGATCAATGTCCAAGCCGGTGTCGTATTCAGTTCCCTTGAAAATCTCCACCATTGTTTCGGTGGGGCTGTGGCTGGTACCCATGGACATGGAAGAAATGGTCGTGTCCAGAATCTCAGCGCCGGCTTCGGCGCACTTGGTCAGGGTTGCCACAGACATACCGGTCGTGGCATGGGTATGAATTTCGACAGGCAGGTCGGTCACTTTTTTGATGGCTTTTACCAAATTGTAACCTTCGTAAGGCTTGAGAAGGCCGGCCATATCTTTAATACAGATTGAATCTGTGCCAATATCTACCAGTTGCTTGGCGAATTCTGCGTATTTTTCGATTGTATGATAAGGGGTTACCGCGTAAGAAATGGTCGCCTGGATATGTTTCCCTGTTTTTTTGGCTGCTTTTGTAGCAGTCAAGAAGTTTCTTGGGTCGTTTACCGCATCAAAAATACGGAAAATATCAACCCCGTCCTTGGCGGCATATTCAACAAACTTTTCCACGACATCATCAGCATAGTGCCGGTAACCCAAAAGGTTCTGCCCCCGTAAAAGCATCATGATTTTAGTTTTGGGCAGGGCTTTTTTAAGGTTTTTTAACCTTTCCCAAGGGTCTTCATTGAGAAAACGGATACAGGAGTCAAAAGTTGCCCCTCCCCAGGCTTCTAATGCAAAAAAACCCGCTTTGTCGAGCTTTTCACAAATCGGCAGCATATCCGCAGTTACCATACGAGTAGCGAACAGAGATTGATGCGCATCTCTCAGTACAAGGTCGGTTAGTTTTACTTTTGCCATTGTTTCCTTCCTAAATTTTTCGTTAAAGTATGAAAATTGTATCGGAAAGGTTGTATAAATTCAAGCCCTTAAAAAAAAATTGCCGTTAATTGGACAATTTTTTAACTATGTATTATAATTTTTTTATAGATCTGTGTTTTTGCATCTATGTATGGAGGATGAGTATGAAAATTAAAATTAAATTGAGTATCATGATGGGGGCAATTGTGGTAGGCGCACTGGTGCTGACCACTGTACTGGAAGTGTATCAATCCCGGCAGATAGCTCTTGACTTAAGCATGCAAAGCGTTGATTACCTGACATGGTATCAGACTGAGTACTGGAGAGGCCGGATGGACCGGTATATGCAAGTACTCCGTTCACTGGCAAATGTAATGGAAGATTATGAGACCGTGGCTGTGAGCGAACGGCGTGATACGTTTGACAGAATGTTGTTTGGTATTTTTGGTTCGGAGCCTAATCTTTATTCGCTGTATACGGTGTGGAAGCCGGATGCCATTGACGGTATGGATGCCCAGTTTATAGACCGGAACGGGTCTTCTGAAACAGGCCAGTACGCCATGACCTATACCAGAGAATCCGGTGAGATAACTTCAAGGGCTACCATTGACATACCGGGTTCAATGGCGTATTTAACCGGCCCCAATGCCAGGAGAGATCGATTGGAAGATCCCGAACCCAGAAATGTTAATGGTGTGGATACCCATTTAATCAGAATGATGGTTCCCATTACCAACCGCCGGACCAATGAAGTTGTCGCAGGTGTAGGGCTGCTGTATAATATTGACGCTGTACAGCCTGTGGTAGAAGAATGTGTTGAGCGGTACAGAAATGAAGGCGTTTCGGCAATAGTGATTTACGACAACAGCGGGGTGATATTGGGGCATTTGGTGAGGGAACGAATAGGCAGGCAGCTAACCGAAGCCGATGCGGTTCTTTACAACGAAGAAACCCAGTTTGTTTCCCAGTCAATACGGGCAGGGGATAGTATCAACGTCATGCAGTATTCAACCGCTCTTCGCACTAACCTGATAATGACCATGCATCCCTTTACCATTGGAAACTCAGATAAAACGTGGACGGTAATGCTTGGTGTCAGCGAAGATCATGTTATGGCGCCCATCAACAAAATGATCATGACGATCATTGTTATGATTGTGGTCATATTAGCAATAGCTCTGGTGATTATATACATTTCCATGAACCGGGTTACCAAGCCCATTGTCACTGTAGCGGGAACCCTTAGGGATATCGCCGAAGGTGAAGGGGATTTGACCCGTACCATCAGTGTCAGTTCCAAAGATGAGGTAGGCGATTTAGGCCACTACTTCAATCAGACTCTGGATAAAATCAAGAACCTGGTCATCAGCATTAAAAATCAGTCACTGTCGCTGTCCGATGTCGGATCTGACCTTGCCAACAACATGACAGAAACGGCCGCAGCAATCAACGAGATTACCGCAAATATCCAAAGTATTAAAAGCAGGATGATCAACCAGAGCGCTTCGGTCACCGAGACGAACGCTACCATGGAGCAGATCACGAACAATATCAATAAGCTAAATGGCCAGGTAGAAAAGCAGACCACGAGCGTTTCCCAGTCATCTTCGGCTATTGAGGAGATGCTTGCCAATATCCAGTCAGTTACCCAAACTCTGGTTAAAAACGCTGCAAACGTGAATGAGCTAACAAATGCATCTGAGATCGGGCGTACCGGCTTACAAGATGTTGCGGCGGATATTCAGGAGATTGCCCGGGAATCTGAAGGTTTGCTGGAAATCAACTCGGTGATGGAAAATATTGCCAGCCAGACGAACCTGCTCTCAATGAATGCCGCTATTGAAGCTGCTCATGCAGGCGAGGCGGGCAAGGGGTTTGCGGTTGTTGCCGATGAAATTCGTAAACTGGCCGAAAGTTCGAGTGAGCAGTCCAAGACGATCAGTACGGTACTCAAGAAGATAAAAACTTCGATCGATAAAATTACCCAGTCTACCGACAATGTGCTTACGAGATTTGAAGCCATTGACTCAGGAGTAAGAACTGTTTCTGAGCAGGAAGAGAACATCCGCAACGCCATGGAAGAACAGGGGCAGGGGAGTAAGCAGATCCTGGAAGCCATTGGCAATGTTAACGAGATCACCCAGCAGGTAAAGGGCGGTTCTATGGAAATGCTTGAAGGCGCTAAAGAAGTCATCAAGGAAGGTGACAATCTGGAGAAAGTAACCCAGGAAATAAGCGGCGGCATCAATGAGATGGCATCCGGAGCGGAACAGATCAATGTAGCGGTAAACCATGTAAACGAACTGAGCAACAAAAACCGGGAATTCATCGGAATTTTAACGAAAGAAGTAGGGAAGTTTAAAGTCGAGTAGGGTTCCGCAAGCCCCCATTAATCGCTGTACTACTGGGTAAAACAGCAATGTATGTCCCTATGGGCCTGCAATGTGGGGTCCGCCTGCGGCCAAGCGCACCGCTTGCGCGGCACGCTTGCCACAGGCACCCAGCGTTGCGTTCATTACAAACATACATTGCTGCCATTTCGTCATGCACCATCAATAGGGGGGTGCTTCACTGATAGGGAAGAGGACGCAGGCCCGACAACTTAGAAATTACGGAGTACTTTAATACCTGGTTTTGGAATTTTACAATATATCCATACAATACTCTCCCCGCTGATTGTATAACCTCACACAATATACTATCCTTGGTTTAACACATATAGGGGGTTTCATATGAAAATAAAATTCAAGCTCAGTATTATGGTGATTGCGATTATGACAATTGTAGTAGTTGGCATTTCAATGATCTTGCTGAACCGGGCTTCCGGAATAAGCAGAAGGCTGAGTTTGGAAAGCCTCGAAAATATTGTTGGACAAAGGGTTGCGTATTGGGAAGGCCGGGAAGATACCAACATACGTATACTACGGACTTTAGCAAATCTCATGGCTGATTATGAGGACATCCCGGCGGAAATGAGGCGGAACAATTTTGACAATGTATTGTATTCAACCATGAAAATGGAAACCAACCTGCTGCAGGTTTATACTGTCTGGAAGCCAAATGCCGTAGACAATATGGACAGCCAATTCATTGGCCGGACCGGCTCTACTGATACCGGGCAGTATGCCATGGCGTATAACAGGGAATCCGGTCAGATTGAAACCAGGGTTACAAACGATGTTGCTGCTTCCATGGCATATTTTAACGGGCCGAACTCAAAAAAAGACCGGATAGAACATCCCGAAAGACGAACATTCAACAACACTGAAGTTTTTGCTGTCAGAATGATGGTTCCCATAGTTAATCCCCGTACGAATGAAACCGTTGGGGGCGTTGGGTTCTTGATGATTATCGAAGGGATGCAGCAGACACTGGAAGCTACCATTGAAAGTAATGAAGCAATCGCCATTGCCGTAATATACTCAAGCAATGGATTTATTTTATCGCATTTTCTTCCTGACCGGATAGGCAAAATGCTGGCGGAAACGGATTTTGAATACGGAGAATATATCCGGGAAGTCAATCAAGCGGTGCTTGAGGGAAAACCGTTCCGCGGCAGCATATACGATCCCAATCTGCACACGAACCTGGAAATAATCATGAATCCCATCAGGCTGGGCAATTCAGACACTACGTGGGCGATAACTATAGGTACAACATCAAGTTATATACTCAGAGATGTGCATGCCATTACGAGGTTTACCATCATCCTGGCGGCGATAGCTATAGCGGTGACCGCGATAATTATTTTCTTTGTTTTAAGCGCTACAACAAAACCTATTGTTACAGTAGCTGATACCCTCAAGGATATTTCCCAAGGCGAAGGGGATCTGACCAAAATAATCCCTGAAAAAGGCAAAGACGAAATCACCGATCTTGCCCATTATTTCAACCTGACCATAGAAAAAATCAAACGTCTTATAATAGGCATAAAACAGCAGACAGTTTCTCTTTCGAACATTGGCTCCGAACTTGCCAGCAACATGACCGAAACCGCCGCTGCGATTAATGAAATTACCGCCAATGTCCAGAGCATCAAGGGCAGGGTAATCAACCAAAGCGCCAGCGTTACCGAGACAAACGCTACCATGGAGCAAATAACCGAAAATATCCACAAGCTGAACGAACATGTTGAATTCCAAAGCACGAACATATCTCAGGCATCGTCCGCCATTGAAGAAATGGTAGCAAATATCCAGTCCGTTACCCAGACCCTGGTCAAAAACGCAGCCAATGTAAATGAATTGATGGAATCCTCGGATGTGGGCCGTTCAGGTTTGCAGGATGTGGCTTCCGACATTCAGGAAATTGCCCGTGAATCCGAAGGGCTTTTGGAAATTAATTCTGTTATGGAAAATATTGCCAGCCAGACCAATCTGCTTTCAATGAACGCCGCCATTGAAGCGGCCCATGCCGGAGAAGCGGGCAAGGGTTTTGCCGTAGTCGCCGACGAGATTCGTAAACTGGCGGAAAGCTCCAGCGAACAGTCGAAGACCATCGGCACGGTTCTGAAAAAAATTAAAGGTTCAATCGACAAGATCACTGTTTCAACCGAGAATGTGTTAAGTAAATTCGAAGCTATCGATTCAGGGATCAAAACTGTTGCGGAACAGGAAGAAAATATCCGCAATGCAATGGAAGAACAGGGCCAGGGAAGTAAGCAGCTCCTGCAGGGTGTCGGCAATGTGAATGACATAACCCGGCAGGTACGAAGCGGGTCGAACGAAATGCTTGAAGGTTCCAAAGAAGTTATTTCCGAGGGAAGAAATCTTGAAAAAATTACACAGGAAATAACCGGCGGTATGAATGAAATGGCATCCGGCGCAGACCAGATTAATGTTGCGGTAAACCGGGTCAATGAAATAAGTGTCCAGAACCGGGAAAATATTGATCAACTGACACGGGAACTTGCGAAGTTTAAGGTAGAGTAAGGGTTTCGCAAGCCCTCATTGGTCACTACACTGCTGGTTAGTCCAGCAATGTAATGCCACTAATGACTTATGCGGGGCCCGTCGGCTGGTCAAGCGCACCGCTGCGCGGCACGCTTACCACCGACACCCGCCCTATCATATTTTTTTAGGCATTACATTGCTGCCTTATTCGATGGGCTGTTAATGAGGGATTGCTCTTTGATAGGGAAGAGAGAGCTGAGCGGCACGTTTACCGCTGACACCCGCCTAATCATGCTTAAAGGCATTACATTGCTGCCTTATTCGATGTGCCTTCAAATGAGAGCTTGCTTCACTGATAGGGAAGAGAGAGCGGAGAGCGGCACGTTTACCGCTGACACCCGCCTAATCATGCTTAAAGGCATCAAGAGGGGAACCTTCGCCACGTTGTGGCTCGGTTGAGGATAACATTGCTGCCGTTATTCTGTGTACTGTTAATGGGGGTTTGCTTTAGATAGGAAGACTACGGGGCTAGGTGGTTGACAGGTTCCTGATGGTTTCCGTATCAAGGCCGGTAATGTCATGAATTGTTTCTATCGGATACCCTTTTGCCAGGGCGTTTCGGGCATTATCAAGTAATTCTTTATCCCTTTCAAGTTTTCCTTCAAGTTTTCCTTCACGCTTTGCTTCTCGCTTTTCGTACACCATATAGCTCTGATAATCAAGCTCGATTTTTTCATCCCGCATAACCCGGGCACGTTCTTCTTCGTCCCTGCTGACCGTCATTAACACACTGCTTGCCATCGCTATGCCCTCCTCGAGTGCAACTATTTCATTTATTTTGCCACGTTTGTTCCGATCTGTCAAATAGGCAAAAAAAACTGCCCACAGTTCAGACACACTCATATCATGGGCGGGCTTTTCGACAATGGCTGCCAGCTTTGAGAGTTCAAGGGTGATAATTTTTGTTCTCCCGTTCAGCGAAATGTGATTAATAGGGTCATAATAGGTAAAAGTGTGAAAAAAATGTTCGTCCTGGAAAAACCGTTCTTTGGCAAGAATTGTTATTTGGAATGCCTGTTTAAGGTCGTTATAATCCTTGTCTGACCCTTTGATATCCTGCCCGATAAAGAGTTTCGCTGCATGAAACTCCATGCGTACCGGTTCAAAAGGCTTTGGGTTAAAACTCATCTCAACATTAACCAGTTCCCCGTTTTTCGCCCTGCAGTTAATGTCAAAGCGTATCTGCCTGTCCCTGACATTCCCCACTGGCGGCTCGTTGGCAAGTATTGAAACGATAGTAACATTCCTGCCAATGAGCGCTGAAACAAGCCTGGAAAGAGCTCCCATAGATTCCGGTGTATCCTTGGTGAATACTGCCTTGAAAACATTGTCCATGCGGATGTCCAGTGGATCATCGTCTGGCTGGACATAGGAAATCGGGTACTGGTTCATAGTATTCCTCCAAGAAATTAGAATAAACAGCTTGTGGAAAGATACACCATTTATATGGCGGGAAAGTGGAAAATGCTTGCATGAATTATGGATTTTTTTTTAGACGGTAACGCTACATATACATATGGTGTACCCCCGTGCCGAGCGACACCAGGCAAATTTGGTGATACCCAAGCACTCCTACCAATTAGTGCAATAGGCACCGGCATTTATTTCATATTATTTTTTCGTGGATTTTCGCTTAACGAATGGATGTCTACGTGCCGTTTTTCTATAGCCTTGTCTAAAGCGTGTTCCATAGCCTGTTCCATATTGTCTAAAATCGCCTGTTGCATTTGTTCCATAGCCCTTTCAGGTGAAACCGAGACAGAAAACAATTCGTGGGGATTTATGCCTAACGCCGCCGCCAGACGTTCCAGAATATCAGCGGTCGGGAATTTTCGGGCTATTTCTATCATTGCAAGATATTGGGTAGACATACCTGCCCTTTCCGCCAGCTCTGGCTGGGTAATTCCGAGTTTTCGCCTGTTTTCCTTCAAATTCTGGGCTAGAATTTCTTTAACACTCGTCATTATTTGCTTGTAAGGCAATTTTAATTTACTTTCAGGGCTTGACAAATTGCCTATTGACTAATTATCATCTTTCAATGGGCTATTTTATGTTTCTTTATTCATTTTTTGAGTGAAAATCAAGAAAAAGCTCATCAATATTTTAAGGAGCATTTATGAAAATAACTGTATTAATAATTGCCTTTTTAGCAATCGGCTTGTCGGTTTTATCTGCCCAATCGGGAGATTTAGGCGGTGGTGTAACATGGCAGTTTAGCGGCGGCACACTCACCATTAGAGGAACGGGGCCAATGCCAGTTTCTTTTCCGGCTTCTGTCCCGCCTTGGCTTTCTGTAAGAAACCAGATTACAACTGTCGTAATTGAAGACGGTGTTACAAGCCTCCCTAACGGCGGTTTTGCAGAGTGCCCTATGTTGACACAAGTCACCATTGGCAGAGGTGTAACTGAATTACCCGGTGCAGTATTCGCAAGGTCAGGCATAACTTCTATCACCATTCCCGAACAGATTGTTTATATTGACCTTGCGGCTTTTGACGGAGCAAACCGATTGGAGACCCTTTATTTCAACGCCGCCAACTGTGCCGATTTCTCGCCAATGTTAGTTCCCCCTCTGTTTCACAATACAGTGACCCCGGCATTAAAAACCGTTGTCATCGGCAGTACAGTCAGAAAAATACCAGACTATCTTCTTACAGGTGCAAGTATGGTAACATCATTAACTATCAATAGTGGCGTTACTGCAATAGGCAGACATGCATTTAGAGATTGTATCGGTTTAACAAACATTGTACTTCCCGACAGCGTTACCAGCATCGGCAACGCCGCATTTAGCGGTTGCAGGGCGCTTGCTTCCGTAACACTTGGATCAGAAATTATAATTATCGGCAACGGCGCATTTGCTGACAGCGGTATAACCGAAATAACCATTCCCCAGAGCATTACCACTGTTGAAGATGCGGCTTTCAGCGGATGTACAAGACTCAGAAGGGTCTATTGGAACGCCGCTACCGTCAATGATTTTAACAGCACATCTGCTCAATTTAGAGACTGCAATGTTATTGAAGAAATTATCATTGGAGACAATGTAAGGCAGATACCGGCATGGGCATTTCACAGTTTGCCAAGTCTCGAAAAAGTAACTATTGGAAGCAGAGTTACCAGTATTGGCAATCGGGCATTTTCTGGCTGCGATGCCTTAATGGAAATCATCAGCAGGGCAGCAAGACCGCCGCAGCTTGGCAGTATGCATGCATTTTATGGACTGGATCAATCATGGATAACACTGGAAGTTCCCAATACAGCACAATCGATCAACGCATACAAGAGCGCGGAAGTGTGGAAGGATTTTCAGTTTAATCAATAAATACTCCGCCGCTGCCCCGTCTCCGCCGGTGTGTTCCCAGACAGTGCGGTAAATGAGGCAATGGGGGTATTATCTTTTGTCTTTTTATCGTATACAATCATAAAATACGTAAAATCATTACTCGAAACAAGATGAAGCAAGGCTGTGATTTATGGAGGTGTTTATGGAAAAGAGCTTGATTGCTGAACGGGCAAAGGATTATATTGCCAGGGAGCGGGATGAGGGGTTTCGGGCGGAAGTTGAAAAACTTCTGGCGCAGGCAAACAGCGATTCGTCTGAAAGCCAAAAAGAGCTGGAGGATCGGTTTTACCGGCACCTTGAATTCGGAACAGGCGGGCTGCGGGGGGTAATCGGCGGCGGGTTTAACCGTATGAACACCCTGGTGGTAAAAAGCGCTACGCAGGGGCTTGCAACATACCTCATCAAGACATTCCCCGAAAAAGCCGCAACGGGTACTCTTTCTGCGTCGATTGCTTTTGACAGCCGCCGTTATTCGGCGGAATTTGCCGAGGCTGCTGCGCTGATCTTTGCCGCCAATGGCATAAAAACATGGCTGTTTTCCGGCATGCGTCCCACGCCGCAGTTGTCCTATGCCATAAGGTATTTGGGATGCGACACCGGCATTGTCGTGACTGCAAGCCACAACCCGCCCCAGTACAACGGTTACAAGGCTTACTGGAACGACGGCTCCCAGGTCATACCTCCTCATGACGCAGGCATTATCGAAGAAGTAAACAATGTTAAGGATATTAAAGAAATTTCCCGGCAGGAAGCGTTGGACAGAGGCTTGCTGAAAATCATTGACAAGGAAGTTGACGATCCGTACCAGGCTATGGTAAAGTCTTACCTGTTCCGGCCCGATCTTATAAAGGCAAAAGCGGGAGAGGTAAAGATTGTATTTACCCCCCTTCATGGTACCGGAGCCATGCATGTCGAGAAAGTGCTGGGCGATCTTGGCTTGCAGGTGCTTACGGTGCCGGAACAGCGGGATGGAGACGGGAACTTCCCTACCGTGGCCTTCCCAAACCCGGAAGAAGCCGCTGCCCTGGACATGGCGATACAACTGGGAAAAACCGAAAAAGCCGATGTGGTTATGGCAACCGACCCCGATGCCGACCGTTTTGGGATCGCGGTTCCATCACGAAATTCCGATGGCGCCTATACCCTTGTTACGGGGAACCAGATGGGCGTTCTGTTGGCGGATTATATTTTCCTTTCGCTAAAAGAACTGGGAAAATTACCCGCAAATGCCGCCATGGTTAACTCAATTGTTACAACGGGAATGCAGAAGCGGATCGCAGAAATGTATAATGCCGAATGTACCGAATGCCTTACTGGATTCAAATGGATTGCCGATGTTATGCGGAAATGGGAAATCGGGCTTGCTGCCGGTGATCCCAGTGCAAGAACATTTGTGTTCGGCACCGAGGAAAGCTACGGTTATAATGCGGCTGCCGAAGTCCGCGACAAAGACGCAATTTCCACGGCGGCACTTACTGCCGAAATGACCCTGTACTGGCGCAGTAAGAACAAAAGCCTGCTGGACCGACTGGACGAGTTGTACATTGCCTGTGGTTACTGGCAGGAACTGGGTATTTCCAAATACTTCCAGGGGCCGGAAGGTCCGGCAATCATGAAGGGAATAATGGATTCATATCGATCAAAACCACCGGCGACATTGGGCGGCATTGCCATATCCAAAGTACGTGATCTTGAAAACGGAGCAGACGGCCTGCCTCCCAGCGATGTATTGCAATTTTTCCTGGCGGATGGCACTGTGGTCAGCGCCCGCCCCAGCGGCACCGAACCGAAGATCAAGTTTTATGCATCTTGCTGCACCGAAGTTACAGACGGCAACCTTGAGGCAGCGAAAGCCCAGGCTGCCCGCAAACTTGATGCAATTAAAAAAGATATACAACAGGTAATAGGAGAGTAAGTTATGGCAAAAATCGCATTTATCGGCGCGGGGAGTTTTGGTTTTACCAGAAACCTGGTTCGGGATATCCTTACATTCGATGCTTTTAAGGACGCTACCATTGCACTTATGGATATTGATGATACCCGTCTTGACTATATCACGAGAGCAGTGGAAAAAATTGTTAAGGCCGGTAATTACGGAGCAAAAGTTATCTCGACAAAAAACCGCGTCGAAGCCCTCAAGGATGCCGACGGGGTACTTTGTACCATCCTGTCCGGCGATGTGGATGTGTGGCGGTATGACATTGAAATTCCCAAGGAATATGGCGTTGATATTAATGTCGGTGATACGCGGGGGCCTTCCGGAATTTTCCGCACCCTCAGAACCATTCCGGTGATGCTGGAAATATGCAAAGACATAGAACAATACTGCCCCAACGCTGTTTTTCTCAATTACACGAACCCCATGGCCATGCTGTGCAGAGCCATGCAAAGCCGGTTCCCAAAGCTTAAAATTACCGGTCTGTGCCACAGCGTACAGGGCACTGCAGAAATGCTTGCACGCTGGATAGGCGCGCCTTATGATGCCATTACCTATACCTGCGCAGGCATCAACCATCAGGCTTTTTATCTTGACTTTTTATGGAATGGCAAAGACGCTTACCCCCTCATCAAAGAGGCAGTAAAAAAACCTGAGATTTATAATGAAGAACTCGTACGGAACGAAATGTTCCTGCTGCTTGATTATTATCCTACAGAATCTTCGGGCCATAATTCGGAATACAACGCATGGTTTCGCAAACGGCCCGACTTAATCGAAAAATTTTGCATCCATGGCACGGGATGGAATCCGGGGGCGTATGCCTATATTCTTGACGAATTCAGCAGCAGGAAAAATACCTGGCAAAAAGAGATAGAGGACTGGCTGAATAATCCCGAGGTGAATTTAGGGCGCGGGCATGAGTATGCCGCTTCTATTTTTAATGCCATATTTGGAGATAAAACCCCATTTAAATTTAACGGGAATGTGTTAAATTACGGCCTCATAGATAATCTGCCCCAGGGTGCGTGCGTGGAAGTGCCTGTACTTGCTTCACCTCACGGGCTTGAAGCCATACGGGTAGGCAAACTTCCCGATCAACTTGCTGCTCTGATACATACCAGTTCTATTTGCGAGGAATTGGCAGTGGAAGGCGCTCTTTCGGGCGATCCGCGGAAAGTGTATCAGGCTATCGCATTCGATCCCCTTACATCGGCAGTGCTGGGTATTCGGGAAATACAGGAAATGACCGGGAAGATGTTCACCCAGAATAAGGATTACTTGCCTCAGTTTTCCGGCTTTGATTTAGGGTGAACCCGGCAGAAAGGATTATATCCCTCTTCCCTCAACCCTCCTATCCATAATATACTACCCATAATGAAAACGAAATACCCATCATTCATTGCTGCCTGCTGCCTGTTACTTATTATAAGTTCAGGTTGTTCTATTAATACATTGGTAGCAAATGCTTTAACCGGAGACGGAAGTACGGCGGTTTTTACCGGGGATTCTGATCCGCAGTTAGTAGGGGATGCTATTCCCTTTGCCATTAAAATGTATGAGGCGCTGCTGGACGGCAATCCCGGACACCAGGGGTTAATGCTCACCACCGGTTCGATGTTTGTGATGTATGCCAATGCGTTTGTCCACGGCCCGGCGGAAAGGCTTCCCTCGGAAGAATGGCAGGCACGGGAAGAGGGGTTGATGCGGGCAAAAAGGCTGTACCTGCGCGGAATTACAATCCTTTACGATGCCCTGGATGCTAAATACCGGGGTTTCAGGGATGCCGCCGGGCAGGAAGACACTTTCCAGGCTTATCTTGGAAGGGTAAAAAAAGAAGATGTTGATTTATTGTATTGGGCTGTTGCAGGAGGTTTGGCTGCGTACTCAATTGATATTCTTGATTTTGAGCTGAGTATGCGTATGCCTGAATGGACTGCGATGATCCTCCGCGCCTATGAGCTTGACCCTGATTTTAACGGGACGGCGCTTGATGAATTCCTGCTGCTTTTTTATGCATCGCTTCCCTTTGAGTTGGGAGGAGATATAGAGCGGGCAAAATACCACTTCCGGCAGGCACAGGACAAAACCGGGGGGAATAATGCAGGCGCTTATATCTCTTACGCCAAGGTTATAAGCACCCATGAGCGGGACTATGCAACATTCAGGGATTACCTGGAAAGGGCCCTTGCCGTTGATCCTGACGCTGATATTGCAACACGGCTCGTGACCATTATCAACCAGCGTGAAGCCAGGTGGCTGCTTGACAATGCCGGGAACTTCTTTTCCTCCGTGGATCTTCCGGATGATTATTATTAATATACAATAAAAAGGAGAGTATATGAAAAATTATTTTTCGCTTTTTGCATGTGTGTTTTTTACCTTTTTTTGTTTAACCGAGGCGGTTTTTGCCCAGCGCGGTACCGGCACTCAGGGGGAGCTAGTGAAGCTCGCTTCTCCCCTGCCCAGGAATACCGACTGGGGCAGGGCGCTGGACAGAATGGCCGGTGAATGGGCGCGTGTTACCAATAACGCAGTGAGGCTTGAGATCATTCACGACGGCCGTGAGGGAACTGAAGCAAGAATGCTCTCTTCCATGGCAACAAATAATATTCAGGCGGCAATATTTACCTCTTTTGGGATATCCGATTTCTGTCCGGCAGTAATGACCATGAGCATTCCCTTCCATATCAGAAACGACAATGAATTTAATGAGGTATTTAAGGAAATACAGCCGATTCTGGACGCTCAAATCAGACGGACGAATTTTCACGTTGTTTCCTGGTCAAATAACGGCTCGGTCTATATTTTTTCAAAAAATCAGGTGTTGGTACCGGATGATTTACGAAGGCACAGGCTGGCATCCAGTCCCGAGGCAACGAGTATGAATTCGGTATTCAGGGCCATGAGGTTCAACCTTGTTGAAGCGGATAATTTAGAGCTTGGTCAAAGGCTTGCCAGTGATATGATAAACGCAATATACCAGATTCCTTTAGCTGTCGCTCCTCTTAGGCTGCACAGAAGCGTACCCCATATGCTGGATTTGCCGATTGCCCCTGTTTTAGGCGGCATTGTTATCAATCGTGTAACATGGGACAAGATTAGTCCTGAACACCAGCGGGCGATCACGAATGTTACCCAGCGCATTGTCGCTGAATTTGACGCTACCTTGCCAAGAGCCAATGCAAACGCTCTTGCCATGATGAGAAGGGACGGGCTCACGGTTAACCAGTTGAATGGTACACAGGAAGCTCAGTGGCGCACCCTGGTAGAAACTGCTATGCCCTCTCTTCTTGGAGCAATGTATGACCGTGATATATACAACAGAATAAACGTAATCCTTGCACGAATAAGAAGCGGGCGTTAGGTGAACATCAGGGCATTTTCAATATTAAAAACCGCGTCCTTACTGGAAAAGGGGATCTGTTTCGGATCGCTTATCTTCCTTGCCCTCATCCCCCTGGTGGAACTGTTGCTGCGTCAGTTTGGCGCGACTATTTCCGGCGCACGATCAATAATACAGCATCTTTTCCTGGTGGTTGGGTTTTTTACCGCAATGCTCACGGCTCAATCCGGAGAACATATCACCATTTCTACCATCCAGTTTATCAAAAATGAAAAGCTAAAACAGTTTTTGCAATGTACCAGCGCCCTGATTCTGGTTTTTATCCTGACGATCCTTGTATGGAATTCCGTTTCGTACATCAAATATTCACCAATAGCATTGGGATGGTTTGCCGGTCCTGTTCCTGTCTGGGTATTTGCCATTGCCATGCCGCTTGGCCTTGCGGTAATAGCGCTGCGGTTTATTCTGAGACTTGAGCAAAAACGATATAAAATTCCGGCAATCGCGGCAATAATAGCGGGAACAGCAGCGGCGCTGCCTGCCATTGCAAAGATAATATGGGGTTTTGAGCCTCCGGAGCCCTTTTACTCCTGGGTAAACATTTTGTATGATGCGGCAACAATCCTGCGTACACCAACGATTTTATTTCTGATATTTGCGGCATTTTTCGGATTGCCTATTTTCGCTTCAATCTGCGGCATCGCAATGATCATGTTACAATCGATAGGACAGGAACCGGAAGCAGCCTCCATCCAGATTTTTGATGCGTTAACCAAGACAGATATAATTGCCATCCCCCTCTTTACCCTGACCGGTTTCCTCCTGTCGGAAAGCAATGCGGGAGAGCGGCTTGTCCGTACATTCCGGCTCTATCTCGGCAGGCTGTCCGGAGGTCTGATAATTGCCGCAGTACTCATCAGTGCCTTTTTTACCTCGTTTACCGGCGCTTCCGGCATTACGATTCTGGCCCTTGGCGGGCTGCTCTACAAGATCCTTACCGATAACGGGTACTCCAAGCGTTTTTCCATTGGATTGCTTACCTCCGCCGGAGGCGTTGGCCTGATGTTCATGCCGAGTCTTCCCATTATACTTGTGTGGAGTATGAGCGGTGTAATCCTGCATTTTATGAGTGTACCTTTTGACTACAGCTTTGTTGATTTTTTCCTTGGAGCGCTAATACCCGGAATAATACTGGTACTGGCAATGATTGCCGCAGGTTTTACTTTTTCAAAAAATGTCAAAGTGCCAACCGAATCATTTGATAAAAAAGAGGCAACTCGTTCCCTGCTTGATTCAGGTTTTGAAATTTTTCTGCCGGTAATACTGATAGCCGGACTTATTACCGGTTTTTTTACGCTGCTGGAGGCAAGCGCTGTATCTGTTGTGTATGTGTTAGTCGTTGAACTTTTCATTAAAAAAGGCATTGTTGTCCGTGACATCCCCAAAATAATTGCAAAGGCTGTTCCGATAATCGGCGGTGTACTGTTAATACTGGCAATGGCACAAGCGCTTTCTTACGCGATTGTCAGTTCCGGCATTCCGGAAAATTTCTCTTCCTGGATGCAAGGCACTGTCCAGTCAAAATTTGTATTTCTCTTGCTGTTAAATTTCGCCCTGCTTTTCGTTGGCTGTGTGATGGACATATTCTCGGCAATCCTCGTTATTCTTCCCCTCGTTATTCCGCTGGGCTATGCGTATGGCATCGATCCGGTGCATCTGGGGATTATCTTTCTCATCAATCTTGAAGCGGGATTTTTAACCCCGCCCATGGGTATGAATCTCTTTCTTGCCAGTTATCGTTTTGAGCAGCCATTTATGCGTGTTGCCCGTTATATTGTGCCATACCTGATAATCAGGCTTGCCATTGTGCTGCTGGTAACTTACATTCCCTGGCTAACGACATGGCTCCCGGGCTTGTTTAAGTAAACCCTGATTTGTCGCGCGAAACCCTCCATTGCCTATTGTACTAAACTGGTCAAACAGCAATGTTTGCCATCAAGACTTATACGGGGCCCGTCAGCGGCCAAACGCACCGCTGCGCGGCACGTTTACCGCTGACACCCGCCTTATCATGTTTTTAAAGCAAACATTGCTGACGTTTCGGAGTTGTGCCATCAATGAAGGGTTGCTCTCACCTTTTCAATGCCTGCCACCATTGCGCTATCAGTCTTCATCCCAAGGAGAAAGAAAAGTTGAAAGCTCTATATCGTCATTTGTCCTTGATATGAGCATGGGGTCGAAAATATGATTATAGAACTCTAACTGAGTAAAATCCGTCGTTTTTTCGCCTTCATAGAGATACACTGCTATTTCGGGGTCTTTATCTTTTCTGAAGAAAATGAACAGGTTATCTCCGCTGCTACCCGGAGTTGTAAAAAAATACGTTCCGGTTTCGGTGTTGCCGTCTTTATCTGTCAGTA
Organism: Treponema sp.; assembly: GCA_009777735.1. GTDB lineage: Bacteria > Spirochaetota > Spirochaetia > Treponematales > Breznakiellaceae > WQXQ01. Next base: position 17,944 of record WRLF01000030.1, read on the forward strand.
CATAATTCATACCATTAAATGAAATGGAGGATTCACCGTCACGGACTTGATCACCGCTCACAACTTTCACTCCCCACAAGTAAACACCGCTCCAGTAACTGCCGGTTTCCATCTCTGTGATTTGTTCTACATCAACTTCATCGCCAAGCGTTGCTCCCAAATCATCAAGTGCATCTTGTATCGCCTGGCTAAGAGATATTTTTCCTGTGGTCACATTGGTGTTTGAATTGTAGCTAAATGAAAGAGTTGCCCCCTCGTAAAATGTATAAACACCGTTTACAACCTGCACAACACCCTGGCTGATGATTACGCCGCTTAATTCTACCGTGTACTCATACCACCCGTTGGCAAGTGATCGGGGATCTTTTCCTTGATCGCTGGTTATATTGATGGCAGCTGCCATTTTTTCACCGCCTGCATTAAGAGTAGCGCCTAAATACCGGGGTGAGAATGAAGGAGGGGGAGAGTTGCCGTCACCGCAGGCTGCCATTGAGAATCCGATTACTGCAACCAAAACAGTAATCCCAAAAAACGGCACGATCCGTGCCTTAATAATGTTCTTCATAAAGAACTCCTTTTTCCATGATGCTTCCTTTTTAGGAGTGTACTTTCATACGAAATCATGGTTTTGTTATTAACCGCCCTCAAGGACTGTTTCATTAAATTATTTGCTTGAGTTATAAACATTACAACAATACGGTATTGGGTTTTTGAAAAGATTTTTTTGGCTGTTTTTAGAATTTTACGATACAGTATTGGGTTTTAATGCTATACTCTGGTATGCTCTCTTTGGTAAACGAAAAATGTATTCCCGCAGCCTTACCCGAAAGCTGTATCCAACGGCAGGAACTGATGAAAAAACTGTTTCTTACAAAAGGGAACCGTTTTATCTACATAGTATCTCCCGCAGGTTCAGGGAAAACAGTGACCGCTCTTCTGTGGAACGCCGCATTTGAACAAAATCCTCAGCAGCGGGCGTTGTGGATTTCCCTTGATACGTACGATAATGTACCGTCGGTGTTTTACAAACTCTTTTCCACAGTTCTCTGTTCCACTCAGCCGGACAACGAAAATATGCGTTCTTTGTGTACAGACCCTGCTTTTTCATCCTCTCCTGTGGAATACACGGTACGGCTTATATCGGAACTGCAGCCTGATGAATGCCTCTATGCGTTAACGCTTGATGATCTGCATCTTATTCATAACCCGGATATATTAAAATCTCTGCCGATTGTTCTTAAAAGGCTGCCCCGTTCTTTTGTCGTATTGTTATTGTCCCGAAACGAAGCGCCGCAGCCCCTGCGGGTATTGTTCAGTGATGAAAAAACAGCTTTTATAACTGCAGATGCCTTGCGTTTTTCCGTAATGGAACTTAAAACATATTTTCAGGGTTTAGGACGCAATCTTACAGACGATGAGGCTGATTTTATTCTTATGGCAACCGGGGGCATTGCAATCGGCATTAACGCCATTGCCAAAAACAGCATGGCTGCGGCAACAAACGCCATTATCAGGCCGGAAAAAACAGAATATGTGTTTGCAAACTATATTCGGGAACAGTTATGGGAAAACTGGGATGAAAAACTACGGAGTTTTTTGCTCAAAACATCGGTAGTTGACGAAATGACCGAAACCCTTGCTGCGATGCTTACCGGGCGAAAGGATGCGGGTAGGGTATTAAGGGAACTCTGCGCGAGTAATACTTTTGTAAGCCAGGCGGGAAAAGACCTTTTTCGTTATCATCATCTGTTTCTGGATTTTCTGCGTGATATGGCAAAGGAAAGCAGCATAAAACTTTCTCCGCTGTACAAGGCTGCGGCAAAATATTACCTTGATGCAAAACAATACCTGATTGCCAGACATTATGCCGTGCAAAGCGGAGATGGTGATATAATACTCAAGGTTATTTACCAGTTTAACCAATACACCAACCCCCTGCTTGATGAATATGCCGCATACTCAAAATTGTTCAACCGCGATGTTTTGCCAAAGAAAATCTGCGACATGCATCCCTATCTGTATACCTCCATCATGGAAGGGGCATGGATTTCCAGCGACACAAAAACGGTTGAACACAGTTGGGACAAATTAAGGCATTATCTTCCAACCATAGCACTAAAATATCCAAAAATGCTTGAAACGGTTATATTGGAACTTGCTGTAGACTACCGGAAATCCCTTGCACAGTTAATTGTAAGCTTTAATAAATTGCCGATTATCAACCGTCCCGGCGGAAAGTACCAGGTCTCTACTTTTTCTCTCCAGCTTCCCTTTTTACACCGCAGTATCCGGGATTTTTCCGAATTAGCCGATGATGGATTACTGGAAAAACTTGATCGCAGTTTTGCGCTGCTCCTCTATGATCTCTACAAAACAGCGCAGCTTTGCATGATGTCAGCTTTATCTTTGGAAAAAAACCGCATTGACGAGGCTCTTGAGTACGCTTTGCAGGCAAAAGAAGCCGTAAAAGACATTCAAAGCCCGGAAATCATTTTCTGCGCCTACAACCATCTTTCAGCCGTATACCTTGCCATGGAGGACGAGGCTCTTTTTAAGGCGGAGCTTTCGGAAACAGAACTCTTTATTGAACAATCCGGCGCGAGGTTTTTGGATCGCAATTTTCTGGCATGGAAAACAAAAATTCTGCTGTTAGATGCAAACAAAAAAGCTGCCGAAGACTGGCTTGATAACTATTTTATCAGCGATGATGGAAGCGTTCCTCCTGAACGGGTTCCCCTGTACAAAATCTTCCAGTACTTTATCACTGCCCGCGCCTGCATTGTACTGAACAGGGGAGACAGAGCTCTTTCCGTCATCATGGCTTTGATACAGTTCGCTAAAGACTACCGCCGTCCCATGGATTTGGCTGAAGCCTATACACTTAAAGCCGCTTTGGAGTGGGCCTGCGGAAACCGCACTGAAGCTGCCGCCTCTCTTGAAGAAGCGCTTCTGGAATTACAGGGCAGAAAATTTATCCGTATAATAGCTGATGAAGGCGCGGCAGTAGTCCCCATTCTGAAGCGTATTTCCGCATCCATAAGCACAGAAAACTATTCCGGCAATCTGTCAAGATACTATGTTTCAGAAGTCCTGCTGGCAGCCCATAAGGTTTCTCAACAACACCGGGGGATTACAGCGAATTTTAAAAAAAGCGGCAAGCCCGTTAAGCTTTCCAAACAGCAAAAGAAAATGCTGGAGCTTCTCGCAAAGGGATATAGAAATCAGGAGATAGCAAATCTGAGCGGTCTGGCTTTGCCCACCGTAAAAGGACATTTAATGCTTGCCTACGAAAAACTTGAAGTAAATAACGCAATGGATGCAGTGTTAAAAGCAAGAGAGCTTGGGTTATTGCGAATTACTGCGGCTTTATAAACAAAGTTAGCTGCCGTTCAGTTCACACAGTTCCCGGAAGCTGCGGAGTTTGAATGTGGCTTTTTCCTGAATTTGACGTACCCGTTCGCGGGTTATGCCCAGCAGTTTTCCTGTTTCTTCAAGGGTAAGGGGGCCCTCGCCGGCAAGGCCGTAACGGAGCTGGATAATTTTCATTTCACGTTCGGAAAGCTGGGAAAGTATGTCACGCATGGTTTCCTGTAATGTCATCGAGAAAACCATTTCAAAAGGTTCTGCTGTGGAATTATCCCTGATAAGGTCTGCGAGCCGGATATTATTGCCTTCATCGACAATGGTGTCCAGGCTCGTGGTTTCCTGGGAAAGTTTGACAATGTCTTTTACTTTGGAAACGGGGATACCCAGGTATTCGGAAAGTTCTTCTTCGCTTGGGTCGCGCCCAAGGTCCTGGGTTAACTGTTTGGCAACGTAGTAGCATTTTTTAATGGTATTAAGCATGTGAATGGGGATGCGGATTACGCGCCCTTTATCAGCAATGCTTTTGATTATCGCCTGCCTGATCCACCAGGTACCGTAAGTCGAAAACCGGCAGCCTCTTGTATAATCAAAGCGTTCAACGGCTTCTATCAGGCCTATGTTTCCCTCATCAATCAGATCCAAAAGGGAAAGCCCCCGGTGTTGATAGCTTTTTGCAATTGATACCACAAGGCGTAAATTGGAATTGATCATTTTATTTTTATATAGAAGCAAGGCGTTTTCAAGAGCGGTTTTTTTCCGGTTATATTCGGTTTTTGTTATTTCTGCGCGTTCATTTTCAAGATTTTCTATTTTATATCGAAGGTTAACTATTTTTTCGCCTATGTTTTGTTCTTCCTGGACGGTTAACAGGGGGAATTTTGAAATTTGCCTGAAATACAGAGCCAGAGGATCTGTTTCCTTAATTATTTTTGCGCGTTTTGCCCCCTTTGCCGAAGAATGGTTTTTATAGCGTTTTCGGACTCTTTCCTGCTCCATCTCAATTGTGTCATATTCCATTAAAAGTCTTGACATTCTTATTCTCCCTTTTTTCTGTTTTTACATATGTTAAAATCTTGGGGCTCTTACCGGATCTATAAATGATCCGTTTCGTGACACCATAAAAACCAATTCAGGTCTTCCGGATGCCGGGTAGATGCCCAGTTTTCCCAGTTCTGTACCGGGTCTGATATTATCCCCCTTTCTGACAGAAAGAGATGCAAAAGAGCCGTATAAATATTTATATCCCCCGGTTGTTTCAATAATTGCCACGGTGCCGTAACCGCGCCAGGGGCTGGCATAGACCACTGTTCCTCCGCTCAGGCTTTTAATTGATTCGGAAATTTCTCCGGAAACAAGTACGCCCAGATTGTTATTCATAAACACGATTTCTTTTGCCGTAATTGGCCAGCGAATTGATGGATCAACCCTTATTGGCCGGGGTCGTGTAAGCTGTACAGAAGCTGCTTGCGGTCTGGCAGTTCCTGTCGTACCCGAAGATGAGGGATTTACCGGTTGTGATGATGTTCCGGGTATTCTGATTCTTTGACCTGCCCTAAGGATATAATTGGTAGAAAATCCGTTTGCATCACGAAGTGCCTGAAGCGTTACTCCAAACCTGCGTGCCAGGCTGTAGAGCGTATCGTTAGGCTGTACTGTATATTCAGAAGGATTGACAGCGGAAGCGGGCATTACAACAGGAATTACCAGCCGCATCCCCACCTGCAGTCTTGCCGGGTCAGCAATACCATTGCGGCGCATGAGATCTTCCTGGCTTACCCTGTATGTGCGTGAAAGAGAAAAAATAGTATCTCCGCGAACAACAATATGGACTGCATGTTGTGCAAAAACGCTGCAAGATAGCCCTAAAAAGGCTATAAACAGAACGAGAGACTTGCGCCAATAGATCATAACACTACGTTATCGGCATAAAAAACCCATTTCTTGACAGGTTTTGCCCACAACAGCCGTATTGCCTCAAGTAAAAATCGAACCGTAAGGAATGATGCCTCACGTTAAGAAAACGAACCATGAGAAGGAGAACCGAAGAGCAACGGCTTCATGCCCCCTTTCGGAATGAACACAGGAACAG
>WRLF01000031.1 GCA_009777735.1 Treponema sp.
CCCCCCCCCCCCGCTGCCCCGCCGCCGCCGACCTATTCTCCAAGTACACCACATGCGAAACTCCTAAGCTAAAAAAAGGGTTGCCTTAGCAACCCTTTTTTTAGCAACATCTCCACGGGGAATCGAACCCCGGTTGCCGGGATGAAAACCCGGTGTCCTAACCGCTGGACGATGGAGACTGTTTTTACATTTCTAATGTACAAATTTTCAGGCAAACATGTCAAGTGTAAGCAGATTACATTTTTAGCTCTTTCTGGATCAACTCACGGAAATCCTTCATGTTTTCGTTGTCGGGTTCCAAGGATATTGCGGCTTCACAGTCGGAAAGCGCCTGGGGGAAGTCGCCTACATGGTAATAGGCCTGACCGCGCCTGAACAGGCAGTATTCCTGATACGGGTTAATTTTCAATGACTTGTTAAAATCATCAATCGCTTCGGGATATTGTCCTAAAACCGAATATACAACACCCCGGTAATAAGCAATTTTATATAAGGTATCATCCAATTCAAGCGCATTTGTAAAGTCAGCAATCGCTTCAGGGTACCTGGATTGGGTAAAATATAACATTCCCCGGTGTTTATAAATAAGAGAACAGACCTCCACCTTGGGATTTAATCCCAGTATCCTGGAGTATACATTGATGGCATCTTCAAACCGGTTTTCATTATGTGCCGTTAAGGCAATTAGCAGCAGGTCGTCAATCGAATTATTGTCCGGGTCAACCGAAATAACCTGCGGCGAATCCTCCTCCGGAGTATGGCAATACCCCGTCACTTCATTTCCCATGTGCAGTGAAATCCCGGGTTCATCACTTGAAAAAAGCCTGGCATCAATGACATCCTTAATTTTCCGGTAAAATGCGTCCCGGCGTTTGCCTAATTGCCCATTGAGTTGATTCTGATAACTGCGTATTTCCTGGAAAATTGTATCGGCAAGGGCCAGGCTTGCGTTTACAGCATATAGCTTTCGCTTCATTGGTTCATCAATAGGATAGAATTCCGCTTTGTAAATTAATTCATGTTCTACTTCCGCCCAGGCATCCTGTAAAATGGTGCGTATCTGTATTTCCGCTACATCACAGCCTGTCTCATTATATTTTTGTGCTATATCAGAAGGGATCTTTATCAATAAATGAACCGATTCATAACAAAAATCCTTGAAGTTGTTATGCTTATTATATTCGGCTTCTATTACATTAAAATTTTCTTTAATTAATTCTTCTGCCGTCGCCATATCTTCTAAAAATGGGCAGACAATTCTAAGCCCCATTAGGTCTGTGATGCGCGGATCGGTGTTACCTGATTTAAGCAAGGAACGGTATTTTTTATAATAACTATCAAATTTTTTTGCCCGGATTTTGACAGTTGGAACAGATACAAGAGATGAAAGTGTCTGAACTAAACGACTTTCAATTTCTCTTGCGACAAGATATCTGGCTTCGGCGGTTGAATCGAAGTCCTGACGAATAATGGCTTTGTTGGGGGCTATGTTCACTTTGAGGCCCGGAACTGTTGAACTTGAATTCTTTATCATGTTTATAAAAAAACTGCCTGAAAACCACGTACGGTTTTCAGGCAGTGTATCATTTTTGACCGATTAACCGGCAGTTATTTTACTGTTCGTCAACTGTCTGTGCGGGTGTAAATGTAGTTTGAGGATCTGCTTGTCTTTGCTGTTCAAGATAGCGGAGTACCTGATTCTGACCAAAGCGCTCCATTTCCCATAGACTGCGGGTTGTTTCCCTGTCCCTGATAATACCCCAGAGAGCCTCATCATCAATATCCCTGTCCTGGTCAAGAACGGCTTTGTCGAAAATTACCCTTACATCTTTGAAATAAGTAATAAAATCACCGCCTAAAGCAGCTCCGTCACGGAGGATTTCAAAACCATTAAATTTGATGAATGGTGTTGACTCCGGATACAGAGGCCACAGGCGAAGGTCGCGGTTTCTTACTTCCTGGATGTATTGGGGGTTATTCCATACTAATTCTCCCCAGCCGTCAAAGTTAAGGTAGCCCATGAATACTTTCCTTTCTCTTCCGGTATCATCAAGAATAAGGGTGTTAAGACCGTGGGGGAAATTCAGACCGTACACATTGACGGCTACGGATTTAATGGTTCCGACATTTTTCACTACACCATAACCTTCTTCGAAGCGGCTGGCGTTAGTAATGCCATTGCTGTCTTCAGTTGGATTAATGGTTCCATCATCACTGATCTCGGCCAGGGGCTCGAATGCAGGGATTTCAAATGGCGGCTTAATTAGGGCACGGGCGTTAAAGTTTTCTTGGGGAAAACGAACCCTTACACCCATGACCGAACCGAATTGCCGGGAAGGAGCTTCTCTGGTGAAACTCCTGACCATGTTGTCAATAGTCCGTGAAGATGACGAAAGCTCTACTTCCCAGTTTTCAATGGCAAGTGAAGTTCGCATTATACTCCTTTGCTCCTGGGTGAATGAACCCCCGAACCGAACACCGGAAAAGTCCATCATAGTGTGACGGTTTTGATTCGGTGCAGTACCTTCATCATTCGGCCCGGTAGAAACACGGATATCCGCAGTCAGGTTTGAGAAGTCGATTAGTACGGCTTCCTCGGCAAACAGGGATCCAGCTACTAATGACACGATGGTGACTAGAATGAGCATCTTTTTCATGTGCTACTCCTTTCAATAAATAACAGATTAATATCTTAGCTTTCTAAGACTCTAACGAAATAATGCTGTTTTGTCAACTGCCAAATGCAAAAATTTCGTTTTTTTCCACAATTAATTTTTCAACCGTTTTATGGCAGATTCTGCTCAAAAAACAGTTCCCGTAAAAACGGCATTTCCGGAAATAAAGAAACGTACATCCGTAACGAATGGAAAATTTCTTCTTATGCCGGAAGATAGAGTTTTAATATTTTCTAATACACCTCCACCTTCTATGTGTATGTTTTCCAGGGGCAGCATGGCAGCTTCTTCCGAAAAATCCACATAAACCACATCATCCCGGTACAGTAAAGACTTTAGCCTTGCATCCCTGGAGAACAATGGCATAGCATCCGGCGAGATTGGCCCATACAGCGTCTCTTCCACATACCGGGTTAGATCAACTTCCCTGGACGGAACTCCCTGATCGTTTTCTATGGAAACCAGCGGGATTTTCTTGGAAGCCAATACACTTCCTCCGGAAACCGGCAGCATCCTTTCTTCGACAGTTACGAGTCCATCATTAATAGCATAGAATATAAAAGTCCTTCTTGCAAGCCCTAAATACATAAATTCTATCAATGCAGCCAATGCCAGTATGAACATAAAAACCAGTAAAAGCCATTTAATGTACGATCGTGAATGATTAATAATACGCTGCATGCTGCCTGTTCTACCCTATCTCTGGGTAATAAACCCTCCGGATTGTTCAAAGTCACTTACAAAATCTGCTATCCCTTTATACACCGCTTCGACCATCCTGCGCAAGTGGACATTGCTTGTCATAAGGATAGCATCTTCCCTGTTACTGACAAACCCCAGTTCTACCAGTACCGCAGGCATGTGGCTGCGCCGGACAACAAAATAATTTTCGGCCTTTATCCCCCTTGATGGCAGGGCATTGCCCATTGTGCTTTTTAAAGAATCAAGGATTGACTGAGCTATTTTCATGCTTTCAATGGTAAACGCCTCTTCCGTAATTGTATTCATTATTTGACGCAGCTCGGGGGAATCGGGAAAATGAGATTCGTCCAGGAGTGTACGCCGTTGTTCAGGGGACAGGTACCAGACTTCATAGCCTCTCGCACTTGTATAATTTACCGCATTGGCATGGATTGAAATATAGATGATTGCTTCATTTCTCCTGATTGGAACAGCATTTGCTATTGCGGTACGCTCTTCAAGACTCATATAAGTATCACGTTCACGGGTCATCACTATACGTTTGTCAGGATAGGCTCTGACAAGCATGTCCCTGAGCATTAATGAGGCATTAAGGGCAATATCTTTCTCTGCTACCGTTTGCCTTCTCCCATTTATTGTATGTTCTCTGACCGCTCCCGAATCTCTCCCTCCGTGCCCCGGATCTATAATGATAGCGGCAATCCGGAGATTTGATGTATCCTCGCTGATGCTGCGGGCAAACGCATCATGGGTTGTGGTTACGAACGGTTCGGGAAAAACCAGTTCACCTCGTTCAATGTAAGGCAGGGGAACGGAGAAAATCTCCCTGTTATTTATCATGAGAAAACCGTTTCTTCCTGCCTGAAGAGATGTTGAGAAAATTCCGTAATGCCCCCCGATGTTAAATAAGCCTTCCTGCAAAAAGGGATCCCAGCGGAATTCTTTTTCGCCCCTATTGTCCAGGGAATACAGGGTGTTTAGGGTTTGTTCAAGAGAAAAAACACGGGATGAAGCCCCGGCAGCGGTAAATCGCGTATTTTGTGTGAAAAGCTGTATGGGTAGAAATAATAACACCCATAAAAAGATTAAGGATTTGATAATCCGGTATTTTTCCATGTTTCCCCTCCAAGCAGGTCGATGAAATAGACAGCTCCCTGGTATCCGCCCCGCACAAGAGCTGTCCAGAACGATTTTCCCAAAACGCTGCTTTTATTATCGGAAGATTTAGCGTTTTCTTCCGTTATTTCCGGCAGGGGAAGACCGGTAATTTCACGTACCACCTGGAGACTTTCCTCCACTGTTCGCCCGGCATAGTCTTTGAGGTTTGATGCAGTAAAAGCTGGGAAGCTGATTATTCGCAAATTTTTCACACAGAGGCACGGAGATTCGGAGGACACAGAGGGGGAGAGAAAGGTTTCTGGTATGGAAGCTAAAGCAACCTTGAGGTCTGCAGGGAGTGTGAAAGCGTTGGGGGGGAAGGGGCAATAACCTTCATTCCCCTCTCCTAACTCCTCACTCCTCGGGAGAAAAAGAAAATCAGCGGTTTCTTCATCTGCGGGATCAAGCCGGATGAGGATTGATCGGGCGGCGGTTTCGGCGGATTCCACTGCTGCGGCATGGTCGGGGGCAGCACTGATGATATTACCGCATTTGGAAACATTGTTTTCCGGGAAGCTGACCTTGTCGCCTTCGGCAATGCGGAGGAACAGGTCCTGCACGTGGGGGTGCCTGCGGGCGGCCTCGATTCCGGTAATGGTTTTGATCGTGCCGGGTATGGAGATAAAAGCCCGCTCGGCGCAGGTCCATGTTTTAAATGGAACAAGACCATCCGGTTTGCGGCCCATTGCAGCTAGAATAGCGGCGCGGATTGGCTCAACTCCCGATGCGTATGGATAGGTCCAGCCAGACATGTAGCCGCCGGAAAGCCGGGCAGCTATTTCGCCGATCATGGGGCCCTGGGGGGTTAGTTTGATGTCGCCCTTTGCCGCACCAATGTTTTCTGATCCGGTCAGGCCCAGGGCATGAACTCCGGCGCAAAATGTTTCAAGGATTGCTTCCTGATGCTCGGGAGCAAATGAAGTGGGCATGGTGTGTCCCATCTCAATGAAAAAGGGAGGGAAATAAATGTGCCGGTCGGCCAGGCCGCAGATCGTAATTTCGCCGTGGTAGACAATGGCATCTACAGAAAATTCCGGTCCGTCCATATAGGCTTCTACAATGGCCCTGCCCGAACGTGAAAACCGGAGGGCATCTGCTGTTGCTTCATGGTATTCTTCCATACTGTTTACCCGACGGCAGCCCCGGCCTCCCATATTGTCTACCGGTTTTATCACCAGCGGGAAGAGCGCCGGCAGGGTTGTATTTTCCAGTTCACCGGCGCTTGTAATTGTAGTGAATACGGGAGACGGGAGGCCGGCTTGTTTGAAGCAGGCCCGCATCCGGCCTTTGTCCGATGCATTAAGTGCTGCCTCGTAGGGGATCCCCGGCAGCCCCAGCCGTTCGGCGACCCAGGCTACAGTTGCGGAAAAGTCTGTCCCTGCGGTCATTACTCCCAAGTTACCCGAATTTTGCAGCGAACGGGCAAATACCTCGATCCCCTCTTTGTCCTTGAGGTCGATCTGTTCAAATTGATCCGCCATCCCTGCATTCACAGCGGCAGAATTACCGTCTAACACAATGGTAAAAAAACCCAGTTCTTTGGCGATTCTGATTGCCGGGCCCTGCATGACACCGGCGCCCAGGATGATGATTTTTTCCTGCATTATTCCCCCCATAATGCCGCTATGGGAATTGCCCACATTCCGTTGCCAAATGACAGCGTATCTTCGCCGGAATATAAGACTAATCCCTTATAGGGCATTTTTCCTTTTATTATAGTATTTTTGAACCATATCTGCGAAGCAAAATCATCTTTTGATACACTGCTTGATGCCTTGACTTCTACTCCAAGAATCGCACCGTCAGTTCGTTCTATCAAAAAGTCAATTTCACGGTGCTTATAATCACGATACTGCCGCAGAGAATAATCGTAATGTCCGACATCAACCTGTGCAGCCAATTCCTGAAATACAAAAGTTTCCATTAACTTGCCAGCGCGGTCGGTGTCGGCTGTTTCAAAGCTGTTCAGAACGTCGGCCTGTTTCCAGCCCAAAATTGCCGCCATCAACCCGGTATCCGTTGCATACAACTTAGGCTTTCTGCCGATGTACTCGTAATCCGTCTTTATCCACGGAGGCACTTTCTCGAAAATGAACATTCTTTCCAGCGCATTTATATAAGTCTCCAATGTCTGCTTCGTTAAACTCATTTTCGCGCCGATTTTTGCATTGTCCATGTACTTACTTGACCAGCTTGCAAGAATCTTTACCAAGTCCTGCAATGCATCCTGTCGCCTAATATTTTCAATGTCTCTCAAGTCCCGTTCCAGCAAACTCTCAATATAATCACTAAACCATTGTTTCCGCTCTGCCGTGCCGGTTAACCGCACTGCCTCAGGATAACCTCCGCGAAAAGCAAGGTCAAATATGGCTTCCTTGTCATAATTTTTTATTTGCATTGGAAAGCTGCCTTCAAATGCCATTTCTAAAAACTGCGGTCGGCATCCCATTATTTCCCCCTGTGTCAGCGGACGCAAACGAATATGGGTAATCCGCCCGGCCAAACTATCCGATATGGCCGGTAATGTCCGTATATTTGCCGAACCGGTTAACAGGTATTGTCCGTTGCGGTTGTCTTTATCCACTGCCAGTTTAATTTCAGGCATCAAATCGGGAACTTTTTGTATTTCATCAATTACAAGCGTTTCATCACGATTTTTGACGAATTCGCGCGGGTCTTGTTGTGCAAGCATCATCGTGGTCTTATCGTCCAGAGTGCGAAAAACCCCTCCCTTGCCCGCAGCCTGCCGCACCAGAGTGGTCTTGCCAGCCTGCCGGGCTCCGGATATTACAGAAACACGGCGATTCTGTAATCCACGCTGCACTGATTCAATTTGCCATCTTGTATATTCCTGCGCCATATTTCTGCCTTTTCACCACTGTTCTAACCAGTATAATCCTGTTTGGTAAAAAAGTAAAGTAGAAAACGGTAAAAAAGTAAGATAGAATTGGTTAAATAAGTAAAGTAGAAATGGTTAAAAAAGTAAGATAGGGAAAAGTTAATAATTAAAAGTGTCGGTGCGTTTGGCCGCCGACGGGCCCCGCATAAGTCTTGAGAGCATTACATTGCTGGTGTAAACAGTAATGCATCAACCAATGTGGGTATTTGCGCGCAAACTTGACGAATGCCTCATTATTAAAATAAGATTACAGTACCTATGATGCAAAAATGGCAGGTACTCTCCATCACTGTCCTGATATTAATTACCGGACACAGTTGTTACATAGGTCCGGAGTTTAAAACTTGGGACCTGGACGAAAATAACGCATCGGCAAAAATTGGCATGCCTTTATTTATCGTGCCTGATGTACCTGCTGCAGGGTGGGAACCATATACAGCAACTCAAAATATTCAAAATTTGGCAGACGGATATTATCGGGTTTTTGAAAGTTCCTGGACTGACAGACAGAAAGAATGGGTCATTTACAGAAGGATAGGAAACAGCTACTCTTATTTTAGAATATTCACCAATGGTATTACGAAGCTGGACTTTGATACTATAACGGAAGTCGAAGGAGAAACCGGCAGTTTATCCGAAGTATCATGGACAGCCCGAAATGCCAATGTAATTCCGTCATTAGCAAAAAATTACCGGGTGTATGATTGCTTGTGGCGTAATGGATTAAGAGAATGGATTATCATTAATGAAACAAGCCCGGACAATTATCAATGGGGCAGAAAACCCCATTAATGTTCGGCATAAACCTCAAACGAATCACCCAACGAAAAAATAACGCTTATGGCAAAAAGCAGCCAATACAACGGACTTTTCCTGTTTTGTGCCAGTTTCCCTATAAACGGAAAACGTTCCGGATGGTGCCCGCAGCTTTTTATTTTTATGGCTTTGAACCCTGCCGCCATCAGCGCCTTTCTGCATGACGACGGAGACCACACTGTCCAGTGATCCGGCGGGCTGCGTTCCAGAAAACGTATCAGCGAAATACGACCGGATATCCCTGAAAACGAAGGTGTTGCAAAAGCAAGCACACCCTTCCCGGCTTCAAGCAATGTTTGTATTTCAGCCAGTGCAGACCGGCAATCGTTAAAATGTTCTATGACATACCAGAGGGTTACTGCAGAGAAGGAAAAAGGTAAGAGGCAAGAGGTAAGAGGTGAAGAACAAGGGGTAGGAGGAAAGAAGCCCTGTACAGCGGGGATACCGAGGGTTTGGGTGACGTAGCGCACGGCATCTTCAGAAGGATCAATACCGAATGGGGAAAAGCCCGCATCTCTTGCCGCCGCGAGAAACGGACCGTAAGCACAGCCGATGTCTAATAAGGAGTATTCACTTTTACCTTTTTCCTTTTCCCTTTTACTTTGTATCACTGCCAAACGTCTTTTAGCCATGGCGGTAAGGTTCGGGAAATCTTCAATGTAAGTTTTGCCGTATTGCTTTTGATAATCCTCGAAAAAGTATTCTTTGCCGTATACGATGGGCGGCGGAGTAAGACGGCTCATGTTTATTACTCCGCAGTGTTTGCAACGGCGGTAAGTGCGTTTGGAGAAACGGGCAATGGCGCCCGACCACTTTCCCCGATCACTCATGAGTGGTCGGGCACAGACAGGACAATCACGGTTGACAGCGGGCTGGAAATTGTGTACTAATTCCGCCAGACTCTGCATTGGTGTCTCGTTAAGATTGTATCGTGCCGTTAAAGCAGCGCAGCGTTTTTTCAGGCATTGAAGAAAGCGGTGATTAACGATGCCTTTTTTGAAGAGCATGCAACCCAGCTTATCAGCTTTTCTTTTTCCAATACCTGCTGATATAAACCCTGCCATTTTTGCCAGTTTTTCATGGTATTTGCCGGGCGATACCAGCAATACCGGTACCCCTGCATACAATGCTTCAAACGCAGTAAGGCCAAAGTGGGTGATGACTAAATCGAATTCGGCCAGATGTTCACTCAGATTGGGGATCAGGGATCGGGGCAGCGTAATCTCTGCATTGCCGTTATTTTTCACCGCTAGTACTTGAGCCGCAGCACTCCCAAGCCCTGCGGCATCCTCCAGGCCAAATGATATCAGTATCCTGAAGGGCGCGGGTTCAGGGTGCGGTAAGAGTTGAATCTTTTTTGATGGCAATGGCAGAAGGGATGGGTCGGCAATGTTCGGTTTAACCGGGCTGCAGTTGGGAAGGAGGTCAATGAGGAAATCAAAACTGTTCCTGCAGGAGCCGCCTTCATCTATGCCGATAACCGGGGCCAGTTTAGCCCATTGAGCAAGCTCTTCCGGCTGAGTCTGGTAACGGTCAAGAATTACGAATTCCCAGTTTTTTCCCTGCAATCCGGTTTTGTCAAGCAGCACGGTTTTATCAATAAATATGTCATCAACAAGGCAGTTGATACCTGCGATTTCCGGAATAAAAAGAAAAGCCTCCCTGCCCAAGGTCTTCAGCCCGTTTGCCAGCGCTATACAGCGGACCAAATGCCCGCCCCCCCTGCCTTTTTCGCAAGCAGGTACAATTAATATTGGTTGTTGTGAATAGTCTTCACTATTCACTGTTTTCTGTTCTCTGTTCACTACTCACTGCTCACTATTCACTGCTTGCTTGCATATCCGGATTATTTCATCCCCATGGTACCGTTCTTCACCCAGGCGGGCCAATACGGTATACAGGGCTTGTGCCCTTTCAAAGTCTTCCTGTGTATCTACGGTGATACGAAGATCAGGGCTTTGCCAGCGCAAGGGTGCAAGCGGACGGTGGAGGAGAAATTGTTCCGGATGGGTATAAATAAAGGGACAGACATGTTCCCGGTCGTAGGGAGAGGTAGTTCCGGCTTCGGCACGAAATAAGGCTTCTGCGGTTATTACTTCAACTCCGGCGCCGGGGGGAAGCCCGCTGTATCCGGCATAATCTGCGCCTAAAGCAATGGCTTCGGCAGTAATGGCGGCAGCGGCATCTGTAAATACAAAAGGGTTGTCACCGGTTGCGCGTATCACATGCCGTATGCCGAATTGACGCAAAGCAAGGCAAAAACGGGCAAGCACGTCATCTTTGGGACCGGTAAACAGCGAAAAACCCGCATTACCGGCAAGCGGCCGAAAGGCCGCTGCGGAATCTTCCGGGCAGGCAAGCACCTGCAGATCTGATGGAACCCTGTTTAATGCCTCCATCACACGGAGTATGAGCGGCTTTTCTCCCAGCGGCAGCAGTGATTTTCCCGGCAGACGAGATGAATCAATACGCGCCTGTAAAATTACAGCCAGCACGATCAATTTTCTCCGTTTTCCCCAATAGCGTCCATATTCCAATGGCTGGCGAGGGTTTGGGGATTGCAGCGCCACCGGAATTGATTAAGCTGAACCCAGCGGCGGCTTTCCGAAAAATCATCCCACGCGGAAAAAAAACCGGAACTGCCTGCAGAACGGGTACGAAGCAGATGACCGGGGAACCTGTTTATTGGCAGGAATGCGCTGCTTCCCCGGAGTACCGGGGCAAGGTTTTTCAGGTAAAAACGGCAATAATCGGTTCCGGCCGAATCATCTTCTATGTGAATGTCGGACTCATAAATAAGTTTGAGAGACTGTGTTGCGGAGATTTCCTCACCCCAAAGATGGGCGCGGAAACCAAAGTCCATAAGCTGCCAATAACCACTTTTTAATGTTCCATCATATCCGCCCAGTTTAATAAAACGATCCCTGTCATAAATGCCCACACCGTCAAAAGGGTACAAACTGGGAAGCCCTTCGTATGCGGGACTGTGTGTTGTAATTTGAAATTTTTTACGCAGCAGCGCCGGGGCTCGTAGTGTGGGGATGGTTTCAAAACGTGAACTTTGAATAACAGGGATTGTGCAGAGCCGCTTTATTGACTTTTTTTCTTCATAGGCAGTAAGTCGTTCAGCCATACGGTGCGCAGTACCGCCGGCAATTATTTTCTGATCGTTCCACAAGACAAAAAACAGAGGGGAGTCAAGCTCGGATACTGCAATGTTGATTTGATTCCCAATACTGATTGTACCCTTGATCATAATAAAACGAATAAAAGGGAAACGGGCGGACAATTCATCAATGTCGTAATGAACAGGTTCCGTCTCAATCGAGATTACAGTGTCGAAACCTGCTTTCTCAAAATCACGGAAAATATGATGCCGGACAAAACGCCCTCTCCGGTTCAACAGTACGGCGGAAAGGCCTGTTGATCCAAGCTGTTCTCTGCCGCCAATAACGGTATACGGAGGGAGAGTTTCGCTAAAAGTTATAGGTATAGTACTCATCACATACCGTGCACAGAGAATCGTATTTTTTTTCACCTGACAGAATACCGGCTTGTTCGGCGTACTGCATCCGGCCCCGTTCCCAGATAAGTTCCAGCGGTTCGGTAAAAGCGTTTCCCAATTTAAAACCGCCGTCCGGATCAGCGATTTGTTCTCTGCATAAAGGCACAGTTCCGTCCAGCAGTATCAACATATCCCGCATAATGTGCCAGCAGGGCTTTCTTTGTACAGGTGAAAGATCTGATGCCTGTTTCCGGGGCAGCATTCCGCAAAAATTGTCGTATTTTTGGATAATCACATTTGTTGTACTTCCTGCTGTTTCTTTCCACATACGGTAGAACCGCTCAATGTCATCTTCCGCCCCTGTTGTCCGCACTGCCTGAACATACGTGTCTTTGGGAA
This sequence comes from Treponema sp., assembly GCA_009777735.1. Taxonomy (GTDB): domain Bacteria; phylum Spirochaetota; class Spirochaetia; order Treponematales; family Breznakiellaceae; genus WQXQ01. The sequence goes on from WRLF01000031.1 coordinate 12,155, forward strand.
ATAATGCAAGGAGTTTTTTTGCACAGTCGTTTGCTTCGGAATATCCCGGACCGCGAATTTCCTTGTACCGGACCGGGTCAGAAGCATCCAGTGAAATAATCCACGAAAGCGGCGGCAGGGGGATTTTCCGTCCGGACACGGCTGCTGCGGCATGAGCAAGTTCAGCGCAGTGCTTAAGTTCGCTGTCCATCCAGCCTATACCGGAAGTTTCAATAATTAAGGCAAGCTCCGGCCGACACAGCACCATTTCGATTAACGTCATTTTTTGGGGATGCAGGGCGAATTCTCCCCAGAGGGAAAGGTCGATAACAGCGTCTCCCGAAAAAGAAACAATGCTGTTCAGTAAAGATTCAAACTGACCTGTTTCCATGTAATCCCGCCGATCAGTTACATTTCCGCCAACAACCGGCCAGGGGCACCAGGCGCAGCTTTGCGGACAGCCGCCGTAAACCTGTACCGGGTAAAAAGCAGGAAGCGTTCTGAGAACATCAGGCTTTTCCATGACAATTCGCTCAATTTCGGCTGCATCGGGTATAGAATCTTCCGCAAAACGCCTCAGTAAATGCAGGTTTCGTTTTGAATCAGCACAGAGTGTAATGCGGTGGCAGCGCATGTCAACCGATGATATTTCGGTTTCTATATCAAAGGCATTGATGTCTTTTTGAATGACGGAGAACAAAGTATCCCGTTTTACCGGGCTGCCAACATCATCTCCGAGGATGTTGGCCAGAATTGCAGCAGTTCCGGGTGAAAGCAGTTCAGGTGCCAAGCCATATGGCCAGCCGTCGGCATAAGAGTATTCGGCGGCATAGCGGAGATGCCTTTCTGCAAGCCTCCCGGCAAGATCCGGATCGAGGAAAGGGCAGTCAGCCCAGGCAAAATAAGTCACGTCAAAGCCTTCGGAACATGTTGCAATTGTATCAAGCATGGTTTTTACTGTCCATGAAGGCCGTTTTTCGATCTGGACACCAATAAAATCTGGCAGACGATCTATGGAATTGGTCAACAACACCGTTTTAGCCACTGAAGGAAAAAGATTCGAACGTTCAAAAGCCAAAGACAGGCTGTTTTTTCCGTTAACAAGGGATTCAAAAGCTTCTTCAGACAGATTCCCGGCGTACAAAACCAAAAGCGCATTCATACCCTTCAATTATCGGCTTTTTAATAATGAGGTATGAAATAAATTGCACTAGCATATTGTCTCTCATTGGCTTTATAATGTGAAAAATATAACGGAGTGCACATGAAAAAAGCGTTGATTCTATGCGGCGGCTGGGATGGCCATCAGCCGGTGTTAGTATCTGAGCGGTTTAAAAAATTCCTTGAATCCGAGGATTTTGAAGTGGCAATCGAAGAAGATGTTCAGGTTACCAAGGACCTGGAACGGTTACAGACATTGGATCTTTTTATTCCGGTCTGGACCATGTGTACCGAAAACCTCGGTTATGGTTTTTTTAAACCATTGCTTGAAGCCGCAGGAGGGGGCATGGGAGTTGCCGGCTGCCACGGCGGGATGTGCGATGCCTTTCGCAGCAGCGTGGAATACCAGTTCCTTACAGGTGCAAACTGGGTAGCTCATCCCGGCGGTGACGGGGTTCTCCATCGGATAAATATTATCAGCAAATCAAGCCCTATCACAGAAGGTATAAACAGTTTTGATATTTCATCGGAACAGTATTATCTCCATGTTGATCCTGCGAACGAGGTGCTGGCAACTACCCGTTTCCCCACGGTCAAGTGGTACCATTCGGCAAACGGCGACGTTGATGTGCCTCAGATTTGGACAAGAAAATGGGGGCATGGCAGGGTTTTTTATAATGCGCTCGGCCACCAAAATAATATTTTTGACATTCCCGAAGCATGGGAACTGATGAAACGGGGAATGCTGTGGGCTGCGGAAGGTAAACGTATAGCTGTGGAAAAGGGCCTTTCGGCGGATGATTTTAAAAGTGACAAAGGGATGTTTTAGGAGAACATTATGCAGCGAATTGGAATTGCCGGAATTGGAAATATCAGCACAATTTACCTTGACAACCTGACAGGAATGTTTGGCAAACGGGTGCAGTTGACCGCAGTAACAGATGTAATTCGGGAGCGGGCGGAAAAAGCCGCCGCCGATTACGGAGTAAAAATGTTTGATTCTGTTGATGCGATGATCAACAGTTCTGACATAGATATAACACTCAACCTGACCCAGCCGCAGTATCACTTTGATGTTGCTTTTACTTCAGTTCAGGCAGGCAAACATGTGTACAACGAAAAGCCCCTCTGTTCCACCCGCGAAGAAGCCCGGCAGCTGTTCAACCTCGCCGCCGAAAAAGGGGTAAGGATTGGCGCCGCGCCAGATACATTCCTTGGCGCCGGCATACAAACCTGCATCAAACTGATCGATGACGGCTGGATTGGCAAGCCGGTAGCGGCAACAGCTTTTATGGCATGTCACGGCCACGAGCATTGGCATCCCGCCCCTGAATTTTACTACAAGAACGGCGGCGGCCCAATGTTTGACATGGGGCCATACTACCTTACCGCTCTCGTGAGCCTATTGGGCCCGGTAACACGGGTCTGCGGCAGCGCCAAAATGGGCCAAAAAACAAGAACCATAACAAGCAAGCCGCTCAACGGCGCCGTTATTGATGTTGAAGTCCACACACACATTGCCGGAGTGCTTGATTTTTCCTGCGGTGCGGTTGGAACCATCATCACGAGTTTTGATGTATATTCCCACACCCTCCCCTTTATTGAAATTTACGGAACGGAAGGCACCATTCGCGTACCCGATCCCAATTCATTTGGCGGGCCGGTGTTTGTCAAACGATTCTATGCTGCGGAGTGGTCGGCAATTCCCCTGCTGAAAGAACATGCAGAAAATTCACGGGGGCTGGGTATTACCGACATGGCGGAGGCAATTGAAGAAGGCCGTCAGCACCGCGCTTCCGGAGAACTTGCATTCCATGTGTTAGACATCATGCACGGCATACACGATGCCTCTGCATCCGGCAAATACTACAAGCTTAAGAGCAAATGCAAAAGACCGGCGGCGCTGTAATTTAGTTGATATATTGTGCTTTTTCCGGTATGATCTAATCGTAAGAGGAATGATTTTTAATGCGTAATTGGTCTACCGATACCCGAAACCTGCAAACAGACCCTGAAAGACATACAATATGGCAATTGGAACAGCAGCTTAATTATGGTCTGAACGAAGGTGAGAAAATCGAACGTGTCCTGCTTGAAAAATATTTCCCGCTTTTAAATATTGATCAGGATACCCGGAATTTTCTGGAGTACATACTCTATGGCAAAAAGCCTGCTTAATTCACATCAAAAATGTTTTCTTGATTTTTTTTGTTCGCGGAGTGAATTATACAACAATTTTTATTTTTCCGGCGGTACGGCATTAAGCGAGTATTATTTACAACACCGCTATTCTGAAGATTTGGATTTTTTCTCTGAAACAGATGTAAATTCTGCTGATTTAAACTTATTTTTGACTACACACAGGAAAAACTTTCGATCAGAACAAATCCAATATTCCCAATCGTTTAACAGAAATATATTTTTTCTTTATTTTGAAAAAGAACAAGTGTTAAAAGTTGAATTTACCTATTATCCATTTATGAGACTTGAAAAAGGTCTTGAGAAAGGCAACCTGGTAATTGACAGTGCATTGGATATCGCTGTTAATAAAGCTTTTACGCTTTCACAACAAGCTCGCGGACGGGATTACTTTGACACTTATATGCTTTGTACAAAATACGGATATGATTTTTTTGATTTAATAAAAAAAGCACGGCAAAAATTTGACTATCCCATTAATTATTTAGAGCTTGGAAAAAACCTGGTAAAGGCCTGCACTTTTTTGGACGACCCCATTTTATTAATTGATATTGACCGCAAATTGATTGAACAGTATTTTCTGAAAGCTGCGAAAGAACTGGAGTTATTAAAGTAAAGGTAAAATGCCTGCAACTGGGTTTTTATCTGAAAATATAATGCTTTTTAACAGGTTTTGATACATTCCAAACGCATGCAAGGCCTTATATTCTACCGCTTTTTTATTTAACTCATGTACTGACAACACTTTTACCTCTTACCTTTTACCTCTTACCTATCTTATACTTACACCCATGAGCCCCGGCGAAAACCTGCCCCCCTACCTTGAAGTCCTCAACCAGGAACAGCGGCGGGCTGTATTGCACACCGGCAAGCCGCTGCTGATCCTTGCCGGAGCAGGTTCGGGTAAAACGAGGGTGATAACCACGAAGATTGCGTGGCTTATCCGCGAACGGGGGCTGGCACCGCAGTCCATTCTCGCAGTTACGTTTACGAATAAGGCGGCGCGGGAAATGGCGGATCGGGCGAAGGCCATTGACGAACGAGCCGCAAGTGCCATGCTGCGGACGTTTCACTCGTTTGGAGCATGGTTTCTCCGGCGTAACGGGTCTCTTGCCGGGCTGGATTCCGGCTTTGTGATTTACGATGATGATGACATGATCGCCCTGCTTGCATCGATCATGAAAGGGGTGCCGAAAAGCGAAGTTAAGCGTATTGCCTATAATATTTCCCGCGCCAAGGATTATTTTCTGTCGCCGGATGATCCGGCTCTGGCAATCATCGACAGTTCTCAACAATTCCGTGCGTTATACGCCGAATACGAAAAACGGCTTGCCAATATAGGCAATGTCGATTTTGGCGACTTGATAAAAAAACCGGTGGAAATTCTCCGCGCAGAACCGGCGGTGGCGCAGCGTTTTCGTGAGCGTTTTTCCGTCATCATGGTGGACGAATATCAGGATGCGAATGTCGCCCAGTTTGCATTGCTGAAAGAACTGACCGGCCCGGACACGTATGTGTGCGTTGTCGGCGATGACGATCAATCGATTTACCGTTTCCGGGGTGCGGAGGTAAAAAACATCCTGCAGTTCCCAGAACAATTTTCCGGTACGGACATTATCCGCCTTGAGAGCAACTACCGTTCTATCGCCCCCATCCTCAATGCCGCTTCATCCGTGGTAAATCATAACCGGGGGCGGCTGGGAAAAACTCTCCGTGCCGAGCGCGGCGGCGGCAAACAGCCGGTGCTTGCTTTTTTACCCGACCAGGATGAAGAGGCAAAGTTCTGTGCTGAACTAATCGCAAATTCCACAAAAGATAACAACAGGCCGGCACAATGGTCAGATTGGGCGATATTGTACCGTACGAACGCACAGTCACTGGGCTTTGAAACAGAATTTCTGCGGCGGGGTATTCCTTACCGGGTGGTTGGCTCGCTTAAATTCTATGAGCGTGAAGAAATTAAAGACGCTCTTGCCCTGCTTTCATTTCTCGTGAACCCCCGTGACGAAGTTGCCTTTCGCCGCGTGGTAAACAAACCAACCCGCGGGTTGGGAACAGTAACGGTGGATCGAATAATCGAGGCTTCCATGGTACAGGGAGACAGCCTGTTTGACACAGCTAAAAAAATGACAGGCGTTTTATCCGCAAAAGCCCAAAAAGGCATGACGGAATTTCTCAAAGTAATTGAAAGCGGAAAAAAAATCCTGGAACATCCGCCGACACAAACTGCAACGGCAAAAAAGAAAACAAGAAGTAAAAGACAGGAAAGCTCCGGCAAAGACGAACAGGAACTGGCAGCCGGTGAAGGGCTTTCGGTATGCGTAACACAAATCATTATTGATTCCGGCATTGCCGACTACCATGTGCAGCAGGATGAAATAATGGGAAACCAGCGGCTGAACAATTTGCAGGAACTCATTAACGCGGCAAGCCTGTATGCCGGAACCATTGAGGGGCTGCTGGAATTTCTTGAACATATTGAGCTGGACAGATCTCTGGAAGACAACTCGCTGGCAGGTAAATCAGCCGAAACCGAAAATGCAGGCGATATAAACAAGGTAACGCTTATCACGTTTCACAATACGAAGGGCCTTGAATTCCGCAGGGTGATTATGACCGGGCTTGAACAGGGCCTTTTTCCAAGAGAGGATAAAAAGGGCGAGGAGCTTGAAGAAGAGCGCCGTCTGTTTTATGTTGGAGCTACCCGTGCCATGGACGAACTGTACATGAGTTCGTGCGCCGTGCGGCGGATTTTCGGCAGGACAATGCCGGTAGAACCGTCAGTATTTTTGCGGGAAATTGACAAGGGGAGCCTGAAGATTGTCGGGAAAGCGCCCCGTGGGGTTGGTTCAGCATGGACACCAGGCTCGCCGTCCGGCAAACTGTACGGCAGCAGCCACGGAAGGCTCAGCAGGACAGAAAGCAACGCCGAGCAAGTATCAGGCTGGCGGCGGGGGCAGCGGCTGTTTCACGATGATTACGGCTACGGCTCGGTGATGGATGTACGGGACAGCAGCGAAGGGCCGGTCGTGAAGGTCATGTTTGAAACCGGGAAAGAAGTGCAGTTCCTCAGCGAGCATCAGGGCTCGGCCTTTGAAAAAATCAGTGATGATTGAAGCAATGACGGATCAAGTATTAAGCGACAATGCATTTTCCCTGCTGCACCTTGTGCCAACAGTACTGCGTGCCCGCGATTATCGTCTCTATACAAAAAATGGACAGCGACTGGTCGACCTATGGCAAAACGGCGGCGCAGCGATATTGGGGCATACGCCTCCTTCCATGCTGCGGGAACTGAAAAATACTGCCAGCCGGGGCCTATATGCCCCTTTTCCCCATTTTTTAGAGGCGCGGTACATCAAAGCATTGTCCCGCATATTCCCCGGCAGGGTTTTCCGGCTGTACGCCGCTCCCCCGCAATGGCTGCAGAGGAATGAATGGGGGTTTTGGCGGCCGTTTCTTGATCCTGCCGCTCCGCTTGCCGTGCCGGAAAACGCCCCGCCTGTTTTGATTCCTGTTGTACCGGGCATTCAGGGGTGGCACAGCGGGCTGTCTGGCAGCATTTTACCGCACGGGCTCTGTGTGCTTGCCGTTGATCCTGCTTTTGACCAAGCAACCTTTCCCCCCGGCGATTTCCTGTCCCCGGTACTGCTTGCTGCCGCTGCTCGGGGTTTATACGACCTCATCGCTGCCGCTCCGGAGCGTACTAACCCCAAATTTCTCCGTATTAATAAAGCACTCAAAAACAGCCGGTGGCAGCAGCAGGGGGTATACCTTACTCTGCGGCAAACTGTATCAATGGAAGAATGGGCGGCGTTTTTCAGCCATTTTCATGCAAACGGCTTCCTCCTGCCGCCGATCCCGTCCCATCCGGTGATCCTCCCCGGCGTTCTTTCACCCGGAGAAGAAGTAAAACTGGCTGCATTGCTGGCAGAATAGGTTGACATAATGGAATAATATATGTACTATATAAAAAAGTTTAATGAATAATAAACATAGGAGAGTAATATGAATACTGTCAAAAAGAAATGGCAAACAACAGGGAAGATCTTATGTACATTTCTGGCTATTTTCACTCTCGTTCTGAGCGCCTGTGATATGGGTACCAGTGAAACTCCGCCTCTGCCGGGCAGTTTGGAGATTTCCGGTGTATTGGAAATTGGCTCAATGCTAACCGCTGCATATACCCAAGGTTGTCCTGTTTTTAATGAAAATATGCTTTACTACCAATGGACACGGGATGGCAATGAAATTGACGGCGGTCTGGGGAAAAAATCATTACCGCTGCTTGGACCAGGGAGTTACTCTGTATCAATCAGCTACCCAAACTATGTAAGTTTGACCAGTCAAACCGTTAATGTCATATCATCACTGCCGGGGACATTTCCATCAGCACTTATGATTGACTCTACTCTTGATCATCATGGCTTGTCATGGATTGCTGACAGCGGAGTGAGTACACCTGGGTTTGGAGCTTTCTACCAAGATTGGTATGGACGTCCTGCTGTATCGGTAGTTGGAATAACCGATGAAGGCACGCGTCGGGAATTATCCAAAACGAACGCCGATTCCACTATAGGTTTTGAAAATGACATTACTGATTTTATTGATGAATACTCAGTGGTGTCGTTTTGGATATATGTACACGGGTCCGATGTCACACGTGATAGAAATTTTACTTTTGAACTACGTACCGGCAGACATGACAAAGAAACAACATTTTCGCAGCATGTAGCATGGACCGCTCCCGGATTTATGGTTCGTCTTGAAAATAATTATGGCGTGACGGGCTATATGGACTCAGGCTGGGTCAATATAAGGTTCCCTCTGGAGAATTTCCAGAATGCAGGCGGCATACCAATTACTGCCCTTGAGCAAATTGTCATAACCGGCTGGAGAATAGCTATGGCCGGCGTAAACTGCAATATTTTTATTTCTACAATCGAGCTTGTCGAGCCATAACGGCCCCGATTTTAAAGACGTGATTACCTGCCTCCTGCCGGGCTTAACCGCTCCGGCAACAGGCAGGTTTTTAGTAAAATCCACACCGCAAAAAAAAGATTTCGGAGGCAATCATGAAATTGGAAACTCGTTATGCAGAGCATCCCAATGATGCAAAACACTACGACACGAAAACCATGCGTGAACATTTTCTTTATGAGAATGTTTTTATTAAAGATGAAATAAGCCTATGCTACACCCACACTGACCGGGTGGTATTTGGCGGAGCTTTCCCGGTTGATAAAGACCTGCGTCTTGAAGGGGGAAAGGACTTTGGCAGTGATGTCTTCCTGGATCGCAGGGAACTGGGGGTTATTTGCATTGCGGGGAAGGGAAAAATATCCGCCGACGGAACCGAGCATGCCATGAAAAAGGGTGACGGCCTGTATGTCGGCAAGGGTGTCAAAGATGTCATATTTTCCTCTGCGGATAAAAACGACCCGCCGAAATTCTACCTTGCCAGCGCTCCGGCGCATACACCGTATCCGACGGTTTTTATCCCCATTGAAAAAGCAAACCCCAACAAACTGGGCGAGGCTGCTACCGTGAATGTCCGTACCATTTACCAGTATGTACACCCCGCTGTTTGCCAAAGCTGTCAGTTGGTCATGGGTATGACCGTTCTTGAAGAAGGATCGGTATGGAATACCATGCCATGCCATACCCATGAACGGCGCATGGAAGTATATTTTTATTTTGATGTAACGCCGGGCGGTGTGGTTTTCCAGATGTTTGGGCGGCCGGACGAAACCCGCCATATTGTAATGAACAATGAGCAAGCGGTCATTTCACCGTCCTGGTCCATTCATTCGGGCGTTGGTACCGGCGCCTACACCTTTATTTGGGCAATGGCGGGTGAAAATCAGACATTTGGCGATATGGATACCATTGAAACCATTAAATTAAAATAGGAGAAGACATGAGCGATATATTTTCCCTGAAAGGTAAAATCGCCTGGATTACCGGCGGTTCTTATGGCATCGGTTTTTCAATTGCCCAGGCGTATCATAAGGCAGGAGCAACGGTCGTCTTCAACGATATTGGGCAGGAACAACTGGACAAAGGGCTTGAAGCATATAAAGCTGAGGGAATCCCCGCGCATGGCTATGTGTGCGATGTTACCGATGAAAACGCGGTAAACACCACAGCGGCGCTCATTGAAAAAGAAGTGGGCATCATAGACATCCTGGTCAACAATGCCGGTATCATTAAACGTATCCCCATGACAGAAATGAGCGCAGCGGACTTCAGGCTGGTTATTGATGTTGATCTTAACGCACCGTTCATTGTAGCCAAGGCGGTGTTACCATCAATGATAAAAAAAGGCTCCGGAAAAATTATCAATATTTGCAGCATGATGAGCGAACTTGGCCGCGAAACAGTAAGCGCTTATGCTGCTGCCAAAGGCGGGCTGAAAATGCTGACAAAAAATATTGCCAGCGAATTCGGCCAGCACAACATCCAGTGCAACGGCCTGGGCCCCGGTTACATTGAAACCCCCCAGACCGCTCCATTGCGGGAAAAGCAGAGTGACGGCAGCCGCCACCCGTTTGACCAGTTCATCATTGCCAAGACCCCTGCCGCCCGCTGGGGAAAGGCAGACGACCTCGCAGGACCAGCGGTTTTCCTGGCTTCAAATGCTTCTGACTTTGTGAACGGTCATATCTTGTATGTAGACGGCGGGATTTTGGCCTACATTGGCAGACAGCCGTAAACCCGGATTTATCGGTATGTTACAAACAACATAAAACAGCAATGTATGTACATAAATATACTTATGCGGGGCCCGTCGGCGACCAATCGCACCGCTTCGCGGCACGCTTGTCGCCGACACCCGCCTAATCATGCTCTTATACATACATTGCTGCCGTTTCGGAGTTGAATCATCAATCAGGGTTTTCTCTTTGATAGTTTACCTTCGATAACCTTCGATAACTGGACATTTTTATTGTTCTTTGGTAATATTTCCCCAATGACATACACTAGTGCCAAAAAGCAGAGTCCTTCATTCCCTGTTCCCTGTTCCCTGTTCCCTGTTCCCTGTTCCCTGTTCCCTGTTCCCTGTTCCCTGTTCCCTGTTCCCTGTTCCCTGTTCCCTG
>WRLF01000032.1 GCA_009777735.1 Treponema sp.
AGATGCCCTTCTTGACATGGGAAGAACTGCCCTTAACGTTACCGGCGACCTGGTTGTTACCACGGTGGTAGCCAAGAAAATGAAAATGGTTGATCTGTCCAAACTGGAGAAATAAAAGGAGATGCAATGATGAACGAGAAAGACTTATTTTCAAAGTGCAGTACGGACGAAGGATATTTTGGCCAGTTTAGGGCCATTGGAGACCGCTATTATACCATGCCGCTGATGGAATCCATACCCGGCAAGATCATGCGCTATGGAGGCAAGGATTGCCTCATGTGGTCCATCAATAACTATCTGGGTCTGGCTGAAAATGAAGAGATTAAAAAGACGGCCGGAGACGCTCTGGAAGAGTGGGGTGTAAGCGGCCCTATGGGTTCACGCATGATGAGCGGTAACACCGTTATTCACGAGGAGCTTGAGCAATTGCTGGCCGATTTTTCTCAAAAAGAATCATCCATACTTTTTAATTACGGCTATTTAGGAGTCCTTGGAACGGTTTCTTCACTCATCGGTCCCAACGATGTGATTATTATTGACAAGCTTGATCACGCTTCCATAGTAGATGCGGCATTGGGCGCTGTATCGGCACGCAGGCAGGTACATGCTTTCCGGCACAATAACATGAATAGTCTGGAAAGCATACTTAAAAGCGTCAATGCAAACAGGAAAGCAGGTGTTTTAATCATCACCGAAGGCGTGTACGGGATGACCGGTGATCTTGCAAACCTCAAGGATATATGCGCGCTCAAGGAGCGTTACAATGCACGGCTTTTTGTTGATGATGCGCACGGTGTAGGCGTAATGGGTCAGGAGGGCCGGGGTACGGGAGAGCACTTTGGCGTTCAGGACAAGATAGACATATACTTCGGCACATTTGCCAAGGCTTTTGCTTCTATAGGAGGCTTCTCTGCTTCTTCAAAGGATGTGGTGGAATGGATCCGGTACAATGCACGGACCCAGGTTTTTGCAAAATCACTTCCCATGATATATATAAAAAGCCTTAAAAAGACACTTGAATTGGTGCAAGGCGGCCATGAAAGAAGAAAAAAAATGTTTGATATAGCTGCAAAACTTTCAAAAGGTCTTAAAGAACTTGGCTATTTTGTGGGGAAAGTAGAATCTCCCATTGTACCGGTCATTATCCCGGACGGCACGAATAGTACAGCAATGGAATGGGTACGCTATCTGCGGGATAAAGGCATGTTCGTCAGCGCCGTTGTCTATCCGGTGATCCCCAGAGGCTTTGCGTTATTCCGCATGATTCCGACTGCATCGCATGACGACGAGGATGTTGAGAAAACAGTAGCCGCCTTTAAAAATCTCCGTGATGATAAAAACCTTTCGCTTTCCGTTCAGGCAGAGGAGATCGCAAGGCTTTACGGCGGCAGCGGATCTTAATGACGAACACGAAAAAAACAGCGCTGGTAACCGGTGCATCGGGGGGCATAGGGCTGGCGACAGCCGTTGCCTTGTCTCAGGCAGGATATAAAGTTTACGGCACATCCCGTAATCCCACAGAGGTCAAAAGACCGGAAGCACAGGGTATTGAATTTTTGCCGCTTGAACTCAGTGATAAAGACAGCATTAAAGCGCTTGCCGCAAAGCTTCCCCCACTTGATGTACTGGTGAACAATGCCGGCTCAAGCCTGATGGGCACTGTTGAAGAAACACCTCTCAAAAAAATGCGTGCGCTATACGACATGATCTTTTTCGGCAATGTCCGCCTCATCCGGCATGTGCTTCCGAAAATGAGGGAAAGAGGGCAGGGACTCATTATCAATATCAGCTCTCTTGCAGAATTAATGCCCGTCCCCTGCGCTGCCGTATATGCCTCCGCAAAAGCTGCGCTGCATACACTGGGGAACGGGTTGCGGCATGAACTGCGGCCTTTCGGCATCCATGTTGTTACCGTGGCGCCTTCTTTTGTAAAAACTGACATTTATCAGGAGCGGCTGATCTGCGAAGGATCGATCTATGCGGATATGATTAAATCTGCGGGAAATGTCAGGGATGCGGGCATCAGGACAGGCTGCCCGCCGGAAGATGTGGCTAAGACCATTCTAAAAATTATTAAGAAGAAAAACCCTGCTTCTTTTTATCCCGCAGGAAAAAAATCGGGACTCCTTTCATTTGCATTCAGATGGCTGCCGGAAAAAATGAGGGAACGGGCGGTACAAAAGCGATTTAACTTATGCTAAGATGACATAAGGAGGATTTTTATGAAACCGGTCATCAGCGGCATACAGCAAATAGGCGTGGGCATACCCAGTGTATACGAGGCCTGGGAATGGTACAAACGTATACTGGGCTTTGACCTGCCCGTTTTTGACGATCCGGGCGTAGCCGGAAAAATGCTCCCATACACAGGCGGCCAACCGCATAGCCGTCACGCCATACTGGCGCTCAACCTGCAGGGCGGCGGCGGGATGGAGATCTGGCAATATACGTCACGGGAACCTCAACCTGCCGCATTTAATCTACAGCTTGGTGATCTTGGGATCAATGCCGCAATCGTCAAAACCGGTGATATTGACAAGGCTTATGCCTTTATGAAAGAAAACAATGTGCGCGTAATAGGAGATATAACACAAAATCCTGAAGGTAAGCGAGCTTTTTTTATACTAGATCCCTACGGTAATATGCTCTGTATTGAGCAGCAAGCCGGTTGTTTTTTGAACACCAATGCCGTAACAGGCGGTATAGCCGGCTGCATAATCGGCGTTTCTGATATAGATGTGTCGATACGTTTCTACCGTGAAATATTGGGCTATGATCAAGTATTATACGACGAACATGGCGTATTTGACGATCTTGCCCCCTTGCCCGGCGGCGGCGCAACATTTCGGAGGGCAAGGCTGGGCCATAAAGAACCCAGGCGCGGCGCTTTTTCCCGTCTGCTTGGCGCAACACGAATAGAGCTGGTGCAGGTAGAAGGCCGCAAGCCGCCCAGAATATATGAAAACCGTTATTGGGGAGATTTGGGTTTTATTCACCTGTGTTTTGACATCAGAGGCATGGCAGATATGCGTTACCTTTGCACCGAACAAGGGCATCCCTTTACGGTAGACAGCAACCCGGACGAAGGTTCTTTTGATATGGGCCAGGCAGCCGGGCATTTTTCGTATATCGAAGATCCTGACGGTGCGCTTATCGAATTTGTAGAAACACATAAAGTCCCCATATTAAAGAAATGGGGTCTGTATCTTAATCTGCGTAAAAGGAACCCAGAAAACCCCCTGCCGGACTGGATGTTAAAAGCAATGAAATTTAACCGAAAAAAATAGCAAACCCCGCCAGTAAGCCAATAATGATTAACATGGATACACTAAACCAAACAGGTTATTATATTACTGTAACAGCCGCCCTGATTGTACTGTTTTGCCTTTCGGTGTTTTTTGCCCTGTGCGAAACATCATTTTCATCGGCGAACCGTATCAAACTGAAAAACATGGCTGATAAGGGCAAGCCGAAACGGCGGGCAAAACGGGCCCGTCTTGTTTTAAAATTGCTGGATGAATACGACAAACTGCTTTCTTCCGTGCTGATTGGGAATACCATTGTAAATGTGGTAACATCCGCCCTTGCCACGGTACTGTGTATCAGGTTGTTCGGATCCAAAGGGGTAAGCATTGCTGCGGCAATTGTTACTGTAACTGTTCTGATTTTTGCAGAAATTTCTCCCAAGACCCTTGCGAAAGAAGTACCCGAATTAACCGCATTTCGCACCGCGCCGTTACTGCGGTTTTTCATGTTGATTTTTACCCCGTTTAATTATCTTGCCTCAGCCTGGAAAAAAGTAATCATAAAAATATTTCCGGTAAAAACAGACAGAACGGTAACCGAAGATGAATTGTTAACATTTGTCAAAGAGGTCAGACAGGAAGGCGGAATCAACCGGCATGAAGAACACATGATCCGCCAGGTAATTGAATTTGACGACATGACTGCGGCAGAAATCATTACCCCCCGCATTGACCTGACTGCAATTCCGGAAAATGCTTCTGCCGAAGAAATCAACAATGTTTTTGCCGAAACTCGTTTTTCACGCTTGCCTGTTTACCGGGAAACCATTGATAATATAACCGGTGTCATACTGTTCAAAGACTTTCACTATGAAGTATTTATACAAGGCAAACCGCCGTCAGAAATAATTAAACCGGTACTTTTTGTCACGAAAACAATTAAAATACGAAAACTACTGCGAACATTGCAGGAAAAACAGGCCCACATGGCCGTACTGGTAGATGAATTTGGCGGTACACTGGGAGTAGTCACCATTGAGGATATTATCGAAGAACTGGTCGGCGAAATATGGGACGAGCATGATGAAGTTGAAGAAGAATTTATCAGGAATGAAGACGGGATCCTGACTGTTCTGGGCAGCGCAAATTTACACGATATGTTTGATGTTATCGCCAACACATTCAGTATAACATTACCGGAAGAAACCGCCTCGCTGCAAAACACCACAGTCGGCAACTGGGTATCGGAAACTTATGGCAGCTTACCCCGTTCAGGAGACCGTTTTGAATGGCACAATCTGCAGATCACGGTATCAAGAGTTCAGCGTCACAGGGTTATGGAGGTACAAATTAAAAATTAAAAGGTAAGAGGTAAGAGTGAAAGATCGTGCTTGGCAAGCTTTTTACTTTTTACCTTGTATCGCTTCTTCGTACAATTCCACATACTTTTTTGCGGATTTTTCCCACGAAAAATCCTGTTTCATGGCACGCAGGCGCATGGCTTCAATGTGGTCACGCTGGTTGTACCAGGCCCAGACTGCCCAGCCGACGGTGTTATAAATCGCCGTAGGGTTCAATTCGTCAAACATAAAACCGGTTCCCGATCCGGTTTGTTCATTGTAATTTTCCACTGTATCAATAAGGCCGCCCGTTCTCCTTACAATGGGAAGGGTACCGTAGGCAAGTGAATACATTTGATTAAGGCCGCATGGTTCATAACGGCTCGGCATGAGGAAAAAATCAGAACCGGCTTCAATAAGATGGCTCAATTCCTCACTGTAACCTATAAGCGCCCTAAAATTGGGCAGCCGGGATGAAAGATTGTTTATTTCATGTTCGCACCAGGCTTCACCGGTACCAATCAGTACAAGCTGCAGATTCATGTCACGGCAAACCGGCCAGATGCAGCCGTAACCGGGGCCAAACAACTCCCCTACCCCTTTCTGCTCGGTAAGACGCGTTACCATGCCAAAAACGGGAATTGCCGGATCAACGGGAAGGTCAAATCTTTTTTGCAAAGCTTCTTTTGCAAGGGCTTTGCCGGTCATATCGGCGGCAGAATATTTTTTAGGGATAAGCTTGTCTTTTTTGGGGTTCCAGACATTTGTATCAATGCCGTTGAGTATGCCCGAATAATCGGCGTAACGGTAACGGAGTACACCGTCAAGACGAAACCCGTGTGCCTGGGTCATTGTTTCTTCGGCATAATTGGGAGAAACAGTGTTGAGTTTGTCGGCGCTGTACATACCGGCTTTAAGAAAATTAAGCATATTCCAGTCTTCAAAACCGGCATTGTAAAACACATCCCAGCCCAGGCCCGTATAGTTAAAATTATCTTTGTTATAAATACCCTGGTAACCAAGGTTGTGTATGGTTAATACCGAGACAGTATCTTCAAAACCGCCCAGACTGCCGCTTACCCTTTCGGCATATTTTAAATACACCGGTGCAATGGCAGAAGACCAGTCATGGGCATGGATCACATCAGGGTACCAATTGATTTTCCTGCAAAGCTGAAAAGCGGCGCGGCAAAAAAATGTAAAGCGGCGGGGGTTGTCCAGAAAATCCGGTTCACCGGGAATCCCATAAATACCGTCTTTGCCAAAATACATTTCATGGTCAATGAAGTACACTTCAACAGGGTGTTTCTTTGCCGCACCCGGCAGGGAAGCAGTATATACAGCGCTCCATTGTTCACTGCCTCCGATGGGAACCCCCAGTGCACCGGGCAGTAATTCAAGACTGCTTCGGTCTATCGAATAATAACGGGGGATAACTATTTTAACATCGTGATCCAGCCTGGCCAGACTGATAGAAAGCGAGGAAACCATGTCGGCAAGGCCGCCGGTTTTGGCAAAGGGAACAGCCTCGCTGGTAACCATCAGTATTTTCATATTAAAAATTATCCGCCATGACTATATTGTTTTTTCCAAGTATATCAAAACCCTTTTCATTATCTTCCAGTTTGAAGATCACCACCGCCTTGCCCGGTGTACCTTCAAGTGAAGCGTACAGGTACTCGATATTTACTTCCGATTTTTGAAAAAGTTCCATGAGTGCGGCCAGGCTGCCGGGTTTATCGTCTATCTCCACAGCGGCAACAGCAGTCTTCCGGGTTGTAAAACCTGCTGCTGTCAGAGTCTGTACCGCCTCGTCAGTCTTGTCAGCAATGAGACGGAGAATCCCAAAATCGGCAGTGTCAGAAATACTGATGGCACGAAGATTAATCCCTGCCTGGGCAAGGGTCTTCGTCACTTCACAGATACGGCCGGTGGAATTTTCCAAAAATACAGAAATTTGCTCAATCCCCATTATTTACTCCGTTAAAACCAGTTTACTCTTATGCCAAAAACCCACGGTCTAAAAACAGTTTTGGGCGCGGTTCTGTCATCCGAAAATGTAAACCACAATTCCGGCGAAATATACAGGGAAAACCTTCTGAAATACTTCCACTCGGGATAGAAATACTGCATGTCAATAGACGCAATATCCCACTGCCCAACCACAGCGCCGATATATACATGCGGTCTTTCATCTTTGGTAACATACGGGACATCACTCATACCAAAAAAAGAAAAATTTGCGCCCACGGCTACGTTCATGGAGTAAAATCCCCAATCAGGCCCGAACATGTAATCGAACGGCAGATAAAAAATATTTGCCAGCAGCTTAATGCCCAGGACATGGCCGGTATAACGCCCTCCTGCCGTAGTAAAATTGTGGCTTATAGCGCCCGCAGGCGGCGCATACCCCCATTGGAACTGAAAACGCACATTATCATCAAACAGGCTCAAACCTGCACCAATATCAAAATAAGTGGCGCCAAAAAATTTCAAATCAAAATATGCGCCCCGTAACCACGGAGGAATTGAATACCAGAATTTATGAAACGGGCGCAGGACTACATCCACATCTGCAAGCCCGATATCATCTGTTGCTATACCAAATACGGGGAGATTTTCACGATGGGAACTTCTCTCGAGCGGGAAAAGCGCCTCAACCAACGGGGGTGTTGTATCTACATTGAGCAGTATCCTGGTGACAGCTTCTTCTCCGTTGCCGAATACGGCTCTGATTAAAACCGGCTGCGGCCCGGAAGGAAGTATGCCTGTCTCCAGGCGGAACCTCCATTCGCTTCCGCCGCTTGCCTTTTGAAACGAGCGGCCATTGTCATAGCTGAATTCAACATGCCTGACAGTCAGACTTTCCCTTAACTCACGCGATAAACGCCTGTCAAGATTATATTCGGGAGTTGCAATCCACGCACGGCCGGCCATCCAGGGACGTCTCGTTATGTAATTACTGTCCAGGTGGCTTTCTACCTGCAGTGCAGGTCCGTAAAGATTATAATGTACCGTGTGAACAGGACTGGAAATAACCTTGCCTGTATGTGAAAAAAAGACTGCCGAAATTCTATGTGATTCTTCAACACCAAGAAATGATTCGGGTATTTGATAGTAAAACACCCCATAGCGGTCAACAGGCGCCCGCCCCAGTACCTGGCCGTTCAGCATAACATCAACAACATCAGGCAGGAATGTTCCGCTTATTATTCCGGTAAGATCAATGGGACCGGTGTGAAAATCACCGGGCATTGGGTTAAATATAGCAATCTGGGCATTGTCGTCATCGGCATCATAAATAATTCTCCGTGAAACAACGGTTTCATTGTCGGCAAAGTCTCTTGCCATAACCCGCAGAATATATTCTCCCCGGGGAAATCCAATAAGATTCATTTCTTCAAAAATTACAAGCTGGGCGGGTATCTCAAAACTCCGCTGGTAACTGGGGTTTTCGGCACTGATTATCTGAAATGTAATGTTTCTAAGATGGATATTATCCGAAATTCTGCCTGCCATGTACATAATGGTTCCCACGCTCTCACCGTTCTGCGGAGAACTCATGTACAATTCCGGCGGGGTATTATCAATGTTTATCATTGCATTTGAGAAAGATTCAATGCCGTAGTTATCTATAGTCCGTATCAGCATTGAGTGAGTACCGTCGTTGTACATAATGGTGTTAAGGGGAAGTTCCCAACTGCCGTTATCATGCAAAATTGCATTTTGCCATGTATTATTATTGTCCATGGATATGGTAACACTCTGTATACCGTTGGCATCACTGGCAAACCCCCTTACCATAATAGCACCCCTGTTATAACGGGTTATTACCGGAGCCATAACTCTTGATTCGGGAGGTGATGTACTGACATTAATCGTCCGGGTATTTGTCCTGCTCCTTGTCCCCGATGAATCGGCTGTATACATTTCAAGTGTATACTCACCATCGGTGAGGGTTGAGAAATCTACGGGAATATTGAATCTCCGATTCGTTGCAAATTCAATAAATGGTATATCGGGACCTGATAAAAAGGCCTGTGCTGCTTCTCTGGCTTCCCTGCCCGCTGCACCGGGCGAAATGGATTCAAGTTTTGGTCCCAATAATCGCCAGTAAACACTCCGAATACCTGCATTGTCAAAGGCTATACCGGATATATCAAAGGAGCGGGTAATAACTTCGCCGTCAATGGGAGAGTTGATAATAAGTGTCGTACCGGAAGGATCGGGTGTTAAATCATTTTCCGGAAAAACGGTTACCGCAGCCTGGTTAGAAACTCCGGTTCCGGGCCTCCGGTTTTCCACAAAAAACAGGCAGGGTAAAACACTTGCAAGGCCGGTATTGTCAACGGCACGGATAAAAAAAACAAGCGGCCCGTTCGGCTTCCTGCCGGTTCTCAGTTTAATGGAAAAATCACCCCGGTTTCCTACCGAAAGCGAGGTGAAATTTTCGCCGTCATCGCTGTATTCAAGGGATTTGATCCCGTTTGCGTCGTTCGCTGTTCCCCGGACGGTAACGGTCCCGTTCAAAATATCGCCTACTTGATGAGATGTAATGGCAATATCCGGCGGGGTTGTATCAAAATAAAAATTTATTGTCTGTACCGGACCGGTGGTTCCTATATCATCAAAAGCCTGAACACTAATGCTGTGCATACCGTCCGGCAGCCCTGAAAAATCCATCACGTTATTCCAGTATTCATTGCCGAGTGTTTCGACCCATTCATTGTTGTTCAGGCGTATCATTACTCTTTCAACGCCGAAACGTCCGTGGGCGATACCAAGAGCATTAATATTCCGCCGGATTACCGAATTATTTTCCGGGTATATCACCCGTGCCGTCGGAAGGCCGGCATTGGCATTGATTCTTATGTTAAATGGTCCGGAAATAGACTCATTTCCCGCACGATCACCGGCATACACGATATAGTTATACCGGCCGTCTCTTCGCGCAGTGATATCAAATTCATGCCCCCAAATTTCTCCTCCTTCGGCTGTAGCCGATTCCTGGCCTCCACGCGCCAAAAGCCCTGAAGAAGGAAGCGCCAGCAGGAAGAGGAATGTAATTATTTTCATTGCAGCTATCATTAAATTCTCCCCTCCCTAGAACAGGCTTATCCGCCAGCCGATACCTATCCTGAACTCCATCATTGGTGCCCAATGCGCCGCTGATGGCAGGAACCAAATACCCGGTTCAAGATACATAGAGAATGTTTTAAAATATTTCCAATTGGGATAAAAATAACCCATGTCTGCTTTTATCATCTCCCATTGACCAAGGAACTGCCCAACCCATACGGGATTGGGAAGCATTTCGTAAAAATACATAAATTGGGCGCCAAGAACAAGGCTGGTATTCCAGAACTCCCAGTCAGGCCCAAACCAATGTGACAAGTTTTGATTGTATACATTGGCAAGTACCTTCCCGCCAACAGTATGGCCGGTAACACGGCCATCAGTGCGCGGCGCTTCTCCAAAAACAGCCTGTAATTTAACATTGTCATCAAAGAATGTCAGTCCAAAACTGGCAGACCAGAGCGTTGCGCCAAAAATACTTGAATCAAAATACAAACCCTGAATAAAGGAAGGTACGGAGTAGCCGAATTTGTCGCCGGGACGCAGGGTAATCTCTACCCTGTCCATATCATATTCATCCAAAGTTGATCCATACACAAGGACGCTGCTTCGGAAAGCGTCGTTTTCAACCGGTCCTATAGTGGTAACAACAGGAGAGCGGGTGTCTACAACAAGGAGCAGGCGGCGAACAGCTATGCTTTCATCATGAAAAGTTGCCTTGACTATAATAGGCAGGGTGCCGCCCTGCAATTCACCGGTTTCCAGCCGGTAGCGCCAACTGTTTGTACCTCTTGCCGAAGAAAATGTAACCCCGTTATCAAGACTTATTTCAACATTCTTTACCCCAAATAATTCTCTCGCCTGATTTCTTGTAAGGTTTTCTTCGTTTTCGGGGCGAATGTAAAAAGCACGGCCGGTAATCCAGGGGCGTTTTGTAACTACATTACCGTCCCGGTGACTGTCAACCATTACTACCGGCCCGAAGTTATTTACTCTAACATGGTTGTCAAAAGAATTTATACGATCGCCATCCGGTGAAACAAATGAAGCCGAGAATGCCGCAGGATTATCCGGCCAGATCATATCTTCGGATAACTCATAACTGAAAATCCCGTAGCGGTCAACATTGACTTCGGCAAAAATATTACGGTTCATCATCAATGTTACATTTTCGGGGATAACCGCGCCGCTGATTCTTCCGGAAACAATAACCTGACCGGTATGTTCTATTCCGGGCATGGGATTCATAATTGCAATTTCCGAAGCTGCCCTTGCCTTAATAATGGATATATTACGGACGATGGCAGTTTCATTATCCGCATAATCAACGGCGGTAATTTTAACGGTATAAATACCGTCGGGAAATGCCTCTGTGTAAATTTCTTCCCTAAAGACCAAATCATCGGTAAGATCATATGAAAATTGTATGCCCGGATTATGTATGTTTACTATCTGAACAGATACATTTTTAATACCAATGCTGTCATATAATTGTCCGGCGACAAAAAGCGTATAACCAATATTATCGCCGTTAATGGGAGATCCAACATCAAGTACCGGAGGAGTATTGTCAATATTTATAATACCGGAAGAAAAAGAAGTAATTCCGTATCTGTCTGTGGATCGAATCAACATGGTGTATGTACCATCGGTATAGATCTCTGAATTCAGGTTATAGCTCCATACAGTACTGCCTCTCGGATCGCTGGTAAAATCCGCCCGCTGGTAACTGACACCATTGTCCATCGATACCAGTATTTCGGAAATACCGTTGAGGTCATAAGCGGTACCCCTGACACGCACATTTTTCTTCACCCAGCCGTCCATTGCCGGTTCAATGACAGTCGTTCGGGGCGCAGCTGTACTGACCTTAAATATTATTGTCAGAATATCACCCTGATTACCATAATAATCTTCGGCGTATATTTCAAGAATGTTTTCGCCGTCATTTACATCCCATATCGAAACAGGGATTGAGTAATGCTGCGTTGTATCAAGACTTATGTAGTCGACCACCGGGTTCTTGTTCGTATACGTTCTTGCAACAGTATCCCAGGGGTTATCCGGAGTAAGAACACGGTAGAACACACCGGAAATACCGACATCAAGATACGCCAGACCGGATATGGTAAAATCACCGGTAATTACATCCCCCTCGCGGGGAGCGTTATGGATGATTTTTGGAAAGGCATCGCTGTTGTCAAAAATAAAATTGGGTGTGGCATCGACAATGTTTCCCGCGCGGTCAACTGCCCTGATGATTAATTCCTCACCGGCATTGTGAATTGCGGTAAAATCGGCATAATAGTTAAACCACGCCCTGCCGTATTTTCTGGTAAAATTTAAATTGGTAAAATCAACGCCGTTTGTCGAATAGCTGACTCTTTCCAGCGGAACAGTATAGTCGATAACACCTGCTGCGGTTGTTGAACGCTGTACTACGCCAAACCGCTGCGCAGGAGTCAGAAATTCAATAACAGGTAAAGTACTGTATTTATTTACCGGAACATACAAGGGTACATCGGGCCTGTTACCGCCTCTTGTGGTGCGGAATTCAATCTGCACCGGGCCGTCCGGAAAATTGGAAATATTTATTGTCTGGGTAAATTCCCCTTCGGAATCTACATTAACCACTTTCCACGGATCATCCCAGCGGAGGCGGTATTCCACCCGGTGACCGGGCTGATAATCTTCTACAAACCCTTCATAAGTAATCATATCCCTGACCCACGGGGTCCGGTAATCTCCGTAATCGTCCCAGTGCCGGGGGTAATCAAAGATAATGGGCGATTCAACAATCCGGACACCGGGCGGCGGTGCCTGCCTGTTTACCCTAAGGTCGACAGCCTGACCTGTTTGTTCTTCTTCTTCTGCCGCCCAGAACCGCATGGTAAAAGCGCCAACCATCCCTTCGGAAAACATTTCCGGATCTATACGGAAACTCGGCTGCGCCTGCGCATATTCAATCACATCCGGTTCAATAATAATATGTGAGGGAAAAAATCCCGGCAGAATACGCCCGTAAATAGGCTGGTCATAATCCAGTTCCATCCTGCCCATGCCGGTAGGCGGTGTTGGGTGTTCAATAATTAATGTAGGAGACCGGTTCCTGCGTGTATCCCGGAAGTGTTCGGTAACAATGGTTGTATTACCGCTTTTGTCGACCGCAGTGACACGGAAAGGAACGGGCCGGTTGTTTGCCAATGAAAAGAACACTTCCACTGTCCAGAACGGATCGCCGGGACGCAGGGGAATGTGGTGCAATGTCCTGTTTCCCCTGATTTCTGTTGTAGTACCAGCTAACTCTTCGTCCACTTCGCCGGGCCATTCAAAGTAAAATTCTGACAGGCCAACCCCGCTTATGACTCGACCGGTAACCTGGGTCCGCCAAAAACTGTCTTCCGTAGGAGAAGGCGAGAGAATATGAATTTCCGGAGCGCGGTTATTCACATAAAAAAGGATGGGCCGTGTCTCCGAAAACCCCAATCTATTGACAGCGCGAAGAAAATACACAACCGGACCGTCCGGATACCTCTTGCTGGGAAAACGGAACTGGAAATATCTGGCCGGATCATTTTTTCCGCCGGAACTGGTCGAAAGGTTTGAAAAAGTCAGTCCGCCGTCGGTACTCATGGAAAGCGAGGCGATTCCGTTGTGATCGGTTACCTTACCGCGAATCCTGGCAGTACCTGAAATATAATCGCCAATTTCATGGCTTAATAGTTCAATAGCCGGGGGTTGATCATCCAGGTAAAAACCCAGAGAAAATTCCGGCCCTTCCAGGTCATTTAAATCAGTTGCTTTGACACTGACGGTGTGGTACCCTTCATTTAAATCCTCTGCAGGAATAAAATAGTCCCAGTATTCACGGCCATCCAACTGTTCCCATGGGCCATTGTTGATTTTAATAAAGAGTTGTTTCACGCCATAGCGCGCAGTAGCGACACCGACAATATCAATATCACTGCGAATGACTTGATTCGGTTCCGGGTAAACAATCATCACTTCGGGAAGGTTTGCCGTAGGATCTACCCGGATATTGAAAGGACCGGATACGCCCACATTTCCCGCAGCATCATGTGCGTTAACAATAATATTGTAAGTACCCGGACGCAGACGGGAAACATCGAATTCTGTCCGCCATATATCCTCACCTTCAGCAGTTTGGGTGGTAATTTGCCTGCCGCCGCCGGCCTGGATAAAAACCGGCAGGAAAAACATTAATATTACCAGTAATTTATATATCCAGCGCATTATATGCTCCTTGACAAATTACGCGTTCTTGCCCTATTCTGTCAGGTTTTTTGCGAAATTTACTTTTTTCGGCTTTTTTAAGCCTGTTTTGCATCTTTTTTACCTGCTATAAATTAAGAATAGTACATTTCAAAAAAAAAGCAAGGATTCTGTAAAAAAAATCAACCTGTTATCTGTTATCAGCCTTCACCCGCAGGTCAAGTTCAATGTCCCAGTCGAAAATTTCACGCAGTTCTTTGAGAGCAGCAAGACGGATAGCCTTGATCATTGTCCCGCTTTTGCCTATAACTATGCCTTTTTGGGATTCACGTTCAACAATTATGAAGGCTCGTACCCATAAGCTGGTACCGGTCAATTGGGTGTCGGCGATTTCAATTCGCAGGGTATGGGGCAGTTCTTCGCGGAGGCGGTTAATTGCCTGTTCACGGATTATTTCCGCAATACGAAAATCAACTTCCTGATCGGTGTAAAATTCCTCGCCGTAGAACGGCTCGCCCTCAGGAGCAAGATCGAACAGCGCAGCAAGCAGCGAATCAATGCCATCGCCGGTAAGAGCGGAAATCTCAAAACAGCGTTCTGCGGCAAGATCGGGAAGGTGCTGCGCAAGAAAAGCACGGGTCATATCGGGATAGGCAGCAGCGTTGTGACGAACATCATTCTCCCGTGGAACCGGCTCGCCCGAATCGATTTTATTTATGGCGGCGATTACTTTTTCTGAGTGAGGGGCAAGACGCGCAGCTATTTCCGTTTCTTCCGGACCGGGGGGCCTCGTTGAATCAAGCACATACAGGATAATGTCGGAATCGCCCATCGCCTGATCGGAAATATCCATCAATTTTTTATTTACTTTTTTTTCTGAAAGATGACGGCCCGGTGTATCAATGAACACCAACTGTCCGCCTGCGCCAAAAGAACCGCCTTCCCTGTTTACAATACCGCGAATGGCATTGCGCGTAGTCTGCGGAACGGGACTGACAATCGCCACCTTTCCGCCGCAAACCTGGTTAACCAATGTTGATTTCCCCGCCGAAGGCCGCCCAACCACAGCCACAAACCCCGCTTTTTTCATTATATTAATCTGCCTTAGGCTCTTTGGCGGGAAGCTTGTTCTCCTGCCTTTATGTAGACCGTTGTGTTGGGCGGGACAGATTCGGTAATCCACACATTTCCGCCTATGGTGCTGCCCTTGCCAATAACCGTTCCCCCGCCCAGAATAGTCGCGTGGGAATATATCGTTACATCATCCTCAATGGTCGGATGCCGCTTTTGGCCGCTTTCTTCTTTTTTGACTGAAAGCGCCCCGAGTGTAACACCCTGATAGAGTTTAACATTATTACCGATAACCGTTGTTTCACCGATAACCACACCGGTGCCGTGATCGATAAAAAATGATTCGCCGATTTTTGCGCCGGGATGGATGTCTATGCCGGTATTTCCATGAACCAGCTCGCTCATCATGCGGGGGATAAGGGGTACCTGTGTCCTCCAAAAATAGTGCGCCAGGCGATGAACGGTAATTGCCTGAAACCCCGGATAGGAAAGAATCACTTCATCAACGCTTTGAGCGGCAGGGTCTCCGCGAAAATTTGCCTGCATATCCAATGATAAAGCATGGCGTATGGAAGGAAGCTCTTCAAAAAAACTTTCTACGATAAGCTTGGCTGCTGCGTAGCATCCGCCGTGGCCGCAGCTTAACGCACCAAGACGGACAGAAAATACAATGCTTTTTTCCACTTCACGGATTAGTTCACGCGCCAGATGATTAACCTTTTCCGCCGTGATAAGCCTGAGGTTGCTGTGATCCAGATCATGATTCTCCCTGTATCCGGGAAAGATGAGCTCTTCGAGCCCTCGTACAATACGGGCGATATTTTCCCTGCCGGGCAGGTTCGCACCGCCGGAATGGTTCACCATGCCGTAGGATTGGTAATTCTCCATCAGCAAGTCTATGCTTTTTTCGATTCTGTTCATGGGGACAGTATATCAGCAACACCTTGCCAATTCTACGGTATTATTAAAATTCCACCTTCAGCCTCAGCGGGATGCCAAATTCGATAATGCCGGCCCTGTGACAGGTGATCCCGGTACCGGGGTCGTCATAGAAATACGAACTGAGCCTTAGTGCTATACCGCCTTGCAGTGTAGCCTGCATATTCTCCCTTTCGGTAATAGTATACGTAAGTCCCGAATACAAACCAAAGTAATTTGTATAGGTCCGGGCATCATCTCTCTCCCATTTGAGTTTAAAAACACCATACTGATTGGCCGCTTGTACATCCGCAGCCAGGCTGGGGGTAATGGAATATTTCACTCCCAATGCATTATACAGGCCAAGGTAGCTTTCGCTGCGATCCCTCGTTGCAGAGCTGCGTTCAAGGTCGTTCAGATACCCCCGGTAGGCCCAGGAATTGGCATAAACAGCATTGGTGTCATCGTTAAACACCCCCTGCATACGGGCAAAAGTGATATTGTTGTTGAGGGTAAAGGCAAACCGTTCCAGGCCGGTATAGGAAAACCGCAGATCTATGCCGTTATAAAAAGGCGATACTATTTCCCCGTATTCGACACCCCAGAGCTCATCCATTTCTTCGGGTCTCATGTTTACAAGCCTTGTCTCCCTGTACAGGGGGTTTGTCTGGGTCCTCAACTCGCCTGAGTATCCAACGGAAATTCCAAAATCCTCCAATGGGGTAATATTCGCATACAGCCCAAACGCATGGTTCCTGATTACTTCACCGATCATGTTATGCATTTCTACCGCCTGGGGTTTGCTTAATAATGACTCTGAGTGTTTATAGACAGCCGCAAGACTGAACAATTCGGCAATTTCAGCGGATTCCAGCCGCAAGCCAAAACTAAAATTATTGGTAAGTACCGGCGGATGCACGGTATTATAGTCAATTAACCGTGTTTCATCAAAAATACCAAAAGGGGTATCAAAGGGTTCCGAAGTACTGCTGAACAGACCGCCGACCGAAGCGGACAGGGTAACCGGCACAGACACCAGCGGCCCAAAGTCCAGGTCAACAAGCACGTTCAGAGGCTTCCGTTTTTCCATACCCGCAGGTAAAAACAGATTGTTTGTGTCCGTTGACCAAAACCGGGCAAAACCCATATTCATTCCGGGCTGGCTGTAACCCCAGGGGAATTGCGTCGTATCAAAATTGTTCCCTCCGGAAAATACCGGGTTTCGCTGCCATTCCGGCTGCATAATCCCAAAACCGTCCAGTCTTGTTGTCAGCAGCTCTTCAAAATTATGGTAATAGGCAATCTCCCCGCGCTGTACCTGATTACCGGCAAGCACCCTGACCCAGGGGGCCGGTCGCGCCCAGGCCTCCCAATCCCAGATGTCAAGGTCTTTCCAATCGCCCATCGCGGTAGTATCAAAATTGCCCCGTAACTGCAAAAGGCCACCAAGTCTTTCGCCGGTGTAGGAAAGGCCCAGCCTCCCCCTTATGCCGTTATCAAAAGCAGAACTCTGAAACCCGGTAATAGTGCCGTCCGCCTGGAACAGGTAGGGACTCCCCTGCTGGGCCGGAGTATTCGATCCATAGTCTCCGGTAAACTTCCTGATGTACAGACCGTCCACCAGGGTGTCCACCGTTACCGTAAATGGTTTTTCAGCAAAAACGCCGCTGCAGGCAAAAAATATCAAAGCACATGTTGCCGCTGTTTTCTTCATGTTTTTCTCCTGTGTTATACCGCTTACGGTGTATAAGGCGCCGTTGCCGCCCCAACATGCCTTTGGCCTTGTGTATTGTTAAAAGTATTGCCGAAAAAGTCCTGGGTAATAATTGGTTGGGCGGGATTCCATGCGCCGTCTGTCGCCGCAGTATTGCCGCCATTGGGAATAGCCCTGCCGCCGGTCAGGACCGGAGATGAATCGTCTACCGGGGCGAACAGGCTTGCGCGGCTGCGCAGCCGCTCTCTGCCGGTAAATTCCATCAACTCCGCCGGATTCGTATATGCAGACGCGGGAAGTGTATCATCCCGTTGCTGCCTCAGTTGGGCTGCCACGCCGGTCTGCTGGATTCGCAGGTTGGGGTTCACAAACCGGTTGTTGTTTTGCCCGATGATAACAGAGCTTATGGTATTCGTTGTTCCCCCGTGATGGAACTTTGTTTGAACACCTTCAGCGGGATTAGTCTCGTAGCCCCACAGGATGTTATCGGCAAAGCCCTCGGGGTTATTGAGGATTCCCGACTGGCTGGGGCCTCCAACACCGGCGTTACCCCGTGTTATATATACCGTCCCCGCCCCTGCTTTAAGCACGACATTGTTGAAAAACCGGACATAGTTATTAACCACACCACTGGAATTTGATCCAAAAAGGGAAACGGTATGGCCCGGCCCGGAATAAATAGTGTTATTGTAAATAAGCGGTACTGAACTCCCGCCTGACCCGCGCGAATGGTGGAAAACCTTTTGGCCGTTCTGCCACTGGGTATATGAGTTTGCGGTGGTACTCACGCCTTCCGTAACGGTAGCCATGAACCGGGCGCCGCCGCCGTCATTGGCGCTGATATTGTAGCGGTATACCGGATCGGTAATATTTGACATAAACAGAATCGACCCGCCGGCATTGTGGTGGCTGTAGTTGTACTGGTAGATAACCCTGTCGGAGCCAATGTCAATGTCCCATGCCTCACCGTCCTGGTAGCCGTAAACAATCCCGTATGCTTCATTAAACTGGAATGTGGTGTCGCGGCACGTCATTGCCCAGACCCCGGCATAGTTCGACGTGCCGGTATTCGGGGCGGCGCAGGAATCTTTGATAATATTATGTTCCACGAGGCCGTTCATGTGGTTACCCCGCGCATTCAGCCCTGAGCTGTACTGAATGGCATCCAAAACAATGCCGTCTCCGGCAACATACTCAATGAAATTCCCCCGGAATACCACATTGCTGTTGACGGCTCCTGAGCCGTCGGGAACGGATTTATTCCGTATACCTGCCAGGGCGACCCGCCTGACGATATTGTGCTGGAGGAGAACCCCGTTGTAACCGTTATTGCCCGGGCTGATACTGGCTCCGTCCATGTTATAGGGCATACCGTACACAATGATCCCGCCCGTTATCTTGAATATCGGGCTGGGTGTGCCTCCGCCCAGAGCTAAACCTCCGGTGGAACTGGCGCCAAAATTGCCGCCGCTTCCGGAATTGTTATTATGCATGGACTGTACGTCATGCACATAACAGTGTTCAACGATGACGTTATACGTTTCATGCACTTCGGGGATTACAACCTGCCGGAAGTCCGGGTTGTTCCTGTTGTCTCCCCAGCCCAGTATCGCTATACCCATAAGGTGCTTGGGTACGTGCTGTGCATACCAATGGTTGGGTTCAGCAATCGGATCCGCAAAAGTATTCGTAACTTCAATATTGCGGATCCACCAGTGGTGCTGGTTAATCAGCGTTATCGCGCCGGATGAAAACCAGCGGTTGCTTCCCGGAGGGGGTGTGCCGTTGCCGTTGATAATGGGCCGTCTGGCGGCACGGTACGACACCTTGGGGTTATCTGTATCAAAATCTTCAATGTGGTACAGGTCTATGACAATATGGTTCATGTAGGAGCCGTTTCCACGGGGCCAGAGCATGCCGACTGTAGGGCTGTCGCGCAGCGTTGCCCAGTTATCCGCAGTAGTGGACTCGCCGTTCCAGATGCTGTTTGCCTCGAGTAGGATATGGTCCCCCGGCTGGAATTCCCTGCCGTTGGCGTTCACAAATGTGCGCCAGGGGGTAAGGGGGGAACGGCCGTTAAAATTGTCATTGCCGTTCCCGCCGTCAATATAATACGTTGCCCCGGTAACAGACGGTCCCAGGGATACCAGATTCCCCGTTCCCGGCACTTCGGTCAGGGTTTTTCGGCCGCCAATGAGCGAGCTGAATTCATCGTCTGTCAGGCCGCCTTCTTCAATAGTTTCCCCCGGCAGAATGGTCATTGCCGGCTGCATGCATCCGGTAAAAAGGAAAACTGTCAGACACAGCGCAATGAATGCGTTTACCATGTTTTTTCCGTTCATATACTTCTCCTTATCCTATTGTTGATTGTCCCAGAAACTTCGTGTCCATTCGGGTACACTATTAACCGCAGTGCTGGTATGGCCAGGTTTATAACTGTCCACAAACAGGGTTATTGCAGGGCCGGCAGTCGTTTCCCGCACCATTGCCTGCGGCGTAGCGGCGTTCGGGTTCGGGTTAGCCGATGCCACCATGTACACGGCTGCGGCGCTAACTTTTGTATTGCCGGTTCCGCCTGTTTCATTACGGTTTCTCATGGCTTCATTTGCAGCATCCATGCCGTAAATTGTCCCCCCGTTTTTCTGAAAGGTGCCCGATATTACAACACCGCCGGCGCTGGCAGCGGTTACCGTCCCGGTAACCCTGTTGCCGCTTATATCACCGCCCGTCATAAAGAACGCCGATTGGCCGTGGTTTTGACCACCGGTGGTGGCAGTATGATCCGCCACGCCGCCCGCTTTTGGGGTTGTTGAAGCTGCGGTGTTGGTGAAATTAAATGTATTGTTCGTAATGGCGCCCCCGTGCATGACCAGTACCCCGTACTGGTACAGATACACCCCTCCGGCGCCGCCGTGGCTGCCTGCGTCGGCAATACCCATATTCACGGTGTTACCGCTGACATCTCCGCTGTTGATCAGCATGTATCCGCCAAAACTGCCGCCGCCGACACGTATGGCGCCGCCGCGTAAAGCACCATCGTTGCTTGCGGCGGAAAGCACATTATTTCTGAGAGCGCCGCCGTTGAGAATAACCTTGCCGCCGTCGTTAATCGAAATCAGCGGAAAGCGATTGGAAACATTGCCGCTGTGCTGCATGATAACATGACGATCAAGAACAAAGGTAATCCCGTTACGCAGAATTATCCCTTCCTGGTCGCCATTTACGGTAATGGTATAGTCCGTGTTATTACCGGTTATGGTAGTAACGATAACTGTCGGGGGATTAGCCCGACGGCACTCTGTGTTTGTCTGTTATCCAATGTGTCTAACTGTTATTAAGTCTATATCATATAAAGAATTAAGTCAATACCCTTGTTATTATTTGTGTCTATATGTTCCTCTTTGTGTACCTATATTTATTTATTTTGCTGTCATATATGCTGTCAATTTAGCATGATTGCACATAACGCAAATGAAAAACAATGTTTTTTCACATCACAGACACTATAAAAAATACCCCCGAATGTAGCTTATACAAGCCCGTAGAGCAACGGAAACACCTATTGCCGTATCATTTCACCTTGAAGCCATTAAAAGCTCTCTACAAGCCATTTTCACATTTTTCAAAATTAAAATTTGCATGACATTAAAAAGCTCTTTTCCAGAGCAACCGCCTACAGCGGTTCGGGCTATGTCCGAATAAATTAAATGGACAAAATTGCTCCGTTCCGTTTCACTCCACTACGCAATTTTCTCAAATCATTAACGCCGCCCTTTTTGTGCCGCCTTATCACGCAATAAAAAATAACCGCAAAAGCCGGGACAAAAAAGTCCGGCTTCGTAAAAATAAAACATGGCGTATAACACAAAAAGCATAGCCCCAACCCTGCCATTTATCCAAAAGGCATAAATCCAGCGGGTCAAGCACCGCCCATGTTTTAACATTATCCGCAAAGTAAAGCACCGGACTTTTTAGCCCTGCATTATTCGACTATAAAAAATATCTGTAAAACGGCACAAAAACCCCGGCACCCCATCCCTCGAAATTGTTACATAGCCGTCAATGAAAAAACACCGTGGGGAGCGGGGAGTAATCCACCCACCCAGGAGCCGCGCAACCTTCAAGCATTGCGTACTTCGGCGGCGGAACGGAAGGTTTTTGCATTGTACAAAAAACATTATCCTCAAAAACCCAACGCCACATAATTGTCGGTATACGCTTCGCCGCTTAAGGCGGCTCGGGGTTCATTCGGCTAGGTCAGTCGCTTCGCTCCTTCCCACGCCTCCTTCACCCAAATTGCCAGCCCCCCGCAATGCTCCGCATTGCTTTATAGGGGGGCTGGCAACTTCGCATACCTTTGCCCAATTATGTGTCATTGGGCGGTAATCAAATAGAAATTGTCGGCTGAACAAAAACCTTCCGTTCCGCCGCAGCGGGTCGTAATCCGCCCACCCTGGAGCCCCGCAACCTACAAGCTAAGCGTACTTCGCCCCACGGCTTCGACAGTGATACATCCCCGAAAACTCCGTAGCCGTTACATTCATCCGCAATAACCGCCCGTCCGCAAGCGGACAGGCGGCGTTATCCACCGTGAGGAATTTACCAGCTAACCTGTTAGGCGATGCATTTCCCCCAAGAGCATTATCCCCAGGCCTTTTGCCTTATCCCCAAAGACCCGCCCGCCCTTCGGGCAGACGGGCATGGTTCACAAAGCATTATCACAGCAGCAAGAAACACCTACGCAAA
>WRLF01000033.1 GCA_009777735.1 Treponema sp.
CCTTTCTTTGTCGCTCATTGGTAATCTCCTGGCCATCTTCCCCTCCAGAAGCAGTTTACCATGTGACATTTCTACTGGTCGCTTAGGGTGACATTATCAAAAATTTTCTACAGGGCATGTTTTACGCATGGTTACGCGATGGCGTTTCTCAGACTTTTACGGAAATACCAGTCATCTACTGTTTTAAAAAATGTGCTGATGTTATCCAGATCAACATTCGGCGGAATATCGCAGCCGGATGATACGACAAAGTTATTAAAATCACCGCAACTGTGGAGGAGCTTCAGTGTTTCAAGGCGGACACGCTCTGTGGAATCACCGTTGAACACTTTTGCGGGGCTGATATTACCCATAACGAGGTAGTTACGCGGGATATTCTCCAGCATTACCCGCAAGTCAACAGAATCACCAAAAGAATAGGCATACGTGCCAACTTCCCTGATGGATTTGAGAAGGTGCGGCGTGCCGTTTCCGCAGTTGTGGTAGATCATTATAAAACCCCTGTCCTGAAGCGTTTCAACAACTTCGCGGACATAGTTTGTTGAGAATTCGTCGATAAGCTGGGGAGACAGCAGCCCCGCCAGCGGTTCCGCCAAAATGAGTCCGTTTGCGCCCTCTTTCTTAAATTCACCGGCATATTTGACAATAAAATCCGTAACTTTGCGCAGCACGGTATGTACCATCGCAGGTTCTTCGTAGCAGTGCAGCATAATGTCATTGACATTCATGAGGCGGCCGGCAAGAGAAAACGGACCGATGCATTGGGCGATAACCGGTTTATCTTTAATTAAAACCTGGGCTTTTTTTATTGCCTCGATATTACTGCCCGTACGTCCCGTACCAATATCCGGAACTTCAAGAGCATCGGCCTCTTCTTCACTGGATATGAGACGCCCTATTATTACCGGAACCTCATCTGCCGTAAAGACAGTATGCGCTCCGAAGGCCTCAGCTTCAACAGACAGATCCATAAAACCAAACGATGCCGGCATATCATAATTTTCGGCAATCATGCGCATGCCAATGGCCTGGTGGACAGGGTCGGCTACCAGTTCTCTGACAGTCACGTACAGATACTGAACAGCCGGAAATGCCAGGATCGGCAGCGCCTTTTTACGTTCGGTGTAAATCATCTGTTCTACCCAGTTGTACATATTCATGAACTAGACCTCAGGCATTAAGCAACGAGTTTTTTGGCCAGTTCGGCAGCACCTGCGGCATCGGGAGAGTAGCCGTCCGCGCCGATTTGATCGGCAAATTCCTGGGTTACCGGAGCGCCTCCTACAATCAGCTTAAAACCGGTAATCCCGCATTCCTTAATTGCTTTCGTAGTTTCCTGAAGTGCGGGCATGGTCGTGGTTAACAGGCAGGAAAGGCCAACAATGCGCACATCGGGATTTTCTTTAATGGCATTGATAAACCGTTCGATGGATACATCAACACCAAGATCGATTACTTCAAAACCGGAACTTTCTATCATCAGCATTACGAGGTTTTTTCCAATGTCATGCAGATCGCCGTACACAGTTCCGATAATGCACTTGCCCAGGCTGGAGATCGATGCGCCGCCCAATGCCGGCTGTAAAATTTCAACACCTTTTTTCATGGTTTTGGCGGCTATGAGCATTTCAGGAACAAACATTTCCGAACGCTGGAATTTACTCCCTACGGAAGCCATTGCACTAACCATCCCATCGTTGAGTATGCTCAAGGGGGCAATACCCTCGGCAAGCGCTTCTTCCACGAGGGCGCTAATCATTTTAACTTTTCCGGTTTCCACAGCCTGATAGATTTCATCAATTTTACTCATGTTACAACTCCTCTGTAAATAATTTTGTTGTATCAAGCTCTACTACAAATAATACATACTGTCAATAGTGGCTCTTGCAAAATTTATATAATACAGAAATGTAAGCTATTAAAATAATCTTATTCGGGGCCCGTCAGCGGCCTTATCATGTTTTTTTGGCTTACATTTCTGCAATTATTTCAGTTGGGCATCGCTGATAGTTATAACGTACGCCATTAAAATAATTTTATGCGGGGCCTGTCAGCGGTCGCCATGCAGTCAATGCCATTTAAGGATGAAGTGTTTTGATTCTCAGGCGTACTCAAGCATGCGTTTGCGGTAATGGAGGTAATTCTCAAAACTTACCTCTTCGGGAACTCCGTGATCGCATGTGGGTATATAACCACCCCTCTTTGCCAGTACCGGCATGATCCGGTTTACTTCCTTGTCTATGGCATCTTTGCCGGCGGCTATAATACGTTTGTCAATACCGCCAAGCATTAACAGGTCCGGGTGTTCTGTACCGGTTCGTACTACATCACTTCCGGAGGCTACTTCAAAAGGACACAGGTAACTCAGACCCAATTCCTTGTACACGGGAATAACGGGATCGCAATAACCGTCTGTATCAACCTGGATATGGAGGGTCCTCGTTGAATCGAGTTGGCGGGATTTAATGTTCGTAATAAGCTGCTGGTAATACGGAAACAGGAATTCACGGATCATATCAGGGGAAATGAACAGGCCGCTGTTATAAGAAATATCTTCGGCAAGAAACAGTTCGTCAAATACCACTTCCTTCTGCATAAGCGCATAAACAGAATCGGCAAGTTTGAACCACACTTCCATGCATCGGTGAATAAGGTCAGGGTTTTCGTAAAACATGTACAGAAGGTTTAACGGCCCAATCAAACTGCGCAGGTACATATAGCCGCCCACAAGATTCGCGCAAATGACCTGCCCTTCGGCGGCGGCGGCGGCGGCGGCGGCATCGGTTATAGCTTTATTAATTGCCGGAAGCCGTTCCGGGGTTGCCGGATCCAAACGCCACTGACAAAGTTCTTCCCATGTTTTTTCATCCTTAACCGGATTTTCCACATACTCGGGCATAAAACCGCTTCTGCGGCCCTTAAAACACCGTACCCCACGTCCGGCAAAGTCCTGTACGAGTTCGTAGTCCCCTTCGTCTTTAAGTACCTTCGTTTCAAAAACCGGAGAGAATTCGTCCACAACCCAGCCAAGGTTGCCCATGAAAAATTTACCCGGCGGGTCATAGCCAAACAACGCCGCCAGTTCTGCGTCGTCGGCATTGGGGCTGATATGGCCTTCTTTCTTCCAGCGGTCCAGAACAAAAAAAGTAAATTCTTTCTGGTATACAGGAGCATTCTTCTTCATGGAATAAAAATCCCGCATTTTTTTTGCTCCGGGCGACATGGATTCATAAGGGGGAATGGCATACTGTTTCATTATTTTTTCTCCACAATTAAAATTTCAAGAGGTTCCAAATGTATGGTTCCGGCGATTTTTTTACCGGTAAGAATATCGGTTCCTTCAATGCCGGGATTGAACTCCTGCGGTTCAGTTCCCATATTGAGTATGAATGTGTACGAAACTTCGGGGCTGTACCGGGTTGTGATATATACCCTGTCCGGAACTTTAATCACCGGAACACCGAATTCCTTAAAGAGTTTATCAAGATAATCACTCATCAATTCATGGCAGCCGGCAGCGCCGAAATATACGGCCTTTCCTTTCCCAACAGTATTTTCGGTAATGGCAGTGGTTCCTTTATAAAAGCGTTCCGTGTAGACAGCCGCTGCTTGTGCAGTATTCAGGCTCAGGACATCTGCCCACCAGCGCACAGGGTATTCTTTTCCGTTAAAAAAGATTTTATTATACACATGATCCGCAGGAGGCGGAAACACTTCAAACTCGTCAACCGTTATCCCGGTCAGATCGCGTACAATCCCGGGCCAGGGAATATCCACCATGACATTTGCCGTATCTTTCTGGCCGCAGCGGACATGGAAAACAACGGCCCCGCCGCCTGCAACAAAACGTTTGAGGTTGTCTGCTGTTTTGTGCGAAAGCAAAATCAAGTTAGGCGCAATGACCACTTTATATCTGCTCAGGTCAGCTTCAGGATCGATTAAGTCAGGCGTAATGCCTTTGGCAATAAGTACTTTGTAAAAATCATCTTCAAGTTTGTGGCAGTCAAAATTGCTGTACTGCTTTTTTGCCATGGCCGACCATATTTCATCATAACTGTGAATCAGGGCTACTTCGGTCTGTACATTTGTTTTACCCAGCTTTTCACTGATGGGCGCCAGCTCTTTGTTCATTTGCTGTATTTCAAAATATGCCCTGCGCTTTGAGCCGTCATGCCGTAAAATCCCGTTCGGGTTCTGTTCCTGCCCCCAGCGGTTGGAACGGTAACGGTAATACACAACGCCGTTGGCCCCGCGGGAAATATCAAAAAGGCCCCATGCCCGCACGAGGCCGGGCGTAATGGCAAGATTATAATCCGAATAATTAAAATATCCGTTTTTCTGTTCCAGCATCCAGAAGTTGTCTTGCTTCGTTGCCCGAATCAAGTCATGGCATTTTGCCATGTTAAGATAATCTTCATCAACACTGGGGTATGCGTCCCATGCCATAACGTCAAGTTCTTTTGCCTGGTCAAACAGGTTGATAGACGGGTATAACCCCAGCGAATTATGGCTCGTAAACTGATGAGGCGCATGTTCCTTAATTATCGCGGCCTGCATGTTCTGGAAATCAACGGTTGACCAGGAAACAAAACGCCGGTAATCAAGATACTGGCTGGTAGAAACGGTTACTTCCTTCATGGCCGGGAGTTCCACTTCTTCGATGGCGTTATAATGCTGGCTCCAGAACCACGTCCCCCAGGCCTCATTTACATTTTCAACGGAACCGTATTTTTTAAGGAGCCAGACCTGGAAAGCGTGACGGCACGTTGAACAGTAACAATCAACGCCGCGAAATTCATTGTCAATCTGCCAGCCGATAACATGATTTTGACGAGATACTAAAAATAATCGACGAAGGGGTCGTAAAGTAATTACAGGCAGTGAACCGGTATGGTTCTCTGCCTGCGTTAAAGTTAAATTATTTCAAGGTAATCCCTCGAGTAAAATTCGGGGAATTTTACCGTTGGCAGGGTTTGGTACCAATAGGCGACTGAAGCAATATCATCCTGCAGGGGAAGATACCGGCCCCCGCTCCTCCATCCAAGGGCCTGCATGGTAACACGCAGTTCCTTTTCAAAACGGACAGGATCAGTTATATGCCAACGGTACATGCCAAAGCGCAGTTGACTCCGGTAAAACCTGTCTGACTCAAAAACTTGACAAAAACCGGCATACGGAGTTGTATAAGTAGCATATTTACCTTTAACCCTGGGATCTTCAAAGCAATACGAGCCGCAAAAATAATCTTCCGTACCGGTTCCGCAAATCGTCGGGTATTCTTTATCATCGTCCATAAAGAATTTTATTTCCCCTTCTCCCCACCAGCCCATATTATTAACACCCCATGCCATATAAGTGCCCACATAGTGGCCTTTGCCTTTTATGTTATCAATGATGGTGTAATCAGTGCCGTACGCCAGGGGGTTATCCCTGCGGAACCGTGCGTGGAAATACGCCGCGCCTTCGGGAATATCGGTCAGGCAATAATCAACCTGATAATAAATGGTAATTTCTTCAGGGCTTAAATTTTCCAGCGTCATCCGGCAGCCCTTGCGGAATGGCATGGGCCAGTAGCTGTTAAACGCGCTGCCGGGGTTGACGCATACGGCAAGAGAAGACACCTGCGCATACTCGCCCCAGCCGCAGGCGAAGAAATCCCCGACAGGCGCTTCTACCGAAGGGTGTTCCTGCCCATCCCAGTATATCCGCAAAATAATGTCCCGCCACATACCGGACGGGGTTAGCCAGATATGCTGAATGCAGCCGGGGCCGTCAATTTTTGCGATTTCAAAAACCGATTTAGGTGCTATTTTTATATAGGGATTGACTTTCCAGCCTGTTCCCAACTCGCGGGCGGCGCCATGGGCCGTCCCTTCTTCAAGAACGCATCTTCCCCCGCCGCCTTTTTCACCGGTAAAATTTTCCGGCGAAATGGAGCGGGTTTGTGCGTTGGACAGCATGAAAATATCATTCATGCCTGATATACCGTTATTGTATTCCATATGTTTGTATGTATCCTGAAAAAAATGTTTTGTCAACAGCAATTACTTACAGGGAGAAAATAAACCGTCATCGCAGGATGACAGCTTTTTATAATGAGGTATGAAGCCATTTATTAGGAAACTGTTTCGTGCCCCTGGGCAGATAATCTATAATATTTACCGATAATCTATAGTATTTACCGGGTACTTTATTGTAGTTTTTTCTTTTGTATAGCATAATGACAGTAAAGTTAAATTAAGGAATAATATATATATGAAACAGAGCAACCCCCTTCGTTCTTCGGATGTCCGGGCCCACAACCAAAAAATGATACTCTTCCGGATTTATGAAGCCCGAAAAACCGGCATCAGCCAGTCAGAAATTGCGGCAGATACCAGTTTGAAAGCGCCTACTGCTTTCAGGATATTTTCCATCCTGGAAGAACAAAGGCTTATTAAAGTTATTAAGAAGAATAGATATAATGAAGTAAAACAAGGGTGTAAGGGACGCAGACCTGTAATATATACAGTTAATAAAGACGCGCTGTATACCTTAGGCCTGGAATTTTGGGCATCGAGCATCTCGTTTGGTATATTTAATTTTAACGGAGACCGTATTTTTTCCCGAATCGAACCTTTGCCGGGAAATATTAGTATTGAAAAAGTCATTGCCGGTTTAGTCCTCATGGTTAATGAAGCCTTTAAAAGCCAGAAAATCAGCCGTAAAAAAGTAGCAGGTATGGGGCTTGCCGCACCGGGGCAAGTTGACCTGGTAAGCCGGCGGGTGATCAGTTATCCCCGTATCCGCGGAATGGTAAATTTTCCTCTGGCGGAAGAACTGGAAAGCAAATTGAATTTTCCGGTTATTATCCATAATAACTGCTCTGTTATTGCTCTAAGCGAGTACCGTTATGGCGGTCACGCTCATCAGGGTTCCCTGTTTACTTTCCTGCTCCGTTTCGGGGTGAACGGCGCATTTGTCGATCAACGGGGAATTTACACAACCGGTTGCGGCATTACCCTGGAAACCGGTCATGTGCCGGTGGATTCCCACGGGCTCCTGTGCAGCTGCGGTTTGAAAGGATGTCTTGAAGCGCAGCTTTGGG
Organism: Treponema sp.; assembly: GCA_009777735.1. Classification (GTDB taxonomy): domain Bacteria; phylum Spirochaetota; class Spirochaetia; order Treponematales; family Breznakiellaceae; genus WQXQ01. Next base: position 7,088 of record WRLF01000033.1, read on the forward strand.
CTCTGGATACCGCTAAAGAAGGGCTTTTATTTCATAGCCTGGAATCGCGTTTGGCAGCCGGAGAAAAAGATGCAAAACGGATAACTGCCAAAGCAGCAGACAGCCTTTTTGTAGTTGCCAAAAGCATAATGCGTTTTTTTAACCCGCGGGCTTTCCTTATCATGGGAAACGGGGAACTGGTTTCCCGATATATTGCAGAAAACTTAAAAAAACGTCTGGAAAGAGAAACCGATGTGTTTGCTCCGGAGCCTCCTCAGGTATTCAGCAGCGCTTACGATGCGCTCATTTCACAAAGGGGAGCATCCGATCTTGTTTTAGCGCATTATTTTTCCTGAAAAATCAGTAAAGACTGGTCAGTATACCTACGCCATAAATAACAAAAGTCAGCAGAATCGAATAAGCAACGGTCATTACCAGGCCTGATTTAGCAAAATCCGCAATGCTAAAGTAACCGGCGGAGTACGGTATGACATTGGTAGGACTGGATGTTACCAGAATGAAAGCCAAAGACATCGTTATGCTGGCGGGCATTAAAATCGGCAAAATCGGTAAATCATAACCCTGACACATGGATATTAATAAAGGAATAATGATCGTAGCAGAAACAGTATTGCTGGAAAAACCGACTTTCAGGAATGAGATTACCACCATGATAAGGAAAACCTGCAGCAAGGAGGGTAATCCGGCAAGCCCTCCAAGTAATGCAAAAGACAGCCACTTTGCTGCGCCGGTATTGGATACGGACATTCCCAGGGAAATACCGCTCAATACCAGTATTATGCCGCTCCAGGAAACATCTTCTTCCACATACTTCCATTTTATATCGGTAACACCGGGGAAAAAAAACAACAGACAGCCCAGCAGTGCGGGCATTGAAGTAGGAATGGTTATGCCAAGGATTTTCTCCCACAGGGGAGAACTTAGCCATAAAAACACGGTTAACAGAAAAATGGCAGCTGTGGCAATTTCTGTTCTGGAAAGCGGGGGAAGCGCTTTATATTCAGCAATCATATCTGCTTTTGTCTTGGACAAATGGGTAATTTCCGGTTTGAACATCCTGGTTAAAATAAACCAGCCGGGTATAATCATAAGCAGCGCTGAAGGTACACCAAACAACATCCAGCCGCCAAATGTTACATTGATGCCTGTCATTTCCCTGATAAAGCCTATTGCCAGGGGATTGGGACCTGCGCCGGCCGGAGTGCCGATGCCGCCAATTAAGGGACCCCAAACACAGGCAATCATAAGGCTGCGGCCAAAGTTGGTTTCCATCGGCTTGAGGCCTTCTTCATCAAGAATGGCTTTGCCAAGAGGCAGCAGCATGGCAGCAACAGCCATATCGGTCATCCACATGGAAATAAGAGTCCCCACCAACAGAAAGCCGAAAATAATGGCTTTTGTGTTATTACCGGTTTTTGAGAGGATGAGCATTGATATGCGTTTTCCTATGCCGGATTTCGTAATGCAGGCAGAAAGAATCAATATGCCAAGGAAAAAAGCTACAATGTCATTACCAAAACCAATTCTTACCAGGTTAGTAAAACTGTCGGTTTTAAAAACAGCCAGGAGAATTATGCTCAGCAATCCGGTGATGTGAAACGGTATGGCTTCCGTTATCCAGAGAACAAGGGAGAAAAAAAGTATCCCTAAAGAAATCCGAGCGGCAGGTTCAAGCGTTACACCTCTGACCGTAATAACATTTTCCGGAAGCGGCACATACGAAACCAGCAGAAATACTACTGTCGCACACAATAAAAAAAACCATTGTTTGGCGGGATTGTGCGTTTTATTCATGAATGATGTTCCTTACGAATGGCCAGGCTCAGGGTTTTTCCTAAATCGCTTGGGCGTTGTGCTACCAGAGCTCCGGCTTTTTCAAGCGCCGCAGCCTTGTCTTCTACGGAACCTTTTCCTCCGGTAATGATTGCTCCGGCATGCCCCATTTTTTTTCCTTTCGGCGCAGTACGCCCGGAGAAAAAAGCAACAAGCGGCTTCGTGAAAATTTTTTGTTCAATGGCAGCAGCAGCTTCTTCTTCCATGGTTCCGCCCAATTCGCCTATTACTACAACAGCATGGGTTTCCGGGTCATTTTCATACAAGGGAAGCAGTTCCGCAAAACGGGTGCCTGGCACCGGATCTCCCCCCACTCCGATAAGCGATGAAACGCCGAAACCGGCGGCTACTATCATGGCGGTAATTTCATTCGTGAGAGAACCGCTGCGGGTCATTACGCCGATACCGCCTTTTTTGTATACCCGTTCAATCCAATAGGGAATGGCGCCCATCATAGCCTTGCCCGGCGAAATAACACCCGATGTATTGCCGCCGATTACCATTGCGTTATTCGCCATCGCCGCCGCGCGTATCTTCAGCATTTCATGCAGGGGAATGCCGTCGGCAATGGTAACGATTTTTTTTATGCCGGAATCCAGAGCTTCCATTACCGCATCCATGGTGAATTTGGGCGGCACAAAAAGCATGGCAGCATCGGCTTGGTGTGCAGCAACGGCATTTCGTACGGAATGAAAAACCGGTATACCCTCCATATCCTGTCCTTCTTTTCCCGGAGTTACACCGGCAACCACATTCGATCCCATTTCCTTCATGTGTTTTGTCCAGAAACTGCCTTCTTTTCCGGTTATCCCCTGCACGATTATTCGTGTCGTCTCATCTATAAAAATACTCATCTTACCTCTTCTCTCTTCTCTGTTCTCTGTTCTCTGTTCTCTGTTCTCTATTCTCTATTCTCTATTCACTGCTATTGCTCTTCTGACGGCTTCTTCGGTGTCGGTTATATAATCCAGGCCTGCTTTTTTCAGTGTTTCGCAGGCCGCTTCTTCACCGGTACCGCGGATACAGGCGATTATAGGCCGGTCGGGTTTAAGTTCTTCTATTGCTTTGACAATATCTGCGGCCATAACATCGGCGCGGGCTATTGTACCAAAAGTAACAATTAAAATTACTTTTGATTTGTTTTTAAGGCACAGTTCCATTGCCCTGCCGGCTTTTGTATAATTGGGACCGCCGAATTCCAGATAATTGGCCACAGTCCCGCCTTCGTAATTGATTAGGTCGTAAACGGTATTCGTAAGCCCGGCACCGGCACACATGAGGCTGATGTCACCGTCAAACTGCAGGTAGGGAATACCATCAAGGGCCGCTTCATATTCCATGTCACTGTCAAATTTGTCACGGCTTAGTTCAAACGCCGTCTGACGGAACATGGAATTATCATCAATGATCAATTTCCCGTCTCCTGCGATGAGGCCTGCCGGTGTTACAAACAGCGGGTTTATTTCGGCAAGCTCTGCGTCATATTTGATAAAAACATGGTAAAGATGTGCAACAACCTTACATGCCTGTTTGAATGTATCTGAGCGCAGACCCAAACGCCAGATAAAATCATTGATTTGAAACGACTGAAGCCCGGTATTTACATTAACAAATTCCCTGATTATTTTTTCCGGTGTTTTAACGCTGATTTCTTCGATGTCAATACCGCCTTCGGCACAGCCCATAATCATGGCACAGCCGCTTACCGGATCCGCTGTTATGGATAAATAAATTTCACTTTGAATGGTTACTGCCTGTTCAACGAGGATACGTAAAACATTTTCCGGCCGGGCAAATAGTTCTGCGGCGATCTTATGCGCTTCTTCCGCAGTTTGAGCGATTTTAATGAGCCCGGCTTTTCCCCTGCCGCCGGTAAGAACCTGTGATTTGAGTATGCAGGGTAAACCCGAAACAGATAATGCTTTGTCAAGCTGACCGGTATTTTCTATTACCTGCGACACAGGCACGGGGATGCCGGCTTCACAGAAAAGTTGTTTTGCCTCATATTCAAACAGTTTCATGCCCTACCTGCCGTATTTCCCGAAATAATCTCCCCAAACAGAATCATCGGAAGGGCGGTTTATGGGAATCGGCTGTGAAAGCCACGTAACATTGATAAAATGTTTAAAGCTGATATTTTCTGTAGTGATATTATTACCCCAGGTACCGCAGCCAAGCGTAACCGTAGACGGCATGCCGTTAAAAAATGCGCCGCCGTTGGCGGCTGCCTGGGGCTGGCGTACCACAATACGGCTTGTTCTCATGTGCTGACCAAGGTATTCAATATATTCTTCGTTGAATGTATGTATACCGCATGAATGTCCCGTACCGCAGTTATCCGTCAGCCGTACCAATAGAGCAACACCTTCTTCGAATGTGTCATACCGGTACACGGTAAGTACAGGTGAAAGTTTTTCCTCGGCAAACGGATCGTCTTCAAGGGGCATATCGCCTTCTACCAACAGCATTCGCGTATTTTCCGGTACATTGATATGTGCACCGGCGGCAATTTCCCCGGCCGATTTTGCAACAATACCCGCATTTAATGCTAGCTGGCCGTGTTTGTTTGGTTTCCACATATATTCTTTCAAGCGGTTTTTTTCTTCTGCACTGCACAGGTAGCCGCCGCGGTTTTTAAATGCCTGTATCATACCATCGTATATTTTTTGATGAATGATGATAGAATTTTCTGATGAACAGGAAGTAGCATTGTCAAATGTTTTACTGACAGTGATTTTTTCGGCAGCATCGTTTACATCGGCGTCTTCGGCAATTATCTGGCATGAATTGCCCGGTCCCACGCCATAGGCCGGCTTGCCGCTGGAATATGCGGCTTTAACCATGGGAGCGCCGCCGGTTGCTAATATTAAATCAACTTTTTTCATTAATTCGCCGGTTGCATCGACGGACGGTTCCGCTACAAACTGAATTAAATCTTCGGGGGCGCCGACTGTATTCAGGCCCTCCCGCATCATGGCAACAACGAGGGCAGCTGACTTTATTGCACGGGGATGGGGCGCAAAAATAACAGCGTTTCTTCCTTTTAAAATAGCGACGGCATTGCTGGCCGGCGTTGCCGTGGGATTCGTAACCGGAGTCAGCGCACCGACCACTCCTACCGGCTTTGCATATTTGCTGATTCCTTTTACTTCATCCCTTTCGATCAGGCCGACTGTTTTTGCTGCAAGCGCGTCAACAATAATACCGAGAATTTTATTTTTATGTTTCGTAAGTTTATCTTCATATTTTCCCATGCCTGTTTCTTCGACGGCAAGTTTCGCCAGTTTCTGAATATTTTCGTCTTTATACACCTGCCAGGCTACAGCTTTACATACCTCGTCAATCTGTTCCTGGGTATAATGTGCAATTTTTTCCTGCGCAGTTCGTGCTTTTTTCACGAGTTCATCAATTGGAGAATTATTTTCCATTGAAATTTACCTCTTCCAGTTTTTTCACTTCTTCAAATGCGTTCGTCAGGAAATCTTTTTTAAATTCCATTTTTTGGGTAAATGACATTGACAGCCAGGCATCAACAATTTCACAGGCAACAAAGGGAGCTGTTACCCAGCCGCCCAACGTAATGATATTGGCATTGTTAATAATTTTTGCACGTTCGCCGCTGAATATATCGGCGACTACGCAGGCATATACGCCCTTGAATTTATTGGCGACAATGGCCATGCCCTGGCCTGTTCCGCAGATCAGAATGCCCCGTTCAGCTTCGCCTTTTTGAATCACACGGGCAACTTTGGGCGCCTGGATGAAATACGGCTGCGGCTCCTGATCGTTGGGAATGCCAAAATCTGTAACCTCGTAATTTTTATCACGCAGATGTTTTACGATTGCTTCCTTCAGCGGAAAGCCCGATAAATCCGATGCAATTGCAATTTTCATGTTTTACTCCTCATTAATTTCTCAGCCTTCAGGACTATTTCGGCGGCGGTCAGTTTGAAACGAACACCGCACGTACCATGGAGCACAATGGGGAGATCGCCGGTCACCTGTTTCACCGCCTTGATATGTTCAAAATCAATGGTGTCCTGCACCTTGAAAATACCGTGAGTAGTACCTACACCCACAGCCAAAAAATCCACTTCGGTTCCCTGAATAAATGTCCGGATATCCTCAATGGAAGTAAGCGGTGCACGGCTCGATTCGTCGGTGCTGATAAAAATATTACCGATTTCAGCTTCGATGCTTACACCTAATGGCCGGACGAGTTTTGTAACGAGATTGGTGTTTTCGATATTTTCTGCAACCGGATGGCTGGCATAATCAAACATGACATGGGTAAAACCGGCTTTGACCGCGCGCATAACCGATTCTATGCTCTTTCCATGATCTAACGATATGCACACCGGAATGTCTAAATCGGCAGCAAGATGTTTTACCAGGAGGGTAAAGTAATCGTAACCCCGGTATTCAAGGTTTGGTTCATAGGCCTGAATGATGATCGGAGAATGCAGTTCGTCCGCCGCTTCCATAATTGCGCGGGCCAAATCATAGGTGCCGCCGTTGGCGTTGATTGCAGGAAGGGCGCAGCCTTTTTTCATGGCAGTATCCATCATCTGCCGGGCATTGAATATTTTCATCTATCCTCCAAATTTCTGTAAATATGGTTCGTACTTGATTGGTTCTATCGGCTTAATTCCCAGCCATGACATGACTTCCATTACTTCGTTTTGGTAATTGCCGGCAATAATCGGATAATGGTGCTGGAAACGGGCGGTTAATAGGGTGTTCATCATTTCTTGTGCGTCAACAGGCTTCCCGGCAAGGCAAATATTGCGCATCCAGCCGCGGCTGCCGTCAAACCCCCTGTTGTGCGGCTTGTAAAAAAAGTCTCCGGTTAACAACAGCATAGATTCATAATCCCAGGTAAAACGGGATATGGTAACCGGTCCGGAACGGAAATACATATCAGTAACCGTTCCCACCGGCGTTGAATCGGCGCCGGGAACAGAACGGCCCGGTTTGTAGTGGCAATTCAGGGACATGCCTGCGTGATCGGCAAAACGCTGCGGCGCGGATCCGCAGTGCCAGAGCATTGCAGAATTGTCGTTAAAATCTATATCTGAAAGATCCATGAGCATGGGTGCATTGTCTTGTGCAGCGCCTTCTGCAATGGCGCCGCCGCCGTTTTCCGCTATGGCGGCGAGCATCAACATGGCAAGCATACTGTCCACATCCCCTTCGCAGGCAGCAATATACCCTTTTTCAAGAAGCTGCCCGATAACGGCGCAGACGACTACATTAAAATCCCTGCGGTATCTGGGCCAGCAGCCGATGGCGATGGCATCATAGCCGTTTTGGGTTATCAGGTCTTCAAATGCCTTGTAAAGCCGCGCGGTGGCATCCATATCGTCCCGGCAGTTCACGCACACCGCTTTTTTAGTAAATTCTTCGATAACGGGGGTGATTTCTTCCTGCTTGTAGGACAGGGCCCGTTCCTTGATCTCGCCGTATTCGGGAAGCCGGTCAATGTAAGCGCCCAGGCGGGCCAAACTTTTCCGTTCATCAAAAGCCATGTCGGTAAAACCCGGAGCGATACCCCCGACTAAGGCGGTACGCGAACCCCGCAGTTTTTTTATCCCCCGCAGGGCGCCGAGGGTAACATTGAAGCGTTCCAGGAACATGGGGTTAGCGGTTTCGCCGTAAAACCATTTAACCGGTCGTCCTGCATCCATGTATTGTCCCAAAATGCTCATCAGCATATTGACACCACAGAAGCTATTCAGTGGGATTGCTCCCTGCTCAGTACATTCAGGTATGGCCCACAGTCCCAGAGGGGAGCGGCAGCGGGCAAAAGGCAGAATAACCGTGCCGGCGGGAAAGGTTGTACATTGCAGGAGGGTAAAATCCGTTTCTTCCCGATTAAAAAAATCACAAGCGGCCGCTCCGTCTTTTTCACTGACAATATCTTCTTTCCAAACCGCCAGCTCAAAACCCAGTTCCCGGGCAAGCTCTTCAATTTCTGGAACATATTTTGAACGGTACAAGTTCCGGGAAGAACCCCAGAAATTCGGCATAACAAGACTGGCTATCCCGATTTTCAGTTTTACCATAGTAATGCGCTCCTTTGCTGCCGATAATTACTTTCAACATGAAAATAATACCTTTTGCCGGAGTTCATTGTCAAGATATGAAAGGTGGATGAGGGGATTTGCCTTTCATTCGGCAACCTCCTGTTGCCTCACTCCAGGCCGTCTTTTTTGCTAAATCGCCCTCCATGGCGATTTACCTGTTTAGTGGCTGCGAGTCTCGCCTCTAAACAGGCCGCAAAAAAGTTTCAAATCCCCTTTGCTTTTACAAGGGTGGATGAGGGGATTTGAACCCCCGGCAACCAGATCCACAATCTGGGACTCTAACCCCTGAGCTACATCCACCATGCAATTATGCTTTCACTATGATTAAATCACTTTTTTTTGTCAACTATGCCTAAAGCAATTGCTCCAATTCATCCACTAAACGTGAGAAAACCCTGCACGCTGCCTGTACCGGCTGAGGAGAACTCATGTCCACACCGGCAACTTTAAGAGAATCGATGGGATAACGTGATCCGCCGGATTTGAGGAAGGTAAAATAATCTTCACGTTCCTGATTGCCGCCTGAAAGAACCCGTTCGGCAAGAGCTATAGATGCAGAGATGCCGGTTGCGTATTTATATACATAAAATGCACGATAAAAATGCGGGATGCGCAATCCTTCCATGTCGCTTGCGTCTTCAAATACCATTTCGGAGCCAAAGTATTTTTCCAGCAGCTTGCGGTATTCAGAGCGAAGCAGTTCAACAGTCAGCGGGGTTCCGCTTTCCTCCAACTCGTGGGTGATTTTTTCAAATTCGGCAAACATGGTCTGGCGGAACAGCGTGCCGAGAATCTCGTCTGTGTGTTTATTGATAAGGAATAAACGTAAATCACGATCCTCCGGGCTTGCGGCTTTTTTTTCAAGGTAATGAAACAGGAATTCTTCGTTAAACGTGCTGGCAACTTCGGCTTCAAAAATGGTGTAGTCGTAGTGCATGAAAGGATTGGAACGTGCAGAATACCAGGAATGCATTGAATGACCGCCTTCATGAGCAAGTGTGAAGACATCACGAATGGAGTCTTCTTTGTAGTTCATCAGGATATACGGATCCCCGGTAAAACCTCCTGCGGAAAATGCGCCGGAACGCTTGCCTTTATTTTCATAACGGTCAGCCCAGCGGCCGACAAGCCCGGCGCGTAAAGTACCGACATACTCGTCGCCTAACGGAGCAAGGGCTTCCGAAATCAAATCAACTGCTTCGTCCCAGCTTGTTTTCTTTTTGACCGATTGCACCAACGGAGTGTACACATCGTAGTGCCGCAATTCGGATAGACCAAGAACCCGTTTCCTTAGCCCGTAATATTTATGCAAGACCCCAAGATTTTCACCAACTGCCGCGATAAGATTGTCGTAGACCGATTCGCTGACATTATCGGGGAACAGTGCGGCAGCCCGTGCTGACGGATACCCCCTGATCCGTGCGCGGATAACATCCTGCTTGACCGACCCGGAGTACAGTCCGGCAAGCGCGGTTTTATGGGATTCATAACAATGGTAAAAAGCATCGTAGGCACGGCGGCGTAAATTGCGGTCGGGGTTTTCCATGAATACCGACCAGCTTGACTGGGAGAGAGGGCGTTTACCGTCAGGTGTGTCGATTACACCGAAATCAAAATCAACATTAGTTAATACGGAAAAAACATCATCGGAAATACCCTCCCCTTCTGCGTGCATGGCAATTATCCGTTCTTCTTTATCGCTCAAAATATGAGGCCGGTAACGAAGTATCCTCCGGAGGTAAATTCGATAATCGGCCATACGCGGATGGGCAAGGAATGTGTCCATGTCCCCGCCGGGGATGGCCAGGATTTCAGGCTTTTCCCACGAGCCGGCAGCTTGAGCTTTTGCCGCAGCCATGGTGATTTTCCCGGTCATGGTACGTGCCGCGCCGGAACCTTCATCTTCACTTTGGCGGAGAAAAGCATAGGATGAAAGCCTTTCACCCAAAATGCCCAAATCACGGCTGAAGTCCAGATATGCAGCAAGGCTTTCGGCCGATTTTCCCAGGGTTCCCTGAAATGACGGTATTTTTTCTGCCATTATTTCATAACCGGCAAGGGCCTCGTACCATGAGGAGTCATTTTCAAAAAGTTTTGAAAGATCCCAGGTGTCGGCTAACGGTACATCGTTACGGATAATTATCTGCGTTTCACCCATTTTTTTCTCCTATCGCGTTATTACCATGGCATTGGCCACTGCCGAAACAACATTATCCCCCCGGGACAGGTGTATCATGGTTCCGTTTTCCCAGTATACGGCTGCATGGACATCATGTTTGTCAATGTCCCTTCCTGCTATGAACAGGTTATCACCGTCAACCGCAACAGCATTTGCCATACCTGCATGCACATCATTGGTAAGGATATGTTTTTCTCCGTTTTTCCAGTAGACTGCTGCAGTTTTGCCCCGGCTGTCAATTTCATTACCGGCAATATAGACATCATCATAAACAACAGTAATTGAAGAAACAGAAGACACAAACTCGTTATAAGATAAATACATTTTTGAGTCATTTTTCCAATACACCGCTTTAACATCTTCTATTCCGGCCATATGCACATCGGTCCCGACTATTGTCATCGCACGAACTGCAGCATTGTCGGGGTCAACGGAAAGCACAAAACGTTCTCCGTTTATCCAGTATACTGCTTTTATTCCTTCAGGCTCCCCGTTTGTATCATTTCCGGCTACATAAACATTTGAATCAACAATAACAATGCGGACAGCCATTGAAGATAAAGGGCCTTCTGACAGGATGACCTTTTCTCCGTTTTTCCAATACACCGCCTGCAGCCTGCCCTGAGGTGTCATCTCCCTGCCGGCAACATACACATCGTTTCCCGATACGGCAATCGATGATGCCCATGAAGTACTTATACCATCAGAGAGGATTATCTTTTCTCCGTTTTTCCAATACACCGCCTGCAATCTGCCCAAATTGGCCGCCTCATGCCCGGCTACATAAACATCGGAACCGGAAACGGCAATGGCAAAAGCCCAGGCGGAACCGGAATGTTCGGAAAGAACGGTTCTATGCCCGTTTTTCCAGTAAACGGCTATAGCATTGCCGTTATCAAGTTCTTCGAATCCGGCAATGTAGATATCAGGCTGTTTTGGTGAACACCCTGCTATAACTACAGCGGTTACAGCGATAACGAGAGTTTTTATACACATTAATTTCATGCCTTATATTGGTGACAGGCACCTTTACAGCGAACTTCCGTCTTTAAAGTACTTCTTTGTAAGTGCGAATGTAACACCGGAAAGCATGAGCAAACCGATAAGGTTAGGTATAGCCATTAAGCCGTTGAGCGTATCGGCTACTTCCCAGGCAAATTCCAGCGCGGTATTATCATGCAGAATGTTTGTCGAAGTGGAAATCGCGCCGACAAATGCCAATATAACAAAAATAATGCGGAAACCAAGATTAACCGCTTTGTTGTTTTTCGTCAGATACCCCCAGCAGCGTTCGCCGTAATAACTCCAGCCCAAAATTGTAGAAAAAGCAAACAACAACAGGGCTATACGGACGATAAACGCGCCGCCGGTAAATGCATCGCCAAATGCCGATGCCGCAAGCGCTCCGCCCCTGAGAGTTCCGATATAAGCGCCATCAATAAATTGGCCGGATGACATTAAGGAAATCACGACAACAAGGCCGGTAATGGTACAAAGGATGATAGTGTCAATAAAGACTTCAAAAATACCCCACAGGCCCTGTTTGACCGGATCCTTCATTGATGAAGCAGCATGGGCAATAGGCGCGGAACCAAGGCCCGCCTCATTGGAGAATACGCCGCGGGCGATACCCCTGCGCATTGCCACCATAATCGCGTAACCGAAAATACCCGAGCCAACCGCCCTGAAACTGAATGCTTCCCGTACAATGTATACAAAAGCTGATGGTACCATGGTAATATTCATTAAAATAATAACTAAACCGCACAGAATATAAAACAATGCCATAAACGGCACAAGGTAAGAAGTGACCAATCCAATGCGCTTGATGCCGCCGATAATAACCAGGCCAACCAGTAATGCAAGTATAATGCCGGTAATTAATGAAGAATCATAATTGGCTCCGGTCAGGTTATTAACAGCAACAGAAATTTCACCCGCTTGAGTCGCATTGCCTATACCAAAGCAGGCAAGCCCGCCAAAAAGGGCAAAAATGATCGCCAATACCTTCGCAAAGCCTTTCCATCCTTTACCCTTTCCGCCTATCCCCTGCTCAATGTAGTACATAGGGCCGCCGTAATGGGAACCGTCACTTGCGACCTGACGGTATTTGACTGCAAGAACAATTTCCGAATACTTGGTTGCCATGCCAAAAAATGCCGAAAACCACATCCAGAACACGGCACCGGGGCCTCCAAGGGCGATAGCACCTGCAACTCCCGCCACATTACCGACACCAACAGTACTTGCCATTGCCGTACACACTGCCTGGAAGGGGGTAACATTCGTACCGTCCGACTTTTTCCCTGTGCCGGCATCGCCTTTTTTGAACATTGTCATTATGGTGTTTTTCCACATATGACCAAATCTGGATGCCTGAATGAATTTAACTCCAAATGTAATGAAAATACCTGTACCCACAATCAGGAGCAGCGCAGGCGGCCCCCATACCAGATTGTTGATGAAACCATTAATTGATGCTAACAATTCCATAAATACTTCTCCTTTAATAAAATAATAGATTAAACATCATGTGATTATTTTACTGCAATATCAATTTTTAAGGAAGCTGTCTGAAAAGCTCTTCCCCAAATTATTAATTTCCTGTAATGTAGAGATATTACCGGGGTGCTGGATGGCTCATTGCCATTTCCGGCTGAGATCAGGTGAATTGACGCCTGGAACCCTTGGCATCCATAGATGCCCGTCATCCTTAGGATGACGATACCTGATCCTGATAATGCAGGCGGAGGGAAATGTTTAAATTAATTAAACGCCTTCGCGGAATATCCGGGAGGCGTTTTTTTTGGAGTCGTTGAATTGATAAAAAAACAGAAAAACACATTTAAGCGCAACTTGCAGATGTTTTTAACCTTGGCCGCCATTTTACTTGTCTGGCAGCTTGTGTGTATGAGCGGCCTGGTTCCCGGTTTTATGCTGCCCAGCCCTGTGCGGGTAAGCCAGGCCCTGGCCGCTGACTTTCCCCTGCTGATGCGCCACTCCCGGCGTACCCTGCTGCAGGCTTTGGCCGGGCTTACTCTGGCAGCGATGGCGGCCTTTATCCTTTCCATTGCCATGGACATAAACCGTTTTCTCAAGGAATCGCTTTCACCCATTTTACTGCTCACCCAGACAATACCCACTATTGCCCTTGCCCCCCTGCTGATCCTGTGGATGGGCTACGGTATGGCACCTAAAATAACTCTTGTATTCCTGGTCTGCTTTTTCCCCATGACCATCGGCTTGCTGGGCGCTTTCGCGCAAACTGACATTGACACCATTAGACTGTTAAAATCGATGGGCGCTTCACGATGGCAGACATACCGATACATTAAACTGCCCCAGGCGCTGCCCGCTTTTTTTTCCGGGCTGAAAGTATCAGGATCCTACTCAATAATCGGGGCGGTAATCGCTGAATGGCTCGGCGGCGATGCGGGGCTTGGAGTATATATGATTCGTGTCAGAAGATCGTATTCATTTGACAGAATGTTCGCGGCAATACTGCTGACATCAGCGTTAAGTATAGTATTGATAAAATTAATTGCACTAATTGAGAAGGAGGCTATGCCATGGAGAAGAGAAAAGTGAACAGAGAACAGTTAACAGTGAACAGTGAACAGGGTACAGAGTACAATGGGAATAATTGGAAACGAATTTTCTTATCTTTGTTATTTCTTATCTGTTATTTGGTACTTGGCTGTAACAAAACAACGGCTCCGAACCATATTCGGGTGGTGCTGGACTGGACGCCCAATACCAATCATACAGGGTTGTATGTCGCTTTAGACAATGGCTGGTTTGCCGAAGAAGGACTGACAGTAGAAATCATTCAGCCGCCGGAAGACGGTGCACTGGTATTGCTGGCATCAGGCAATGCTCAATTCGGGTTTGATTTTCAGGAATGGATGGGGCCGGCTATTGCAAATGATCGGGATGCACTGCCGGTGACTGCTGTTGCGGCTATTATCAGTCATAATACATCGGGGATAATGTCACTGAGAGAAAGCGGTATTCAACGGCCTGCAGATCTTGCCGGTAAACGGTTTGGTTCCTGGGAAATGCCGGTTGTCACGGAAATAATACGCGATATTGTAGAAAATGACGGCGGCGATTTTAACTCTGTCATTATGCTGCCCAATTGGGCAACTGATGCTCTTTCCGCGCTTCAAACCGATTTGGATGCGATCTGGGTATACTATGCCTGGGATGTCATTGCAGCCGTTGTCAACGGCATTGAAATTAATTTCCTTGACCTTGGCAGTATTGACAGCCGCTTTGACTTTTACACGCCGGTATTAGTGGCTAATACTAACTGGCTTAGCAGCAACGGTGAAACAGCACGAAAATTCATGCAGGCAGTGAGCAGGGGGTATACATTCGCCATAGAAAACCCTTTTGCAGCAGGGGAAATTCTTTTAAAATACGCTCCAGAACTTGACAGGGAACTGGTCATGCAAAGCCAATTTGTCCTTGCGCCGCGTTATCAGGACAACGCTCCCCGCTGGGGTGAAATCGACCCGGAACGCTGGGGCAATTTTTACCGCTGGATGTATGAACAAGGCTTGCTGGAAGTAAACATCGGCGAAGGCGGCTTTACGAATGAGTACTTACCCTAGTCCCTGCTTCAGCTGTGAACATATTACGAAAACATACGAATCGGAGCCGGTAGTCGAAGACATAAGCCTTGAGCTGCCGCAGGGCGGATTCATTTCGCTGGTGGGGGCTTCAGGGGTTGGCAAGACAACATTGTTTAACGTACTTGCAGGGCTTGATCCGCCGGACGCGGGGAAAGTCTGGCTTGACGGCGGGGATATTACCGGCATTAGCGGCAGGGTTGGCTATATGCCGCAAAAAGATCTGCTGCTGGAACACCGGACTGTGCTTGATAATGTTATCCTTCCCCTGCTGATACGCGGCGAAAAAAAAAACAACGCCCGCGAGCACGCCGCTGCTTTCTTTTCCCGTTTCGGCCTTTCCGGCTATGAAAAAAAATACCCCTGGCAGTTATCCGGTGGTATGCGCCAGCGGGCGGCTTTGCTGCGAACTTG
>WRLF01000034.1 GCA_009777735.1 Treponema sp.
ACGATTGGGAGCTTGCAACAGGATTAATAAGGTAAAATCGGGGAACAAGGAACGTGAAGCAAAAGTAAACTAAGTCCCCATGCAACAACACTTTCCCCTTTTCCCTTTTCCCTTTATACTTACATGTACCATGACCGCCCACGATAAATTGATGGATATCCTCGAAAGCCCCGATTTTGCCCCCAATATTGTCGTCAACCGGCTGTTACCGGCGCAAGCAGGGATGTGTGTCCCTTTCCCGGCGGGCCTGGACGGCAGGATAACCGCAGCTTTGCACCGTAAGGGCATTAACAGCCTGTACACCCACCAGGCCGAGGTCTGGGAACAGGCGCGCGAGGGGAAAAACGTTGTGGTGGTCACGCCGACGGCATCGGGGAAAACCCTGTGTTACAACCTGCCCTGCCTCCAGGCGCTGCTTGCTGATGAAAGCGCCCGCTGCTTGTACCTGTTCCCCACAAAAGCCCTGTCACAAGACCAGCAATCAGAATTGAACGAAACTGTCGAAGGCGGCAATTTTGGCATTAAAGTTACCACTTATGACGGCGACACACCGGAGTCCCTGCGGGTTTCGGCACGGGATACCGGCAGGATCATCATCTCCAACCCTGACATGCTCCACGCGGGGATTCTGCCCAACCACCCCAAATGGATTAAGTTTTTCTCGCGGCTCAAATTTATCGTGATTGATGAAGCCCACGCCTACCGGGGCGTCCTTGGCAGCCATGTCGCCAACATCATCCGCCGCCTCCGCCGCGTCACCGCGTTTTACGGAGCGTCCCCGCAGTTCATTCTCTGCTCGGCCACCATCGGCAACCCGCAGGAACTTGCCGAGGCGCTCACCGGTGTTGAGGTAGCACTCGTTGATAACAACGGCGCCCCACGCGGCGAAAAACGGATCATCCTTTACAACCCGCCTCTAGTCGATCCCGTCCAAGGTATCCGCAGATCGGCCATGACCGAAAGCCGCCGCTGGATGACATCCTTCCTCAAAGCGGGCATCAAAACCATACTGTTTGCCCATTCGAGGATAAAAACCGAAGTAGCCGCCTCGTATGTCAACGAAGATTTGGCAAATATCTTTACCGATAATTCCCGTATACGGGTTGAGCCCTACCGGGGCGGCTTATTGCCCAACGAGCGCCGCGAAATTGAACGCGGCCTGCGTGAAGGCGATATACAGGGAGTGGTGTCGACTAACGCACTGGAATTAGGCATCGACATTGGCGGCCTTGACGCTTCGATAGTAGCGGGCTTTCCCGGATCGTTCAACAGTTTCTGGCAGCAGTCAGGCAGGGCGGGCAGGCGTGGCGGCACGTCGGTTTCGGTTTTTATTGCCACTGCCTCTCCCATCGACCAATTTATTATGAACGACCCCAACTGGTTCTTCCGTAAATCTGCTGAAGAGGGCAGGGTAGACCCGGAAAACCCGTACATTCTCACCGACCATGTCAAGTGCGGCTGTTTTGAATTACCGTTTAACAGTGAACAGTTAACAGTGAACAGTGAACAGAGGGTGGATGTTTTTGGTGAGAATGTGCGGGATGTACTTGAGTATTTGGAAGAAGCTGGCATTGTGCGGCATGCGGGGGACAAGTGGCATTGGGCGGACCGATCTTTCCCGGCGGAAGGGATCAGCATCCGATCCGCTACCGCTGACAATGTGGTGATCATTGATGTGACTGCCGGAAGGAATGCGGTCATCGGGGAAATGGACAGGCCGAGCGCGAAAGAATTAATTTTTAACAATGCCGTATACATCCACAGGGGGCGGCAGTACCTTGTTGAAAACCTGGACATCGAAAACCGCAAATGCCTCGTTCGTGAAGCCGAGGTAAATTACTTTACCGACGGTTTAGTGAAGACAGATATTAAGGTTTTAACGGAAGATGAGCGCCTGACCACTCCCGAGTGGTCAGGTGTGCTCTCCGATGTACTTGTCCGTTCACAGGTTGCTAAATTCAAGAAAATACGGTTTCACACGCATGAGAATATAGGTTACGGGAATATTGACCTTCCCGAAGAAGAAATGCAGACACGGGCCGTAGTAATGTTATTTGGGCCGGAAAGCGCCGGGGGGAATGTGCTGGCCGGGATGGACGAGCAGAAAATCGGTGCGGCTCTTTCCGGAGCAGGTACATTAATTCGTAACATTGCGCCAGTGTTTCTGCTCTGTGACCCCCGTGATTTGGGTATAGCGGAACGGGTAAGGGACACACACTTTGGAATTCCTGCTTTGTATGTATACGATAAATACCCCGGCGGAACCGGCCTTGCCGAAGGGCTTTCCCGCCGTATTACGGAACTCTTTGCCTCCGTATACAACGCTGTCAGCCGGTGCTCCTGCAAATCCGGCTGTCCGTCCTGTGTGGGTCCCGCCACCGGGGAGTGGCGGGGAGGAAACAAAGCGGCGGTAAGGGAATTTCTTAAAGCATTGTGTCAAATGGAGGATTAATGATGCATAGTTTTTATCGTTATTTTGTATTGTTTTTATTTCCGGTAATTTTATTTTCTGCATGCAGTCAACCCCCGATCAGCCTTGAACAGGCAATTGAAGACGCTGCACGTTACTTTACGGGGATTATTCCTGAAGGTACGCATGCAGCAGTTTTTGCCATAAATGCCGAAAATCCTGAACTGGGCGAATATGTACGGGGAAAGTTGAGTGCGGCCCTGGCAGAAGGAGCGTGGTTAACTGTAGTCAGAAGTGATCAAGCGGCTCTGCATATCATTTCCCGGGAATTGTACTCCGGTATTTTTGGTCATATCAGCCGGGAAACCGAACTGTTTGTTGGGAATTATTTGGGAGCGCACATTATTTTTTCCGGCTTGCTTACCCGTTCCGGTCAGAATTGGATGCTTGAGCTGGAGGCCCTGAATACAGAAGATGCCGGCATTACCGGGCAATGGTCGGCTAACAATATTCAAAACGATCCTCACCTGACCTTGTTTGCCTCTTCATCAACTACTGCCCTGTTTTCAGCCAACGATCTGCCGGAGATACCGTTAACCGATGCAGAACGGGATGCTCTTGCATTAACCGGTTTTGTGCATGTTGAAGGCGGAGCCTTCCTGATGGGCAGTATCAACGGTTCGGGAGATGAAAGACCTGTGCGTATGGTAGCAGTTTCCGGTTTTTACATGAGTAAGTATCCGGTAACACAGGAAGAGTGGTTTGCGGTAATGGGAACTACCGTGTATCAACAGCGGGACAGGATAAGTGATTCATGGTTAATGGCAGGGACGGGAGATAAATACCCCATGTACTATGTCAACTGGTTTGAAGCTGTGGAATATTGTAACAGACGGAGCCTGATGGAAGGGCTTACACCGGTTTACCATGTGAATGGGGATATTGTTACCTGCGATTGGAATGCCAACGGTTACCGGCTGCCAACTGAGGCAGAGTGGGAATATGCGGCCAAAGGCGGAAAAAAAGATACCCTTATATTTGAGTTTTCAGGGAGTAATAATGCAGATGAAGCAGCATGGCATAACAGGAACAGCAATGATGGTACGAATCCGGTGGGGGAAAAAACGGCAAATAGCCTGGGTCTTTACGACATGAGCGGGAATGTTTGGGAATGGTGCTGGGACTGGTATAAGGAATACCCGAACGAGGTTCAGAGGAATCCACGGGGTGCATCCGAGCATGAGGCTGTTGTCCGGGAACGTGTTTTACGGGGAGGAAGCTGGTTTAATGAACCCGATAATCTTCGTACTGCATACAGGGCTTATAGCCTTCCGTTTTACCGGATGAGTAATATCGGATTCCGCCTTGTCCGTTCCCGGCAGAATTAATCTCAATGACTAACTAATTCCCGAAAAAACATTGACTTTTTAGCTAAATCCCTTAGAATTGTAATATAAGCGAGTTTAAGCGAGGAAATGGGAAATGACAGAAGTACTGTCCCAGGATGAAATAGACCAGCTATTAAGCGCAATAAATTCCGGAGATACCGGGCCTGAGGACTATAAACCTGCATCAGACAGCCGGAAAATTAAAATTTACGATTTTAAACGGCCGGATAAATTTTCCAAAGAACAGATTCGGACAATTGCCATGATGCATGAGACTTTTGCCCGCCTTTCCACCAACAGCCTTTCTGCCCAACTCCGGTCAGTTGTTCATGTTCATGTCGCTTCGGTGGATCAGCTTACCTACGAGGAATTTATCCGCTCAATTCCCACGCCTACAACCCTTGCCATCATCAATATGGACCCCCTCAAAGGTAATGCCATACTGGAAGTCGATCCCTCTATCACTTTTTCGATTATCGATCGCTTGTTTGGCGGTACGGGAGAGGGTAACAAATCCCAGCATGAATTAACCGATATTGAACAGTCGGTAATGGAAGGGATTATTGTCCGGATATTGGGAAACATGCGGGAAGCGTGGACACAGGTAATAGACCTTAGACCCCGTTTGGGACAGATAGATACCAATCCCCAGTTTGCTCAAATTGTACCGCCGACAGACATGGTGGTTCTTGTTACCCTGGAAACAAAGATTGGCGATGTAGAAGGGATGATTAATTTTTGTATCCCCTATATCACCATTGAACCGATTATCGGCAAACTGTCCACCCAATTTTGGTTTTCCACAGCACATCGTGCCGGAACATCTGAAAACCTCACTGTCCTCAGGGATAAGCTTGAATCCGTAGACATAGATGCAGTGGCTGAAATTGGCAGAATAACCCTTCCCGTCCGTGAAGTGCTTTCACTTCGTGCCGGGGATGTCATCCGGTTGAACAATACGAGAGTTGGCGATCTCTACTCGCTCAACATCGGCAGTAAACCAAAATTCATGTGCCGCCCCGGGGTTATGGGGAAAAAAATGGCAGTGCAGATTGTTAAAAAAATTGCCACTATTGGCCAGGAAGAATTTAACGAACTTATTTCCGATATCTCAGAGTTTTAATTCCATTATGAACATGAAAACAGTTTTTTTATTTACATTAATGATGCTGTTTTGCCTCACAGCATGTGTGCAGAAGGATAGCTCATATGATGATTTTGAAATAGCGCTTGTAGGCAGTACAAGATCGGTGCATATTACCGGGTATACGGGGAGTAAAAATGTTGTCCGCATACCCTCGCATATACATGGAGTTACGGTAACGACCATTGAGGGGATGGCTATTGCCGGGTGCAGCATCAGAAGCGTGAACTTACCTCACACTATTACCCTCATTGGAAGTTCTGCTTTTACAGGCTGCCGCAACCTTACCAAAGTAACATTTGCCAGAAGTGATACAACCATTGACAGCATAGACGCATTTCCCGGTGATTTGCACGAAAAGTATGCAAGCGGCGGTGCTGGTACATATACAAGAAGCCGCAGACAGGAAGTGTGGAAGAAACGGTAGAACAGAGAGACTATGTATTACTCTTTTCTCTGACTTAATTACCTGAGTGTAAATCTAACCGGGTAACGAAAACGGTGCGATACCGGATTGCCGTATGAGTCATAGGCGGGAGTACCTTGTCTGCCGGTAAATCCTCTGACTGCCGCTTCACCAAACCCGCGGCCTTCTGGTGTTTCCCGTAATAGAGTTACCTGCTGTACAATACCGTCACGGTCCACAAACAATTCCAGGAGTACCTGTCCCTCAATGCCTAAACGCTGTGCCATGAGAGGATAGCCAATCACACTGCGCATTATCCTTTCGTCAAAGTGCGGCAGGACAGAAACACGGGGAGGAGCTTGCGGAGGGCCGGAATTATCCGAAATTGATCCGGGAGTGCCAATAATTTGATCAGGGTCGTAGTCTGTTTCTATCATTGTTTCTGCGATAGCCTCTACCACGGGTACATCCAGGGTAACCGGCGGCGGGGGAGGGCGGGGCGGCGGCGGCGGGATATATTCTTCTTCCTGCGGGATTTCTGCAAGGTCCGTTACCCGCATAACACGAGCGGTCTCCGGGGCAGTTTGGGGAGTAGTGGCAATATTAACGGTGAGAAAGAGGATGATGATAATGTGGACAACAGCGACAATGAAAAACAACAGCAACCTTCGCGTCCTGTCAGGACGCGGCGACTTGTACGGACGCATGTGTTTTTCACTCGACATTGCGTACCACAAAACTTACAAACCGGTACTGGTAGATCTGCAGCACTTCCAGTACGGCATTTACCCGTTCGTAGGGAGTGTTCCTGTCGGCGATAATATGCACTTGTGTATTCATGTCCGTTTGCTGCAATTCGATAATGGCCTGTCCAAGAGCGCTGAGGTCCGCCGGATCGCCGTCGAGGTAGACAGCGCCACCGATATCTATCCAAACTTCCAGGTTTTTATCGGCGTTTGTAATAAGGGCGGTATGTGCTTCGGGATATTCAATGGTAACTTCCTTGCGGAAATTTATTAACACGATGAGCATGATGAAGATCAGCAGTAAAAACGCGATGTCCGAAGTTGAAAACAACGGGACAGAGAAAGCAGTGTTTTTCCTCCGCCGCAGCTTCATGGGGTATCTCTCCTCATGGAAAATGAAAATGTTTCGACAGCAAGATCCTGGGCAAGTTCTACAAATGATACTACCCGCTGCCATCGTGCCTGCGGGTCTATGGTTAACATCAGCGCCAGATGGGGATTTATCTCCTGTGCCGCAGAGATGATATTATCTGCATCGGAGATGGTTATAATCCTGTTATCGTAGATAATATTTCCATTCATATCCAATGCAAACCGGATTAAATCATCGCGGTGGATCAAACGCGTGGAATCCTTTGCCGGCAGGTTTATGAGAAACCCCGTATTGAGGTTAAAACCGGCAATGACAATAAAATATATTATTAACAAAAATGGTAAATCGCTTGAAGCCGATGATTCAAGGAATCCCCGTCTGTTTTTTCGTTTCAGTTTCATAACTGTTGGTCTGCAATCTCTGCTATCAGGTCGGAGCAGGTTTTTTCGATATCGGCAGTAAATTTATCCGCATAATGGCTAAAGATCGAATGAAAGATCATGGCGACAATCGCGATGATCAAGCCGGCCACCGTGGTTATCAAGGCTTCGTAAATGCCGTTTGCGACAATTTGCGCGTTTACCTCCGTTGCCTCTGCAATGGACCTGAAAGCTCCGATCATTCCGGCGACGGTTCCTAAAAATCCGGTCAGCGGGGAAAGCGAACCGAGCGCGGTTAGGAAATTCAAGCCATTTTCCAGTGAATTAACACAGGTTACCGCTTCTGTTTCAACCGCCCTTTCAATCTGCCGTTCGGAAAAAACCCTGCCCTGCATGGTGCTCGCAACCTCCAGGTGGCTCGCCACCCCAAGGTGGCGAGCACGGTTGACCAGCGCAAGGAGGATCCGCGCTCCCATACGCCGTTTTGTCAGCGGGGAAAGGTATACTTCGGCACCGGCATAGTCCCGGTTTGCAATAAATTCTGAAACAGCTCTGCCCATATCATCAATTTTGCGATCATGGTACACGAAAAAAATTACCCGCTCAATACCAATGGTAATGGTAATGATCGAATAAACCAGAAGAGGCCACATTAACACGCCTCCCAGTTGGAATAGTTCCATCAGCGTAAAAGATACGGTGCTTTCTTCCATAATCTAATGCCTCACTTTACTTAGTATAGTTTCCTGCGAAAATTGACTAATTAGCCGTTCCCACTCATATTCGTTGTACATCCATTCAAGGGCTTCTTCCCAATCCCGCAGCATAGCGCCGGAATTGCGTATACGCCAAAGCTCTTCCGGAAAAACACGTTCTGTGTAGCCGGTATTCCACCTGATGTCTTCGGCTGTTACCCATTCGTCACTTTCCTGCTGCCAGCCGTGAGGTTTTTGCCTTCTTGAGACTAATTCGGGGAACAGGATTGGTTTCCAGTATTGTTCAAAGTCTTTGCGTATCAGAATTGCCGGGGTATCTTCACGGGCATTCATCCATTCGGCAAGGGAAAGCAATCTTTCATGACGGCCTTGAAGGCCGGTTACCGCTTCATTTCCCGTGATGCGGGTGTCGTAACGGCGTATTCGCCCCCAGAATATCTGCCCTGTTTCAATAGGGCTGTTAATCGAAAGAATTGCTGTAGTTTCGCCCAGCACAAGGTTTCCCTGTCCGGCAAGGTCCAGGCTGTATTCGTTCCAGCCCTGGGGGCTGCCTCCAAGGTAATCCAGCGAGACAATGCTGAATTCACCTTGTTCATCCGGTAAAGTCCCTCGTATTTTTATCGAAGGAAATTTATTCAATGTGATGACTACCGAATACACACCTAGCCTGTTCTGCACTTTCCGGATTTCAACGCCACCTCCGGGTGGCGAGCCACCCGGGTCTTTTTTTGCTGTGCGGTATATGGCAAGGGTCTTTTCTTCAAACGCCGAACCATCTAAAGCCTCGCCGGATTTTTCCACCAGCGATGCGCAAGATGGTAAAAAGCAAATAGTTAAAAGTAAAATGTAAAATGATAAGAAGTATTGTGCGTTCACGAGTGGCTCCTAATTATTATCCTGGGTGCGGGTAAGTACGATTGGCGGTTCATGGAGTTCCTGAATGCCTCCGGTTCCCAGCCGGACACGTGTCAGCCTGACGCTGTCAAGTCCGTTGATATTAACTGCGGCAGTATTTGTACCTGCGGCAGACAGAAGGTAGATATACCGGTTGTCATTTGACTGCTGCTGCGTTAGGGGAGCAGCACCGTTACCCGGGCGCAGTTCCAGTAAACTGTTTCCGGCAGCCTGGAAAAAGGCATATCTGCCCATTGTCACTGTCCCGCCTGAACTTAACTCGTATTCACCGTTTGAACGGAATTGCAGCCTCCCCAGCAAACTGTCAAAAACAGCTTCCGTGAATGTCTGTGATGCGCTCCCCGCATGAGATGGCCGCGGCAGAGTCCCGGCACGGCGGTACATGCCGTCCCATGATTCGGATACATCCAGCCTTATCCTGATATTCTCGGTGATCCTCAATTGAATACTGTCCATGGATGCCAGTTCGACATTGATTATCCGGTTCATGGTACTTACCGAGATGCTTCTGCTTGTTATATTAAGTCCGAAGCGTGTGGGAATGGACTGCTGCCATAAGTAAATTTGCTGAGTCTGACTGCTGTAAAAAATGATTTCTCGTTTATCGTGATCAAAAAAAATGTATTGATTTCTGTCAATGGTTCCGTCACGGTTGACATGATACCAGAGATCGTTAATGAAATTTTCAAAAACCCCCCGCTGGCCCGAAAGGATTTCTCTGACCCGTATCTGTTCTATTTGAGTTCCCGGCACGCGGGTAATGCTGCTTTGTTCAAAGATGCCGCTTGTCTGATTGAATTCGTAGGTGATTTCAATTCTGTCCAGTATATTATCTGATTGAGTGTCACGGCCATAAGCGGTTATGGAAAATGGCTGCCCTCTTGTTATACCCTGACGGTATGCGGATGTGCGCTGTACTTCATTTATTGTGATGGAGCCATCCATCTGTATTTCCGCAATTTTCGTAAATTGCAGACCAGGGTCTTCCTCGGGAATGCTGTGAAAAATGGTCATGGTATTTTCACCTGATGAGTTCATTCCGGTAATAATGATGCAGTTGCTGCGGTCACCCAGTAGATCCTGCATGTCAAGAAAAATTGTTCCCGGCATGGTTGCCGCGACAGGCGCATCCCACATACGGCGGTAGGAGCGGCCGTCAAAGGCAATTAAGGTAAGGCTGATAAGACTATCGCTGTCAGTGAGAACGCGGTAGACCGCAAGCTGTTCTTCTATGGAATTACTGTTAAAATCATGATTTAGTACTGTTATTACCTGTTCTCCTTCACCAAGAGAAATTAAGAGGCGGTAACTGTCCTCATCATAACCGTTAAAATCTGTTGGCCCGGAATTTATTTGCTGCCCGTCTGCTGCAGCCGGAGCAATTATACGGGTACGATGCCGTTCTCTGGGGATTTCTTCTGTTTGCGGCCATTTAATGAGAACAACGATGCCTATGGCGCAGAAAGAAAAAATAACAATTGTACTCAATAATTTTTTATGTTTCATGGCTTTTCCATATATTTTGATATCATTGTCAGGGCTATTGATAATGTCTGGTCAATATCCATAGTACTGTTGAAACCCGCTGCATTGATGTGTCCGCCGCCTCCAAGATCCTGGGCAATTTTCGCAACATTTGCACTTCCTTTTGAACGCAAAGAACACAATATTTTTTTTCCGGGTGTTTCCTTAATTAAAAGTGAAACAATGATTTCTTTTGCCTTAAGCGGAAAATTGACAAAACCATAAGTGTCTTCAGGGAGGGCGCCTGCTTCAATAAAGTCTTCTTTGCGGAGTACCTGAACGGCAACTCTGTCTTCAAAGTGGAGGGTCAGGCTGGCAAGGGCCTTTTTCTGTAAAAACAGCACACGTGTTGCGGCATTTTCACAGAGCTGCCTGTAGGCTTCATTGGGGTTAACCCCCAGTTCCAGCAGTGTCAGTGCTGCACGGAATGTCCCTGGCCCTGTCTTTGGGTAGGCAAAGAATCCCGTATCGTAGATTATTCCGGTGTAAGCGGCTAAAGCGGTATCAGAGTCAAGTAAAATACCCGCTTCTTTTGCTAATTCAACTGTTATTTCACACGTGGAAGCGGCACTCGGATCATATATCCCCGAAAAAGTAGAATTAGGCTTTGTTTCATGGTGGTCAATCACGAATATTTCCTGTGAACGGCAAATTGCGTCCCGAATTTGCCCGGTAAAATGCAGATCTGCCGTGTCTACGATGATTGCGCCTCCCTGTTCCGGCAGATCCCCATGTTTTTCCCTGTCCCATTGTTCAATAATGTTGTATCGGTCCATAAAAATGAAGTGCTCCGGTTTGGGACTTGAGTTTATTATCCGATACTGTTTTTTCTCTTTGTTCAGAATACTGGCTACGACCAACTGGGCGCCAATTCCATCAGCGTCTGCAGGATCATGGGTGGTGATGATAAAAAAATCATATTTTTCAATAAATAGTTTTAGTTTTTCAAACATAAATAAAATTCCAGGCAGTTTTCAGATATTCAAGGATATGATACTATGTTTCAATGATATATTCCATACCTCCACAGGGAGACAGTTCATGGGAACAATAGATTTTCAAACCGCTGCGTCCGGACAATCACCGGAATTCGGGAAAAAACGCCCCCATTCGGCAGCGGGTTTTTGGGCAAAATTAACGGATCCTGACGGCGCTTTCCGGCAGATAACAGCCGGGCTTTTAGCGGAAGAAACCGGCAATATCATCAAATACCTGACCGCCTGTCTGCCAAAAGAAGCGATGGCTGACATTTTTGCAAATAATAACGGTTCTTCTTCGGAAAGTTTGAATGACAGACTGTATACATATTTAGACCGGAGTTTTCAAACTATCTTCAACCGCTTTCCGGAAAATGAATATGTAAACCGCAGCAGTCTGCTGCCCGGTCAATCTCCGCAGGAGATAGCGGAACTAATTCACTCGTTTGGCGGCGTTGATGCTTTTAACACCGGCAGTATAGAAAAAAAAACATCCGCAAGAACGGCTGTGAAAAACCTTGAACTGCATGCCGGCAATGTTCTGCGGCAGCATTATTTTTCTACAGCGTTTCCTGCCGGGGATAATATCTGCAAAGTCGTTAAATATTCTTTCAGAGACAACCCGTGTAAACCGGGTACTGTTACCGATCTGAGGTTTTGCATCAACATCCCCGATTCTGATCTGATTAGTCCGGTTTTTTATGGTTTAGCATTGGCAAAGTATATTATTAGTGAAAAAATATCGGAACCTCTTATATACAGAATCAATAGAGAAATTGAAGCAATGGCCGGCCGTAAAAATTTTAATGCCGCAGTGTTTCTGGAAATGATAATGGAATCCGGCGCCGATAATGAACAACGCATTAACATCAGTGAAAATCCGGTCATTACCGATATCCTTGCCAGGGGTTTTGATAATGCGGTTATCACCCTAATCCGGCTTCTTGATGAATCAAATTTAGGTTTTCAGTTCATGGAAAACCTGAAAGATAAAAACTCTATGGTAATCCGGGAATATGAAGAGACAAGCGAAGCGCCCGATGAACAGTACCAAATATCCATCATGATTTTGGATAATGCGGGGATTCATGAAGCCCGCAAAGCCTATGATGAGCGCATATATACCTTTGAAAAAGCTGTCAGGCATCTGGGGAATCTGTTTGAAGTGTTATACCGGGATTCAAAGTCTGTATTCAAGGTTAGTGATTTTAATGATTTAGCCATGAAAAACAGAAGCCGTGTAAAAAAACTGTTCAAAACCGGATATGATGAGGCTTCTTTTTGCATAACCGGTAATGAATGGAATAATATTTCGTTCCGATCGGGGAATCATTACGAGCGCGGCAATGCTTTAGCGTGTCTGGTACGTTTGCGTGAACGGATAAATAATATGTACAAATACCTGTACCCTGTTGAACGCTGTGTCATGGAAGAGCGTTTGGGCCTGCTGGAAAAAGAATATATTTGTCTTAGCAATATGACAGACCCGTCCCAACTCCTGCCGGGCCTGGTTATTGATCTTGACATAACTTCGATTAAGCGAAAAAGAATTACCCTTGACGCAATGGCGGCAGTGCTTAATGAATTTTTGCGTGACTTACCGGAAACATTTCAGAACACTGCCGTAGATGCCATTAATACCCGGTAATTATTAAGCTGATAGTGTCTGTCCCTTACTATCCGGCCCGCGACAATGTTACCGCGCAGGTGGTGACAATATCGTCAACGGAAGCCCCGCGGGAAAGATCGCTTATCGGCGATGCAAACCCCTGGAGGAAAGGACCAAAAGCCTGCGCTTTGCCAAGGCGCTGTACCAGTTTATAACCGATGTTGCCTGAGTTAAGGTCGGGGAAGATCAGTGTATTTACCCTTCCTCTGACCAGGCTGCCCGGCGCTTTTTGGTCGGTAACGGATGGAACAAGCGCTGCATCTGCCTGTAGTTCTCCGTCAAACACAAAGCCCGGATTTCTGCTCTTAAGTATTTCAACAGTTGCCTGGACTTTTTTTACGTCATCGTGACTGGCTGAACCTTTTGTTGAAAAAGACATCAAGGCGACTACCGGGTCAACCCCCAGGAATTCCCGGCAGGACTGTGCGGCGCCTTCCGCTATATCGGCAAGCTGATCCGGCAGAGGGTCAGGTATTACTGCACAATCGGAAAAAATCAATGCTCCGTCGATGCCCCATTTCGGGTCAAGTCCCGCCATTACAAAACAAGACGAAACGGTCTTAAGACCGGGGACAATGCCGATGATGGAGAGGCCTGCCCGCAGTACATCGCCTGTGGTATTTTCGATACCGGCAACAATTGCATCTGCATCACCTTTGCGGATCATCATTGCTCCCCAACGCAGGGGATCGACTATTTCAACTTTGGCCTGTTCTTTTGTCATTCCCTTGTGTTTTCGCAGTTCATAGTACTCATTGGCGTAATCATTGACATTCGTTTCGGCATGGGGACAAACAATAGTGATGCCGGTTAAGTCTACCCCTTCTTTTTTTGCTGTTTCCTGGATGTCTGCAACTTTTCCCAGCAGAGTAACATTTACCGCAATATCCTCGTCCAGGATAATTCTGGCTGCCCGCAGAATTCTGGGGTCAGCCCCTTCCGGCAGTACCAGTCTTTTTCGTATTGAAACTGCTTTGGCCTTCATAGTGCTTACAAAATCCATAATTTTCTCCTTTTTTGCATGAACAGCATTTTATTTGACATATTGCCGAATACCTGTACTATATGATAGTAATATAGTACAATGACAAGGGGAAATCCGCAAGCATCCGGCAGCTTTTTTTTAACCGTATGCAGTATACTTCAGGGGATTTAGGAGTAAAATAATGACCGATGTTCACAGTGATATTTTTAAAGATGAGGATTTTGACACTGTTCTTTCACCGGATATTGATTTTTCCGGAACATTGAATTTTGAGAAACCTTTTCTTATCCAGGGTAAAATCTCCGGTGAAATTACTGCAAGCGGGCTTTTAGTGATTGATGAGAAAGCGGTAGTAAACGCCGATATTTCAACAACGCGGGTGGTAATCCGGGGGTTGGTAAAGGGAAATGTTACTGCCACGGAAAAGGTTGAAGTATCCTTAACCGGAACTCTTGAAGGAAATATTACAGCGCCTGAAATATTTATGGAAGGTGGCTGTATATTTAATGGCCGTTGTACAATGACCGGGAGAAAACCCATCTGATGATAAATATGCGGTTTTTTTTCATCTTTATTCTGATTGTATTATTTTCAGCGTCTGTAGTTTATTCACAGACAGATACTCCCGATGAAACCCGGCAGAGTCTGATACCGGCAATTCGCAGTCCTCCCCCCAATGCTCTGACCGAATGGCGCCAGGGAAATTATGAACGTGCTGTCCAGATATGCCGGGATGAAATTGCCGTGAACGCGAATAATCTCGATTCTTATGTTGTTATCTGTTGGAGCCTTATCAGCCTGGGCCGGTATGAGGAAGCTCTTCGTTATGCCCGCACTGCACGAAACATCGCCCGTTTTGATCCCAGGGTAACCCAGATTTTAGGCGAAATTTTCTTTTACCAGGGAAACAACACCGAAGCCATGCTGTATTTTCAGGAATATGCAAACCAGTCACCCTCAGGGCCGCGTATAAGTACTGTTTACTATTTTATGGGAGAAATTTATATTCGAACAGGAAAATTTCGTCATGCCGATATAGCACTTTCAACAGCGGTTCATTGGGTTCCGACCAACGCAAACTGGTGGACGCGGCTTGCTTTTGCGCGGGAGAACGCCGGGGACCTGACTGAAGCGGCTGTTGCCTACGAAAGGGCCATTTCGCTCAACCCCCAGCATGCCGATGCGCGCCGGGGCCTTGACCGTGTCCGCCAAACCCTTGCGAATAGGTAACCCCCCACCTCCTTTTTCAATCTTCACCCTCGGATGTAAACTCAATCAGGTTGAAAGTGAGGCGATTGCAGATTTATTTAAAAAAGCGGGGTTTTCTCTGGTTCCTTGGGGCGCTGCTTCAGAAAAACCGGGTTTGCTCATCATTAATACCTGTACAGTAACGTCAAAAGCAGACCAGAAAGCCAGACGGGTAATACGCAAAGCGCTCCGGGATAATCCTGATGCCTGTGTGATTGTCACCGGCTGTTATGCGCAGCTTGATGCTGCTGAAATCAAGGCATTACAGGCTGAGTCGGCCGCACGACGGCTCTTTGTATTGGGGACAGACGAATGCGGTGCCGGAAAAAGTAAAAGTTCATTGCTAAAACTGCCCGAATATTTAGCGGCCAAAGGTTTAAGCAATGAAAATTCGCTGCCGGCTGCTCTGGATACATGGGCAGAGACTGCACAAAGGGGTTCACCATTCAGCTTCAAGCCGCAGGAATTTACCTTTCATTCACGCGCTTACCTTAAAATACAGGATGGCTGCGATAATGCCTGCGCGTATTGCCGTGTACGCCTTGCCCGCGGTTCCAGTGTCAGCCTCCCTGCCGCAGAAGCGCTTGATGAGCTTCATTCTCTTGAAGCAGCAGGCTGTGCCGAAGTAATGATCACCGGTGTTAATATCACCCAATACCGGTATGAGAACTTTGACCTTGCCGGGTTGTTACGATTTTTGCTCGATGGCAGCCGTTCCATCGCCCTGCGCCTTTCCTCTCTTGAACCGGAAGGGATCAACGAAAGCCTTGCCGCTGTGCTGGCTCATCCGCGCATACGTCCCCATTTTCATTTGTCGGTACAATCGGGCAGTGATGCAGTACTGGAAAAAATGGGCAGGGTATACAATACACGTGAAGCAGCAGAATGCGCCGCCCTGCTGCGATCGGTAAAGGGCAATCCCTTTCTTGCCTGTGACACTATTGCCGGTTTCCCCGGCGAAACCGAAGCCGATTTTGCCCAAACCATTGCCTTCTGCGAAAACATCGGGTTTGCATGGATACACGCATTCCCGTACTCAAAACGTCCGGGAACGGCGGCTTTTTCGATGGGAAACCCTGTCCCTGAACGTGACATTACCCGGCGGGTACAAACCCTGACAGCTCTGGCAATGAAAGGCAGACGGAACTATGCCCAAGCCTGGCTTGGCAAAGAACTGTCCGCCGTAGTGGAAAAAGGAAAGGTGCGCCACCCCGAGGTGGCGGGACAGTGCCGGGCTGTTTCAGAAAACTACCTGAAACTGAGCGTCAATTATACCGGCCAAATGCCGCAGCCGGGTTCATCGATACGGTGTGTTCCGGTAATGTTATGCGAAGGCGCTGACGGGGAAAAGCCGGATGCGGTTGCGGAGATTACCCCTTCAATTGTCTGACACCACCCGGTTTTATCTCATAATGGCTCTCTTTTAAAAATACTTGTTTTTTTTTCAAAAACCAGGTAGTATCTTTCACATGAGAGATATCAAATCCTCAACACCACCAGCCCTGTTGGAAATACCTCCAAGCTCTCAGACAAGTCACTTTTACCTCTTACCTTTTACCTTGCTCCCCCCCCCCCCCCCCCCCACCACCAACTTTTTTTTTTCAACCAACCCCAAACAAAAACACACATCCAAAAAAAAATAAA
>WRLF01000035.1 GCA_009777735.1 Treponema sp.
AGCTCCTTGTTAAGGAGATAACAAATATACAAGACCTAGAAACCCAGAAGGCTGCCTAACCTATGTGACATTTCTACTGAACGGAAATAGGTGACATTTCTACTGGTCGTTGACAGGAGTTAAAGCCTCAGTTGCATTAAACAAAAAAAAATTATAGTATCACACCACAAGGATGAAATAATGAAGCAATATGCAGAAATGAGCATACCGGAATTGACCGGAATCCATGACGAACTGCTCAAGGAATTTTCCCAATACCGTAAGGCAGACCGGAAACTCAATATGACGCGCGGGGTTCCCTCGGATGAACAGTTATCCCTATGCAACGAAATGCTGACATGTTTGTCAGCGGATGACTTTACTGCCGCAGACGGAACAGACTGCCGTAATTATGGCGGCATTGACGGTATTCCCGAAATAAAAAAGATTTTCGCAGATATTCTGGACATAACACCTGATGAGGTTATCGTGGGAGGCAATTCTTCTCTGGCCCTCATGTTTGATAATGTCGCGGTAAATATGTCCCATGGTGTCAGAGACGGGGTACCCTGGCAGCTACAGGGGAAGGTAAAATTTCTGTGCCCGTCTCCCGGATACGACCGTCATTTTACCATATGCAAGTATTTTCATATTGAGATGATTCCCATTGCAATTGGGCAGGACGGTCCCGACATGGATATAATCGAATCAATGGTCGCAGCCGATCCCCTGATTAAAGGTATTTGGTGCGTCCCAAAATTTTCCAACCCTACCGGCATTGTTTATTCCGATGAAACGGTCCGGCGTTTTGCCCGCTTAAAGCCGGCGGCTGACGACTTCCGCCTGTATTGGGATAATGCTTATGCTATACATGATCTTGGTGAAACCCAAATAAAAATTCCCAACATAATACCGTTATGCGAAGAATCCGGAAATCCCAATATGCCGCTGGTTTTTACCTCATTTTCAAAAGTGAGTTTTGCCGGTTCGGCCCTGGCTTGCATGGCCTCTTCCAAATCCAACTGTGATTATATCCGGCAGCGGTTAATCACCCAGACCATAGGCCCCGATAAAATTAACCAGCTCCGGCATGTCCGTTTTTTCAAAGATGTTGCCGGCATTATGGCTCACATGAAAAAACACGCGGTAATCCTGAGGGATAAATTCAATCTGGTTAATGACACTTTGCAGCGGGAATTGGGCGGCCTTGGCATTGCCGAATGGACAAATCCCGCAGGAGGGTATTTTGTCAGTTTTGATGCGCTGGAAGGTTGTGCAAAACGGGTTGTTGCTTTATGTTCGGAAGCCGGTGTGGCTCTGACACCCGCAGGTGCGACCTATCCATACGGCAACGACCCGCAGGATCGCAACATCAGGATTGCCCCAACCTGCCCGCCGCCGGCTGAACTTGGCGAAGCGCTGCAAATATTTAGCGTTGCCGTAAAACTGGCCAGTGCAGAGAAAATTCTGGCAGGAAAACAGAACCGGTAAGTGCGCATCCTGCGACATTTTCACCACTTGTGTCTGCATGTATAATCTTGTATAATACACATGACCGGGTTAGCAGGCTGATTTTGCGCCTCTGTCTGGTATAGTTATTTTACGGAGGACTTATTATGAAAAGAATGTTAACTTTTGGACTGACGCTATTGCTGGCGGGAACTGCCTTGTTTGCCGATGATGCCAAAGTTATGCCCTCACTCGTAGGGCGGTTTTACGTAGCTCCGACATTTTCATTTGCTCCCGGTTTTTTTGATGCTGATGGAAAGTACCAGAGTTATGACAATGGCGCTGTCAAGGTATTTAATCTGGGTTTTGCCCTGGAATTCGGTTTGAATGATTGGATAACCGCCGCTTTACAATGGGTACCGGGTTTTACTCCGTGGTCCAATGTAGAAGCCGCCGTACCGGCTGCTATTGCTGCATTTCGTTCTGACAATTCTTATAACACCAATGGCGTGGCAGACCTTTTTGCCGGAGCAAAAATTCAGATTGCCGGTGAAAATGCCCCGTTAAAAAACAGTGCGGTACGGTTTGCTTTGGCACCGGGGCTAATTATCCCCATGCCGGGTCCGGAGTTTGATAAAGAATTCGAGAAAGTATACAAAGGAGAAGCAATAACATTCAGTAATATGGATAATCATGTGTTTGGTGCAGGCGGAAGAGTATACCTTGACTTTGTCATCAATGAAAATTTTTTTATAAACCTGTACAACGAAACCATTTTCTACCCCCTCAGGCGGGATTTAGACAGAGCCGGCCCGAACCTGGCAGCAGCAAAAGAACTAATTCCCATGGGAATCTTTCAGGAAGTTTATACTTCCAGTATAGCATCCGGTCACAATGAAATTGTGGCTGGTCTTATTGCCGGCGGCGCCAGGGACGCTGCCAGAAGCGATCTTGAAGAAGCAAACGGGAAAGTAGGATATCGGTACCGCCTTACATTTGAAATTGAGCCGGTATACTCAACTCCCATTGCCGATGGAATAAGCTTTTCCGCCGGTCTTCCCATCAACTACCGGTATACACCTGCATTTGATTATTCCGTATCCGATGTAGGCAATATGGTTTCGACTATGACCGGCGGCCAAATTGACGCAGAAGAAATATTGCTCGAACAACTCAAGGGGACAGACGAAGGCAGGCACAGCCTGAGTATCATCCCCAACGCATCAATTTTTATTACCAAGACCTTGCTTCCCCTGGAATTTAAATTACAATACGGCATTCCGGTCTGGGGCAGGGATACCATGGCCCGGCACAATCTCGTCTTCCAGATAAGAGCATACTTTGCCTTCGGCAGGTAGTCT
Source organism: Treponema sp. (assembly GCA_009777735.1). Lineage (GTDB taxonomy): Bacteria > Spirochaetota > Spirochaetia > Treponematales > Breznakiellaceae > WQXQ01. The sequence continues at coordinate 2,790 of WRLF01000035.1, forward strand.
GCAGTAAAATCATCATTGTAACTGGTGTCTATGTACACCAGTTACATCTCTGTCCCTCATATTCACTCTAAAATAGTAATTTCTACACGCCGGTTGATGTTTCTTCCGGCATCGGTTGTATTATCGCCAATGGGCATTGTGCCGCCCCAGCCTTTGTACATAAAACGGCTTGTACTCAATCCGCGTCTTACCAATTCGTCTACCATTCGTCTGGCCCTTTCGATTGAAAGTGTCATTTCTCCTTCAGGATTGCCGGTTGCCGCAGCATGTCCTTCCACCAGAAAATTCCTGTCAGGGATTTGCAGTAACGCTTCGGCAATGAGATCAAGACGCTGCCGTTCTTCAGGTAAAAATTCAGCCGAATTCGGGACAAACCGGATATCTTTTACTGTGAGTCGGATGCCTCCGGGGACAGACACCAAATCTACGCCTAAATCATCCAACTTAACGGTTTCTTCGATTGACGTTATGACTTGTTCCCTAATCATAGGTACAATACCGCCGCCAAATGTGAGGGTAAACCCCTTGAATTGCACGTTTGACCTATCGGCCATAAAATAAGTGACATCCAATTCGTCATGCATAAATACAGGTAATCCGTCATCAACCCGTATCAAAATGGCTACTCTGTGAGTTCCGTTCACCCGGACAATGCCGTCCGGTTCGGGTATGTCGCTGTAATAACGGCTTGCATATACGGCATGGATCCTATGTACACGTGTGTCCCTATAATTTTCAATCCCTTGATACTCATATTCTGCGATAAAAGGTATAATAACCGGCTGGCCGGAGTTAAGAGGATCTGAAGCGCGGATCCCCGGAGCTTGCCACTTTGAGCCGGGAACTACCTGTTCGGCAGGAAAAGCAGGAAATCCTCTCAGCCGGGGAAACCCCCGGTCATGTTCGAAGATGATCTCTCCGTTTTCATCCAGTTCAAAACTCACCGATATTACCGCATCCACCGGCTGTGCTGCCTGCCGCATATCCCTCAGGGTGCTTGCAAGAATAAAAAAATTTCCCTGAAATAAAACATTTGTGCCGTACACTGCCTGCTGCGGAATGACCGATCCCCGCACTTCATGGCGCACCAGACCGACATATCTTCCGTTGTCGTATCTTCGCCAGTCAGAACGTTCCAGAACTGAATACGCTCCCATTGGTGTTGCAGGCAGCGTTACCGGTTGGGGAGCTGGCTGTGCATGACTGAGTGTACATATAACAAACATCCAGAGAGACAAAATTGATCGCATACTGTTACTATCGGCTGATTTTCAGTTCTCCCTCTTCACTTATCACTTGAAAATATACTACCATATCACCATGGAGAACACTAATGCACGTTGACAATACACTCCTCGCATATCTGGAAGATTTATCCTGTCTTGCGCTCTCAGACGATGAAAAAGGCCGCTTGAAGGGAGATTTGGAAAAAATCATTGGCTATATGGCGCAGCTTGGCGAACTTGACACTGAAGGCGTACCCGAACGGAGCCTCCCGTTTAACAATGTTAATGCTTTTCGGGAAGATGAGGTGGTCGCATCATTTGATCGGGAGTTGATACTGAAAAACGCTCCGGTCAGGAATGATGAAATGATAATCGCGCCAAAAACAATAGAGTAAACAGTGAAAGAAATGTTTGATATGACCGCGCTGGAATTATCAGCGGCAATCAAGGCAAAAAAACTCAGTGTTACCGAAGCGGTAAGCGGGTATATTAATTTGATAGAAAAAAATGATAATCAATATAATACCTTTATAACAGTAGTAAAAGAACAGGCGCTTGCCCGTGCAAAAGTTATCCAGTCACTAATCGACAGCGGCGAAAAAATTTCCCCGCTTGCCGGCGTACCGGTGGCCCTCATGGATAATATATCCACTCTGGGGATACAAACAAGCTGCGCGTCAAAAATGCTTGAGGGATATATCCCTGTATTCAATGCCACGGTCGTTGATAAACTCGAACAGGCCGGTTTGATTGTCATCGGGAAAACAAACATGGACGAATTTGCCATGGGCGGATCCGGTGAAACGGGATCATTCGGTCCGGTACGCAACCCCCGGGATGTGTCGCGTGTTGCGGGCGGTTCGTCCGGCGGCAGTGCTGCAGCCGTTGCTGCAGGGGAAGTACCCCTGGCCCTCGGCACCGATGCAAGCGGCGGCATAACACAACCCTGCTGTTTCTGTGGTGTTACCGGCATCAAGCCCACGTACGGGGCGGTGTCGCGTCACGGCATTATTGCTTACACTTCTTCCCTCGACCAGACGGGCCCCATTGGGCGGAACATTGATGACTGTGCTGCCATGCTGTCGATTATCTCGGGGCCTGATGAAATGGACGGTACTTGTGTCATTGAACAGCCGTTTACGTTTAACGATCCTGTCGATCTCAATGGTGTCAGAATTGGCCTTCCCAAAAATTATATGGCAAATGATATTGATGATGATGTAAAAAACGCTGTTCTGATGGCAGCTAAAGAATTTGAAGCAGCCGGCGCAATTGTCGAAGAATGTGAATTGCCGCTGATGGACTATGCCGTTCCTGCCGCTTACATCATCGCCTGTGCCGAGGCATCAACGAATCTTTCGCGGTATGACGGCCTCAAGCTTGGATACCGGAGCGCGAATGCAAAAACACTTTCTGAAGTGTACCGGTTTTCCCGCAGTGAAGGGTTTGGGCTTGAAGTAAAACGAAGGATAATGGCCGGTTCGTTTGCGCTTTCATCGGAATACTATGATACTTTTTTCAAAAAAGCTTTGCAAACCCGTGAGCTTATTAAAGATGCGTACAATAAACTGTTTGAGCGTTTTTCGCTAATTCTCTCCCCTGTCTCGCCAACCACCGCATGCAAACTTGGTGTTATGCCGGACGATCCGGTAAAGCTGTATAGGGGAGATATATATACTGCGCCGGTGAATCTAGCGGGGCTCCCTGCTGTTTCTCTTCCCTGCGGATTTGACAATCAGGGTTTGTCCATCGGTTTGCAGCTTATCGGCAGCGCTTTTTCGGAAAATTTGCTTGTCAGCATGGCGCGGGTGTATCAGAGAGGTACAACCGCATGAAATGGGAAACGGTCATTGGCCTTGAAGTGCATGCAGAGCTGTCAACAAACACAAAAATTTTCTGCGGCTGCACAACCGCTTACGGCGGCGATCCAAACACCCATGTCTGTCCGGGCTGTGCCGGAATACCGGGCACATTGCCAAAGCTGAACCGATCTGTAGTGGAATATGCCATGCGGCTTGGACTGGCGCTTAACTGCACGATTTCCAAACGATGTATGTTTGATCGAAAAAGCTATTACTACCCCGACCTGCCTAAAGCATATCAGGTATCACAACTGTACGCTCCAATTTGCCGTGATGGGTATCTAACCATTGATGTTGATGGACAGAAAAAAAACATCCGTATACGCCAGATACACATGGAGGAAGACGCCGGTAAGCTTGTTCATGGCGTACAGGGTTCATTGATGGACTTTAACCGCGGCGGCGTGCCGCTGCTGGAAATTGTTTCACAGCCTGACATGAGATCTGCCGCCGAGGTTATCGCCTACCTTGAAAAGTTACGTGAGACGCTCATGTATCTTGATATATGTGACTGCAAAATGCAGGAAGGCTCCCTTCGCGCCGATATAAATATTTCCATTCGCCGTCCGGGCGGCGAGTTCGGTGTACGCACCGAAACTAAAAACATGAATTCATTCAAGGCAATTACCCGCGCTATCGCCTACGAGACCGAACGCCAGATCGAACTGCTGGAAGACGGCGAACAGGTTATTCAGGAGACCCGCCGCTGGGACGATGACAAAGGTACATCAACCGGCATGAGGTCAAAAGAAAACGCGCAGGATTACCGTTATTTTCCCGATCCCGATTTGCTGCCGGTCGTTATTGACGATGCGTGGCTTGCCACTATCAGGGAACATCTTCCGGAACTGGCGCATGAAAAACGTGAACGGTATGTGCGGGATTACGGGATTTCCGGAGATGAAGCGTCGGTGCTTACCGTTCATAAAAACATATCCGGTTTATTTGAAGCATTGGCTGAGCAAAGCGGCCAGCCGGTAGAATCGGCGCACCTTATCACAGGGGAAATTATGCGGCTGATGAACGCCGCCGCCATACCGCCGGAGGATTTGTCTCTGGATGTGAGCAAGCTGTCAACACTCATAGCCTTTGTCACCAGCGGAAAAGTTAATCGCAGCGCTTACAAAGAAACCATTGAAGCGGTATTAACGCACAATGCCGACCCGGAAACCTACATTGCCGAAAAAGGCCTGCTGATGGTCAGCGATGATTCGGCAATTACCGCTGCCGTAGACTCGGTTATGGCAGAACAACAGGACACCGTGGCAGATTATCGTTCCGGTAAAGAAAAAGTGTTCGGGTTTTTAATGGGCCAGGTTATGAAAAAACTTGGCAAGGCAGGAAACCCGGATTTGGCGAAACAGGCATTGGAAAAAGCGTTGCGGTAACTTAAAAAAACATCACGTATATTTAGTTAAAAATAATGGCATTTGGCAGTAACCGTTCCGCATCACCGTCCGCAGGATTATTTGCCACTACCTCCTGATACACAATGGTTGTGGAAGAGCCGCCGTCAAGGTTGATTGCGTTGACTGCTCCGTTGGCATACAAAACTGTTTGCACATCCTGAAAAGTCGCTCCAATACTCGCCGCCTGCCTTCCGTCAATAGCAACAAGCAATACATGACCCTCTGCGGTCTGGCCTATGGCAGACCGCGGCGCAAGTCCTCCGGAAAAATCCGTCAACTCAGTCTTTTCACCGTTGACGATCAACAGCGGCCCGAACTCAAAAGCCCACCGGTAATCCTGTGCAATTATTTCATCTTCGGAAAAATTGCCAACGACCAGTTTATAGTCTCCGTTAAAACCGCCCATTACATGCCGGTTGCCTCTTGTAATTTGGGAAATAATCTGGTTGTCAGCAATGGTAATTCCCCAGGCTCCTCCCCTTTGCCTTGGATCCACATAACCTGATGCATTTATCCCGCCGGTACCTCCGTATTTTTCAACAAGATATTCCAAAACATTTCCGGTAGGTGAATCAGATTGCACAAAAGCGAGGCGGCGCGGATCGTTAATTTTTATAATGAAGCCTCTAAAATGATTTCCTCTTATTTCAACAAAGATGGTATCATCGTTCCAGTTATGATCCAATTCGGAATCATCGGTTGTAAGTTGCGATGCCGGTTCGTTCAGTGCTAATACCCTCTGTATATAGCGTTCTGTGTAAAACATCCGTGCAAGAAACTTATGCCTGCTGGAATACATTGCCGTATTGATCCACATGAGGCGAAAGCCGTTATATGGACCGTACAAGAGAAAGAGCACAATGAAAAGCGCTGCCGCTGGGATACACATCCAGCGGAGAATTCTTTTTTTGGGCTTCATTCGTTACTGTTTTGTCCACACCGTTCCGTCTGCCGGCCTCGTATACGTGCCTGCGCCGCCTGCCATGTACTTTGTGCGCAAATCGCCCGGAAATATTGCGCGCCTCCACTCACCTTCGTCAATGACGGTATCACTTCCGCCAAACGTAACGCTCGTTAAATCAGAAATAATAAATGCGTTTCCATTAATCCTGGTAACGCTGCCAGGGATGGTTACGGAAGTCAGACCAGTGCCGGAAAAGGCCCACCATCCAATAGTGGTAACACTGTTAGGTATGGTTACCGCGGTAAGGCTTTGGCAATTTCTAAAAGCCGAATCCCCAATGGAGACAACACTGTTTGGGATGATAACCGAAGTCAGACCGGTATTGGAAAAGGCGGAATCTCCAATACTGGTAACTCTGTTGGGTATAGTAATCGAAATCAAATTCGTACAGCCGCGAAAAGTGGAACTATCAATAATGGTAATGCTATCGGGAAGGGTTATATTGGTAAGGCTGGTACAGCTTGCAAAAGCCCCTCCTTCAATGCTGGTAACGCTGCTGGGGATATTTATACTGGTAAGGCCGGAGGAGGCAAAGGCATAACTTCCAATACCGGTAACACTATTGGGGATGGTAACAGAAGTGAGACCGCTGCTGTCGGAAAAGGAAGAACTTCCAATACTGATAACACTGTTAGGTATTGTAAAAGAACCTGTTCTTCCCTGCGGAAATAAAATCAATTCTGTCCTTGTTTTATTATAGAGTACTCCGTCTGCAGAAGTAAAGGCGGGATTATTTTGATCAACCGTAATACTCCGTAAGCTGGTACAACCGGAAAAGGGACTATTTGCAATACTGGTAATACCGCTCCCAATAGTTACGCTGGTTAGACCGGTACAGTCTCTAAAAGCTGAGTATCCAATACTGGTTACACTGTTGGGGATGATAACAGTGGTCAAGTTGACATTGCCGAAAAATGCATCACCTTCAATTACGGTAACACTGTTGGGTATGGTGATCGAAGTCAAGTTCGTAAGATGAAAGGCTCTCCATCCTATTCTGGTAACGCTGTTGGGGATGGTAACCGATTGCAAATTATAACATTCAAAAAAACTGAATGTCTGTACTCCCTGGGGGATTATTACTGAAATGAGGCTGTTGCCGAAAGCGCCCTGTGCTATTTCGGTTATCCCCAAATTTGCCGGAATGGTAACACGGGTTTCTGTTCCGGTGTAACTTTCCAATACACCGTTCCTGATAACAAAATCCCCGTGCCGAACCAAACCCGAATCATCGGCAGTAGTAAAATCTGTCACCAGATCCTGTGCAAACGCCGCTGTGCACACCAAAATTAATAATACTGCTGCGCATATAATGCTTCTGTTCTTCATGTTTTTTTCTCCATGTGTGCAGATAATAACATGAAAAATAATATAAAACCAGTCATTTCGCTCTATTCCCTATTCCCCATTCCCCATTCCCTGATATATATTTAACCATGAACGAATACAGAACCCATACCTGCGGGGCATTGCGGGAAGACCATGTCGGACAAACCGTCCGGCTGTCCGGCTGGGTAGATACCATTCGCGACCATGGTGGTGTAACATTTCTTGATCTGCGGGACCAATACGGCATAACCCAAATCGTCCTGCACGAAGAATACAAACTCAGTAAAGAAAGCGTCATCACGGTTTCCGGTGCTGTAAAAAAGCGTGATGCGGAAACGGTCAATTTAAAAATTGCAACCGGAACGGTGGAAGTGCATGCAGAGACAATCGTTATTCAGAGTAAGGTAATCCGGCAGCTGCCATTTGAAATAAGCGAGTCGAAAAAAACACGCGAAGAAGTCCGCTTCAGCTACCGATTTCTCGATCTCCGTAACCATGAAGTGCAAAAAAATATCCTGCTGAGGGCACAAGTAATCAGTTTCCTCCGGGCAAAGATGACAGAACTGGGTTTTACGGAGATTCAAACTCCAATTTTAACATCGTCTTCACCGGAGGGCGCCAGGGATTATCTTGTTCCCAGCCGTAAGCACCACGGTAAATTTTACGCTTTACCTCAGGCACCGCAGATTTTTAAGCAATTGCTCATGGTTTCCGGTTTTGACCGGTATTTTCAGATTGCTCCCTGTTTCCGGGATGAAGATGCCCGCGCCGACCGTTCTCCGGGCGAATTTTATCAACTTGATTTTGAAATGGCCTTTGCCGGGCAGGAAGATGTATTACAAGTCGCCGAGACGGTACTGCATGACACATTCACAACCTTTTCCGGGAAAACAGTGAGCTCAATACCGTTCCGCCGGATATCCTACGCTGAATCAATGCTGCGTTACGGGACAGACAAACCCGATCTCCGCAACCCTCTGATAATAACCGACATGACCGGATTTTTCGCTGATGTTGACTTTGCACCGTTCAAAAATATCCCCGTCAGGGGAATAGTAGTGGCTGAAGCGGCAAAACAGCCCAAATCATTCTTCGAAAAAATGTTGGCATTCGCTGTGGAAATCGGCATGAAAGGACTTGGTTATATTTCTGTTTTGGAAGACGATGCGCAAGCTGGCACATGCGTTCTCAAAGGCCCCATCGTCAAATTTCTGTCCGATGAAAAGCAGGCCGTATTAAGAAAAGACCTGCCTCTCAAAGAAAACGACGTTGTGTTTTTTATCGCAGACAGGCCCAAAGAGGTTGATACCCTTGCAGGCCAAATCAGGACTGCGTTAAGCCGTCAGTTGAACCTTATTAACAAGGACAGTTTTGAATTCTGCTTCATCGTGAACTACCCGATGTACGGGATCAACGAAGAAACCGGATCGGTTGAATTCACCCACAATCCGTTCTCAATGCCTCAGGGAGGCATTGAATCACTTGCGGCAAACAATCCTCTTGACATACTGGCATGGCAATATGATGTTGTGTGCAATGGCTGCGAGCTTTCTTCCGGTGCTGTCCGTAACCACTTGCCCGAAGTAATGGTGAAAGCTTTTGAGATTGCCGGTTACACTCAGGCGGATATTGAAAAGAAGTTCCCCGCTTTATACAGAGCGTTTCATTACGGCGCACCGCCTCACGCAGGCATGGCTCCCGGCATTGATCGCATCCTGATGCTGCTGACAGAAGAAGATAATATCCGCGAAGTGACCGCATTCCCCATGAACAGCAATGCCCAGGATCTGCTCATGGAAGCCCCCTGCGAGGTGAGCGAACAGCAGCTCCGTGAGGTGCATATCCGGCTACGACAAAAGAACTAATACCGGCGGCGGTGGGGCAACGGGGTGTCAAAATAGGCTGGCGAACTTGCCTCCGGAGTCTCATGCCCACTTATTTTTTACAAAGTTAATTGTTTTGTAATAAGTGGTCATGCAGATATTCCATCTCTAATACCTTCACTGTTGGTCTCCTACGGCAATGAATCCAGCAAATATTTTGCCCCCCCCCCCCCCCCCCCCCCCCCCCCCCCGCCTCCTCTTCCAAACACCCCCCATCGACACTCCCAATTCAAAAAAAAAATGGCTTTCTGCACCCTCTTTT
>WRLF01000036.1 GCA_009777735.1 Treponema sp.
ATTGTCGGGCAGCAGATTTCCTCAAAAGCGCAAGAAACTGTCTGGAACAGAATGACAAGCAGCCTCGGTGTTATCTCGCCAAACTCCGTATTATCTCAGACAGAAGCCGAACTGCAAAGCTATGGGATTACTTTCAAGAAAGCGGCGTACATCCGTGGTGTCGCGCAGAAGGTATTTGACGGCAGGCTGGACATTGAATCGTTGCACTTAAAAACTGATGAAGACGTATGCAAAGAGCTTGTTCAGATTGACGGCGTGGGTATATGGACAGCCGAAATGTTGATGCTGTTCTCCATGCAGCGGCCTGATATTGTAAGTTACGGCGATCTTGCAATCCTGCGGGGAATGCGGATGCTGTACCGCCATAGAAAAATAACCCGGCAATTGTTTGATAAATACCGAAGACGTTATTCGCCATACGGCTCTGTAGCAAGTTTGTACTTATGGGAAATTGCTGGCGGCGCGATTGAAGGCATGAAGGATTTGGGTTTAAAGCAGAAGGGAAATAAATTATAAATTTGTTTTTTCATTACCACCACCTGCGGTGATTGAGGCAAGGGCTGCTGCAAGCGTGTTGTATCCTGAGCACGTATCACTTTCTATGTGGTGAACAGAAACCTACATTGCCACCAGCCGCCCTATGTTTGCTCCGCTGTCCGCTATCCTGTGCGTGGCGGCTATGGGCCTGATGATTAGGATGTTACTGTTGGTGTCGTCAATAAAATTTCCCAGGCCCACCCGTCCAACGGCAGCGGTATCGAGCCCTGTACCTTGCAATACCCGTTGATTATTCCAAATGTTGTTACTTATCAGGTGAATGGTACCTATGCTTCCGCTCCAGCCGCTCTCTATTGTTATAATGGCGGATTGGTTTGACATGGCTGCCATTTGGATAGTTCCGATATTCACATTTCCCGACAGGGTTAAATTCGCTGTACCTGATGCGGCGTAAATATCATTATTAGCCCCCTCATTCCCACTGATACTGCCGCCTTTAAGATTTACTGTAGGATTAGCATTTATGTATAAACCACCTGTTGCAAAGGGGTTGACACCAACTTGTATTGCGTGGTTTCCGGTAATAGACCCGCCCTCCATCGTAAATTCACTGGAACTTCCGTCTACAGACACCGCAGATCCCAAATGGCGCTGATTGCTCTGAGCGTTAGAAGAAGCAGCAGAGGTATTCCCCGTAACCATTGAGCCGTTTTGCATGGTAAAGCTCCCGCCGCTTTGCACACTTACAACGTTATTGTTGTTGTTTTCATTGCCGTTGCCGCCTGCACTGCGTCCAACCAGCGTAACATTTGCGCCGAGAGTCAGCGAAACATTGTTGCCGCTAATGGTAAACATACGTCCGTTGCTGGAAAGCCGTATCTGTACCGGAGCGGCACCCAACAAAGTGATGTGAGCGCCTGCAACATTAAAGAATCCGGATGCTCCTTCCGCAGTATGACCTTCGAGGCTCTGGTCTGCAAAAACAGTTACCGTGTAAGTGCCGGCTGTGGTAATTGAAGCAAGGGCGGTTGCAAGCGTGGCGTGTTCTGTAGGTGCGGTATCGCCCTGCCGTAGAACTTCAACGGGGTGGGACGGCGAGTATACCACCTGCGGGTTCTGCGTACCGCCAACGTCGCGCAATATGGGCAGGTTGTTATTGCCGACGTTGTTGAAATCCCAAACGGTGATGTCAAAGCCCGGGCCACTTGTCTGCCACCATGCAGGGATGTTCCACTGCGTTGCGGTTATGCCCGCGCCATGCTGGGTTGTTAGTCCGGTTCCGGTGGTAATCACATTACCGTTAACCGTCATCCTGCTTTGCGCGTAGTTGTTGGTTCTTGTACCGCCGGTCCCCCCCCCTGTAACACGTCCAGGGTTTGTACCGGTTCCGCTTACGTTATGGCCGAGAGCTACAGAGTTTAACACATTGCCTACTAAACCGGAGGCGGTGTTGTTATTTCCCACAATGCCGCCAACATTGTCTGTGCCGGTAACATTGCCCGTGGCATAAACGTTTTCAATAAGGGCATAGTTGCGTCCAACTAAACCGCCGGCATCGCTGCCGCCGGTAACATTGCCCGTAGCGTAAGTGTTTTTTATACTGCCATTGTTGTGGTGTATTCCCGCAATGCCGCCGACTCTATTGACGCCGGTAACGTCGCATGTGGCGTAGCTGTTTCTTATATCGCGGTCGTTCCATCCCACAATGCCGCCAACGTTGAAGTGGCCTTTTATACTGCCTATAACAAAGCAGTTTTCCACCGTTCCGTTGCTATACCCCGCAATGCCGCCGACACTGTTGACGCCGTTGCCATCGGTGCCATCCCCGCCGCCGGTATAATTAATAACAACATTGACAAGACCCAGTCTTTTTACAATGCCTCCCATTCCTATAGAGTTGAACATTCCCTGATCCACTTGTTCTGAAGTGGTGATTGTCAGGTTTGCAATGGTGTAGCCATTGCCGTCAAAACTGCCGGTGAAACGGGTGGCGCTGCTGCCTATCGGTGTCCAGTTGTTTGTACCGGACAGCGTTATGTTTGCCATAAGCCGGTAATGTGAACCCAGCGTCCAGCCGTTTGCGCCTCTGCCGACCATCCGTAGTTCCGCCTCGTTGCGGATTTCGAAGGGGTCATTTTCCGTGCCGCTGCCTTCAAATACATCCCAGCCGCCTGCTGCTCCATACTGTCCGGAATTCATAGGCATTCCAGCCTCGGCAGTAAGGGTTCTTGTTTTTGAAGGCGTGCTGCCATGATATGCCGCGTAACCAACTCCCCTTGCAATATTGGCGTTCGTATCGCCATAGCCGGTAATAAGGCCTAAAGTTTTTGTAAAGACTGCATCGCCATGCAACCACACGCCGCCGCCGTTGTTTGCGGTATTGCCGCTGATTTCGCCGCCAGTCATGGTGAATGTGCCTAAGACGCCTACGCCGCCGCCGGATTGATCCAGGTTTGTAGAGATATTAATGTTTCCGGTAATGACCGCCCCTTCTTTCATAACAAGTGTACTGCCGGGGCCTACAAATACCAGCATTGCCTGATTGGTACTGTGCCCCCGCAGGATAATGCCCGCATCCAGTGTCAGGTTGGCAACAGCAGTTCCATTGAAGTTTCCCACGGAAAAGAGGCTGCCATTACCTTCAAGCTGTATTGTTACCGGACTAGCCGGGTTTAATGCTTGTATGGTCAGGTGATTGTTGCCGGTAAGGGTTTGCGGTGCCATGGATATGGGGCTGCTGCTGTCCAGCAACAGGAAATAATTACCGGCATTTTCATTAACATGAGTAACTGCTGCAACAACATTGTTTGGCGTAACCGAAACAATCCGACCGGGTTCTGTCCACCGGGCAGTCAGAGTAATGCCACTAATGATGGGGGTGTTAACAAAGTCAAAGGGATCATTTTCGCTGCCTCTGAACCAGCCTTCAAAAATATAGTTGAACGGCAGTGCATCACGGTACAACCCAGCTGTGGGAGTAAAATCCCTGGTGGGATATCCGGGGTCTACTGCATGTTCACCATAAAAAACATTACTGATATTTGGATTGGTTTCACCGTCAGCATATTCAAATGTAACAGAATAAAGCATCGTGTTAAAATGCTCATCCAAAAATGCATGCGAAAAATTGCTTGTCATATTTTGATAAACATGCAGCGCCCGGCGGTAAACAACCGGCTGGGCATCGGTTTTTTCCAGGGTAATAATCACCCGGTAATAACCGGAGTTAAGCGTAACGGATCCGTTTCTGTTATCACCGGATAATAAATTGCGATTATGTTCTGCGCCGGCGGAGTTCACCGGCGATATGGTCATTTCCGCGCTTGTGACATCTGGCAGCGTAATATTCCAGCTGAATGTACCGGTTCCACCGCTGGTAAAGGGTAGCAAGTTGATGGTGCGGGAAACAGAAGTCCCGGCGCTTATTACTATGGCGGTTTCGCTCCCCCGCATTGCCGCTCTCGTTTTCTCCGGCTCCAAAAAGGCAGTTACCGTCAGGTCATAAGTTCCTGCCACCAAATGTACCGGGTCGAAAAGCTCTGCTGGGGCACGATCCAGCACCGTTGTTTCCAGAGTGCTTGTATTAATGAACTCCAGTTTAAATATAGCAAAATCACTGAGTAAAGGTGTTGTGGGCATAATTGTTCTGCCATCCTGCCCCGCAATACGCAGCGAAAACGCCCCCATCCCCGGCGGCAGAGCCGCAAGATCATCCGGAGAAGCAGGGTTAGAACAAGAAACAATAATAGAGAATAGAGAACAGAGAATAGAGAATAGAAGGAGAGATCGGGAACCGGGATTTCTCATTCCACAACCTCAAAAACAACATCTACGCTGTACAGAGCGTCGCTGATCGATGCTTCTATGGTTATGGTTTGCGTTCCCAGTATGTTATATGGCGTAAGAATGACGTTATTCGACACATCCAGTTCAAGAGTTGGGCCGGTTCCCAAGCGGGTAACGCCGAACCACCACTCAATGCTGCCGTCATCGTACATATCGGCATTACTAACCGTCAGGGTTCTTTCAGCCAAGTTGCCGCCGCTGCCGGAACGAGAAAGAGTGATGCCGGTCACATCCGGCGGATTGTCATCAAACGGAGGTATGGTAACGGGGAAATCATGATTAGGTTGCTGGTTAGTAAATACCGCTAGATAGTAGTTTTTTATTCTGCCGCAATCGGCGGTAACTGCTATTGTTATCGTATTTGCCCCCAGAACGAGCGATATTGCGGAGTTACTGCCGCCGTTTATACTGTACGATGATTCTACATTGCCGGGAAGAACGGCCGACAGTGTTATACTCATAATTCCTGGCTGAAGGGTTACGGTGTATTCGGTAATGTCCGGGTTAAAACCGGGATCAAGCAGCGCATTTTGCGGCGAGGTTACCGAAAGCGACGCCAAATCGGCATTCAGGTAACGGGCCTGCATTCGGGGCAGTTGATCCGCAGACATGGGTCTGCCATTGCCGGAAACTGCCAGGGTCAGGTTAAATTCTTCAAGACGAACAGGATTGTCGATTGTTACAACAGCGGCCTGATTGTCCAGGCTAACTTCGACGGAAGCTTTTCCAACTCCGCTGCCTTCCAGAGCAATCTGCAGGTTGTAGTTTTGCGGGTTGCGAATCGGTACGGAGATCACCGTTCGTTCATTCGGGGGTATGGCAATAATGCCATTGGACATTTCGTAATGGTCTGTTTCTATTGTATATCCCACAACCCTGGCTATGCCGGTGGCATCTTTGATAAAATCATTCAGGGGAAGGTCAAATTGATCACATGCGGTAAAAACAAATGCCGCCAACAGCACAAGGCCTTTTTTCATCATATATGTCTATCATTATTATCGGTTTAATATAAAAATGTAAAGATTACTGCGGCGTAAGGACAGCAGATGACAAGAAACACCCATTTGTTATAGTATTTTATTAGGAGATGCCATGAACAAGGCAAATATAGAAAAAACAGATAAAATTGAACGTCCGATAGGCGCAAAACTGATAATTATTATTACCATGCTGCTGTTGCTTTCTCTGGGAGCCATTACCATCCTCGTCTCGGTTATGGTGTCCCGGGACGTACGGTTAACCGCCGAAGATTATAATTTTAACGTAAACAGAAGATCCGTGACAGAAGCTGAAAGCTATTTGAGTATGATTAGGACAAATACGCTTGTTTTACTGGATACCCTGAACGCTGTTGGAAATGATTCTCCGGTTGCCGCTCTGGCCGCGGATTTCTTTTTTGAACGTAATCCTGTTTTTGCCTTTATCGGCATTGCCGGAAATACCCCCGGCGGATTTAACCTGACCCACAACCTGGTCAACGAACGCTTTTTTCTTTCCAATGAGCTGGAATTAAATACAGCGGAAGTTTTTCTTACTGCACATCGGGAGGAGCTGGAACGGTGCGGCTACGGAGAAACCCTGCTGGTAAACGCCGCTCCTGTTTTTGGCGTATCAGTGCTTGCGTTGTTGTTTCCCTGGCATGAGGCCGGAGGACAAGATGCGGCGGTGGTGATGTTTACATCTAACGCTCTTACCGAAAGTTTTGCCGAAGGTGCCAATATTTCCTTTATGGTGAATGACACGGGGAGTTATCTTGTTCATGCCGACTTTGATCTTATCCATGCCGGTGTTTATTCCGATTCGCCCTTTGTGGCAATGATGCTGGAAAGTACCGAGCGGGGTCTGCAAACCCTGTATACCGATATAGACGGCATTGAATATTTTGGCGCTTTCCGGAAAATTTCCGTGGGAAACGCGGCGGTTATCACGACAATTCCTTCCAATGTGGTTTTTGAGGGAGTTGCCGCTACCACGCGGCGGAATATTTTCCTGACGGGGGCGGTGTTGTTTATCGCCGTTCTTTTTGTATGGTTTTTCAGCAAAACAGTCAGTGTTCCGTTAAAAACCCTTGCGGGCGCAGCCCGCCAAATTGAAAACGGTGACTTTGAATTACACCTGACGCCTCAATCAAAAGACGAGGTTGGTTACCTTACAAAAAGTTTCCAGAAGATGAGCGGAGCCTTGAGTATTTTCGGCCGTTTTACGAATAAAGATATCGCCGTCAAGGCGATGCGCGGAGAAATAAAACCCGGCGGCCTGCATAAACACGGGACGATATTCTTTTCCGACATCCGCGACTTTACCGCATTGAGCGAAAATTTTACCAGGGCGTTCGGAGATGAAGCGTCGGACATGATTGTCAACTGGCTGAATATTTATTTAACCCGCATGGTTGAATGTGTGGAAAAAACAAACGGCGTTGTTGACAAATTTATCGGCGATGCGGTCATGGCGCATTGGGGAACTGCCTATTCCGCGGGAAGTCCTGAAAAAGACGCGTATAACGGCATTGCCTCTGCCTTGATGATGCGTCAATCCCTTATTGAGATGAACAAAGGCAGAAAAAACGAAGATACGCATAACCCTCCCATCGTTATCGGCTGCGGGCTTAATTCGGGGATTGTTACTACCGGTCAGCTTGGCAGCGAACAGCGCATGGAATACACGGTAATCGGCGATCCGGTTAATCTTGCAAACCGTATCGAATCCCTGAACAAACCCCTGGGAACAGACATCCTGATATCCGAAGAAACCTGGAATCTTGCCGGCGGACATTTTATTACCGAAGAAATGCCGTCAGTTTCCTTTAAAGGAATAGAAAAGCCGGTACGGGTGTTCGCTGTAATTAATTTTAAAGGAGCGCAAGGCCCAGGCACTCTTGCCGAAGTGCGTGAACTTTTAGGCATTACTCCGCCGGACTTGTCCGGGTTTAATTACGGATCGGAAGAAAAGAAATACCGGCTGGGGGATGCGTGAAGTCATCAAGGTTATCGTTCCGTGATGTTCTGATAATACTGTTATGCGCCGCCGGTTTTAGCCTGTGCATCCTGCTTTTTTTACGGGATATAAATGCTGCTTATTTACGGCTAAACGAACAGCATGTAGGAACCATTAGTTTTCGCTACAATACCGCGCAGCGGCGGTTTATCGACAGGGTAATTTGGGACAGGCTGCGAAACAATTCGCCTGTATACCACGGAGATATTATCCGCACTGCCAATTTGTCAGAGGCAACCATCACATTCGAAAACGGCAACAGTGTAGAAGTATTATCAAACACACTCATTCAAATTTACTCGGATAATTTTGGCAGCAGGGTTGATTTTTCCGGCGGCAATATCAGCGTTAACGCATCGGGTGCAGGTATGGTCATATCGTCCGGGGATAAAAACCTAACGGTTGATGCCGGCGCAGTTGTTCAGGCAGTGTCCCATCAGAACGGAGTTCTGAATCTCACGGTCAGCGAAGGGACAGCATTTCTGGATAACGCCGCCATCGAAGCCGGTTTTGGCTTACTATTTGACGCGGAAGGGAGAACGATGGCCATTCCGCAGGCAGTGGCAGTTTCACCCCGTCCCGGAACCCGGTTTTTAAGCCCGCCTGAAGGCTTGGTGATAGATTTTATATGGAACAGCATTAATTATACTCCCGAAGTTATGACACGGCTTGAAGTTGCCTATGACAGAAGTTTTAACCGTATCTTTTTTGCCCAGGAAACAAGCGCAAGAAGTCTTGGCGTTACCCTGCCGGAGGGGAGCTGGTTTTGGCGGCTGTACCCGGTATCTCCTGATACCACGGCATCAGTAGATGCTTGGGCTGAAATTCCCTATGCAAGAATTGCTGTCATTTACAACCTTGTCCCCGAGCTGATTAGCCCCAGGCATAACGAGACATTCAGTTTCCGCAGCCGCCCTCCGCCGCTGCGTTTTCAATGGACTTCCTCTCCGCAGGCTTCCTCGTATGTTCTGGAAGCTGCCAACAACCCTTCCCTGCAGAATCCTGCATTAAGCCTGCATGTACATTCGGACACAGGGGATATGCTTTCGGTTCTTTCTTCCGCACTGGAAGCAGGAACCTGGTATTGGCGCGTAACGCCTGTATACAGCAGGGATTTTGCAGGGAGTCCCGCGTCTTCGGTAACACAATCATTTACCATAGAACGCGGCGCGCCGTTGACTGCTCCTGTTCTCACTTCTCCGGCTGAAAATGCGGTCATCAATACCGGAACCGGCGGAAGGGATATTATTTTTTCATGGAGAAGGGAGACAGAGGCGGTGTCGTATACCATCAGCATTGCATCTAACAGCTCCATGAATTCTCCCGTAATTGAAAGAACCCTTACCGATACATTGTATCGTCACGGCGCTGATGAAACGGCGCTTGCTCCCGGTGTCTGGTACTGGACAGTTCGTCAGACAGGGCATGACGGGGAGATTTCCGCGGCTTCTGTGCCCAGAATGGTGAGTTTTGTGCAGGAAAACATTGTTCAACGCCAGATTTTTCCCGCAGATAATTACACGGTTGCGGAAAACCTTCTCCCTGATATGCGCTTTACCTGGAGAACAAACCTGAACAACACACGTTTTCAGTTGTCGCCTGACGGGGATTTTACCCGGATTCT
>WRLF01000037.1 GCA_009777735.1 Treponema sp.
TAAACTCCAGATCAAAAGCATAGCCCTGCCGTATGTCCCTTGCCGGGGTTATCTGCCCCATAGCGGGGTTGCTTGTCCCCCATTCCGGGTCGTAGCTGAGGTGGACGGTCAGCTTTGCCGCATTTGCCCATGCCACCTCGTCCAGCAGCTCCTGATAGTAGTTGGGGTTGTTGGGCTGGAAAAGATCGCAGGAGACAGTTAACAGGGAACAGAGAACAGTGAACAGAGAAAAGGTAATTACAGCCGTAATTACAATAGTTCCAAATGGCTTGTATTTATGTTTCATATGAATATCTCCAACATAACCATACAACACTATGAGGAGAAAGCACCTGCCAACATGCCGTTTTAGTGATACCAATTGGTATCAATTTTCGATACCATGTGGCGGGGAGTTGGTTTGATTGCTTTTTTAGGGTTTTCATGCTATGGTTGCCTTATTGGAGTGATGTATGACCTTAACACAAACCGTAGAAATCCCGGCTGACCGATGGCTGAAAATCAAAGTTCCCAACGAAATACCGGAAGGAAAGACAGGAAATTCGGTGACTGACACCCTGGCGTGCCCTTCATATCCCCCTTGCTTTACACTGATTTTTGCGATAAGGTTAATGTATGACAATACAAGAAACCTTAAAAAAAGAAATTGACATACTGCCGAATGAAACTCTTTATATCGTGCGTGATTTCCTGCTGTTTCAGAAATACCGCAGTATTTTAGAGACGGACGACACAACATACTTAAACTCAATCCCGGGCATGGCAGATTCGATAAAGGAAGGTATAGAAACCCCTCTGGAAAATTGCGTGCCCCTGTCTCGTGTGTGGCAGGATGTATAAGATTTCTCTTACACATCAACACATATTCACGCAGAATAAATATCCAAAACCGCCTTGTTTATCAAGTTCTGCCAAATGACGATTATGAACTTGATGAAAACGGTGTTCCATACCAAGGTAAAATCAAAATTATCCGAATGTGGACACATTACGAATAAACCTCTAACAGAGACACACAGAGCTGTTATCTGAAATCTTCTTCCTCCGTGTCCGCGAACCTCCGTGTTCTTTTTGTACTCTGTGCCCCTGTGTGAAAAATAGCAAGAAATTCTCTTTGCTCCCTGCTCATTCCTCATTCCTCCCTGTTAATTACTCCATTTTCCCCACCCCCATATCTAGTGTACTGTTGC
This sequence comes from Treponema sp., assembly GCA_009777735.1. Classification (GTDB taxonomy): domain Bacteria; phylum Spirochaetota; class Spirochaetia; order Treponematales; family Breznakiellaceae; genus WQXQ01. The sequence continues at coordinate 1,191 of WRLF01000037.1, forward strand.
ACCTAACGACACTAGGGAAATTCGGTGACTGACACCCTGGCGTGACTAGGGAAATTCGGTGACTGACACCCTGGCGTGACTTTTTTTACTTTTCCTTGGCCGGCACTATGAAGCCATGCCCTACCATGTAGACGGCAAGTTTCATTATATTGTCAAAGCCTGACTTGTCCAAAATCGAAGTGATAAGCGGTTTAAGCCGTACTTCTGACATATCCATTTCTTTCGCTACTTCTTTTCTGTTTTTCCCCTGGCAGACAAGGCGGAGTACGGCTATTTCTTTTTCTGAAAGCTGCCCGGCAAAATGCGGACGTTCGGAGCAAATGGAGTAGGTGCTGTAGCCTTTCATGGTGCTGCGTATCACGGACAATAAATGTTCGTTGCCCATTTCCTTATCCATAAAACTATGGGCTCCGGCCTTCTTTGCTTTATCGGCAAATGTAATTTCCGGAAAGGCGGTCATTATTACAATTTTTATTTCCGGAAATTCTTTGCGAATTTCTGCAGCATATATAATACCGTTGGCGGATACGTTGTTGGATTGGTCTTTTGTTACCACATCCATTAAGACCATGTCGGGTGTTAAATTCCGGCAGAGTTCGGGCACCGCCGATGCATCATCGGTAAACCCTGCCACTTGCATATCATTCTGGCTATTGATAAGGGTTACCAGAGATTCCCGCAGCATGGTATGATCTTCTACAATCAGGATTTTTATCATCAGATAAAACAATACAATATGCAAAGAACAATGCAACTACCAAGATGCTGTTTTTGTGATACCAAGTGGTATCAATATTCGATACCATGTGGAGGGAGATTTCTTACTGTTTTATTAAGCATTTTCAATACATGCAATAATTGTTGATGTATCAAACGGCTCAGGAATTAAAATCACCTGTATGTCTTTCCCTGCATTTTGTAATTCTTCACCAATAGTGCTATTCACCAAAATCCAATCGGGATTATTATTTTCCAAAAGCAGGAGCATTTTATCCGCTGAAGGCGCAGTAATAACATCGTACTTTTCTTCCAGCGCATTTATACCAAGCCGTAGATTTTCACGATTGTCGTCCACCAATAACACAAGCTTTTTCTCAACTTTCAACTTTCCATTTTCAATTCTCAATTCTTCAGGTATCCAGCGGTCAAGCGTTTCGTCGAGTTTTGAAACATCAATGGGTTTGGCAAGAAAGTCATTAAAACCTTTTTCCAAAAACATTTCCTTCATCCCCGACACAGCATTAGCGGTTAACGCAATTATTGGTATGGTCTTATTCAGCGCACGGATTGCTGCAGTAGCTTCAATGCCGTCCATTTCAGGCATCATGTGATCCATAAATACAATGTCATATTTTTCGCCGCTCTTAATCAGGTCTATGGCTTTTTGCCCCGATTCCGCCGTGTCTATTGCCAGGCCGTATGGTTCAAGCAGCCCGCGGGCTACCTGAAGGTTTACCGGTAAATCGTCCACCACCAGCACCTTACCATAGGGCATCCATGAACGGTCAAATTCTTTTTCATTCGCTGGATTTTCATATTCTATAAACTGCAATTTTTCAGCAGTTTCTTTTCCGATACCCTGGGTATCTGGAAGACCCTGCATGAGGCTTACGGTAAAAACCGAACCTTTACCGAATTCGCTTTCTACAGCGATTGTACCGCCCATCATTTCCACCAGTTTTTTTGTAATGGCAAGCCCCAGCCCTGTTCCTTCGACCTTGCTGTTTTGTTTTGCGTCAAGCTGCGTATAATCCGAAAACAGTTTCCCCAGATCTTCAGAACGTATTCCTGCGCCGGTATCAGCTACCGTAAAGCTGACAAGGGAACAGGGAAAATCCCTGTTTGCCATTGTTGCCTGTTGTTTAAATGTTTTATATTCATCCAGCTTCTCTGTTATTAATTCACTGTTAACGGTTAATTTTATCGTACCGGTTTTCGTGTATTTAATCGCATTGGAAAGTATATTGTTCAGAACCTGTCTGACACGCAGTTCATCGCCCAAAAGTCTGGCAGGAAAATCTGCGCTAATTTCCAGAAGAAATATAATGGGCTTCGTTCCGATTCGTACTATGTTAAGATTAACCGTATCGTTTATTAACGATGCAGTATCGTATTCAACCGGGACGAGTTCAAATCTCCCGGATTCAATTTTGGAATTATCTAAAATATCATTAATAATGCCTAACAGTGACGATCCTGATTGGTGGATCTGCTGTATATTTATCCTGCTTTCAGAGGAGAGCTTACCACGGTTAAGCTCAATCTCTGATAGCCCAATCACTGCGTTTAATGGGGTGCGGATTTCGTGGCTCATGGTAGCAAGGAAATTGGTTTTGTTCATACTGACTTCTTCAGCAGCAATCATCTCCTTGCGGAAATGGGCAAAACAGAATAAGCCGCTGGCAAAAACAGCACATACCATGAGTAACTGCAAAACTGTTAGTATTCTTACCATTCTCATGGCTGTTACAATGGATACATCGACCATATCAATTCCGGCGACGGCACCAACCGTTCCGTCCGGACGAAATATCGGTGCATAGGAAGTTAATAGACCATCCCACCCTACGGAGTAATTTCCCAACCCGGCATGGACGGTTCTGCCTTCAAGTGCGATTTGTATCCAGGGTTCGTCGTTCAAAGAGAAAGGGGCAGTATCCAGTCCCACCCGAGTTTCTTCGTCAAAGTCATTGTCAACAATATAATATAGGTAATCTCCTTCTTGCCGAATGTAATATGCGTATAAAACACCGGTTTTCTCGGTGAACTCAAGCAGCTTTAGCCGCAAATCATTGTATGAAGGTAATTCCATGTCTTCAACATTACGGTACTGATCCAGTTCTTCAATACCGGCTAATTCCGCCAGCCAATCGGCAACCACATCTAATCGCCTTTCTATGTTGTATTCCATGGTATATAAGGAATACCTTATCTGCCCATTTGCCCAATAGGAGACGAATAACACTATGCAGAAAGAAAAAAGGAAAAAGCCCAAAACAATATACTTCAATTTCTTTTTGTTTATCATAATTTGCTTATTCCAATAAAATGGTTTTCTACACAGGCAACAATTGTTGATTTATCAAACGGCTCAGGAATTAAAATCACCTGTATGTCTTTCCCTGCATTTTGTAATTCTTCACCAATAGTGCTATTCACCAAAATGCAATCGGGATTATTATTTTCCAAAAGCAGGAGCATTTTATCCGCTGAAGGCGCGGTAATAACATCGTACTTTTCTTCCAGCGCATTTATACCAAGCCGCAGATTTTCACGATTGTCGTCTACAAGTAACACAAGTTTCTTTTTAACTTCTGTGTTATGTTTCTCTTTCGGTATCCAGCGGACAAGCGTTTCGTCGAGTTTTGAAACATCAATGGGTTTGGCAAGAAAGTCATTAAAACCTTTTTCCAAAAACATTTCTTTCATTCCTGATACTGCGTTGGCGGTTAGGGCAATTATTGGAACATTTTTATTAAACGCGCGGATTGCGGCGGTAGCTTCAATGCCGTCCATTTCCGGCATCATGTGATCCATAAATATCAAATCATAATCTTCGCTTTTTACACGTTCTATTGCTTCCGCGCCGCTTAGGCAGGTCTCAACATTTGTTTTATAAGGGGCTAATAGGCCCTCGGCTACTCTAAGATTGGTGGCAATGTCGTCTACCACTAAAATCCGTGCGTCTGGAATGGTGAACCGCCTTGCACTCTCTTTTGTATAATTTCCGGAATAATTCTGCTGCTTGTCAAAATCTCCTATCACTGCGAAGGGTACATCAGGGTCAATGTCCTGAGGCATGATCACCGTAAACTCACTGCCCTTGCCGTATTCGCTTTTTACACTGATGTCCCCGCCCATGGCAAGGCATAGCCGTTTTGTAATGGAAAGACCCAATCCTGTTCCCTCAATAGCCCGGTTTTTTTTCGTATCCACCTGAATAAAATCCGAGAAAAGTTTTTTCTGATCTTCCGGTTTTATACCCCTCCCTGTATCGCTTACGGTAATACGTAGCAGAAGGGAACGGGGAGAAGAAGGGGATCGGGGACCAGGGACCGGGGACCGGGGATCGGAGTTTGGATTATCGGGGTACAACTCGGAAGCACCGCTATTTATCGGACAACCATCCCTGGTCCCTGATCCCTGATCCCTGTTCCCTGCTTCATCCCTGATCCCTACTATTGACAAGCTAATATGCCCAGAGTCGGTAAACTTTGCTGCATTGGAAAGAAGGTTAATAATAATCTGCCGCAGGCGGACTTCGTCCCCGATAAGGTTGTTGGGGATAGTACTGTCAATGTTGGTTAAAAAACGGACAGGCTTATCCGCAAGCCGTATATTGATAATATTTCCGGTATCGTTGACCAGGGACGAAAGTTTATATCTGGCGGGAATGATTTCCAATTTGCCCGCCTCGATTTTGGAAAAGTCCAGAATATCGTTGATGATGGATAAAAGGTTTGAAGCTGCCTGTCTGATATCATGTACTTCTCTCCGGGCTTCATCGGGTAGTTCCCTGCGCAAGAGCAGTTCCGACATTCCCGTGATGGCGTTCATGGGGGTGCGGATCTCGTGACTCATTGCGGCAAGGAAATCACCCTTAGCCTGGTTTGCATGTTCGCTTTGAAGGGCTTTTTTACGGTATAACCATATACCAAGGCAACCTGACATTACAGAGATGATCAGAGACAAGAACAATACAGTACGCATAACCCTGATATTGTTCCGCTGGGATAAAATAATTTCATCGTCCAGATCAACTCCGGCAGCGCAGTAGATTGTACCATCGGTATTGAAAACCGGAGCAATGCCTGAAATAAGGCCGTCCCAGCTTTGCGTGTAGTCTCCCAGATCCGAAGCCCAGGCATTTCCTGCCATAATATAGGGGACGGCCTCGGCTGTAGCAGGGTCTTCATGCAGGTAGTATACCCACTCGGGGGTGACCATCCATTCTTCGTCTTCATCATTGTCTATGATGTATTGAATCTGCCCGTCTCCGGTATAGCGCCAATAGTACACATATAAAACATTGTGGTCTTCAGCAAATTGCTGTAATCTGAGCTTTATTGATTCCCATTCGGGTCTGTCCATGTCCTCGGCTGTTTGGAACAGCTCTAATTCTTCCACTGTCAGGAAGACCGAAGCCGCCTGGGCCGCAGACAATAGATGGTTCTGGACACTTTCTTCTACCGCTTTTTCCATACGGGTTATGTAGCTCGAAACTACTATCGTCACCAGTAGCATTAATGTAGCGGAAATAAAAAACAGGGAAAAAACGAAATGTAAACGATCGGTAAAAGCTTTAGACAATTTTTTACGAGATGGCATCGCTGACTCCTTTATCCATATTAAACAATGCACCAATAAAGAAGAAATTACCTGACAAGATGCTGTTTTTGTGATACCAAGTGGTATCAATTTTAGATACCATGTGGAGGTTTTTACTGTTCTTTGCCCGGTACTATGAAGCCCTCGCTTACCGCATAGACTGCAAATTTCATTATATTGTCGAAACCAGACTTGTCTAAAATCGAAGTAATAACCGGTTTGAGCCGCACTTCCGACATTCCCAATTCATTGGCGACCTCGCTTCTCGTTTTTCCCTGACAGACAAGACGGAGTACGGCTATTTCTTTTTCAGAAAATTGATCGGCAAAATGGGGGCGCTCGGCCCGGATGGAGTAGATATTGTAACCATTCATGGTGTTGCGTATAACGTACAATAAATGCTCGCTGCCCATTTCTTTATCCATGAAGCTATGTGCTCCGGCTTTTTTTGCTTCATCGGCAAAAGTGATTTCCGGCAGGGCGGTCATTATTACTATTTTTATATCCGGTAGTTCTTTGCGAATTTCCGCGGCGTAAAGTATGCCGTTGGAATAGTTTTTAGTTACCACGTCCATTAAGACCAGATCGGGTTGTAGTTTCCGGCAGAGTTCCGGTGCATTTGCGGCATCGTCGGTAAACCCTGACACTTCCATATCCTGCTGGCTGTTGATGAGGGTTTCCAGCGATTCCCGCAGCATGGTATAATCTTCCACTATCAAAATTTTAATCATTATGTTCCCATTCCTTATATAACTCTGCTAATTGCTGGCCGGTATCGGTTGGCTCGTTATCGGTTAATTGATTTTTAAGTTCCTCATAAAAAGCGGGAAGTATTTCGCGTATCTTCCGGGCGTCTTCTTTCTTTCCGTATTCCACAAGTTTTGCCGCCTGTTCCAGTAAATTTCCGGCTAAATCAACCGCAAAGGCTTCTATAAACATGGAAAAACTTTTAAAATATTCTGTATCAATTGTTTCTACACTTTCAAAACCGGCACGAAAATGGTTTAGCTTGTTAAGGCGTTTTGTCTGTATTTCCCTTGCAATGATCTGTTGTACATCAGAATTATGATGAGTGGGAATCCATTTTTTTAGTATTTCATTGAGGGTTTGCTGGCTTACCGGCTTTGATAGAAAATCCTGAAAACCGTTATTCTGAAAGAACTCCTTCATTCCCATGAGGGCGTTGGCGGTCATGGCTACAATGGGGATCGGGGACCGGGGACCCTGATCCCTGGTCCCTAATTTTTCAAATGCGCGGATGGCGGCTGTGGTTTCTACGCCGTCCATTCCGGGCATCATGTGATCCATGAAGATGAGGTCGTATTGCCCTGCCTTTACTTTTTCAACTGCTTCCTGCCCTGAAAGGGCGGTGTCAACCTGGGCGCCGAAAGGTTCAAGCAATCCCCTGGCTACTCTGAGGTTCTCCGGCAGATCGTCAACTACCAACAGTTTTGCATGAGGAATATGCAGAATGATTTTCCTCTCATCTTTCCAGGTTGTCCCCAAATCAAAAGATTTTAGTTTTTCTGCGGCATTTCTTCCAATGTATGTCCCCGCAGGAAGCCCCTGAATAATCTCTACGGTAAATGTCGATCCCTTGCCATATTCACTTGCGACAGAAATGGAGCCGCCCATCATCTCAACAAGATTTTTGCTGATCACCATGCCCAGCCCGGTTCCTTCGATATTTTTATTGGCTCTGGAATCAAACTGGGTATACCGCAAAAACAGTTTCCCTATATCCTCTTTACGAATACCGATGCCGGTATCTGATACGGTAAAGCGGATTAGCACCTGACCACTTGCAATGTTCGGCTGCACGGGACCAGAGCGAGAGGTCAGGCATTCAATCTTTAATGTGATGGTTCCTTTTTCGGTGTATTTGATTGCGTTGGAAAGCACATTGTTGAGTACCTGTTTAACCCGCAGTTCATCGCCGGTAAGTTTAGCCGGAAAATCCTCCCCAATATCCAGGACAAAAGCAATGGGCTTTGAATCATTGTGTTTTTTAGAAGCGAGCCTTACCATATTAAGATTTACTACATCACCAAGCAGCTTTGCAGTGTCATATTCAACCGGAACAAGTTCAAAACCTCCGGCTTCAATTTTTGAAATATCCAGTATTTCGTTGACTATTTGTAAAAGGGAAGTGCCTGACTCGTGTATCAGGATAATATTTTCCCTGGTTGACTTCGGCAGTAAGCTGTCCTGCAATGCAACGTCATTGATATGGTTTCGCAGTTCTATTTCTGATAGACCAATGACAGCATTCAGGGGAGTACGGATT
>WRLF01000038.1 GCA_009777735.1 Treponema sp.
ATACCTATGCGGTGATTATGCCGCTTGCATCTTAGGGCTATCAAACCGTTTCCGTATAGAAACGGCAATGTACACACATGGAGGAAGCGTATGTTATTTTTACTACCGGCAGCTTTCGTAGCGAAAGCTGCAATCGCAACATTAACAGTCGGCGAGGCTATCGGCATCGGGGCTACGGTGTTTGGTGTCGGGGCAGGCATCAAAGGGGCTGTTGATTACCGGAGAGCGAAACGGCTTATAGCCGAAGCTGAGGAAGAATACCGGGATATGTCGTCACGTATCAGGCGGCGCGCATTGCGGTTAAAAAAAAACTCCGCCGCTTTGGCAAGTTAAAACTTGAGGCGTATACCGTAGTTATCAGGAAAGCGGTAGAGAAACTGTCGAAATATAAAACCGTTGATTTAACGGCGTATAAAACTGTTGCTGTTGAAAGTGTACGTTTTATTAACGCTGAATTAGACAATCTGGAAAATGCCTGTATTCAGGCAAGCGACGTTCTGAACTGTATTTCCACCGGTATCAGTACCGCGCTGCACGACCGCATTCCCTATAAAAATTCCCCCGTCTTGATAGAAATAATCGGAGCATCCGGCGTGAACAATACCGCCAAAGGGCTGTCCGCAATTCCCTATGCAGGGATAACGATGGCGGGTATTTCGTGGGGAATAAGCGGCAGCCTTGCCAAAGCAAAAGCGCAGGTAACATCGGTTGATACAAGAATTGAAACAGAGCAAATGGTTAGTGTTCTTGATGGCCTAAAAACAATTGACCGCCGTGTTGCCGAGGGTGAAGCCTTGTTGTATTCCCTGTCAATAAAACTCAAGAAGTCTCTGGATGCATTGCAATCGCTCCCCGTAAAAGAAGGGGAACTTTCGGAGGCTGCGGCAAAGGAAATCGACACGTCTATACGGCTTATCAAATCACTGAAACAGGTAATTGAAACCGACATCTGTAACGCCGACGGTTATCTAACCAAAAAATCAGGCGTTATATTTCGTAAAATTGAACAGGAGGTAACGCATGTATCCTCATGACGAAGATGACTATGACGTTGTCCCTTATGGGGACGGCGGTTACTACGGGGACGAGCATGAAGCGGAGCGTCAGTATCGTACCCGCCGTTTTTACGGTGAAACAATCAGCGGGGTATTGCAAGCTGTTACTGAATATGCTCGGACACTGGAACGGGAAAAGACGAACCGGGCGAATGTCGAACGTAAGCGGAAAAGCGCGATTGCCGTTATCCGTTCTGAGCGCCATGTGATGCTCGAATACCTGAAACGTCGGTTTGGAGAGCGTAGTTCTCTGTACGAACAGTATTTCAAACTGATTGATACTGCATTGCAAATTGATAATGAAGAAATCCTGCGTATTGCGCTGGAGAGCATTCAGAATATTTATCAGGACAGCCCTGCATCAGGGATTGATGATTTCAAGCAGCAATTCGACACCATGAGCGAGGTGATACGGATATGAAATATGTTTCCCGTTTTAGACCGCCTGAATGGAACGAAAAAAGGGTGCTGATGTGCAGGAACTGTGGCCGTAGGTTTATGGGTGTCAAGATATTCATTTGGCCCAAATGCCCACGCTGTGGTAGTCGAAAGGTTATAGAGGATCCCTCTGTATGCTATTGACAGAATAACATCGCAGATTATAATAAAAATATTTTTGCACTTACATTCACATTACTACTTGTGTATACAAGTTAATTTTTACAGGAGGAATACATGACAAGAAATGAGAATACCGAATACACAACGGAAAATAACAACCGTTCACAAAAACAGTTTTTAGAGCTTCTTGCCAGAAAACTGGGAATTAAGGAATCTTCGTTGGAAACGCTTACATCTTTTGGGAAAGCCCTTGATGAGATTAACCAGAGACGGACAGAGATTCAAAATAGCGATATGCCTTACCGGGAAGCTGCCACATTGCTGGCAGAACTGGACAGCCGTGAAAAAGCAATTCTATTGGAACTTGACAGTTTAAAGGTCACTAAAAAGCGTTCTCCCCTCAAAGGTATTATTACAGCTACGGCAATCACCGGCGGCGTAATAACTCTCGGTGTCATTTTATCAAAACTCATTGCTAGTAATGATGCAGTTTCAGATGATGAGTCTGATGATGCTGATAACGGAGATGAAGATGAAAATGAAGAAGACGGATTGGAAACCGAAGAAGAGCATCGGGCAGAAGGGGATACACAGGAATGAAACACTCCTTTTTAATCATTGTGCAAAAAATATCGGCTGTTAGGGAGATGGCGAAGTAGTATGTTTGGTATCGTAACTCCCCCGCCCAAAATAACTGTCTTGCACAAATGCCGGGACTGCGGAAACAAATGCAGGTTGCTGGAAGCAGTTCTGTTGAAAAAATGCCCTGTTTGCAGCGGTTCAAGGCTGAAGCTTTCTTTAGGTATGGTTGAATACAATCCGTCTGGCCCGATTGTTTACTAAACAGTAGTTCTAAGGCAGGCATTGTGCTTGCCTTTTTTTAATAATTACTCCTTCTTCTATCTGCAAAACTCTATTTCCTGAAAATTATAATGTATTTAATTCTTCTAACTAAAATATCAGCATTTTTTTTAATAGAAGGAAAACCAGACAAAATTTAACGATTTTATCTTCCCTGTCATCAACACTCATAAGAGCCTTGAAATCATCAATGGGGATTAGGGTGTATAATGTTTTTTCTTTGCTCATACCTGAAATGGTATGGTATATATAGAAGGGTCTTTCCTACCAAAAGGATAGAATATCGGTAAAATTGAATAATCTGCATACTACAAACAATGATAACGACACCCGAAGATACCCCGAAATTTGGAAAACCGAAGTAAACCAATATTTTTCAAAAGGAGATGGACTAGACCCAAAAAATAAAAATTTCCCAGAAAAAGCCAAAACCCACTTGACTTGGAGTTAACTCCAGAGATTAGGCTTAAAATATTATTCAACATTGAGGAGGTTTTTCAGGTGAATAACAAACGAGGTATCGCATTGCAGCAGCTTAATAAGTCATTTGTTTTCCTATTTGCAATAATGGCAATGGTTACCACAGACTTATCAGCGCGTGCGGCTGGGGAGGTTGATGTGCAAAGAACAAGAATAAGACAAACTGCGGGGCGTGATGCTCTTGGAGAATTTGCGCCGAAATTTGCCGAACTAAATGATGATGTTTTATTTGGGGAAGTATGGTCTCGGGAGCTGGAACTGTCGCTAAGAGACAGGAGCATGATCACCGTTGCGGCTCTCATCAGCGGCGGAAATTTCGAGCAATTGACTCATCATCTGAATTTTGCACAGCAAAACGGCATTACACGGACAGAAATCTCGGAAATTATTACCCATCTGGCTTTTTATGTCGGCTGGCCGAAAGCGTGGTCAGCATTCAATATGGCAACAGGGATATTTACTGCCGATACCCACATACCAATGTCAAACAGCATAATATTTCCAAGAGGCGACCTCATTACGAATAACCTGTTTATCGGCGACACCTATTTACAAATGCTCATTCTCCCTGAATCACCTCATTATATCGCTGTAAGCAATGTAACATTCTCCCCCGGCGCTCGAAATAACTGGCACGCCCATGATGTGGGGCAGTTTCTTTTAGTTACGGGCGGAACTGGATATTATCAAGAAGAAGGGCAATCTGCTCGATTGTTGCGTACCGGCGATGTTGTCAATATACCCGCCAACATAAGGCACTGGCATGGGGCCGCGCCTGATAGCTGGTTTGTCCATATCGCCGTTACACCGGGGGATACACAATGGTTCGGCCCTCTTGATGATGACCAATACAATGCGGCAACAGCCGGGGGTGCAGAAAATAACAGCGGGATTGCAGCGCCGAGACAAACCGCCGGAAGTAATGCTCTTGGCGAATTTTCCCCGGTATTTGCAGAGCTTAATGATGATGTTTTGTTTGGCGATATTTGGTCGCGGGAATTGGAACTTTCACCAAGAGACAGAAGCATGATTACCGTAGCGGCTCTCATCAGCGGAGGAAACTTTGCACAACTGGATTTTCATTTGAATTTTGCCAGACGGAATGGGGTAACAAGGACGGAAATCTCGGAAAGTATCACACACTTGGCATTCTATGTCGGCTGGCCGAAAGCATGGTCGGCTTTTAATCTCGCAACAGGGGTATTTTCTGATAACGCACAGCCGCCGTTGTCAAACAGCGTAATATATCCAAGAGGAGACCTCATTACAAATAATCTGTTTATCGGCGACACCTATCTGCAAATGTTAACCCTTCCTGAATCGCCTCATTATATCGCTGTCGGCAATGTAACATTCTCCCCTGGCGCG
>WRLF01000039.1 GCA_009777735.1 Treponema sp.
CTCGATCTTCACCGGATATATAGTCCATTTCCCCTCCGTTTATATCGTTGGCTTTAGTATACATTTTGATCCTGTCAAAAATCTAGGTTCGACTTTTGACACAGTCTGTGTCGCGGCATCTACAAACCCGCCTAAACACATAGGAAAAAAACTGGACTTTGCGTTACTTGTTTTCGTTGCAATTTTAAAAAAGATAAGGCCGCCACCCCGCTCTGCCCCTTCGACGGCCTTATATGTAATGTATGATTAAGGCATGAAAAAAGGCCGGTTTTCACCGGCCCTGCCCCTTGAGGCAACCGGACATGTAGCGATTTGGGAGGGGAACTACATGCCCGATACAATACATATCGGCAAATTTACCTGTTTTCTTTAGTCCTTTTAGATGGCTTGTCATTCGCTTTCTTCAATGTCAATGCCTACAGCCAGGGCAACCCGATAGGTTTTCCCCCGCTGGACAGTAATAGTTCTGGTAATTGAATAGTCGCCTACATGAAATCGTGCCTCATATACGCCTGGTTCTACGGGAATAGGGCCGCTGTTTCGTGAAATCGGGTTGTTATTCAGGAAAATTCGGGTATTTTCCGGCGCTTCAAAAATAAGTAAGGGGGTTGGGTCTTGCAAATCAATGGTTAAATCCAGGGTTCTCCCTCTTTCAACCATAAAACGGCGGTATTCATTCCGGTAATTTTCTGAAACTATTGCCAAATGGTGTTCGCCTTCCCTTAAAATTCGTTCTTCATTTATGTTTGTTATTACAACATCATTGATCAATACGGTAAACGGTCTGCCGAAAAGCTGCTGCGGATACCGGAAACTAAGCCTAACCGCCCCTTCATCGCTGAGAATGGGTTTTGCTGTCAGGGTAAACAACATGGTATTCAGTTCAGTATTCAGATCACTACTGATTGGTGATAATACAAACAGTATGGGAAATGAAGAAGGCAGGACAACTCTGGAAGAAACTATCGTATAAGTGTCAGTTCGTAGCCCGTGAGATTGCCGTATCGGTATTTGCAAGTAGGTATTCAGCCTGTTTACCAGGGCGGAATGGTAAATACGCCGTCCCTCAAGATCAATCGTCCCCATGGTGGGCTGACGGCTTAGTTCAGAGTATACCGACATTGCAATACCACCCTGATATAAAAGCCATGCCTGGGGTGCGGTAAGAACAAGTTCAACGCCCCGTAAAAAACGTGCGTCCCTGCGAAACTGAATTACTGCAGAACTATTGGTATTCAGACGGATCGATGCTCCTTCGGGGTTTTCGGCGGACAGTGAAAGGTTTCCGGCCACCAGGGTGCGGAAAGATTCCGCTCTTGCCGGAACGATACATAGAAAAAAACCTGTTACCCAGATGAAAACGGCTCTTTGCATCAGCGCCTGCCCGGTTGAATGTGCTGATTGGGGTTTTGCGGGGTTCCGTTTTGATGCAGTTCAAAGTGAAGGTGAGGGCCGGTGGATCGTCCTGTTGATCCTACATACCCAATGAGGGTGCCCGCCCTGACTGTTACATTTGCAGCAATGCCAGGTGCGATACTCTGTAAGTGGCCGTACACGCTGATAAAACCGTTTGTATGCCGTATCCTGATATTGTTACCTAAAATCCGGTCAAACCCTGTTGCAATTACCGTTCCGCTCCCGACCGAGTAGACTTCGGTTCCGGCATTCGCGGCTAAATCAATTCCTCCGTGAAATTCATTCCTTCCGGTAACAGGGTTCCGCCTTGATCCAAAACCGGAAGTCTGGCGGACATAATCACGCAGGGGAAAGATGAATCCTGTACTGAGGAAAAATGCCATTTCGGTTGAGCTGAATTCGGCGCCAGGAACAAACAGAAATATAACTTCGGTTCCGTTTGCCGGGCTTCTGATACTAATCCGTACCGCATGGGTTTCGAGTTGTTCCATGTTGTTCAACATAAGCTGTTCAAGGGCGGAAGACGGCGACTCGGGAATAAAAAGCCCCGGCATTGTGGGCAGTAGAATGGGTTTGCCGGTCTCTATCATCGAAGGGTGGCCTATGCGATTCAAGCTTGCCAGTGTCCAATACGGTATAACGCAGCGGGCATGGAGTGAAAAGAGATCGTCATTATCACCGGGGGTATATTGAAATACGGTAAAGTGCTCATCAACCATAGCGATGACACTTTCTTCGTTGGTTCTGTTCAGGTTAAAGACACGCCTGCGGTTTGCTTCAACATCTGCCATAAACTGCCTGAAACTCAAGTCCTGGCGATCGAGCCGTGTTATAACCTTATCTGCCCGAACAGGCGTAGTATTTCCTGTCTCCTGAGCATGGCAAATTCCGGAAAATATTAAAAAAAAGGCAAGAGCGAATCCCTTGCCAAATTTCACCATAGTTTTCTCTGATTATTATTCGGAGATTGCGTCTACCGGACAAGCGCCGGTGCATGCGCCGCAGTCAACACAAGTATCCGCATTAATAATGCGTTTCCCGTCTTTTTCGGAAATAGCTTCTGTCGGACATTCACTGTCGCAGGAGCCGCAATTTGTGCATGCATCACTGATCTTATAAGCCATAGTGTACCTCTCGTTAATTTAAGATATAGTCAGGATACTATCAAAACAATATAATTGCAATAGGGCGCAATAGCTCACGTTAAATCTAACCATGGGGGAGCAAAAATCTCACGTAAAAAACTAACCATGTAGAATCAATCATACTTCCCAAAAGGCCAATTTTGGGAGGGAAGGAATGGGATTTACTATGGCGGAAAGAAGAAAAATCAGGGCGGAATATGCGAAAAAGTACCGGAAAGCACAGAAGGCTGAAAAGACTAAAATCCTTAATGAGTACCTGGAACTGCTGGGCAAAGGCAACCGGAAGTACGAAATTTACGCCCTCAACAGGGAGGGTAAAAAACAGCTTCGTTTTCTCGGCGGCAAACATGTAAATGTTACTATATCAAGTAACCATCGGAAAAAAAGGGTTTACAAAAAGTATTACGATGATGAGGTAGCCGAGGTCGTTATCAGGCTTTGGAAGTTTTTCAGGTATATCTGCGGGGAACGGCTTGTCCCCCTGTTACGCGCAAACCTTGACGTGATAAGCCGGAAGCGGCGGTTCTGTATAAGCGCCGAAGTAAAAAAGAAATTGGCGACCATAAGCCGGTCAACAGTGGAACGCCTGCTCACCGCAGAACGGAAAAAGCATAAGCTCAAAGGAAGGAGTACAACTAAAAAAGGCAGCCTGCTTAAGAACCAAATACCCGTGCGTGTGTTTTGGAGGTGGGATGAAAAACAGCCCGGTTTTTGCGAAATTGACACGATTTCCCACGACGGAGGGGGTGAAATCAACTCGCATTACGCCTGGACGCTCACAGCGACCGATGTAGCCTTGTGCTGGACGGAAGTCAGGGCATTGAAGAATAAAGCCCAAAAATGGACTATGGAGGCCGCCAATGCCATTTACCAGGCTTTCCCGGTGCAAATACGAGGCATTGACAGCGATAGCGGCTGTGAGTTCATTAATCATTATTTTAAGCAATGGTGCGAAGACCGCCGGATTACATTCACCCGAGGAAGAGCCAATCACTCTAACGACAATTGTTTTGTCGAACAGAAGAACGGTGATGTGGTCAGAAAAACCGTAGGCTGTTTTCGTTATGAAGGAGATGAAGCGTTAGCTGCTCTTGAAAAAGTATATACGTTTTTAAATCCGCTGATAAACTATTTTTATCCTACTAAAAAATGTATTGATAAAAAAACACTTCCCAATGGGAAGGTCAAAAGGGTTTATGAAAAGCAGCTTAAAACCCCTTACGAAAGGGTACTTGAACATTCCGCGGTTTCTGATAAAGATAAAGCTCAGGTTAAGAAAAACAAGACCTCTATGGACATTGTTACTCTTCAGGAGAACCTTGAAAAAGCTTGTGATGAACTGGACTACATCACAAGTAAACAGTATGCCGCTCCTTTAGGACGGCTCAATGGTTAGTTTTTAACTTGGGATTTTTATGGTCTATGGTTAGGTTTTTATGTGAGACATCACGCCCCCACCCTAGGCTTCTGGTATCTCAAAGATCCCCTCAAGGATATG